>NZ_JAFLDR010000035.1 GCF_017302275.1 Sulfuritalea sp.
CTTCGGCTCCGGCTCCGGCTCCGGCAAAGAAGTAAGCTCGCACTGAACCGAACGGGGAAGTCGCCACACGCGGCTTCCCCGTTTTTATCGCCGGCCCGCGAAACGGAATCCCGGCGCGCAAAACCTCCGCAGGATGCGGAGACGGTATCCTTGCGATTTGTTCGGCACACGTGACCCATGGACATCCTGCTCCAGCAGATCATCAACGGCCTCACCACCGGCAGCGTTTACGCCGTCGTGGCGCTCGGCTACACCATGGTCTATGGCGTGATCCAGCTGATCAATTTCGCCCATGGCGAAGTGGTCATGATCGGTGCCATGGTGGCCTTCGGCGTGATCACCTCGCTCGCCGGCAGCGCGCTGCCGCCGCTGGCCATCGTCCTTGCCGGAGTGCTGGCCGCAATTCCGGCCTGCATGGCGATCGGCTACTCGCTGGAACGGGTCGCCTACCGCCCCTTGCGCCACGCGCCGCGCCTGGCGCCGCTGATCACGGCGATCGGCATGTCCATCATCCTGCAGCACCTTGCGCTGCTGGCCTGGGGCCGAAATCCGCTGGCATTTCCACAGATCATCGACAACCCGAGCTTCGCCATCGGCGGTGCCGCCATCAGCGGCGTGCAGATAGCCATCATCCTGTTGTCGATGGTGATGATGGCCGGCCTCTCGTGGTTCGTCTATCGCACGCGCTTCGGCATCGCGATCCGCGCCACCGCCGAGAACGTCCACGTCGCGGGCCTGATGGGCGTCAATGCCGACCGCGTGATCGCCGCCACCTTCGTCATCGGCGCGGGACTCGGCGCCGTGGCCGGCGTCATGTTCGGCACCTATTACGGTATCGCCCATTACACGATGGGCTTCACCCTCGGCCTCAAGGCCTTCTCCGCCGCCGTACTGGGCGGCATCGGCAACCTGCCCGGCGCCATGGTCGGCGGCCTGCTGCTGGGGCTGGTCGAAGCGCTGGGCACCGGTTACATCGGCGAATTCACCGACCTCTGCCGCTGGCCGGGCGCCGCCGACGGCGGCTGGATGGGCGAGCGCTGCGTCGATGGCGGGCACTTCGTGCTGTTCGGCAGCAACTACCAGGATGTGTTCGCCTTCCTGATGCTGATACTGGTGCTGGTGTTCCGGCCCTCCGGCCTGCTTGGTGAACGGGTCTCGGAAAGAGCCTGATGGGCTGGAGCAAGAAAGAGAAATTGGGCCTGGCCTGCATCGCAGTGGCGCTCATCGCCCTGCCCTTCGTGCTGGCGATGGCCGGCACTGCCTGGGTACGCATCACCAACTTCGCCGTGCTCTTCGTCCTGCTCTCGCTCGGCCTCAATATCGTGGTCGGCTTTGCCGGCCTGCTCGACCTCGGCTATGTCGCTTTCTTCGCCGTCGGCGCCTACGTCTATGCGCTGCTGGCCTCGCCGCATTTCGGCCTGCACCTGCCCTTCTGGCTCATCCTGCCGCTCGGCGCCGCGGTGGCCGGCATCGCCGGCGCCGTGCTGGGAGCGCCGACTCTTCGGCTGCGCGGCGACTACCTCGCCATCGTCACGCTGGGCTTCGGCGAGATCGTGCGCATTTTCATGAACAACCTCTCGGCGCCGGTGAACATCACCAACGGCCCGAAGGGCATCAACCTGATCGACCCCTTCCGCCTCGGCGACTTCAGCTTTAGCGCCAATTCCGGCGCACTCAGCGGGCCGATCAAGTACTACTACTTCCTGCTGCTGGTGCTGCTCGCCGTCATCGTCATCAACCGGCGGCTGCAGGATTCGCGCATCGGCCGCGCCTGGGTGGCGATCCGCGAGGACGAGATCGCCGCCAAGGCCGCCGGCATCAACACGCGCAACATCAAGCTGCTGGCCTTCGCCATGGGGGCGTCGTTCGGCGGCATCGCCGGCGGCATGTTTGCCGCGATCCAGGGCTTCGTCAGCCCCGAGAGCTTCATCCTCAACGAATCGATCATGATCCTGGCCATGGTGGTGCTGGGTGGCATGGGCAACATCTGGGGCGTGATCGCCGGCGCCGCGCTGCTCTCCTTCATGCCCGAGTTGCTGCGCTATACGGTGGAGCCGGCACAGAAGGCGCTGTTCGGCAGGATGCTGGTCGATCCCGAAGTGCTGCGCATGCTGATCTTCGGCCTGGCGCTGGTGCTGACCATGCGTTTCCGCCCGGCCGGCCTGTGGCCGGAGACGCGGCACAAGCGCGAACTCGACGCGGATCGAAAATGACCGGGGTACTGCTCGAAGCCCGCAATATCGGCAAGAAATTCGGTGGCGTGCAGGCACTGAAGGATGTCTCGCTGACCATTCGCCGCGGCGAGATTTACGGCCTGATCGGCCCCAACGGCGCGGGCAAGACCACGCTGTTCAACGTGTTCACCGGCCTCTACCCGCGCGACGGCGGCGAAGTGCTCTTTGCCGGCAGGCCTTTGACCCTGGAAAGCCCGCACACCGTGGCCGCCGCCGGCATCGCCCGCACCTTCCAGAACATCCGCCTGTTCGGCAACATGACGGCGCGCGAGAACGTCATGGTCGGCCGGCACGTGCGCACCCGGGCCGGCGTCTTCGGCGCCATCTTGCGCACCCCCGCCGAGCGCGCGGAGGAAGCCGCGATCCGCCGCTCAGCCTCCGAACTGCTGCATTACGTCGGCATTGCCGACCGCGCCGACGACCTGGCGCGTAATCTTTCCTACGGCGACCAGCGCCGGCTCGAAATCGCCAGGGCGCTCGCCACCGAGCCGCAACTGCTGGCGCTCGACGAACCGGCCGCCGGCATGAACGCTACCGAGACCGTCGGCCTGCGCCAGTTGATCGAGGGGCTGCGCAAGGACGGCCTCACCGTGCTGCTGATCGAGCACGACGTCAAGCTGGTGATGGGCCTGTGCGACCGTGTCGCCGTGCTCGAGTACGGCGAGAAGATCGCCGAGGACGTGCCGGAAGCGGTAAAGAACAATCCGAAGGTGATCGAGGCCTACCTTGGCACGAGCGCTCATTGAGGCCCTGAATCTACAGATTCACTACGGCGGCATAGCCGCCGTCAAGGGCATCTCCTTCGCTGTCGAGGAAGGCGAGATGGTCTGCCTGATCGGCGCCAACGGCGCCGGCAAGACCTCGACCCTGAAAGCCCTGGCGCGCATGATTCCCGCCCGCGGCGAAATCCACTACGGCAGCGAGCGCATCGACGCCCTGCCGGCGCACGATCTGATCCGCAAGGGTATCGCCCTGGTGCCCGAGGGGCGCGGCATTTTCGCCCGCCTCACCGTCGCAGAGAACCTTGCCATGGGCGCCTACCACCGCGACGACAGGGCAGGTATCGCCGCCGACCTCGAACGCATCCACTGCCTGCTGCCGCGCCTGCGCGAGCGCGCGACGCAAGTCGCCGGCACGCTTTCCGGCGGCGAACAGCAGATGCTGGCCATCGGCCGCGCCCTGATGGGTCGTCCCCGACTGCTGCTACTCGACGAGCCTTCGATGGGCCTGGCGCCACTGATGGTGGAAAAGGTCTTCGAGGTGATCCGCGCCGTCGCCGCCGAAGGCATGACCATCCTGCTGGTCGAACAGAACGCGAAGCTCGCGCTGGAACTCTGCGCGCGCGGCTATGTCATGGAAAGCGGCGCGATCACGCTTGCCGATACCTCGGCGGCGCTGCTCGCCGATCCGCGGGTGCGGGCTGCCTACCTCGGCGAGTAAATTCAAGAGCCATTTCTGCGGCAAAGCCGGAGACGGTGTTCCTTGCTGCCGGCGCTGGCGACACGACGCGATATACCGCGCGGCTCGCACATTCTCAGTCTGCAAGGCAGTTACCCACGTTCCAGCCGTAGAGCCATTCCATCGCGTCGTAGAAGCGTTCCGGCGTGCGGCCTTTCCACAAGTCGTTGCGCACCAGTCGCTCGACATCCTTGGCGTGGTAGATGCGACCCATCTCGCGCGAGGAAAGCACGATGCGCGCGGTGCGGGCGACGCGCGACCGCTGGTAGAGCGCAAAGGCCTTGATGAAATCGTTGTCATTGACGCGCAGGGCCTCGCCGAGCGTCACCGCGTCTTCCATCGCCATGCAGGCGCCCTGCGCCATGTATTGTGTGGTCGGATGCGCGGCGTCGCCCAGCAGCATGGCGCGGCCGAAGATCCATTGGCCGATCGGTTCGCGGTCCGCCGTGGCCCAGCGCTTCCAGGATTTCGGCAGGTCGATCAACTGGCGCGCGCGCGGGCAGATGCCCTGGAAGTAGCTTTGCACCTCCTCCTTGCTGCCTTCGGTGACGCCCCATTCCTCCTGCTGGCGGCTGTGGAAAGTGACCACCACGTTGTATTGCTCGCCGCCGCGCAGCGGATAGTGCACCAGATGGCAGTTGGGACCGACCCAGATGCTGGCTGCATTCCACTGCAAATCGGGCGGAAAATCCTTCTTGTCCACCACCGCCCGATACACCACATGGCCGGTGACGCGCGGCGGATCATTGACGTACTGCGCGCGCACCACCGATTTGACGCCGTCGGCGCCGATCAGCGCGAATCCGCGATGGGACCGGCCGTGCTGGTCGATCACAGTGACGCTGTCGGCATCCTGCTCGATGCGCTCGACGCGGGTCGAGGTCAGAAACTCGACCCGCCCGGTCTCCCGTGCGCCTTCCAGCAGCGAGCTGTGTACGTCCTGGCGATGGATCACCGCGTAGGGGTTGCCGAAGCGCTGGCGGAAGGCATCGCCGGTGGGGATGCGACCGACGACGTACTCGTCGATGGCGTCGTGCATGATCATGTAATCGGTATACACGGCGCGGCCGCGCGCCTTCTCGCCGACGCCGAGCGCGTCGAAGGCGTGGAAGGCGTTGGGGCCGAGCTGGATGCCGGCGCCGATTTCGCCGATCTGCGGCGACTGCTCCAGCACCTTGACGCTGAAGCCCTGGCGCACCAGGGCCAGCGCGGCGGCGAGGCCGCCGATGCCGCCGCCGGCGACGAGTACGGGCAATGATTCGTTCATCGGTGGATACCTTCGCGCTTATTCGGCCTGGCCGACGTTCAGGGCAACGTCGCCGACGCCGTCGATGTGGCCGCTGATGCGATCACCCGGCTTGACGGGTCCGACGCCCTCGGGCGTGCCGGTGTAGATGATGTCGCCGGGTTCGAGGTGGTAGAACTTCGAAAGGTCGGCCAGCAGCTCGGGAATGTTCCAGATCAGTTGCGAGAGGTCGGCACTCTGCTTCGTTTCGCCATTGACCTGCAGCGTGATGGCGCCGCCCGTCAACACGCCGAGATCGCCGACCGGCAGGATGGGCGCGCACACGGCGGACTTCTCGAAATCCTTGCCCAGATCCCAGGGCCGGCCCTGCTCGCGGGCCACGAGCTGCAGGTCGCGGCGCGTCAGGTCGAGGCCGGCGGCATAGCCGAAGATCATTCGCGGCGCGTCGGCTTCGGCGAGGCGGAAGCCGTGGGCGCCGATGGCGACGATGAGCTCCATCTCGTAGTGGTAGTTGGCGGTGCCGCAGGGGTAGGGCACGGTGGCGCCGGAGTCCACCAGGGCGGAGGGCGACTTGGTGAAGTAAAAGGGCTTCATCGTCGCCTTATCGACCGGGTTGCCCATCTCCAGCGCGTGGGCGTGATAGTTGCGACCGACGCAGAAAATGCGGTGGACCGGAAAGCGGGCGGCCGTGCCGATCAACGGCAAGGCGGGCGTGGCGGGGGGCGCGAAGACGAAGTTGGCTGTGGACATGTGATTTCCCTTCAGTTGCGGATTTCGTAGACGCCGAGCTTTTTCTGCAGTGGCGCGTCGTCGGCGATGAAGATGAACGCGGGACGCTCGCTTGAGCGGTTGGCCAGCGTGATCGGCGCGTAACCGGGAATGCAGCAGGTATCGGCGGCATCGAGCGCGAACTCTATGCCGGCGGCGCCGACCGAGGCGGCGCCCTCGATCTGGTGGAATACCATTGCGGTGGAGCGTGCCGGAAGATTCAGCCGCTCGCCGGGACGCAGCATCAATGCCGAATAGCCGAGGATGCGCTGGCAGTCGTGGCCGTTTTCGGGATTGACATAGGCGACCTGCACCGCCTCGATTTCGGGCCGCCGCGCGGCGATGGATTCCAGCGTCCCGCGCACGTCGGCCCAGGGGTAGCGCAGCATGGGGAAGGTCGATCGGCTGCGGGCGAACATCGGCGATGGCAAGACGCCGCCGCGCCGGTAGTCGCGATCCACGCCCTCGGTGGTGACCGTCTGCGCCTTGCCTTCTGTGACGTAGGAGGCTTCGCAGTAGTAGACGATGGGCAGGTCGAGCACGTCTAGCCAGACCACGGGTTCGTTGCCGTCGTGGCCGTGCTCGTGCCACATGCCGGTGGGCGTCAGGATCAGGTCGCCGCGACTCATCGGGCATTTCTCGCCTTCGACCGTGGTGTAGGCGCCCTCTCCCTCGACGATCATGCGCACGGCATTGGGCGTGTGGCGGTGCGAGGGCGCCCACTCGCCCGGTTGCAGCAACTGCATGCCGAGGTAGATGGTCGAACTCGCCTGCATCTTTTCGAGGCCGTGGCCAGGATTGGCCAGCACCAGCACGCGGCGCTCGGCTTTCTCGATCGGCGTCAGTTCCCCGGCGCGCATCAGCAGGGGACGCAGACCCTGGTAGGGCCAGCAGGTGGGCTGCGTCCTGATCGCCGGCTTGCCCGGCGGCAGCACGGCCCGCAGGCTGGGCCACAGGGGCACCAGGTTCTTCTTGGTCAGTGCGGCGCGGTAGTCCTCCGGCAGGTCTTCGAGGCGGCCCAGTTCGTTCATCTTCGCTCCTTGGTCGGCGGTGCAATGGCGGGTCGAATGATCTGCGCCATCGACGCTTTATTCATTGCAGCGAATACTAGACGGGCGTGCTTGGCCCGTAAATCCGCGAATTACGATATAAAGTATTCGAAATTCGAATAGAGACCCAAGCCATGGACGCAATCGACATTCGCCTGCTGATGGTGTTCGACGCGATCTACAAGACACGCAGCGTGACGGCGGCGGCGGAAGCGCTCGACCTCGGCCAGCCGGCGGTCAGCGTTGCGCTGGCCAAGCTGCGCCACCATTTCGGCAACCCGCTGTTCGTGCGCACCTCGAACGGCATGGAACCGACGCCCTTCAGCGAGGGCCTGGTGCAACCGGTGCGCGAGGTGCTGGCCGCCGTGGAGAAAGTGCTAGGCCATCGCGGCGAATTCGACCCTGCGACCTCGGAACGCAGCTTCCGCATCTGCATGACCGACATAAGCCAGTTGGTGCTGCTGCCGCGCCTATGGGAAACGCTGCGCGAAACGGCGCCCGGCATCCGCATCGAGATCATCCCCATGAGCAGCGACACTGCGCGCCTGCTGGAAAGCGGCGAGGCCGACCTCGCGGTGGGCTTCTTGCCGCAACTGGAGGCGGGCTTCCACCAGCAGTCGCTGTTCGTGCAGAGCTTCGTCTGCATGGTGGCGCGCGACCATCCGCGCATCGGCGACAGCCTCGACCTGGCCCGCTTCGAAGTCGAGGACCACGCGGTGATCAGTTCCTCCGGGGCGGCGCCGACCATCCTCGAACGGGAGATCGCGCGCCAAGGCATCAAGCGCCGCATCGCGTTGAAAATTCCAAGCTTCCTCGGCGCGGCCTTCGTCATCGAGCACACCGACCTGGTGCTGACCGTGCCGCGTCGGTTGGGCGACGTGCTGCAGGGGCGCGGAGCCTTCCGCTTCCTGCCGGTGCCGTTCCCGCTGCCGGAGTACGAGGTCAAGCAGCACTGGCACGGACGCTATCACCACGATGAAGGCAATCGCTGGCTGCGGCGGCTGGTGTCGCGCCTGCTCGCCGGCGCGGCCTGATCGCGCTCAGGCGGATTCGGATTTTTTCGACGCGCGAAAACGGCCGAGGAGTTCCAGCAAGAGCTTCTTCTCGGCAATCGTAAAGGGTTTGCAGACTTCCTTTTCGTGCTGGGAGGCGCGGCGGACCGCCTCGGCCAGCAGCTCGCGCCCGGCGTCGGTCAGGTGCAGGTGGTTATGGCGCCGGTCGGTGGTCGAGGCGCGTCGTTCGAGCAAGCCTCGGCGCGAAAGCTTGTCCAGCATCGGCACCATCGACGAGCGTTCCAGTCGCACCGTGGCAGCCAGTTTCGACTGGGTGATGCCGTCGTTTTGTTGCAGAACCTCGAGCACGGAAAAAATCGCGGGCGACACGTCGATCTCGCTCAGCGCGTTGCCGAAATGCTCGAACACCGCCAACTGCGCGAGGCGCAGGTGGAAGCCGACATGGCTGGCGAGGCATCCGATCGAGGGTGGTTTGCGGCTGGCGGGCATGGCGTTTCTGGAATGGGTCGATAAAACAGTTTGCCATCTAATTTGACATCGAACAAGTTTACGTATTGCGCAATTCCATTGCTGTGCTGCACAAAAATTTCATCCAAACCAAAGCATTAGAGAATGATTATTTTGCAGAAATCTTAATAGTTCGATATAAAACAGGTTGACATCGACACGCTTGACCCGCAGAATCCGCTCCTCATCCAAGGTCAGCCAGGCGCGCGCAGATGTGCCGGGACCGGCAGGCGGTGTCCGTGAAGTACCCGAGGAGAGCGTGAGCATGTCCAAGAACTCGGCGACCCCGTTGCGGTCGCATCCGGTGTAATCGGCGTGGATGCGGCCGTCGCCCTGTTGCTGGCCCAGGATGGCATCACCAACGGCGCCATCTATGCGCTGCTCTCACTGGCGCTGGTACTGGTGTTTGCCGTCACCCGCGTGATCTACATTCCCCAGGGGGAATTCGTCGCCTACGGCGCGTTGTCGATGGCCGCGGTCAATGCCGGCTTCCTGCCGCCGACGATGTGGCTGGTGGTCACGCTGGGTATTGCCGTCGCCATCGTCGACAGCGTGGCCGCGATCCGCGAAGGCGCGAAGGCGCGCCTGCCGATGGTCATTTTCAAGAACGCGGTGCTGCCCATCCTGGCGGTGATCGTGGTGCGCCAGCTGCCGCTGAAGGATCTGGCATACGTGTTGCAGGTGCTGATCGCCCTGGCCTTCGTCGTACCGCTGGGGCCGCAGGTCTATCGCCTGGCCTTTCAGCCGGTGGCGGAGGCCAGCGTGCTGCTGCTGTTGATCGTTGCGGTTGCGGTGCACTTCGTCATGGTCGGCATGGGGCTGTATTTCTTCGGCGCCGAGGGTGCCCGCATCCCGCCTTTCACCGATGGCGGCGTGACCCTGGGGCCAGCCTATGTCCAGTACCAGACCATCTGGATCGTCGGCATCGCGGCGCTGCTGATCGCCGGTCTGGCGCTGTTTTTCGAGCACTCGATCTACGGCAAGGCCCTGCGCGCCACCGCCATCAACCGTACCGGCGCGCGCCTGATGGGCATTTCGGCGGACCTCGCGGGCAAGCTCTGCTTCACGCTGTCGGCGCTGGTCGGCGCCTTTTCGGGCATCCTGATCGCGCCGATCACCACGATCTACTATGACACCGGCTTCCTGGTCGGCCTCAAGGGTTTCGTCGGCGCCATCATCGGCGGCCTGGTCTCCTATCCGCTGGCGGCGGCCGGCGCGGTCCTGGTCGGCCTGCTCGAATCCTATTCGTCCTTTTACGCCTCGGCCTACAAGGAAGTGATCGTGTTCACCCTGATCATTCCGGTGCTGCTCTACCAGTCGCTGACCACGAAGCACATCGACGACGAGGAGGACCACTGAGATGGCCGCCTTGCTGACGTCCAATCGTGTCCTGATTGCCTTCCTGCTTGGCTTGGCCATGTTGCCGCTGTTTGCCGCGCAGTTCACGGTGACCATCGTCAATTACATCGGCCTTTACGCCCTGGTGGCACTGGGCCTGGTGCTGCTCACCGGCATCGGCGGGTTGACCTCTTTCGGCCAGGCGGCCTTCGTCGGGCTTGGCGCCTACGCGACCGCCTACCTGACCACGCGCCATGGAATGTCGCCCTGGGGCACGCTGATCGTCGGCATGGTGATCACCACGGCCGTGTCGCTGGCGCTGGGTTTCATCACCCTGCGCCTGTCGGGCCACTTCCTGCCGCTGGGTACCATCGCCTGGGGCATCTCGCTGTACTTCATCTTCGGCAACGTGCAGGCGCTGGGCGGCCATGGCGGCATCGACGGCATTCCGCCGGTGGACCTGTTCGGCCTGGAGCTCGGTTCCAGCCGCGCCTTCTTCTATGTGATCTGGATCACCCTGCTGGCGGCGATCATCACCACCCAGAACATGCTCGACTCGCGCGAGGGACGCGCCATGCGCTGCCTGCGCGCCATGACCATGACCGAGGCGATGGGTATCAACACGCTGCGCTACCGCATGGTGCTGTTCATGATCGCCGCGCAGTTTGCCTGCGTCTCGGGCTGGCTGTATGCGCACCTGCAACGCTTCGTCAATCCGACGCCGTTTTCGCTCGGCCAGGGCATCGAGTACCTGTTCATGGCGGTGCTCGGCGGCGCTTCCGCCGTCTGGGGTGCGGTGTTCGGTGCCACGGCGGTCAGCTTCCTCAAGGAATGGTTGCAGGACTGGCTGCCCAAGCTGCTGGGCGCCACCGGCAATTTCGAAATGGTGGTGTTCGGCCTGCTGACCATCGTCGTGCTGCATCGCGCGCGCGACGGACTCTGGCCTATCCTCCTGCGCGTGTTTGCCATTGTCGCTCCCCAGCGGCAGCAGATGAGGGAGGTCGAGCCGGCGCTGCCGCTGCCGCGTCGCGATGCGCCGGCGCCGGGCAGCGAGGTCCTGCGGGTGATCGAGGTGACCAAGCGCTTCGGCGGCCTGGTGGCGAATAACAAGATGAACCTGACCGTGCGCGCCGGCGAAGTGATGGCCCTGATCGGGCCGAACGGCGCGGGCAAGAGCACGCTGTTCAACTGCATTTCCGGCGTCAATCCGGCCACCGAGGGCGAGATCCGCTTCATGGGCAAGAGGATCGACCAACTCGGCTCGCGTGAAATAGCCAAGCTGGGCATGAGCCGCAGCTTCCAGCACGTGCGACTCAACCAGGACATGACCGTGCTGGAGAACGCCGCCATCGGTGCGCATTTGCGCGGACGCAAGAACTTTGTCCAGTCCGCCTGGCGCCTCGACCGCGAGGAGGAACGCCGCCTGCTCTGGGAAGCCGCGCACCAGTTGCAGCGTTGCGGCCTCGGCGAGCACCTGTTCGATACCTGCGGCAGCCTGCCGCTGGGCAAGCAGCGCATCGTCGAAATCGCCCGTGCCCTGTGCAGCGATCCGACGCTGCTGCTGCTCGACGAACCCGCCGCCGGCCTGCGTCACCTGGAGAAGCGCGCGCTGGCCGAGCTGCTGGCCAAGCTGCGTGGCGAGGGCATGGCCATCCTGCTGGTGGAACACGACATGGACTTCGTCATGGGCCTCGCCGACCGCGTGCTGGTCATGGAATTCGGCGAATACCTGGCCGAAGGCCTGCCGCAGGAAATCCAGACCAATCCCAAGGTGCTGGAAGCCTACCTCGGAGGTGTCGACGAATGAAGCCGGTGATCATGGAAACCAGCGGCCTGTGCGTCAACTACGGGCGTGTCGAGGCCATCCACAACGTCAACATACGCATCCGCGAAGGCGAGATCGTCACCGTCATCGGCCCCAACGGCGCTGGCAAGACCACCCTGCTCTCGGCACTGATGGGCCTCCTGCCGGCACGCGGCGAAGTGAAATACCAGGGCCATTCGACCCTGGGCGCCATGTCGGTCGACGCGCTGGTGGCCAAGGGGCTGGTGCTGGTGCCGGAAAAGCGCGAACTGTTCGGCTCGATGTCGGTGGCCGACAATTTGCTGCTCGGCGCCTTTGCCCGTCATCGCCGTGGCGACCGCGACCACGCCAAGACCATGGACGAGGTGTACGCGATCTTTCCGCGCCTGGCCGAGCGCCACAAGCAGGAGGCGGGCACGCTCTCCGGCGGCGAGCGCCAGATGCTGGCCATGGGGCGCGCCCTGATGGCCAAGCCGACGCTGCTGATGCTCGACGAGCCCAGCCTCGGCCTGGCGCCGCTGATCGTCAAGGAGATCCTGCGCATCGTGGTGCAGCTCAAGAGCATGGGCGTTTCGATCCTGCTGGTGGAACAGAACGCGCGTGCTGCACTGCAAGTGGCCGATTACGGCTATGTGTTGGAGAATGGCAGCGTGGCGGTGGAAAACGAAGCCAAGGCCTTGCTCCATGATCCGCGCGTGATCGAAAGCTATCTTGGTCTTGGCGGCAGCCATTCCATCGCCGCCTGATTTTTTATCGCCGTGCCTGCAAGTCAACCGCTGTCGTTTGCCTACACACAAAACCGAGGAGAAAACATGAAAGTCAAACTGTCCATCAAGCCGCTGGTGATCGCCCTGTCCCTGTTCGGCGCCACCGCTGCGCTGGCCGACATCAACATCGGTGTCAGCGTGTCCGCCACCGGCCCCGCTGCCGTGCTCGGCGGCCCGCAGAAGAACACCGCCCAGTTGTTCCCGACCAGCATTGCCGGCGAGAAGATCAACTGGATCGTGCTCGACGACGCGTCCGACCCGACGGCCACGGCGAAAAACGTCGCCAAGTTTCTCAGCGAGACCAAGGTGGACATGCTGATGACCGGCACCACGACGCCCGGCGTGATGGCGGCCGCCGGTCCGGCGGCGGACAGCAAGACACCGCTGATCGCCCTGGCGCCGAACCGCCTGGACGGCGAGAAGTTCAAATGGACTTTCACGATGCCGCAGCCGATTGGCCTGATGGCCGAGCCGCTGCTTGAGCACGCCAAGTCCAAGGTCTACAAGACCGTGGCCTTCCTCGGCTACCACCCGGATGCCTACGGCGAGGTCTGGATCAAGGCCATGGAAGCCCTGTCGCCCAAGTATGGCGTCACCTTCGGCCCGATCGAGGGCTTTGCCCGCACCGACACCTCGGTCGCCGGCCAGGTCATCAAGCTGGTCAGCCTCAAGCCCGACGCGGTGCTGGTCGTCGCCTCGGGTTCGCCGGCGGCGATGGCGCATGCGGCCCTCTCCGAGCGAGGCTACAAGGGCCAGATCTACCAGACCCACGGCGCACCCTCGCCGGTCTTCCTGAAGAACGGCGGCAAGGCGGTCGAGAACGGCATCCTGGTGGCCGGCCCGGTGCTGGAGTGGGAACAACTGCCCGACTCGCATCCCTCGAAGAAAGTCAGCGGCGAGTACGCCAAGGCCTACGAGGCAAAGTACGGCCAGAACTCGCTGTCGTCCTTCGGCGGCCACATGTGGGATGGCTGGGCCATCGCCTCGCGCGCGATTCCGGTGGCACTGAAGAAAGCCAAGCCGGGCACCGCCGAGTTCCGTGCCGCGCTGCGCGATGCGATCGAGAGCGAGCGCGAGATCGCCGGCGTGCATGGCGTCTTCAACTTCAGCCCGACCGACCACTCCGGCTTCGACGGACGCGCCCGCGTGTTGCTGCAGGTGCAGAACGGCGCCTTCAAGGTTATCTCGAAGTAACACCACGCCAAAGGACGTCGCATGAGCGCCATTGCCCGCAAGCCGGCCGAGCTGTTCGTCGATCCGGCCGTCATCCTCGAAGCCCGGCCGGACGGTAGCCGGCTGTTCCGTTCCAAGCTGGAGCTGCCGGGCTTTGCCCGCTGTTCCGGCGAATGGCTGGAACGCTGGGCGGCCGAGACCCCGGATGCCATCCTGATCGCCGAGCGCGGCGCGGATGGCGAATGGGTCAAGGTGACTTACGGGCAGGCGCTGGCGCGCGTCTATCGCATCGCCACCTGGCTGCTCGGGCAGAATCTCTCGCCCGAGCGGCCGGTGCTGGTGCTCTCCGACAACGGCGTCGAGCATGCCCTGCTGATGCTGGCCTGCCTGCATGTCGGCGTGCCGATCAGCCCGGTCTCGCCGGGCAACTCGCTCTTGTCCAAGGATTTCCTCAAGCTCAAGGCCAACGTCGAATTGCTTCGCCCCGGTGTCATCTTCGCCGACACCATCGAACGTTTCATGCCGGCGATCAACGCCATCGCCGGGCTGCATGACGGCGTCGTCGTCGCCGGCAGCCGCAGTGCGCCGCAGGCCGGCACGCTGCCCTTCGCCGAGATCGAAAGAGTCGGCGCTGACGACACGGCGAATTTTGCAGCAGTCAAGGCGGCATTCGCCAGGATCACGCCCGATACCATCGCCAAGTTCCTGTTCACCTCGGGTTCGGTGGGCACGCCCAAGGCGGTGATCACCACCCAGCGCATGATGTGTTCCAACGCCGAGATGAAATCCATCATCTGGCCCTTCCTCAACACGCAGAAGCCGGTGATCTGCGACTGGCTGCCCTGGAGCCACGTCTTCGGCGGCAGCCACAATTTCAACAAGGTGGTTCGCTTTGGCGGCAGCCTCTACATCGACGACGGCAAGCCGCTGCCGGCCCTGCTGCCGAAGACCGTGCGCAACCTCACCGACGTCTCGCCCACCATCTATTTCAGCGTGCCCCTGGCCTACGCCCTGCTTGTCGCCGAGCTGCGCGACAACGCCGCCTTGCGCAAGAGTTTCTTCTCGCGCCTGCAGATCATCTTCTATGCCGGCGCCGCGCTGCCGCAATCGACCTGGGACGAACTCGAACGCCTCGCCGTGATGGAGCTGGGCCATCCCGTGGTCATGCTCTCGTCGTGGGGCTCGACGGAAACCGCGCCGGCCTGCACCGACTGCCACTTCCAGGCCGTGCGCTCCGGCGTCATCGGCGTGCCGATTCCCGGTACCACCCTGAAGCTGGTGCCGGTGGCCGACAAGCTGGAAGTCCGCGTCAAGGGGCCCAACCTCTTCCCCGGCTACTGGAAGCAGCCCGAGCTCACCGCCAAGGCCTTCGATGACGAAGGTTTCTACATGATCGGCGACGCCGTGTCCTTCGTCGATCCGGCGCGCCCCGAACAGGGCCTGCTGTTCGACGGCCGTGTCGCCGAGGATTTCAAGCTGCTCTCCGGCACCTGGGTCCATGTCGGCAGCATCCGTGTGGCCGGCATCAGCGCCTTGTCGCCGATCGCCCAGGACATCGTGCTCACCGGCCATGACCGCGACGACATCGGCTTCCTGGTGTTTCCCAACATCGGCGAATGCCGCCGCCTGGCCGGCCTCGGCGACGACGTGCCGGCGGCCCAGGTGGTCGGCCATCCGGCGATCAAGGAGCGGGTACGCGAAGGCATGGTGCGTCTCAAGCAGCACGGCGGCGGTTCATCGACCTACCCGGCACGCGCCCTGCTGATGGCCGAGCCGCCCTCATCCGAACATGGCGAACTCACCGACAAGGGCTACATCAACCAGCGCGCGGTGCTGACTCGCCGCGCCGACCGTGTCGTCGAGCTGTACTCCGACGTTCCCGATTCCAGCATCATTTTTATCTGAAGCAGGCAATGACCGACAAACTCGTAACCCACAGCCTCGACGGGCTGGTCTACACCATCACCCTGAGCCGCCCGGCGAAGCGCAACGCGATCAGCGACCGCCTGCTCGACGCCCTGGAAAAGGCCTGGGACGCGCGTCCCGCCGAGGCCCGCGTGGTGATCCTGGCCGGCGCCGGCGAGCACTTCTGCGCCGGCCTCGACCTCTCCGAGCACCAGCACCGCGAACCCTCCGGCGTGATGCTGCATTCACAAGGCTGGCACCGCGTCTTCGGCAAGATCCACCAGACCGGGATCCCGGTGGTGGCCGTGCTGCACGGCGCGGTGATCGGCGGCGGCCTGGAACTGGCCACCTCGACCCACGTTCGTGTCGCCGAAGCGAACACCATGTACCAGTTGCCCGAAGGCCGCCACGGCATCTATGTCGGTGGCGGGGCCTCGGTGCGCGTGGCGCGCATCATCGGCCCCGGCCGCATGGCCGAGATGATGCTGACCGGGCGCATCTACAGCGCCGAGGAAGGCCAGCAACTGGGCCTGTCGCATTACCTGGTCGGCAAGGGCGAAGGCCTGGCCAAGGCGCAGGAACTGGCCAAACGCATCGCCGAGAACGCACCGCTGGCCAACTACGCCATGGTCACCACCATACAGCGCATCAGCAACATGTCTTCCGACGATGGCCTTTACGTCGAATCGCTGATGGCGGCCGTGGCGCAGACCAGCCCGGAAGTGGTGGCGCGCATCGGCTCCTTCCTCAACCGCAAGGGCATGGGACCGCAGACGTGACAGCCCTATCCCCAGCCCTTTCCCCGGGGGAAAGGGTGACCAATGTTCTGCCGCTGCCGCGGCTTCCGGTAAATGACTTGCTGCCTCCTTGGGGCGGCCCGGCGGAGGCAGCATGAACCTCGACGAACTCGTCGCGATCGACACTCACACCCACGCCGAAGTTTCCTGCTGCCAGCCCAAGGACCCCTGGTTCGATGCCTACGAGCGCGCCGCCGACAAGTATTTCAAGAACGCGCACCGGCCGACCATAGACGAGACCATCGCCTATTACCGCGAGCGCAGGATCGGCCTGGTGATGTTTGCCGTCGATTCCGAGTCGCACATCGGCAACCGCCGCATCGCCAACGAAGAAGTCGCCGAGGCGGCGGCGAAGAACAGCGACATGATGATCGCCTTCGCCAGCATCGATCCGCACAAGGGCAAGATGGGCGCCCGCGAGGCGAGGAAGCTGATCGAGGAGTACGGCGTCAAGGGCTTCAAGTTCCACCCGACGGTGCAGGGCTTCCACCCGCAGGACCGCATGGCCTGGCCGCTGTATGAAGTGATCGCCGAGTACAAGCTGCCGGCGATCTTCCACAGCGGACACTCGGGCATGGGCAGCGGCATGCGCGGCGGCGGCGGGTTGAAACTTGAAACCTCCAACCCGATGCTGCTCGACAGCGTGGCGGTGGATTTTCCCGACATGCAGATCGTCATCGCCCACCCGTCATGGCCCTGGCAGGACGAGGCGCTTTCGGTCTGCCTGCACAAGCCCAATGTCTGGATCGACCTCTCCGGCTGGTCGCCAAAATATTTTCCGCCGCAACTGGTGCAGTACGCCAACACCCTGCTCAAGGATCGCATGCTCTTCGGCACCGACTTTCCGCTGATTCCGCCCGACCGCTGGCTCGAGGATTTCGAGGCTGCCGGTTTCAAGGATTCCGTGAAACCGCTGATCCTCAAGCAGAACGCCATCCGATTGCTCAAACTCGACCAGGCAGAAAAGAAATGAAATTCGACAATTCCACCTTCATCGTCACCGGCGGCGCTTCGGGCCTCGGTGAAGCCACCGTGCGCCGCTTTCACGGCGCCGGCGCCAATGTCGTGATCGCCGACCTCAACAGCGAGCGCGGCGAGAAGCTCGCCGCCGAGCTGGGTTCGCGGGCCGCCTTCGCCCGCACCGACGTCACGGCGGACGCCGACGGCCAGGCCTGCGTGGCCAGGGCGCTGAGCGCCTTCGGCGGCTTGCACGGCCTCGTCAATTGCGCCGGCGTCGGCACGCCGGAAAAGGTGCTGGGCAAGAACGGCCCGCAGCCGCTGGCCAACTTCGCCAAGACCATTGGCATCAACCTGATCGGCACGTTCAACATGCTGCGCCTGGCCGCCGATGCGATCAGCAAGGGCCAGCCGAACGCCGCCGGCGAGCGCGGTGTGATCATCAACACCGCCTCGGTCGCCGCCTTCGACGGCCAGATCGGTCAGCCCGCCTACGCCGCATCGAAAGCCGGCGTGGTCGGCATGACGCTGCCGGTGGCGCGCGAGCTGGCCCGTTTCGGCATCCGCGTATGCACCATCGCCCCCGGCCTGTTCTATACGCCGATGATGGAATCGCTGCCGGCCGAAGTGCAGGACTCGCTGGCCAAGTCGGTGCCCTTCCCGCCGCGCCTGGGCCGTCCCGACGAATACGCGCAACTGGCCGCGCACATCGTCGAAAACGAAATGCTCAACGGTGAAACCATCCGCCTCGACGGCGCGCTGCGCATGGCGCCGAAATAGTCACCTGACGGAAAACCATGCCGCGCAGCACCTTCTACAAGCACCGCATCGCCTTCGCCGACTGCGACCCGGCGCAGATCGTCTTCTTCGCCAATTACTTCAAGTGGTTCGACACCAGCGGCTTCGAGTTCTTCGTCGCCTGCGGCGTGCCGCCCTGGCGCGACACCGCGCAGAAGGGCGGCATCATCGGCACGCCGCTGGTCAAGGCCACCGCGACCTTCGTCAATTCGGCGACCTATGGCGAGGACGTGGTGATCGAAAGCTGGGTGGCGGAATGGCGCACCAAGAGCTTCGTCATGCGCCATGTCGCGCGCCGCGGCGACACAATCCTGGCCGAAGGCGAGGACATCCGCGTCTTCGCCATCATGGACCCGGCGCAGCCGACGCGCATCAAGGCCGTGCCCATCCCGCCCGCAATCCGCGCGCTCTGCGAGTAGCGCCCGTCCGGTAACCAGAACATGCCCCGCAGCCACACCTCAAGCTTCCGCATCGAATTCGGCGATTGCGATCCCGCCCAGATCGTCTTCTATCCCAACTTCTTCAAGTGGATGGACATCGCCGCCCTGCATTTCTTCAATGCCTGCGGCATCGAAAGCTGGCGCCAGACCAAGGCCGACTGGGGCATCATCGGCGCGCCGCTGGTCGGCGCCTCGGCGAAGTTCGTCAGCTCGGCCACCTATCCCGAACCGATCGAAGTCGATACCACGGTGGCCGAAATCAGCGGCAAGGCCTTCGTCCTCAAGCACGTCATCCGCCGCGGCGACACGGTGCTGGTGGAAGGCGAGGAAAAGCGCATCTTCGCCATCGAGGATCCCGCCAACCCGAAACGCATCAAGGCCGTCGCAATTCCCGAATCCTTGCTGGCGCAATGGCAATGAGCCTGCAAGAAGATTCCGATCCGCAGATTTCGCCGATTGACGCAGATGGAGCAATACGTCGTTTTGCCAAGTCGCGCCACCTGTCGGGTAAGCCGCCGGAATTGGCCGCTGCGTTGTCCAATCTGCGAAATCTGCGCCATCTGCGGATTGAATTGGAATTTTTATGACTAATTACACCGCCCCGCTCGCCGACATGCGCTTCCTGTTGCAGGAAGTCACGGGCCTCGCCGCCATCGCCCAGCTTCCCGGCTGCGGCGACGCCACCCCCGATACGGTCGACGCCGTGCTGGAAGAAGCGGGCAAGTTCGCCGCCGGCGTGCTGGCGCCGCTCAACGCCGTCGGCGACCGCGAAAGCTGCCGCCTCGACAATGGCAAGGTCGTCACGCCCGCCGGCTGGAGCGAGGCCTACAAACAGTTTGCCGAGGGCGGCTGGGTCGGCCTCGGGCTCTCGCCCGACTTCGGTGGCCAGGGCCTGCCCAAGTGCGTGGCGACGCCGGTCTGGGAAATGTGGTTCTCCGCGAACACGGCATTCACCATGCTGCCCCAGCTCAACACCGGCGAGTCCGAGGCCATCCTGCTCGCCGCCAGCGACGAGTTGAAAGCCACCTACCTGGAAAAGCTGGTCACCGGCGAGTGGGGCGGCACCATGAACCTGACCGAGCCGCAGGCCGGCTCCGACCTCGCCGCGATCCGCACCCGCGCCGAGCCGCAGGCGGACGGCAGCTACCGCATCAGCGGGCAGAAGATCTTCATCTCCTACGGCGACCACGAGATCACGCCCAACATCGTGCACCTGGTGCTGGCCCGCCTGCCCGACGCACCGCCCGGCGTCAAGGGCATCTCGATGTTCCTCGTGCCCAAGTACCTGGTGAATGCCGACGGCAGCCTCGGCGCGCGGAACGACGTGCGCTGCGTCGGCCTCGAACACAAGCTCGGCATCCACGGCAGCCCGACCTGCGCCATGAGCTTCGGCGACACGGGCGGGGCGGCAGGCTGGATCGTCGGCGAGCCCAACCGCGGCCTCGAATACATGTTCATCATGATGAACGAGGCGCGCTTCGGCGTCGGCGTGCAGGGCATCGGCATCGGCGAGCGGGCCTGGCAGCAGGCGCTGGCCTTCGCGAAAGAGCGCGTGCAGGGCCGCGACGCGGTCACCGGCGCGGTCGGCAAGCCGATCATCAATCATCCCGACGTCAAGCGCATGCTGCTGACCATGCGCGCCCGCATCATGGCCGCGCGCGCGCTGGCCTACACGGCGGCGGGCTGGTTCGACCTCGCCCGCCACTCGCCCGACAAGGCCGCCGCCGACAAGGCCCGGCGTTACACGGACCTCTTGATGCCGGTGGTCAAGGGCTGGAGCACCGAGCTGTGCCAGCAGGTCTGCTACGACGCGATCCAGGTACATGGCGGCATGGGCTTCGTCGAGGAAACGGGCATCGCCCAGCACTACCGCGATGCGCGCATCATCACCATCTACGAAGGCACGACCGGCATCCAGGCCAACGACCTGGTCGGGCGCAAGGTGCTGCGCGAGAACGGCGCCACGCTGCGCGAACTGATCGTCGAAATGCGCGGCGTGGGCGCCGAACTCGCTGCCACGGAAAGCCTGCGCCCGCTGGCCGAGCGCCTCGAAGAAGACATCGCCGCACTGGAACGCGCGCTCGACTGGATCCTGGCCAACGGCAAGGAACACATGGCCGCCGTGCTGGCCGGCGCCGTTCCCTTCCTGCAACTGCTGGGCACCGTCTGCGGCGGCTGGCAACTGGCGCGCGTCGCGCTCGCCGCGACAAATCCCGCCACCGCCGAACGCCACGCCCCGGACTACCTGCGAGGACTGATCGAACTGGCGCAGTTCCACGCCCACGCCCTCGGCGTGCAGGCCCCGGCACTGGCCGCCGCAATAGTCGGCGCTGGCGACACGGTGTCCGCCAGCGAATTCGCGCTGGGCTAGCCGGCCCTCGGGCGCGCCGGCCGCTTTCCCGCTGCCGCGGGAGCACGCCGGCGCCTCTGCGCCACACCCGCCGCGCCGGAATCCAGCAGCGCAGCTTCCATCGCCGTGATTTCGCGGTCATGCTCGGTCAGCAGCCGCAGGAACGCCGCGGCCGGCGCCGAGAGGCTGCGCCCGCGCAGGCGCGTGACGCCGAACTGTCCCTGCACGCCGAGGTCAAGCTCGCGGATCATGGCCAGGTCGCCATCGCGCAGTTCCTTGATGACCATGAACACGCTCATGATGGAAATTGCATCGGAATTGGCGAGGATCGCCTTCAGCACCGAGGAACTGTCGCAGGTAATCGCCAGAAGCCCGTTCGTGCTGACGTGCTGACGCACGGCTTGAGGCATGTGCCGGAGCATCTTGTCGACCGCATGTTGCGGCAGATGGGGGCCGGCGAGCGGAAAGCGAAAGATGTCCCCCGCACTGACTTCGGCCTGGGTCGTCAAGGGGTGGCCGGGCCGGCAGACGACGAAGGCCCGATGCGGCAACAGCGGCGTGATTTCCAGGTCGTCCTGACCCTGAACCTCGCTGACGTCGGCCACCATCAGGTCGACTTCCCGGCTGCGGATTCTGACCGGCAGTTCCATCCAGGGCAAGATCAGGACCCGGGTGCGCAGCCGGGGATAGAGGCGGGACAACTTGCCGATGGTGACGCCGACCATCGACGCCGCGCCCCACGGGCCGGAGCCGACGTTGAGCGTGCCGATCTCGAGTCCCTTGGCCAGTTGCAGTTCGCGGTCCAGGTCGCGCGCCGAGAGTTCCAGCCCACAGGCATGGCGCAGCACAAGTTCGCCGAAAGCGGTCGGCACGACGTCGCGCGGGCTGCGATCGAACAGGCGTACCCCCAACCCATCCTCGAGTGACTGGATGCTGCGGCTCAGCGCCGGCTGGGTGATGTGCAGAGCCGCGGCGGCACGGGCGAAATTGCGGTGTTCGGCGAGTGCCAGCGCGTGGCGCAGGCGGCGCATGTCAAACATCAGCGATTCCTCACGGTTATGGCCATCATGATAATAATGCATTGGACGCATGATTTTCAAGGCCGCAGAATCCGGCCATGGGCGCTGTCAAAGGCGGCCCGAACAAACAAAGGGCGGACCACGGTACCGCCGGAGGAGAAGACATGAACTCGCACTGCTTGCAGCTTCAGCGCAGGATCTCGCTACTTGCCATGATCGGCGCCACCGCGCTGCTCGGTGGTTGCGGCAAGGCGACGGCCCCCGCCGCGTCGGGCGGCGACGTCACGGCAGTCACCGCGAAGGCCAACGAGGCGACGGCGAAGGCCCAGGACCTGTCCGATCCGAAGAGCTTCGAGGACGCCAAACGCGGCTTCATCGCCGCACCGACGGGCCAGGTCAGGGATGCCGCTGGCAACGTCATCTGGGACTTCGACAGCTACGCCTTCGTCAAGGGCCCGGCGCCGGCCACGGTCAATCCCAGCCTCTGGCGGCAGGCCCTGCTCAACAACCAGGTCGGCCTGTTCAAGGTTACCGAGGGCATCTACCAGCTGCGCGGCTTCGACCTGGCCAACATCACGCTGATAGAAGGCAAGACCGGCTGGATCGTGGTGGACACCCTCACCGCGCGCGAAACGGCGACGGCGGCAATGGCCTTCGCGCGCAAGCATCTTGGCGACAAACCGGTATCGGCGGTGATTTTCACCCACAGCCACGTCGATCATTTCGGCGGCGCGCTGGGCGTGATTTCCGCCGAGGAGGTGGCGCGGCGCAAGCTGCCGGTGGTGGCGCCCTCCGGCTTCATGGACGAAGCCACCAGCGAGAACATCATGATGGGCGTCGCCATGGCGCGGCGTTCCATGTACATGTACGGCGGCCGCCTGCCGCGCGACGCCAAAGGCTCCGTCGATACCGGGCTGGGCAAGGCGGTCGCCTACGGCCAGGTCGGCATCCTGCCGCCGACGGTGGTAGTGGACCAGCCGCGCCAGGAGCTGACGATAGACGGCCTGCGCTTCGTCTTCCACAACGTGCCGGGCAGCGAGGCCCCCGCGGAATTCGTGTTCTACATTCCCGAGCGCAAGGCCTTCGGCGGCGCCGAGATGCTCAGCCACACGCTGCACAACCTCTACACCCTGCGCGGGGCCAAGGTGCGCGACGCGCTGAAGTGGGCCGACTACATCGACCAGTCGCTGGTCCATGCGGCCGATGCCGAGGTGATCTTCAACCAGCACCACTGGCCGGTCTGGGGCCAGGAGCGGATCCGCGAATTCATGGTCAAGCAGCGCGACACCTACAAGTTCATCCACGACCAGACCGTGCGCCAGATGAACGCGGGCCTCACCGCGCCGGAAATCGCCGAGACGCTGAAGCTGCCCAAGTCGCTCGACGACTACCTCAACGTGCATGGCTACTACGGCACGGTGCGGCACAACGCCAAGGCCGTGTACCAGTTCTACCTGGGCTGGTTCGACGCACATCCGTCCAACCTCGATGCGCTGCCTCCGGTCGAAGCCGGCAAGCGCTACGTGATTCTGGCCGGCGGCATCGACAAGCTGGCCGCCGCGGCACAGGCGGCCTTCGATGCCGGCGATTACCGCTGGGCGGCGGAGATGCTCAAGCACGCGGTATATGCCGAGCCGAAGAACAAGGCGGCGAGCGAACTGCTGGCGCGCAGCTTCGAGCAACTGGGCTATGTCGCCGAATCGGCGCCATGGCGCAACTTCTACCTGACCGGCGCCTACGAGCTGCGCAACGGCGTGCCGCAGAAGGGCATCACCATCGACATGCTGGTCGACATGCTGCAATACGCGCCGATCGAGCGTTTCCTCGAGCGCATGGCGGCCTCGCTCGACGGCGCCAAGGCGGCGGACGCCAATCTCAGGATCAACCTGGTGTTCTCCGACCTCAAGGAAAGCTACGTGCTGCAGATCGATAACGCCGTCCTGCATTACCACAAGGCGCCGCCGGACAAGGACGCCAACGCCACGCTGACGCTGACCAAGGCCTTCTTCCTCAAGATGATGACGGGCCAGGCCGGAGCCAAGGAGCTGCTTCTGTCCGATCAAACGAAGATCGAGGGCAGCAAGATCGACCTCGGCCGCTTCTTTTCCCTGATCGAGAAGGCGCCTGGCGTCTTCCCCATCGTCACCCGCTGAGCCCGCCAGAAGAACCATTCCCCGAGGAGATAGACATGAAGCGACGCGAACTCTTGAAGCATACCCTGCTTGCTGCCGGCGCCGGCCTGAGCGGCATGGCGCCGGCATTGGCGCAGACGGCGCCGGCAGTTGGAGCGCCGGGAAAGCGTGTGGAGCTCGAAATGCTCAAGGGCCAGGAAGGCGTGGGCAATCCTCGCGAGGCGCATGCCTATGCGATGGGCATGCAGGCTTTCGAATATGGCTTCCCGCTCATCTACATGGCCAACTTGATGTGGAAGTGGTCGGCCGATCCGACATCGGCGCTGAAGCCGCTGAACGCATGGATCCAGACCAAGGAGTTTGTTGCAACCTCGAACTACCGGGACGGTGGCTCCTTCAACACCGACACTGTGTACCAGGCCGCGTTTGTCGACCTGCGCAAGGGCCCGATGGTGATGACCAGCGGCGACCCCGAAGGTCACTACTCCTCGATCCAACTGTCGGACCTGTATACCAACAACTTCGCCTACATCAGCAAGCGTTCCGGAGGGCCTGTCTTTGGCAACTTCCTGCTCGTGCCGCCAGGCTGGACTGGCTCGGTGCCCGAGGGCAGGTTCGACCGCGTGCTGCGGTGTGAACAGAAGTGGATCTTCCTGCTCTACAGGCTGCGCATCGACCAGGAAGATCCGAAGGAAATTGCCTGGGCCAAGGCCAAGTACGCCAGTTCGAAGATCCTGCCGATGGATGATTTCCTCGCCGGCCGCGCGTTCGTGGCCAACGACTTCAAGGTCTTCGACCTGGCCAAGGTGGGGCGAGTTCCGCTGCGCCCCTTCATCATCCTCAATCACATGCTGGCCGAGAACCCGCCTCCGGAGTCCGCCGAAATACTGCTGCAAGGCTTCAAGACCGTGAACATCGGCCCGGGCCTTGACCTGGGCAAGAACGATGCGGACACCCAGCGCGGTCTGATGCGCGCCGCGCGGGACGCATTGCCGGCACTGCGCAGCCAGATCGAACGCCCCTGGGCACGCGCCGTGAATGGCTGGTACTACTTCCCCACGGATGTCGGGCGTGCGAACACCACGAACTACCTGATGCGCTCGGCCTGGCAGTCACTGTGGGGCATCGTGGCGCACCCTCCCTTCGAATGCACCTATCTCTGGGCCTCCGCGGACCAGAACGGCGAGCGCCTCAACAGCCAGGGCAGGTACGAGCTCTACATGCGCAAGGACCAGTTTCCCAAGGTCGAAGCCTTCTGGTCATTCACCATGTACCAGGACTTCAATCTGGTGGTCAACGAGATCAACCGCTGGGCCATCCGCGAGAACATGAAGGGCTTGAAGTTCGACGCCGACGGCGGACTGCGCATCTACATCCAGGCCGAGCGGCCGTCGGAAGACAAAATGAGCAACTGGCTGCCGACGCCCAAGACCGGCAACTTCAATCTGACCATGCGCAACTACATGCCGGCGCCGGAGATCGTCGAGCAGCGCTATGACCCGCCAGTGCTGAGGCGTGTTGGCTGATTCTCCCTTGTCCGCTGCCGGAGCCTGCGACTACGACTGGATCGTGGTCGGCTCTGGCTTCGGCGGCAGCGTCGCCGCGCTGCGCCTGGCCGAGAAGGGCTACAAGGTGGCGGTGCTGGAATGCGGTCGCCGTGTCGCCGACGCCGACTTTCCGGCCTCATCGTGGCACATCGGCCGCTTCTTCTGGGCGCCGGCGCTGGGCCTGCGCGGCATCTCGCGGGTCTCGCTGTTCAAGGACATCCTGATCGGCTCGGGGGCCGGCGTCGGCGGCGGCAGCCTGGTCTATGCGAACACGCTTTATCGCGCCAACCCCGCCTTCTTCGCGCACCCGCAGTGGGCCGGCCTCGCCGACTGGGGCGCGCTGCTGGCGCCGCACTACGAAACCGCCGAGCGCATGCTGGGCGTGCAGACCGTACCCTGGGAGAGCGAGAACCAGAAACTGTTGCGCGCCATGGGCGAACACTTCGGCGCTGCCGATACCTTTCGCCGCACGCCCTGTGCCGTGTATTTCGGCGCGGCCGGTGTCACCGTGCCCGACCCCTATTTCGGTGGCGCCGGGCCGGACCGTACCGGCTGCACGCGCTGCGGCGGCTGCACCACGGGCTGCAACGTCGGCGCCAAGAACACCCTGGTCAAGAACTACCTCTGGTTCGCCGAGAAACTCGGCGTCGACGTCCTGCCCGACACCGAGGTCGCCGACATCCGGTCGCTGGATGACGATGGCGAAGCCGGCTACGTCGTCACCACGCGCCGGCCAGGCGCATGGTTCGGTGGTGAAGGCCGCCGCCTGCGCGCGCGCGGTGTGGTGGTGTCCGCCGGCGCGCTGGGTACCAACCGGCTGCTGGCGAGTTGCAAGCACGGCGGCGGCCTGCCGCGCCTGAGCGACCGGCTGGGCCAGCTGGTGCGCACCAACAGCGAATCCATCCTCGCCGTGACCTTGCCCGACGCGACGCGGAAAGTCACCCACGATGTCTCGATCAGCGCCAGCATCCACGTCAGCCACGACACCCACATCGAACTGGTCAGCTATGGCGATCACGCCAGCTACATGAAGTTCTTCTTTACCCTGCTGACCGGCAACGGCACGCGCTTGACGCGGCCGCTGCTGCTTCTCGCGCAGGTCCTGCGCCATCCCTTGCGCTTCCTCAAGTCGCTGTCGCCCGTCGGCTGGAGCCATCGCAGCGCGATACTGCTCGTGATGCAGCCGCTGGACAACGCGCTTGCCTTCGTCGCCAAGAAGCGCCGCTTCGGCCGCGGCGTACGCCTGGCAACGGAACAGCATGCCGACAAGCCCAACCCGACCTTCATCGCCGAAGGCAACGCGGCCGCAGCCTGGCTCGCGCAGCATACCGGCGGCATCGCGCAGAGCATGGTGCCCGAGGCGCTGGCCAACATCCCGACCACGGCCCACATCCTCGGTGGTGCCGTGATTGGCGGCGATGGAGCGCGCGGAGTAGTGGATTGCGAGGGCCGCGCCTTCGGCTATCGCAACCTGATTGTCTGCGACGGCTCGATCATGCCGGCCAATCCCGGCGTCAATCCCAGCCTCACCATCGCAGCGCTGGCGGAACACGTCATGAGTTCCGTGTTGCCGGCCGCGGGCCCTCGGCAATGAACCGGTGGCGAGCGGTGCGTCGGGCGATACTCAAGAAAATCGGCTATGGTGCGCACGTCAGCTATCCGGCTTGAGGACTGAAACCATGACTTCCGTTCGACTGAATCCGCTCGATTCCGCCTGGCTGTTCACCGAATCGCGCGCCACGCCCAACCATGTCGGCGGACTGCTGCAGTTCCGCCTGCCGGAGGGCGCGCCCAAGGATTACATGCGCCAGTTGATGATCGAGTTTCGCGACCATCGCGAATTCACGGCACCCTGGAACCGGCGCCTGAAATACGCCTTCAACAAGAACCCGATGCCGGTCTGGATCGAGGACGACGACATCGACCTCGAATACCACGTGCGGCATGCGGCGCTGCCCTGGCCGGGCAGCGAGCGCGAACTCGGCGAACTGGTCGGCCGCCTGCAGAGCACGCCGCTGGACCTCAGCCGTCCGCCCTGGGAATGCACCCTGATCGAAGGCCTGGAGGGCGACCGCTTCGCCCTCTTCATCAAGATGCACCATTCGCTGATCGACGGCGTCAGCGGCATGAAGCTGCTGCAGCGGGCCATGTCGCCCGACCGCGAAAAGAGCCGCAAGCTGCCGCCGTTCTGGGCCGCGGGCCTGCCGCGCCCGACGCGCGCGCACGACGACAATCCGCTGCCCACCGTGGCCAATGCCGCCGCCATGGCGGTCGATGCGCTGCGCGGCCAGGCCAGGACGGTGCCGCAGCTGGTGGTCGCCTTCGGCAGGATGCTCAAGGGCCTGGGCAGCGGCGAAGGCATGGTGGTGCCCTTCACCTCCCCGCAGTCGGTGCTCAACGGCCGCGTGCGCGAGAAGCGCCGCTTCGCCACGCAGCAGTTTCCGATGGAGCGCCTGCGCAACCTCGCCAGGGCGGCGGAATGCACCCTCAACGACGTCGTGCTGGCGATCTGCGGCGGTGCGCTGCGACGCTTCCTGGAAGAGCGCGGCGACCTCCCCGCGAAATCGCTGACCACCGGCATCCCAGTCTCGGTGCGGCCGGCCGACGACGACCGGGGCGGCAACGCGATCACCTTCATCATCGCCACCCTGGGCACCGACATCGCCGACGCGCGCGAACGCCTGGCGGCAATCCGCGAATCCGTGCGCCGCGCCAAGGAACACGTGCAAAGCCTGCCCAAGCAGGCGATGCTGCAATACACGGTGCTGCTCATGGCGCCGACCATCCTGACGCTGCTCACCGGCATCGGCGGGCGCACGCGGCCGATGTTCAACATCACCATATCCAACGTGCCCGGCCCCGACCAGCCGCTCTACTTCCGCGGCGCCGAACTGGTCGCCATCTATCCGGCATCGATCGTGACCCACGGCCAGGCCCTCAACATCACCTGCGAGAGCTATGCCGGGGCGATGAACTTCGGCTTTACCGGCTGCCACTCCTCGCTGCCCAGCATGCAGCG
Organism: Sulfuritalea sp.; assembly: GCF_017302275.1. Classification (GTDB taxonomy): domain Bacteria; phylum Pseudomonadota; class Gammaproteobacteria; order Burkholderiales; family Rhodocyclaceae; genus Sulfuritalea. The sequence continues at coordinate 28,322 of NZ_JAFLDR010000035.1, forward strand.
GCTGGCCGTCTATGCCACGGAAGCGCTGGAGGAACTCGAAGCCGCTGTCATGCCGCCGCCGAAGCCCGCGCGCAAGTCGCCGCGCAAGGCGGCGCCGGGCACCGCCGCGAAGACGGCAAAAAAGGCGGTGCCGCCGAAGAAGGCGCCGACCAGGCCTTCGCGCCGCAAGGCGCCGCCAACCTGACACCGCTTTGCGGCTCGGCGGTTCGACAGGATGCCGAACCGAAAAGTCGGCGCCCGCCACACGGCGCGCGACGCGGCCGCAACGCAAGGCACTTGCCCTGGATAGCCAAGGAGGCGAGAAATGGAAGACGAACCGGTACCGAGCCGCCCGGCACGCTGGCTGAAAGTCCTTGCGACGATCCTCGCCTCGACCTGGTTCTTTCCGGTGAGTTGCACCACCGGCACCCTCGCCGGCAACCAGATCGTTGCCGCGGCGGACGCGAGGGATGCGAGCAAGGGTGACAAAGTGCACCGGCTGTTCAAGGTCGTCGCGGAACCCGGCGAGAAGGGCGCATCCTTCCGCGTCCTCCACTGGGACGAGATCCAGCCCCATCTGGCGCAGGCTGGCGCCCGGCCCGCGCCGGCCCCGCTGTCGTTCCGCATGTCCGCCGCCAGCGGTTCGATGCACGATTCGCACTCGAAGTTCGAATACCGGGTGCTGGAAGATTCCGCCAGCGGGCAGCTGATCGAACTGGTCGAAGCCTACGATGACGGCGACAACACGATCTGGAGCCGCTACCGGGCGACCGGCAACACCATCGCGCCGGTGTCGTCGCGCATGTCCTATTTCGGCTACATGTTCAGCGCCATGTTTTACGCGTTCGTCGGCTCACTGGTGCTGCACGTCATCGGCCGCCTGTTAAGGCGCCGGCTCGCTGCCCGCTCGGGGTAATCGATACCCTGCTTGCCGGTACCAGCCGGGACGCCGCTTCGAAAAGTCGGCGCCCACCGCACGGCAATGGACGTGCGCCTGGCACCGGCCATGGCCTTAGAATCGGACGCATCGGCCCTTGCGGTCCTGCCTGCGGCGGCTCCATGAACCTCAAGCAACTCGAATACTTCGTGCGCGTCGCCGAACTGGGCAGCTTCAGCAAGGCGGCGATGATCCTAAACATCGCGCAGCCGGCGCTGTCGCGCCAGGTGCGCCTGCTCGAAACCGACCTCCACGCAAACCTGCTGACCCGCACCGGGCGCGGCGTGATGCTGACCGACGTCGGCCAGCGCCTGTTCGACCACAGCGTCGGCATCCTGCAACTGGTCGCGCGCGCCACCGAGGACATCGAATCGGCGCGCGACGAACCAGCCGGGCGCATCGTCATCGGCCTGCCGCCGAGCATGGGCCGGCTGCTGACGCCGCCGCTGGTCGACGGCTTCCGGCGCAGCCTGCCCAAGGCGCGGCTGGCCATCGTCGAGGGACTGTCCGCCCACCTCGCGGAGTGGATCGCCACCGGCCGCGTCGACGTCGGCCTGCTGCACAACCCCGAATCGCAGGCCGCCATCGAAGTCACGCCGGTGCTCGACGAGCCGCTCGGCGTCGTCAGCCCGGCCGGCGGCGGCACGGGCGTAGCAAAGAAGAAAGTCGGCGCCGGTGATACGGTGACGCTGGCCGCACTGGCGCGCCTGCCGCTGATCCTGCCCGAACGCAGCCATGCCATCCGCAAGCTGCTCGAAACGCAGGCCGCGCTGAGCGGCCACAAGCTGAATGTCGCGCTGGAAATCTCCAGCGTGCAGTCCATCCTGGAACTGGTGCGCGGCGGCCACGGCCACGCCATCCTGACGCCCACCGCGCTGATCGCCTCCGGACAACCCGAAGCCTTCGTGTTGCGCAAACTGGTCGAGCCCAGCCTGACCAGCACCCTGTGCCTCGCCGTCTCCGCGCACAAGCCGGCGACGCCATTGAGCAAACACGTGCTGCGCCTGCTGCGCGAACTGATCCTGGCGGCGGCGGTGCCGATGCCATCGCTGCCGACCGGGAACGCGCGCAGCAAGGTTCGATAGTCTGTCTGCACGCGGGTGCTGTCCCTCGGGAACAGCCGCGCCGCACTTCTGCGACTGCCCGGTTCATTCGCTTGGCGGCGCTGGCAAACGCCACGATTTGCAGCAACCGGAATCGCGGTGCTACCATGGTGTCACCTCAAGGTAACCGGGAGTGAGCAATGTCCACCACTTCACTGAAGCTGCCCGATGAACTCAAGCAACGGGCAATTACCGCCGCCGAACAGCAAGGCATGTCGCCGCATGCATTCATGATCCACGCAATCGACCAGGCAACGACCCTGGCAGAGCAACGAGCCAACTTCATAAGCGACGCGCAGACAGCGCGGGAGCAAATGCTGGCCACCGGGAAAGGCTACGACGCCAAGGAGGTTCACGCCTATCTGAAGGCGCGCCTGTCGGGCAACAAGACGGCAAAGCCGAAAGCCAAGTCTTGGCGCGGTTAGCCTATTCGGGCCATGCACTCGCCGATCTCGAAAGGCTCACCGACTTTCTGGTCGAGACAGATCCAGTTGCGGCAGTCGAGACGGTTGGATTGATCGAAGAAGCAGTCGAGTTGCTGATTCGTCATCCACTGATCGGCCGACCGATCGAGCATGGTTTTCGGGAGTTGGTAATCTCTCGAGGACGTACAGGCTTTATAGCCCTGTACAGCTTCGAGGAAGATCAGGATGCCGTCCTGATTCTTGCGATCCGCCATCAGCGCGAAGCCGGTTCTTGGGGGCAAGACGATGGCTGAGATCGGCCAGGAACCGTCATTCCGGGGCCGCGAAGCGGAACCCGGAATCCAGCATCCTTGCTCGAACGCCGCTGGATTCCCGCGTTCGCGGGAATGACGGCAAAGGGCACACAGCGGAAATCGCCTTTGCGAAGGTTCTGACCGCCAAACTACGACCAACCTCTTCGGACACACCTGCACGGCCCAGTTATATGGGGTCGTGCTCAATTGGATTTCCTGGCGTCGAAATCATTGAAAGTCGGTGCTGACGATACGGCGGCATTCGGTAAGGCCGACCATCCGCCTTACCTAGACACCATCGAGAAGTGTCTTGCAGCAATGCAACAGCTCACGCAACCGCAAGCAGCAAATGCCCGACGGATTTCTTGGCGGGCTTGACCTTGATTTCGATGTCGTAGCCGAGCCGAGTCAGGCAATCCATCAGTTTTCGCTCAGACAGATTGGTAAAGTCGCCACGCATCATGTCCGATACCTTGGGCTGGGTGAGCCCCATGCGCTTGGCGGCTTCCTGTTGGGTCAGATCAAGGCGACGCATGGCCTTTCTGATCTCGATGACGAGGCCCGACTTGATCTTGAGTTTCTCTGCGTCAGCCAACCCAAGATCGGCGAACACGTTGTCCGATCCGCGGACTACCTCGATGCCGTCAATGTGGCGTTTTTTCATGTCGCAGCTCCTTGGCCAGCGTCTCGGCCAGCTTCAGCCTGGCGCGAATGATGTTCATGTCTTCCTTCGGTGTTTCGATGCCGCGCTTGCTCTTCTTCTGGAAACAGTGCAATACGAAAACCGCTTCCGCAAACCTCACCGTATAGACTGCACGATAGGTACCGCCAGAATCATCTTCCACAACTTCCAACACGCCCGCGCCGCCAAAACCCTTGAGCACCTTCGCAGCGTCATGCTGGTCGCCGGCTTGCGCAAGGGAAAGCGCAAAACCGAAAAACCTTCGCACGTCCGGTGGCAGGGCCAGCAGGTCCTTGTAGCTGCTGCCAATCCATTCGAGCGGTTTCGCGGATGAAGCCATCAGCAAAGTATACTTGAACAGGTATATTTAACAAAGACCAAATAGCCCCTTCTTTCGCCGGACGGTTTTTGTCCTGTCTTTCGCAAGACGCACACGCCCATAACAAAACGCGATAGCTAGTAGTAGCGTCGTCGCCTTGGTCCGGCGCCGCGCATTTGCCAAAATGCCGTCATGGGCGATCTGATCTCAGGCATTTCCTCGATGGCGACGCGCCGGTTGCTGGCGGAGCTCGCCCATGCCTACCGGCAGCACGCCGGCGTCGAGGTCGCCTTCGAGGCGGTCGGCGGCGTCGATGCGGCGCAGCGGGTAGCGGCGGGTGAGCCGTTCGACGTGGTGGTGCTGGCCGCCGATGCCATCGACAAGCTGATCGCCGGCGGTTCGGTGCTCGCCGGCAGCCGCGCGGACCTGGTGCGCTCGCCGGTCGCCATCGCCGTGCGCGCGGGCGCAACGCCGCCAGACATCGGCAGCGAGGACGCCCTGCGTCGCGCAGTGCTGGAGGCTGGCCGCGTGGGCTATTCGACCGGTCCCAGCGGCACGGCCCTGCTCGCACTCTTCGAACGCTGGGGCATCGCCGACGAACTGCGCAGTCGCCTGGTCAAGGCGCCGGCCGGGGTACCGGTGGGGCAACTGGTGGCCGAGGGCGCCGCAACACTTGGCTTCCAGCAATTGAGCGAAATGCTCGGCCAGCCCGGCATCGAGATCGCCGGCGCGATGCCGGCCGGATGCGAAATCGTCACCACTTTTTCCGGCGCCCTCTGCGCCGCCTCGACTCGGGCCGCGGAGGTACGCGCGTTGCTGGCCTGGCTGCAATCGCCCGCCACCACCGAAGCCAAACGCCGGCAGGGCATGGACCCGGCACAGGAGAGCACATGATCATCGACATCCACGGCCACTACACCACCGCGCCCAAGGCGCTGGAAGAGTGGCGCAACCGCCAGATCGCCGGCATCAAGGATCCCGCCGCGATGCCCAAGGTTTCCGAGCTGAAGATCAGCGATGACGAACTGCGCGAATCGATCGCGACCAACCAGCTGAAGAAGATGCAGGAGCGCGGCTCCGACCTCACCATCTTCTCGCCGCGCGCCAGCTTCATGGCCCACCATATCGGTGATTTCAATGTCAGCAGTACCTGGGCGGCGATCTGCAACGAGCTGTGCCATCGCGTCGCGCAACTCTTCCCCGATAACTTCATCGGTGCGGCCATGCTGCCGCAGTCGCCCGGCGTCGATCCGAAATCCTGCGTCGCCGAGCTGGAAAAGTGCGTGAAGGAATATGGCTTCGTCGGCATCAACCTGAACCCCGACCCTTCCGGCGGCCACTGGACTTCGCCGCCGCTTTACGACCGGCACTGGTACCCGATCTACGAAAAGATGGTGGAGTACGGCATCCCGGCCATGATCCATGTCTCGACTTCGTGCAACGCCTGCTTCCACACCACCGGTGCGCACTACATCAATGCCGACACCACGGCCGTGATGCAACTGATCCAGGGCGACCTGTTCAAGGACTTCCCCGAACTCAAGTTCATCATCCCGCACGGCGGCGGCGCTGCGCCCTACCACTGGGGCCGCTATCGCGGCCTGGCGCAGGAGCTGAAGAAGCCGCTGCTCAAGGATCACCTGCTGAACAACGTGTTCTTCGACACCTGCGTCTACCACCAGCCGGGCATCGACCTGCTGACCCGCGTGATCCCGGTGGACAACATCCTGTTCGCCTCGGAAATGATCGGCGCGGTGAAGGGCATCGATCCGGAGACCGGCTTCAATTTCGACGACACCAAACGCTACATCGAGGCGACGCTGAACCTCTCGGCCGAGGATCGCTACAAGGTCTATGAAGGCAACGCGCGCCGCGTCTATCCGCGACTCGACGCGGCATTGAAAGCCAAGGGCAAGTAGGTCCGTTCACCCTGAGCCTGTCGAAGGGCTTCCTTCGACAGGCTCAGGATGATCGGAAAGACAAGCTCAGCCCGAACGGAATTGAATCAAGCGAAGGGAAAGTGACATGTACGAACTCGGCGTCGTCTATCGCAACATCACCCGCACCGATTCCGCCACGGCCGATGCGCTCGCCGCACTCGGCTCGGCCACGGTGCACGAAGCCATGGGCCGCGTCGGCCTGATGAAGCCTTACATGCGGCCGATCCATCCCGGCACGCAGGTGTCGGGCACGGCGGTCACGGTGCTGCTGCATCCCGGCGACAACTGGATGATGCATGTCGTCGCCGAGCAGATCCGGCCCGGCGACATCGTCGTCGCCGCGATCAGCGCGGAATGCAGCGACGGCTATTTCGGCGACCTGCTGGCGACCAGCTTCCAGGCGCGCGGCGCGCGCGCCCTGGTGATCGATGCCGGGGTGCGCGACGTCAAGACCCTGACCGAGATGAACTTCCCGGTCTGGAGCAAGTGCATCAGCAGCAAGGGCACCATCAAGGCCACGCTGGGCTCGGTGAATATCTCCGTGGTCTGCGCCGGCATGCTGGTGACGCCGGGCGACGTGATCGTCGCCGACGACGACGGCGTGGTCTGCGTGCCGCGCGCGATCGCGGCACAGACGCTGGACGCCGCCATCAAGCGCGAGGCCAACGAAGGCGCCAAGCGCGCCAAACTCGCCTCGGGCATTCTCGGCCTCGACATGTACGACATGCGTCCGGCGCTGGAAAAGGCTGGCCTAAGGTACGTCGATTAGCACAAGACCACCGATCGGAGCCACAGTTGAGAATCGAGCGTAGCGAGCCAATCAATAGCCTCCCCGTGAGGGGAGGATGGGAGGGGCGGGCCTTCAATTCGCCTTTTCGCCTTTTCGTCTGCCTTGGTGCGGCATTGCTGCACGCAATTTACTGATGGGCATGCCGGCCAACCCGCTGCAGTGGTCCATCGGCCTCGTCGGTTACGGCGAGGTCGGGCGCATCCTCGCCGAGGACCTGCGCGCGCGCGGCGTGGCGAATGTCCTCGCCTACGACATCAAGTTCGGCACCGACGACGACGCGCCCTTGCTGGCCCATGCCGCGCAACACGGCGTGCGGCCCATGACCGGCCATGCCTTCCTGGCGAAGGCCGCCGACCTGCTGATTTCCGCCGTCACCGCCGACCAGACGCTGGCGGTCGCCGTGGCGTCAGCGCCGACTTTCGCGCCGGGCGCATGGTTCCTCGATGTCAACTCGGCCTCGCCGAACGCCAAGATCGAGGCCGCCAGCCTGATCGAGGCTGCCGGCGGGCGCTATGTCGAGGGCGCGGTGATGACCTCGGTGCCGCCGCATCGCATGCGCGTGCCGCTGCTGCTGGGTGGCCCCGCCGCCGCCGAGCTGGTGCCGCTGCTGAATGACCTTGGCTTTGCCGCCACGGTCGCCAGCGACAACCTCGGCGTCGCCTCGGCCACCAAGATGTGCCGCAGCGTGATGATCAAGGGGCTCGAAGCCATGGTCATCGAGAGCTTCACCGCGGCGCGCGCCTATGGTGTCGAGGATGCCGTGGTCGCCTCGCTCTACGAAACCTTTCCCGGCATCGACTGGGAAAAGCAGGCGAGCTACTTCTTCCAGCGCGTGATCGAGCACGGCCGCCGCCGCAGCGAGGAAGTGCGCGAAGTGGCGCAGACGGTGCGCGAGGCAGGCCTTACGCCGTGGTCGGCGCAGGGCACGGCGGAGCGCCAGGCCTGGGTCGCCGACCTGGCCGACGCCGGCGTGTTCGGCACGCGCGGCAGCAGCGAATTCGCCCGCGGCGGCGACTGGCGCATCGAGGCGGACCGCATGCTGGCGGCCGCGAAGGCAAAGGACTGAGATGGAATTCCAGAAAACTCCAGGCTGGCTCGACTGGTACGCCGTACCGTCAGCGCCGACTTTCAGGGTGCCCGCCGGCAGCGTCGACGCGCACTGCCATGTCTTCGGCCCCGGCGCCGAATTTCCCTACGCGCCGGAGCGCAAGTACACGCCCTGCGACGCCTCGAAAGCGCAGCTCTTCGCCCTGCGCGACCGCCTCGGCTTCGCCCGCAACGTGGTGGTGCAGGCCACCTGCCACGGCGCCGACAATCGCGCCATGGTCGATGCGCTGGTCAACTCGAATGGAAAGGCGCGCGGTGTCGCGACGGTCAGGCGCGCGGTCACCGACGACGAGCTGCGGGCCATGCACGCGGCCGGCGTGCGCGGCGTGCGCTTCAACTTCGTCAAGCGCCTGGTGGATTTCACGCCGAGGGACGAACTGATGGAGATCGCCGCGCGCATCGCGCCGCTGGGCTGGCACGTGGTGATCTATTTCGAGGCGGTCGACCTGCCCGAACTGTGGGATTTCTTCACCGCACTGCCGACCACCATCGTCGTTGACCACATGGGCCGCCCCGATGCGAGCAAGCCGGTCGACGGGCCCGAGTTCGAGCTCTTCGTCAGGTTCATGCGCGAGTATCCGAACGTCTGGAGCAAGGTCAGTTGCCCCGAGCGGCTTTCCGTCTCCGGGCCGAAGGCGCTGGACGGCGAGCCGGGTTTGGAACATGGTGCCTATCGCGATGTCATTCCATTCGCCCGCCGCATAGTCGAAACCTTCCCCGACCGCGTTCTGTGGGGCACCGACTGGCCGCACCCGAACCTCAAGGACCACATGCCCGACGATGGCCTGCTGGTCGATTTCATTCCCCATATCGCGACCACGCCGGAGTTGCAGCGCAAACTGCTGGTCGACAACCCCATGCGCCTGTATTGGCCGGAGGAGAACTGAATGGCACTCGACAAACCCTACAAGGACATTCCCGGCACGACGATCTTCGACGCCGAGCAATCGCGCCTCGGCTTCCACCTCAACCAGTTCTGCATGTCGCTGATGCAGGCCGAGAACCGCGCCCGCTTCAAGGCCGACGAGCGCGCCTACCTCGACGAATGGCCGATGAGCGAGGAACAGAAGCAGGCGGTGCTGGCGCGCGACCTCAACTGGTGCATCCGCCTTGGCGGCAACATCTATTTCCTGGCCAAGATCGGCGCCACCGACGGCAAGAGTTTCCAGCAGATGGCCGGCAGCATGACCGGGATGACGGAAGAGGAATACCGCGACATGATGATCTCCGGCGGCCGCTCGATCCAAGGTAATCGCCGCCTCGGCGAGGACGGCAGCGCCCAGCCGCATCGCCAGCCGCAGGGCAAATCGAACCCGAAAGCGGGAGCCTGAACATGGCCGCCATCACCGCCAGCGTCTACACCTCCCACGTCCCCGCCATCGGCGCCGCGCTCGACCTCGGCAAGTCGGGCGAGCCCTATTGGCAGAAAGTGTTCGCCGGTTACGAGTTCTCGAAACGGTGGCTCAAGGACAACACGCCCGATGTCATCTTCCTGGTCTACAACGACCACGCCAACGCCTTCAGCCTCGACCTGATCCCGACCTTCGCCATCGGCTGCGCGCCGGAGTTCGCGATCGCCGACGAAGGCTGGGGCCCGCGCCCGGTGCCGAAGGTGATCGGCCACCCGGAACTCGCCGCGCATATCGCGCAGTCGGTGATCCAGGACGACTTCGACCTGACCGTGGTGAACAGGATGCCGGTTGACCACGGCCTCACCGTGCCGCTGTCGCTGATGTGCGGCCAGCCCGAGAAATGGCCCTGCCCGGTGATTCCCTTTGCGGTGAATGTGGTGCAGTACCCGGTGCCTTCGGGCCGCCGCTGCTTCAACCTCGGCCGCGCCATCCGCAAGGCGGTGGCCTCCTTCGATGCGCCGCTCAAGGTGCAGGTCTGGGGCACCGGCGGCATGAGCCACCAGTTGCAGGGCCCGCGCGCCGGCCTGATCAACCGTGAATGGGACAACGCCTTCCTCGACCGCCTGATCGCCGATCCGGCCGGACTTTCGCAGATGCCGCACATCGACTACGTGCGCGAAGCCGGCTCGGAAGGCATCGAACTGGTGATGTGGCTGATCGCGCGCGGCGCCATGGGTGACGAGTCCGGCCCCGGCACGCCGCGCGTTGCGCACCGCTTCTATCACGTACCCGCATCGAACACCGCCGTCGGACATCTGATCCTGGAGAACACGTAAATGAGCAAGCCCATCAAGGTCGCGCTGGCCGGCGCCGGCGCTTTCGGCATCAAGCATCTGGACGCGATCAGGCTGATCGACGGCGTCGAAGTGGTTTCGCTGGTCAGCCGCGAACTGGACAAGACGCGCGAGACCGCCGCAAAGTACGGCATCGGCCACGTCAGCACGAATTTGGCCGACAGCCTGGCCATGAAGGACGTCGACGCCGTGATCCTGTGCACGCCGACGCAGATGCATGCCGAGCAGGCCATCGCCTGCATGAATGCCGGCAAGCACGTGCAGGTCGAGATCCCTCTGGCCGACAGCCTGGCCGGCGCCGAAGCGGTGCTGGCGCTGCAGCAGAAGACCGGCCTCGTCGCCATGTGCGGCCACACGCGGCGCTTCAATCCCAGCCACCAGTGGATCCACAAGAAGATTGCCGGCGGCGGATTCAACATCCAGCAGATGGACGTGCAGACCTACTTCTTCCGCCGCACGAACATGAACGCACTGGGCCAGCCGCGCTCCTGGACCGACCACCTGCTGTGGCACCACGCGGCGCACACGGTCGACCTGTTCGCCTACCAGTGTGGAGCCGCCCCGGGGGCGGCGGGCGGCGGCAGCATCGTCGCCGCCAATGCGCTGCAGGGGCCGATCCATCCTGCGCTGGGCATCGCCATGGACATGTCGATCCAGCTGAAAAGCAGCACGGGCGCGATCTGCACCCTGTCGCTCTCCTTCAATAACGACGGCCCGCTGGGCACCTTCTTCCGCTACATCGGCGACACGGGCACCTACATCGCGCGCTACGACGACCTGATCGACGCCAAGGACAACAAGATTGATGTGTCGAAAGTGGATGTGTCGATGAACGGCATCGAACTGCAGGACCGCGAATTCTTCGCCGCCATCCGCGAAGGCCGCGAGCCGAATGGCAGCGTGGCGCAGGTGCTGCCCTGCTACCGCACGCTGCATGGCTTGGAACAGCAGTTGGTGGCGAGTGCGTGAGATGAACCTTCTTGGATTGACTCCTGAGCGGGATCGGAAGGCCGGGGCGTTCCCCTTCGCTCATGTCATCCGTCGTCGCCCTGCGGGCTCCTCCTCCTTCTTTACTTCGCTGCGGGGAACCCCCCACCCCCCCGATCAGGCGACGCTTTTGCAGTGCGACGGTCGCAAGGCAAAGGCGTATGCCGCCAAGGATGGCGGGTGCCCGTCTCCGGTAGGTAAAGGAGGAGGAGTGGGCGTAGCCCACGACGGGGGACACGGACGGAGACGGGCACCCGCCATCCTTGGTACCCCCCGGCGCACAACGAAGCGGAACCACTGAAATGCAACAACGCCGCCTCGGAGAATTCAACGTCTCGGCCCTCGGCCTCGGCTGCATGAACCTCAGCCACGCCTATGGCACGCCGCCACTGCCCGAACAGGCGGGCAAGCTGCTGCTGCGCGCGCTCGACCATGGCATCAATTTCTTCGACACCGCCGCGCTCTATGGCTTCGGCAACAACGAAACCCTGCTCGGCAATGTGCTCAAACCGCATCGCTCGAAGATCGTGCTCGCCAGCAAATGCGGCATGACCGGCGTCGACGGCAAGCGCGTGATCGACGGCCGTCCGGCGACGCTCAAGCGCACCTGCGACGAATCCCTGCGCCGGCTGCAAACCGACGTCATCGACCTCTACTACCTGCATCGCTGGGACAAGCAGGTGCCGATCGAGGACAGCGTCGGCGCGCTGGCCGACCTGGTGCAGGCCGGCAAGATCCGTGCGATCGGTTTGTCCGAAGTGTCGGCGCCCACGCTACGGCGAGCGCAGGCGGTGCACCCGATTGCCGCCCTGCAATCCGAGTATTCGCTATGGACCCGCAATGCCGAACTCGGCGCCTTGGAAGCCTGCCGCGAACTGGGCACCGCCTACGTTGCCTTCAGCCCGCTGGCGCGCGCCTTTCTCACCGGCATGCTGCGCGACCCCGAAACCCAACTGGAGGCCAAGGACATCCGCCGCCAGATGCCGCGCTTCGACGCGGCCAACTACGCCCGCAACCTTGAGCTCTTGCCCGAGTACCAGCGCATCGCCGGCGAGGCCTGCTGCACGCCGGCGCAACTGGCGCTGTCCTGGCTGCTGGCGAAGGACGACAACATCATTCCGATCTTCGGCACCCGGCAGCCGGAGCATCTTGACGACAACGCCGGGGCGGCCGCCGTGGCGCTCGACGGCGGCATCGTCGCGCGCCTCGACGCGCTCATCAACCAGCAGACCGTGACGGGCCCGCGCTACAACGCGGCGACCGAGTTGGAAATCGACACCGAAACATTCTCGAAATGACTACAGGAGACAGGCGATGAGTAGCGGCAAGCAGAAGCGGGCGATACCGGGCACCACACTGTTCGACGGCGACATGGCGCGCAAGGGTTACGCGCTGAACAAGATGTGCTTTTCCTTCAACTCGGCGGACAACCGCGCCGAGTTCAAGGCCGACCCCGAGACCTACTGCAACAAGTGGGGCCTCAACGAGCAGCAGAAGACGGCGGTGCTCAGCCTGCAGGTGCTGGACATGCTCGCCGCGGGCGGCAATGCCTACTACCTGGCCAAGCTGGGCGGCATTTACGGCCTCGACATGCAGGACATCGGCGCCCAGCAGACGGGCATGACCAAGGACGAGTTCAAGGCGAAGCTCGTCGCAGCGGGAAAAAACTGACATGGCAACGATAATCGGCGGCATCAACGTCACTCACGTGCCCTACATCGGCCGTGCCATCGCCAACAAGCTGCAGCAGGACCCTTACTGGAAGCCCTTCTTCGACGGCTTCCCGCCCATCCACGACTGGCTGGCAAAGCAGAAGCCCGACGTCGCGGTGGTCATCTACAACGACCACGGGCTGAACTTCTTCCTCGACAAGATGCCGACCTTCGCCGTCGGTGCCGCGGCCGAATACAGCAACGCCGACGAGGGCTGGGGCATCCCGACCCTGCCGCCCTACAAGGGCGAACTGGACCTGTCCTGGCACATGATCGACTCGCTGGTCGAGGAGGAATTCGACATCGTGACCTGCCAGGAAATGCTGGTCGACCACGCCTTCACGCTGCCGCTGGAACTGCTCTGGCCGAACCAGAAATCCTGCCCGCTGCGCACCGTGCCGGTCTGCGTCAACACCGTGCAGTTCCCCCTGCCGACGGCGGCGCGCTGCTTCAAGTTCGGCCAGGCCATCGGCCGCGCCATCGAATCCTGGGACTCCGACGCGCGCGTCGTGGTGATCGGCACCGGCGGGCTCTCGCACCAGCTCGAAGGCCAGCGCGCCGGCTTCATCAACAAGGAATTCGACCTGATGTTCATGGAAAAGCTGATCACCGATCCGCTCTGGGTGACACGCTATTCGATCGCCGACCTGGTCGAGCTGACCGGCACCCAGGGCATCGAGCTGCTCAACTGGCTGACCACCCGCGGCACGCTGTCCGGCGAAGTGGCCAAGGTGCATTCCAACTACCACATCCCGATTTCGAACACCGCCTCGGGCCTGCTGGCGATGGAAGTCGTCTGACAAGCCCCGCCCCGACAGAGAGACAAGACCATGAAAACACGAATCGCCATCATCGGCGCCGGCCCCTCGGGCCTGATCCTCGGCCAGTTGCTTTACCGCGCCGGCATCGATGCCATCGTCCTCGAAGCGCAAACCCCGGACTACGTGCTGGGCCGCATCCGCGCCGGCGTGCTGGAGCAGGTCGCGGTCGACCTGATGGACGAAGCAGGTGTCGGCCGCCGCATGCACGCCGAAGGCCTGCCGCACGACGGCATCGAGCTGCTGATCGGCGGCCAGCGCCATCGCATCGATTTTCCCGGCCTCACCGGCGGCAAGCGGGTGATGGTCTACGGCCAGACCGAGCTGACCAGGGACCTCATGGACGCGCGCGCCGCGGCCGGCCTGCCGACGGTGTACGAAGCCAAGGAGGTCGCCGTCCGCGACTTCGACGGCACGCGCCCGCGCGTCACTTACCTCAAGGACGGCGCCCGCCATGAAATCGAATGCGACTTCATCGCCGGCTGCGACGGCTTCCACGGCGTCTGCCGCGCCAGCGTGCCGAAGAGCGCCATCACCAGTTTCGAGCGGGTCTATCCCTTCGGCTGGCTCGGCCTGCTCTCCGACACGCCGCCGGTCTCGGAAGAACTGATCTACGCGAAACACGAGCGCGGCTTCGCCCTGTGCAGCATGCGCTCCCACACCCGCAGCCGCTACTACCTGCAATGCGCGCTGAGCGAAAAAGTCGAGGACTGGTCCGACGATCGCTTCTGGGAGGAACTGCGCCGCCGCCTCGACCCGCAGGCGGTGGCCGCGCTGGTCACCGGCCCCTCGATCGAAAAGAGCATCGCGCCGCTCAGGAGCTTCGTCGCCGAACCGATGCGCTTCGGCCGCCTGTTCCTCGCCGGCGACGCCGCCCACATCGTGCCGCCGACCGGCGCCAAGGGCCTCAACCTGGCGGCGTCCGACGTGCGCTACCTGTCGCGCGCCTTCATCGAACACTACGCCGGCAGCGACGCCGGCATCGACCACTATTCCGCACGCTGCCTGCGCCGGGTCTGGAAAGCCGAGCGCTTCTCGTGGTGGATGACCAACCTGCTGCACACTTTCCCCGACACCAACGCCTTCGAGCAGAAAGCGCTGGAGGCCGAACTCGACTACGTAGTGCATTCCCACGCCGGCCGCACCACGCTGGCGGAGAACTACGTCGGGCTGCCGTTCGACGACTGACGCACTTCAGGGCAAAAGTCGGCGCCCCACGGGGACTTCCTTCGGTCGCCGGCGCCACGGCGACGATCGACTGCCGGGGCCGATGCGCCGCAGTTCGTTTGGCCCTTCGGGCGGGACTGGGGCATACTCGGCTCCCGCCCGCGGCGGACCACCGGATTTCGCAGGAGCCCGAATGAACACAGTCACCCCACCCCGTCGCCCCCCCTTGCCGCTGTTTGTCGCGCTGCTCGCCGGCGGACTGCTCGCGGCCTGCGACCGCAACGCTCCGCCGCCGGAACAGCAAGCCGCGGCCCCGGCCGTCAGCAGTCCATGCGCGATGCCGATCATCGCCACCAATGCCGAGATGGGCGCGGCCGACGCCGCGCTCATCGCCGCCATCGTCACCGGCGAGGCCGGTGTCGCCAGCGCGGCGATCGAACGCGGCGCGAACGTCAATGTGGCCGGCGCCCTCAAGCGCACGCCGTTGTTCTTCGCGGCATTCTGCGATCGCCCGGCGCTGGTCACCATGCTTCTGGAAAAAGGCGCGAAGCCCGACCTGGCCGACGCCAATGGCATGCCGCCGCTGCATGCCGCCGTGGTGGTCGGCAGCGTCGAAACGGCGAAGCTGCTGCTCGCCAGCGGCGCCGGCATCAACAGCCGCGATCCCGCCGAGCGCAGCGCTCTGCACCTGGCGGCGGCGACCAACCAGAAGGCCCTGGTCGACCTGTTGTTGGCCGCCAAGGCCGATACTTCGCTGCGCGACAAGAGCGGCAAGACCGCGGAGGCCCTGGCCCGCGACAACGGACACTCGGCAACCGCGGACGCGATCAAGGCTCAGGGAAAGCCGAAGGCGCCACCGGCGAAATAGGCGCGCGGCGCCGACGCCGTGGCGCCCGCGCCGACTTTTCACGCTGGCCGCGGCCTCACGCCGTTTCCGGCACCGCCGCCGCAGCCGGCGCGTTGAAGGTGAAGGCGTCGGCGAAGAACTCGTCGGCCGGCAGGCCATGCGCGATGAATTCGGCGCGCGCCGCGTCGATCATCACCGGCGCGCCGCAGGCATAGACCTGGTACCCGGAAAGGTCGTCATGGTCCTCCAGCACCGCGCGGTGCACCAGTCCCTGGCGGCCGTCCCAGCGGTCCGCGGGCGTGGCGTCCGACAGCACCGGCACGTAGCGCAGCGCGGCGTGTTGGCGCGCCCAGGCATCGGGCAGTTCGGGCAGGTAGAGCCCGGCGCGGTTGCGCGCGCCCCAGTAGAGTTCCATCGGCCGCGCGATGCGGTTGTGGAGGGCATGCTCGACCAGCGCCTTGATCGGCGCGAAGCCGGTGCCGCCGGCGAGCAGGACCATCGGCTTGGCCGATTCCTCGCGCAGGAAGAAGCTGCCGTAGGGGCCCTGGAAACGCAGGATGTCCTTCGCCTTCATGCCATTGAAGACATGGCCGGTGAATTCGCCACCGGCGATCAGGCGGATGTGCAGTTGCAGAAAGCCGTCATCGTGCGGCGCGTTGGCTATGGAAAAGGCACGGCGCTTGCCGTCCTTGAGCATGAACTCGATGTACTGCCCGGCGAGGAACTGCAGCCGCTCGTTGGCCGGCAGCTTCAGGCTCAGCACGATCACGTCCTCCGCCACGCGCTCGATCGCCTGCACCCGGCAGGGCATGATCTTGACCGGGATGTCGCGCGCGGTGCCGACCTCGCGGCATTCCAGCACCAGGTCGGAGAGCGGCTTCGCGCAGCAGAACAGCGCCATGCCGTCGGCGCGATCGGCCGTTGACAAGGCCTGGTCCTGCGCCGCGCCGTGGTCCACCAGGCCGTCCCTGACCTTGCCCTTGCAGGCGCCGCAGGCGCCGTTGCGGCAGCCGTAGGGCAGCGTCAGGCCGGCGTCGAGCGCGGCCTGCAGGACCGTCTCGCTGCCGTCGGTGGTGAAGCTGTGCCCGCTCGGTTCGAGCGTGACGCGAAAGGAGGCGGCTGGGGCCATGCGATAATTATCCGATGCGAAGATTGCTGATAATCGGCTGCGGCGACGTCATGCGCCGCACGTTGCCGAACCTGTTGCCGCGCTGGAACGTGCTGGCGCTGGTGCGCAGCCGCGACCCGCAACTGGCGGCGCTGGGTGTCACGCAGATCGAGGGCGACCTCGACCGACCCGCCACCCTCTCGCGCCTGGCCGGCATCGCCGACGCCGTGATCCACAGCGCGCCGCCGCCGGCGCAGGGAAGCGGCGACAGCCGCACGCGTAACCTGCTGGCCGCCCTGCAACGCGGAAAAAGTCTACCACGCCGACTCGTGTACATCAGCACCAGCGGCATCTACGGCGATTGCGGCGGCGCCCGCGTCGACGAAACCCGGCCGGCGGCCGCGCAGTCGGCGCGT
>NZ_JAFLDR010000036.1 GCF_017302275.1 Sulfuritalea sp.
CGGCCCTGGCGCGCCCTGGCCATGGCGCTGCTGCTGGCGGGAGCGGCCCTGGGCGGCTGGATCGCCCGTGACCAGGCCGGGATGGGGGGCGACAGCCTCGCCCGCAAGGCCGACACGGGGCATGTGATCCTGCACCTCACCGCCTGGGACGAACAGCGGGCGCGCGTCGCCCTCGACGACGCCGAGGGCCTGCTGCGCACCGCGCGCGAGGCCGGGCAGCCGATCGCCGTGGAACTGGTGGCCAATGCCGGTGGCCTCGACCTGCTGCGCGCCGGCGTTTCGCCCCATGCCGATCGGATCGCTAGGCTGCGCGCCGAACATCCCAACCTGGCCCTGATCGCCTGCGGCCAGACCGTGGAACGCCTGCGCGAGAAAGGCACGGTGGTGCAGCTGCTGCCCGGCACCCGCGTCGCCAGTTCGGCGCTGGACCAGATTGTCATGCGCATGAGCCAGGGATGGTCCTACGTGCGCGTCTGACAACCTCCCCGCAACCTCTACCCCAACCGAAGGAGAGAACAATGAAAACCATCACCCGCAGCCTGCGTCTGGCCACCCTGGCCGGTGCCTTGTTCGCCGCCGGCCTGCCGGCCCTCGCCGAGGAACCGATCAAGGTCGTGTACCACCTGAACACCGGGTTGGAGCAGGCCAGCGACGCCCTGCGCAACATCCGCAACCACCTGAGCACCGATCCGAAAGCGAAGATCGCGGTGGTCACCCATGCGCGCGGCATCGACTTCCTGCTCGCCGGCGCCGAGGACAAGGACAAGAACCCCTACCACGTGATCGTCGAGGACCTGAAAAGCCAGGGCGTCGAGTTCAAGGTCTGCAACATCACCCTCGAGCGGCGCAAGATCGACCCCAGCAAGGTGATTCCCGAGGCCAAGATCGTGCCGTCGGGTGTCGGCGAAGTGAGCCGCTTGCAGGCGCGCGAGGGTTACGCCTACCTGAAGCCCTGAATCGCACCGGGACGGCGGCAATCGCCGTCCCCCGGGCGCCGACTCTTCGGTACGGCTATAGCTTCAGCGCGATCAGCGCGATCGAAGGCACAAAGACGATCAGCGCGATGCGCAGCACGTCGGAGGCGAGGAAGGGAATGATGCCGATGAAGGTATCCTTCATCGAGGTGTCCTTGGCCATGCTGCTGATGATGAAAACGTTAAGGCCGACGGGCGGCGTGATCAGGCCGATTTCAACCACCATCAGCGAGAGGATGCCGAACCAGATCGCCTTGCTTTCAGGATCCAGGCCCCAGAAATCCATGCCCATGATGATGGGAAAGAAGATCGGGATGGTCAGCATGATCATCGACAGGCTGTCCATGATGCAGCCGAGGATCAGGTAGATGATGAGGATCACCAGCAGCACCAGCAGGGGCGAAAGTCCGAGGCCCACCACCCACTTGGCGAGTTCCGCCGGCATCTGGGTCAGCGCCAGGAAGACGTTCATGATGTCGGCGCCGAGCAGGATCAGGAAAATCATCGCCGTCGCCTGCGAAGTGCCATAGACGCATTCGAGGAAGCCGCGCTTGGACAGGCCGCCCGAGCGCCAGGCGACGAAGGCGGTGGCCAAGGTGCCGATCGAGGCCGCCTCGGTCGGAGTGAAGAAACCGCCGTAGATACCCCCAATCACCGCAATGAAAATCAGCATCACCGGCCAGGTCTCGGCGATGGCCTTGAGCTTCTCGGCGAAGCTGGCCCGTTCGCCGCGCGGCGCGGCCGTGGGGTCGACCCGGGCGATGATGCCGATCACGACCATGTAGCCGACCATGGCGATGATGCCGGGGATCACCGCGGCCATGAACAGCTTGGCGATGTTCTGCTCGGTGAGGATGGCATAGATCACCAGCGGCACCGAGGGCGGAATCAGGATGCCCAGCGTGCCGCCGGCGGCGATCGCCGCGGTGGCCAGGCGCCCGGAGTATTTGTGGTTGCGAAGTTCGGGCAGTGCCACCTGGCCCATGGTGGCCGCGGTGGCCAGCGAGGAACCGCAGATGGCGCCGAAGCCGGCGCAGGCGCCGACCGCGGCCATCGCCATGCCGCCGCGCCAGTGGCCGATCAGGGTATTGCCGGCGCGGAACAGCGCCTTGGACAGGCCGCCATGGGTGGCGAACTGCCCCATCAGCAGGAACAGCGGGACCACCGAAAGATCATAGATCGAGTAGCGCGCCCAGGCCGCCGTCTTCATGTAACTGAGCAGCGGCGAGGGGCCGGCCATCCAGATGTAGCCGACCACGCCGGCGATCATCATGGCCATCGCGATGTGCACACGCAAGGCCATCAGGCCCAGCATCAGGACGCCGGCGACGGCGCCGGTTTCAATGCCGGTCATGCTTCGGCTCCGGTGATGTCGATCCAGACGGTATAGAGGGCCGCACAGCCAAGCAGGAAGAAGGATGGCACCATCGGCAGGTAGCCGTACCAGGTGGGCAGGTTAAGCAGCATCGAGGCGTCGCCACTATCGTGCAGATCAAGCATGCCCAGGGTGATGCGCCAGGCGAAGACGAAGCCGGCGACAGACAAGGCCAGGCTGGCGACGATATCGCAGGCGCGATTGAACTTCTTCGGCGCGTGGACGGTGAAGAAATCGACGATGATGTGGCCGCGGACCATCTGGCAGAAAGGCAGCGCCATGGTCACGGCAACCGCCGACATCATCTGCACCAACTCATAGTCGCCGAGGATCGGCTTGCTGAACAGGCTGCGGCCGACAATGCTGGTCAGGGACATCAGGGACATCAGGATTAGCGTGAGACCGGAGCCGACCGCGAACGCGCGACATACCTTGTTCAGCATCCTACCCACCAATGCAGTCGGCTCGGCATCCTTGTCGACATAGAGGGCGTCAGCCATCTTTCTCTCCCGTTGCGTTCCGTCCGCGACGCAGGTCGGGGACAGCAAAAAAACGCCGGGGCCGGCGGGGCCGGCACCCGGCGGTGCGTCGAGCTGCTTACTTGGTGTACTTCTTGATCAGGTCCTGAGCCGCCTTGAACAGCTTGGGACCATCATGGCCGGCCTTGGTCATGTTGGCCATCCACTCGTCATCAAGCGCGTCGGTGGCCTTCTTCCATTTGTCAAGTTCGGCGGCCGGGATCACGTTGATCGCCATGCCCGCAGCCTTGCTCTTCTCGCGGCCGGGGCCGTCGTCGGCTTCCTGCACGCGGCCGGCCATGGCGGAGAACTCGATGCCCGAATTGGCGTCGATCACCTTCTTCAGGTCGGCCGGCAGGGAATCGTACTTGGCCTTGTTCATGGCGATGGTGAACACCGTGGTGTACAGCGCCTTGGACTTGGGATCGGTCTCCGCGCCGAACTTGGCGATTTCATTGACCTTGATGCTCGGCACCACCTGGTAGGGAATAACGGCGCCGTCGATAACCCCCTTGGACAGCGCCTCGGGCACGGCCGGAACCGGCATGCCCACGGGCGTCGCGCCCATCGAGGCCAGCATCTTGTTGGTCAGGCGGGTCGGGGCGCGGAACTTCATGCCCTTGAAGTCTTCCATCGACTTCATCGGCTTCTTGGTGGTGAACAGGTAGCCGGGGCCATGGACATGGACGGCAAGGACGTGAACATCCTTGAACTCGTGCTTGGCATACGTCTGGGTAAAGTCCCAGGCAGCGCGGCTGGTGGCTTCCGCGTTGGTCATGGTGAAGGGCAGTTCGAAGATTTCCGACATCGGGAAGCGGTTGGCCGAGTAACCGAGCACGGTCCATACCACGTCGGCGACGCCATCCTTGGCCTGGTCGAAGAGCTGGGGCGGCGTGCCGCCGAGCTGCATGGCCGGATAAATCTGGCACTTGATGCGGTTGTTGGATTCCTTGCCCAGCTTGGCGCACCACGGCTCAAAGACGCCGGTATGGATGAAGGTCTGGGCCGAAAGGAAGTGGTGCACCTTGAGGGTGACCTCCTGAGCCTGAACCGCGAAGGCGGTGCCGGCGATCGATGCGGCAATCAGGGTTTTTGCAAACAGCTTTTTCATCTACGTCTCCTCATTGATGGCGGCGTCGCCGCCTTATTTAAATTGCGAACAAATCCAGCAGAATACTTGTGATACATGAATCAGCGCACCTTATACCACAACGGAAACCAAGGTATTGCATGCCAAGCCGCCCAACTAAAATGCACTATATTTCACGTTTATACGCAAGCTATGCGAACAATACTACACCAATTTCCAATTAATGATTTGATCTCCAGCAATTTATTTGGGCCTTTTATCGACGACCCGCCTTGCTTTGCCGACCAGGGTGCGCTCGACCTTGTCCGTATCGACCACGTGCACCGTGGACGAAACGCCGACCAGCACCTTGATGCGATGCTCGACCTCCGCACCGATTTCCCTGCGCCGTTCCTCGCTGGTCTTGTCGGACAGGTCGGCACGCACCTCGACGAAGACATCCAGCTTGTCGAGATGGCCGTCGCGCGACACCTGCAGCTGGTACTGCGCGCAAAGATTCGGGTTTTTCAGCAGGATTTCCTCGATCTGCGTCGGAAACACATTGACGCCGCGAATGATCAGCATGTCGTCGCTGCGGCCGGTGATCTTTTCCATGCGCCGCATCGGGCGCGCGGTGCCGGGCAGCAGGCGCGACAGGTCGCGTGTCCGGTAGCGCAGGATGGGCAGTGCCTCTTTCGACAGCGAGGTGAACACCAGTTCGCCCATTTCGCCGTCGGGCAGCACCTCCCCGGTTTCGGGATGGATGATTTCCGGATAGAAATGGTCTTCCCATATGGTCGGGCCGTCCTTGGTCTCGGCGCATTCGCAGGCCACGCCCGGCCCCATGACTTCCGACAGGCCGTAGATGTCGATGGCGTCGATGTTGAGGCGCGCTTCGATCTCGCGCCGCATTTCATTGGTCCAGGGTTCGGCGCCGAAAATGCCGACGCGCAGGCTGGTCGCGCGGGGATCGATGCCCGCCTTGATCATCTCGTCGGCGACGGTCAGCATGTAGGACGGCGTGCAGCAGATGACGGTCGGCTTGAAGTCCTGGATCAGCTGGATCTGCTTTTCGGTCTGGCCTCCGGACATCGGGATCACCGTCGCGCCCAGGCACTCTGCGCCGTAATGGGCACCCAGGCCACCGGTGAACAGGCCGTAGCCGTAGGAATTGAGGATGATGTCGTCGGCGCTGCAGCCCGCCGCCCGCATCGAGCGCGCCATCAGCTGCGCCCACATCGCGATGTCGTTCTTCGTGTAGCCGACCACCGTCGGCTTGCCGGTGGTGCCCGAGGAGGCATGGATGCGCACCACGTCGCGCATCGGCGTCGCGAACATGCCGAAAGGATAGGTATCGCGCAGGTCGAGCTTGGTGGTGAAGGGAAACTTCGCGAGGTCGGCCAGCGTCTTGAGGTCGTCCGGATGCACCCCGGCGGCGTCGTATTTCTTGCGGTAGTGCGGCACGTTTTCGTAGGCGTGCCGCAGCGACCATTTCATGCGCTGCAACTGCACGGCTTGCAACTCGTCGCGACTTGCCTTCTCGATGGGCTCCAGATCCTTGCCCTGCTCTTCCTGCTTGCTCATGTAGCTCCCCTTATCGCTCATGACTTCGATGAACCAACCGGCATCATGAAACACCATAACGTAGCAACAGCCAAGGCTGGCAATTGGGCCCGCCCCTCCCATCCTCCCCCAAGGGGAGGCTACTGATCAGATCGCTTGGCTCGTCAATCACCCCGCGCTTCCAACAAGCGATTTCACGCTAAATGGCTTCTCGATGCGCCATTTGTTTTACGAACGCGAGATTCTCCACGACCTTGGACTGTATGTGTGAAACCTGATCCGGACTCAGGTGGCGGAAACGCCCCATCGCCTTGAGATACTCGGTGACAGGCAGCGGATCATCGACCGGCCTGGTGAAGTGCAGGCCGTCGGTCGGGTTGTACTCCCACAGCATGACGAAATTGGTTTCGACCGCCTTGCGCGCGACTTCCATGTTCTGGTCGGTCGGAAAGCGCCAGCCCGTGGTGCAGGGCGAATACACGTGCAGGTAGGCAAAGCCGCGCTTGGAGGCCTGGATCGCCTTGTCGAGCTTGTCGTAGAGGTCGTCCATGTAGGCCGTCGAGGCCGTTGCGACATATTCGCAGCGGTGGTTGACCATGATCAGCGGCAGGTTCTTGGCGTCCTGCGTCTTGCCCTGCGAGGGAATGTTGCCCGGGCCTTTGCCGATCGGCGTGGTCGAAGTCCAGGCGCCGTAGGGCGTGCAGCTCGAACGCTGCATGCCGGTATTCATGTAGCCCTCGTTGTCGACCACCATGAACAGGATCTGCTCGTTGCGTTCGGCGGCGCCCGACAGCGACTGGAAGCCCACGTCGGAAGCGCCGCCGTCGCCGGCAATGGCCAGCGCCGTGACATCGCGCCCGACCCGCTTGTACTGGCGCTTGACGCCGGCCAGCATGGCAGCTGTGTTGGTCAGCAGCGGATGGAACACCGGAATCTTGGTCCCGGTGGTGCCGTTGAAACCGACCGAACCCATGCCCGGCACGCAGCCCGGCGGTGTCGCCAGCACAGTATCCGGCCCGACGCGGCGTAGCGTGTGGCGCATCAGCAGTTCGGTATTGCAGCCCTGGCAGCCGGCGAGGCCGGGAGCGAAGAGATCCTCCCAGTCGCCGACTTCGTTGTAGATGCGCGAGGTGGTGACGTAGGTCAGCGCATCGTGCGGGCAGGCCGGGACGCAGGCCGGCGCACCGTCGCAGGTATCGCACTTGGCGACGTGGCCGGTGCCGGCATCGAGGGCGATGCCGGCATAGGCGCAGCCGACGGTGCACAGCAGGCAATCGACGCACTTGTCCGCGTTCCAGTCGATCACGCCGCTCGCGTAGTTCTTGGTCAGCGCCGCTGCCGGACAGACCGTGACGCACTTCGGATCGGCACACTGGCGGCACAGCGCGAGTTCGAAGCCCTCATCCGCACTGCCGACGATCTGGATGCGCGAGCGTGACTGATCGACGGTACCCGTCTTGGCAGTCGCACAAGCCGTCATGCAATCGCCGCAGCCGTCGCATTTGTTGGCATCGAAGGCGATGGTGTTGTAGGCCCCTCCAAACATTCCCATGCTTATCTCCACAGCTTCGACATCAGTTCGCGGCCGACGGCCAGGGGATTCGCCAGGAAGCGCTCCTTGACCGGCGCCAGATCGACGCGGCGCAGGATCAACTGGCACATCACGCCGCCGTCGAAGAATTCATTTACGCCGTAGATTCCCGTCAGGCGGTTGTCGGCACTGAAAATCGCCTTCAGGTAGCGGCCGCTGGCTTCGTCGAAACGCGTCACCATCTCGCCGCCCTCGGGCACCTTGCTGCTGCCGACGGAAATCGCATGGCGGCCGAAGAAGTGATAGGTGTTGAGCGGCACGCCGCCGGGATATTTCTTCAATCCCGGATCCTCTGCCATCGCCATGCCAGCGATGCGGCCCTGCTCCGTGGCGTCCGGCAGGATCGCGTTCATGATCTTCGCATCGGTGTAGAAGCCCTTGGCCTGGGCACAATCGCCGGCAGACCAGACATTGGCGACGCTGGTCTGCATGGTGTCGCTGACCAGGATGCCGCGGTCGTGTTCGACCCGGCTGCCCGCCAGATACTCCATGTTCGGCTTGACGCCGGTGGCGACCAGCAGCAGGTCGGCTTCGAGTGTCGTGCCGTTTTCCAGCGTCAGGGTGGCTCCGGTTGCAGAAGGCGCCAGCTTGACTACGCGGCTGCCGGTCAGGATCAAGGCGCCGTTGTCGGTAAAGGCTTTCTCGATCAAGCCGGCTGCGATCGCATCGAAATAGCCATCGGTCAGCTGCTTGGCCATCTCGACGATGGTGACCGAGGCGCCGGCCTTGACCAGGTTCTCGGCCGCGTGCATGCCGACCAGACCCGCGCCCAGCACCACGGCCTGTTTCGAGTTCTTGATTGCGGCGTTGAGTTTCGTCGCATCGTCCAGCGTGCGCAGTACATGGTAGGACACCTGGTCGAGGCCGGGAATCGGCGGAATGGCAGGCGCCGCGCCGGTGGCGAGCAGGATCTTCTCGTAGGCGATCTCGCTGCCGTCGGCGAGTTCAGCCGCGTTGCGTTCCGCGTGCAGAGCTTTCAGCGCGGTGCCGCGCTTCAACTGCACCTTCTGCCTGGCAAAGAACTTCTCGTCGCGCAGAAATATGGCATCGGGCGCCGAGCGGCCGGAGACGACATAGGGCAGCACGGTCGGCGAATACGGCAGGTGCGGATCGCGCGTCAGCAACGTCAGGCTGCCGTCGGGGTCGTGCATGCGGATCGCCGTCACCGCTTCGAGCGCGGCGTGGCTGCTGCCGACCACCAGGTATTTGGTCTGTTCCATGGTCAATCCTTTTCGTTAAGCCAGACCGGCTCGATCGGTGCCGGATTGCTCAGTAGCTTTTCGGTGGCTTCGATGACGCGATGGAAATGGCCGACCGTGATGTCGGCGCCGGCCAGGCCGCCGATGAAGCTCATCGACGGAATGTGGCGCCCGAGGCGATACAGCACACCCATGGTTTCCTGATACATCGGCCCGCAGTTCCAGCGGAAGCCCACCGAACGGTCGACCACGCCCAGCGCCTGGATCTTGTTCAGCGACTTCAGCAACGCCTCGACCGGGAAGGGGCTGAAGGTCTTGATCTTGATCAGGCCGACCTTCCTGCCGGCGTCTCGCGCTTCGTCGATCGCGTCCTTGGCGGCGCCGGTCATGCTGCCCAGGGTCATGATCGCGTAGTCGGCGCCGTCGAGGCGGTATTCCTCGACCAGTGGCGCGAAGCGGCGGCCGAAGCGCTGCGCCCACTCCTCGTGGATTTCCTCGATCACGCGCAGCGAATTCTGCATGCCCTTGCACTGGCCCTTGCGATAGCGGACGAAGGTCGACGGCCCCTTGCCGCCCGAACCGCCGGTCAGCGGGTCGACCGCCATCGGCCGCAGCGGATCGAGGGCGACGTGCCAATTCACGTCCTTGGCACCCATGAAGGCATCGACGTCTTTCTGGTTCGGCAGTTCGACACGCGAGGTGCCGTAGGACAGGTAGTTGCCGTCGAGGCAGACGTTGACCGGCAGCATCACGTCGTGGTGCTCGGCGATCTTGAAGGCCATGATGGTGGTGTCGAGCACTTCCTGCACCGTCTCGCAATACACCTGCACCCAACCCACTTCGCGCACCGTCATCGCGTCCTGATGCCCGCCCCAGACCGACTGCGGCGTGATGCCGTCGCGCGTGACGATGGACATGACGATCGGCAGGCGCATGCCCGAGGTGCGGAAATAGGGCTCGAACATGAAGGCCAGGCCCGGTCCGCAGGTCGCGGTGTAAGTGCGCGCGCCGGCCAGCGCCCCGCCCTGCAGCACGGACAGCACCGAATGCTCGCCCTCGGCATCGACGATGTCGGCATCCATCTTGCCGTCGGCGATTAGCTTGGCGACATGCTCGACCAGCGAGGATTGGGGCGTGATCGGATATACGGCGACCATGTCGGGGCGCGCCAGGGCCACGCCCAGCGCGGCGGCCTCGTTGCCTTCGACCAGCATCACCTTCTGCCTGGCCGGCGCCGGCGCAGATGGCTTCTCCAATGTGCTTGCGCTCATGCGGCCTCCCTCTGCTGAAAGTCGGCGCTGGGAACACGGCGATTGTTCATCATGCGGCCTCCGGAATCATGGTGATCGCGCGCTGCGGGCATTCGTTGGCGCAGATGCCGCAGCCCTTGCAGGTTTTGAGGTTGAAATCGAACCAGGCGGGTTTTTCCTCGACGCATTGCACCGGGCAGTAGAGCCAGCACACGGCGCATTTCACGCACTTGTCGCGGTCGACCACCGGCCGCATGCTGCGCCAGTCGCCGGGCAGCATCGGACTCATGACGGTTGCCACGGGACTGAGGTCGTCGGGCACCTCGGCCTTGACCAGGTCGAACATCGGATAGCTCTTGTGCCTCATGCCACAGCCCTTTGCGGAATGGTATGCACCACGGTTTCGTCATAGCCGCGCTGCAGCGCGTCCAGGTTTTGGCGCAGGCCGGCGTCGCGGAAATCGGAATCCTCGAGCGAGCGCTTGAGCGCCTCGAGCGAGACGATGCCAGTGGTTTTGGCGAAAGCGCCCAGCATCAGCGTATTGGTGATCGGCTTCCTGAAAATCTGCAGCGCGATGCCGATGGCGTCGCAAAGCCCGACCGTGCCCACCGTGTCGGCAATGGCGACTTCTTCTAGCGGTCGGTTCGTTGCCTGAACCAAGGTGCCGCCGGGCTTGAGGCCGGCAAAGATATCGACCGACTTCGCCAGCGTCGGATCGACGCAGATCAAACAGTCCGGGGTATAGATGTTGGTCAGTTGGCGTATCTCGCGATCGCTGCAGCGCAGGAAGGAAACCACCGGCGCGCCGCGGCGCTCGAAGCCGAAGGACGGAATCGACACCGCATACTTCCCTTCTTCCAGCAAGGCAGCAGCCAGCATCGCGGCGGCCGTTACGGCACCCTGACCGCCGCGGCCATGAAAGCGTACTTCGTACATCCCGTCTCCTCCAATGCGGCCGGGCTCGTGGGCCCCGCCTGATGTCTGCTTCCCTGAATCCGATTATCCCGCTTTGGCGCCCTGGATGGACTTCCATCCGGGTTTCACTTGCGGGCCGGGAACTCCCCGTCCGCGCGTCGGCAGGCGCGCCATCGACAGACCCTGCGTAAAGGCAGCCCGTCGCACCAGCGTGTACTTCATGAACCAGCCGCCGCCGACCGTCAGGAGCCCCCCCGCAAGTAGCCACCCACCCCGCCCGGGCGCCCCGGAAACTGCCAACGCGGCGGCGATTGCCGGCGCCGCATGGCCGAGCAGCAGCAGCCGCGACGACATCCCGTGCAGCACCTTGAGTGCCTCGTCGGGCGCGCCGTCGTCGTCCAGTCGGACGAGGTAGCTCTTCCAGAACCATGCGCGCAGGGCAACAAGCGCCACCAGGACCAGGGCAATCCATGAACTGCCCGCCGCCCCGAACCAGGCGGCGACGCAGGCCAGAAAGCCGGCGCCCTCCGCGAGCCCGGTGGCCATCATCAGCGGCACGCTGGCCGGATGGCGCCAGGCGGGAATGCCCTTGTTCGCGGCCAGAATGCGCGCTTGGCTGTAGAGGAAGGCCAGGCCGCAAATCCCGGCAAGGACGATGAGTCCCCGCATCCCCGTCAGCAGCGCAAGCCCACCCGTGGCAAACACGACAAGGGCCACCACCGCTTCGCGCGTCATCCACGAGGTGGCGAAATGCCGATAGACGTTCATCGCGCGCCAGGGGCGCCCGATCTCGAACCAGACGCAGGTCAGGCCGGTGGCGATTAGGGCGAGGCCCAGCAGCAGCGCAATGCGCGCGGCCGGCGTTTCGATGCCGGCGAACGCGACAGCGAGCAGCAGGCCACCGCCGGCCCCGCCGCAGATGAAGTTGGCGGCGGCACGCCAGTCCCAGTTGCGCTGTTGCTTGGGCGCCGCCAGCGCGGCCGCGCGAGGGGTTGAAGGCTTCATGACTTGTCCCAGATGTAGTAAACGCTGGGCTCGGTGCCCAGTTCTTCGTGCATGCGGAAATGCTGCGTCTCGGCCAGCAGGTGCCTGACGCTGCTTGCGCCATCCTCGATGTCGCCGAAGTCCATGGCGCCGGAGATGCAGGAATTGACGCAGGCCGGCGTGACCTCGGGGTCGACGCCGGGCGTCTGTCCGCTGCGCTCGGCGTGGTCGATGCGGTCAACGCAAAACGTGCATTTCATCGAAACGCCAACCCGCGCCGGATCGAAGCGCTTGGCCTCGGCGGCCATCGGCGCATCGCCATAGGCGTAGTGCGGCTCATGGACGATGGAACGCGCGTCGTAGGGACAGGCCATGACGCAGTTGGCACAACCGATGCACAGGTCGTAGTCGATCGCCACCAGGCCATCCGCGCGCTTGGTCGTGGCGCGTGTCGGACAGACCTGTTCGCAGGGCGGATTGCCGCAATGCATGCAGGCCACCGGCAGGAATGTGCGGCGCACGTCGGGAAACTCGCCGCTCTCGATGTCGAGCACCCGCCGCCACTGGATACCGGGCGGCGTCGCGTTGGCGCCCTTGCAGGCGGCGGTGCAGGTCTGGCAACCCACGCAGCGGCGCAGGTCGATGGTCATCACATAACGGGTCATGCCGTTGCCCTCCCTTCCATGCGCCGTACCGCCACCCGCACGATATCGGCACCGGATCCGGTGGCGTCGGTCAGGTCCAGCGACATCGGGGCGATACTGTTGAGGCTGGGCGCTTCCATCGTCTTGGCGAAGGGGGTGGCCCAATGGTCGAACTGGCCGATGATGACCAGCGTGTCCGGCCGCACGCCCTGCACCAGCGCGGCCTTGCCGTAGGTGGCGCCGATGTGGGAGCGCACCTCGATGCGGTCGCCCTCGGCGATCCCCAGGCCCGCCGCGGTGTTCGCATTCATGATCACGCCGGCATGGCCGCGCAGGTTCTGCGCCACTTCATGCATGACCTCGATCGCGGCGTTGCCGCCCGCGTGGTACTGCATGCTCTTGGTGGTCAGCAGCCAGAAGGGGAAATCCGCCGGCTTGGCGCCGGCCTTCTCCAGGTTGGCGATCCAGCGCCCCGGCACGTCATGCCATTCCGGCAGCGCTGTGTACTCGGACAGCTGCTCGTCCCACCAGTTCATCTTCTTCTCGTGCAGGCGGCGACCGAGTTCGCGGCCGGCGCGCATCAGACGCTCCTGGTAAGGCAGTTCGTAACGAAGGCCATGTTGTTCCATGGTCGGCGTCAAGTACCACTCCAGGCGCGACATCGGCACGGTGTAGAAACCGTTTTGCCTGAACCAGGCGAGGTCGTGTTCCTCTCGCCCATCGGACAGCGACAGGGTCGCGGCTCGGCAAACCGCGTCCCAGATTTTTTCGGGTGCCAGGTCGCCAGCCGGATCGAGGCTGTAGTCGTAGCCCTCGCTCTTCAGCGGCGCGACGCCGGAGATGCCCTTGTTGATCGCCTTGACATATTTGTCGAGCAGGCCGGTACGCCGGGCGAGCTCGGTGGTGATCCAGGTGAAATCGCGCGCCTCCCCCTGCGGTTCGACAGCCTTGGCGCGCAGGGTCACACCCTTGTGGTCCCAGAACTGCTCCATGTACTTCGTGCCGCCCATGCGGATCATCTGCGTCGATTCGAGGTCGGTGGCCTCGGGCAGCAGTACGTCGGCCATGTAGTTGGTTTCGTCCACCGTGTAGGCGAAACAGGCCATGAAGGGAAATTTGGCCGCGACCTCTGCCAGGTGGCGCGTGTCCCAGAACGAAATCGACGGATTCGAGCGATACACCAGCCAGACCTCGGGCAAGGTCGGCATCGGCATGCTCCAGTCGTCGGGCCGCTCGTTCTGGAACATCCAGGCCAGTTGCGTCGGCCCCAGCGCCTGGCTCCAGGCGCCGTTGTGGCCGACTATCGGCACCAGGGTCTGGTGCAGGTTGCGCGTCGAGGGCGCCTGCTGCCATTCTTCCTTGCTGGTCGGATTGAAGTACTGGACCATGAAGCCGTCTTCGCCCGGCGCCACCGAGAGATGGCGGTTGTCGCGCGACTTGTTGAGGCGCACGGTGGTGCCGAGCAGGCCGCCCGGATTTTCCAGGGCGCCTACCAAGGCCGCCAGAACCGTGCGTGCCCAGCAGCATTCGTAAGCGCCCCAGCCGTTGTTGACCGACTTGCCCAGCGTCACCGCGACCGGCCGCAGGGGCAGGGTCTTGCCGTCGATCACGATGGTCTCGCCGATGCTGGCGGCCTCGAGGTATTCGTTGGCGATGCGGCGGATGGTTTCGGCTTTGACGTCGCAGATCGTCTCGGCCCATTCCGGCGAATACTTTTCGATGTGCGCGGACAGCATCTCGTAGGCCGTCTTGCCTTGGACGTCGCTGTATTCGCGGCGCTCCTTGTCGGCATCGACAACCAGGGCCTTGCTGACGCGGAAGCTGCCAGCTACGGCCGGCTTGATGCCCGGCGTGTCGTGGGCGACGGCCGTGGCGCTGTTCTCGTCCCACACCAACGGCTTGCCGCTTTGCGGATCGCGCAGGTAGAGCCCGTCCGGCGCTACAAGATAGGGCGAGGCGGTACGGTCGCGCAGAAAAGGAATGTCGAGCTTGTTGAGGCCGTTCTCGCGCACCAGGACATGGATCAGGGCAAACAGGAAGGCCGGGTCGGTCTTCGGCCGGATCGGCACCCACTCGGCGGAGCACGCCCCGGTGGCGGAGAGATGCGGCTCGACCTGGACGCGCTTGTAGCCACGCACGCGGGCATCGGCATGGCGGATCACGGCGCACGGTCCGCCGGTGACATCGACGTTGGCGCCGACCGCGATGTTGTAGCGGCAGTTCGGCGTGTCGGCGGCGACGGTGAAGCCGCGGTGCCAGAACTCGCCATAAAGGTGTTCGGAATGCACGCACTTGACGCCCTGGCCGGAACCGAAGCTGAAATCGACATCGCCCCAGGCGGCGAGGAAGGCCGGGAAGGTGCCCATGTAATTCGACGGCGTGCCGCCGTGGCCGAGGCTCACTGCGACGCGCGGCAGGCCGGCGTCGTCGACCAGGCCCTTGGCGCGCACCGCCTTGAGCTTGTCGGCGACGATGTCGAGCGCCTCGTCCCAGGATATCGGCACGAAGCCTGGATCCTCGTTGCGCCCCTTCTTCGGGTTGGTCCGCTTCATCGGCGTGCCGATGCGGTTCGGGTTGTAGGTCTTCTGCACCAGGCCGTAGGCCTTGACGCAGACCTTGCCCTTGGCCGGATGGACGTCGGCCGCGGCGAAGTTGGGTTCAATCTCCGTGGCGATGCCATCCACTACCTTGACCGTCATCAGGTCGGGACCCGATACGCAGTTGTAGCAGTAACTGGGCACATGCTTGACCGACTTGGGCTGGGCTGCTTCCATGTTCATTTCCTTAACGTGAAACAACTTGCTCGAAGGGACGGGTGATAGTCGAGCGATGCGAGCCGATCAGTAGCCCCCATGAGGGGGATGGGGGGCGGACCTTCATTTCGCCTTTTGCGTGTTTCATGATCAGAGGGTGGCTCTCGCTGCCATGAGCATCAATGAATGCGCTGGGGATGCGTATAAACGCAGTGGCGCTCGCCGCGAACGAACCCCACCAGCGTGACGCCGGACTCTTCCGCGACCCTTACCGCCATGCCGGTGGCCGCGGAGACCGCCGCCACTACCGCGATACCCGCGGCGGCGGCCTTCTGCACGATTTCGTAGCTGGCGCGACTGGTCATCAGGACGAAGCCGGCGCCGAAATCGCCGCGCTGCGCGGCGACCGCGCCGATCACCTTGTCCAGCGCGTTGTGGCGACCGACATCCTCGCGCACCAGTTTGATCGCGCCCTGCGCGTTGCACCAGGCGGCCGCATGCACGGCGCCCGTCAGGCGAAACAATCGCTGCATCGATTCGAGGCTGGCCAGCGCCCGCGGCAGGGCGCCACTGGATAGGACGGCCTCCGAATCCACGCGGGACGCGCGGCGCTTCAATTGATCGAGGCTTTCGGTACCGCACAGGCCACAACCGGTGCGGCCCGCCATGCTGCGACGGAATTCCTTGAGCTGCAGGGCACGCTCTGCGGATACCCGCATCTGTATCTCGATGCCGTTGTCGCGCTCCATGACATCGAGGTCGAGTATCTCGCCGGGACGGCGGACGATGCATTCGCTGAGGCTGAATCCAAGGGCGAAGTCCTCCAGGTCATCCGGCGTCGCCATCATCACCGCGTGGGAGATCCCGTTGTACACCAGCGCCACCGGAGTTTCCTCGGCAACGCTCTCCTCGCCGCCAATGACAATGCCTCCGACCCGACGCTGCACGCGGTAGCTGTTGTGTGCCTCGATGCCTGCGCCTGCCTCGATTTGCATTACCTGACTCACCGGATGGTCGGGGCAGCGTATTGCCCCCAGTGACAATACGATACAATTTATTTGCTTCCATAGCAAGCATTTTGTATCATATTAGAAACGCCTTATACGGAATACGGGATACGCCGGCTTCAAATACAATGCCCGCAACGCGGTTGTTGCCAGGCATCCGGTCCGCGCCACCCCACCGGAGCCGCGCCCTCATCGACGAAAGCCAACGTGAAAAGCCGACACCTGACCCAGTGGATCAAGGACTTCCTCGACCAGCACCCGACCCGCGCCAACTCGCTGATCATCACCATCTACGGCGACTTCATCGCACCCCACGGCGGCACGGTCTGGCTCGGCAGCTTCATCCGCCTGGTGCAGCCGCTGGGTCTCAACGAGCGCATGGTGCGCACCAGCGTCTACCGGCTTTCCCAGGAAAAATGGCTGGTCTCCGAACAACTCGGGCGCAAGAGTTACTACAGCCTGACCACCTCCGGCAGGCGCCGCTTCGAGCACGCCTACCGGCGCATCTACAGCATCCCGCAGGACACCTGGGGCGGCGAGTGGCAGCTGGTGCTGATTCCGGGTTCACTGGCCAATCCGCAACGCGACCAGTTGCGCAAGGAGCTGGCCTGGGCCGGCTACGGCGCGCTGGCCTCGGGCATCCTCGCCCACCCGTCGGCCGATAGCGAAGCCCTGCTCGACATCCTCCAGGAGAGCGGCGCCCACGACAAGGTGGTCGCCATGAAGGCGCTCAACATCAGCGCCCTGACCAGCAAGCCTTTGCAGGAACTGGTCCATGAATGCTGGAACCTCGACACCCTGGCGGCCAAGTACCTGGATTTCATTGAATTGTTCCGCCCCGTCCTGCGCACCCTGCGCGCCGCCAACAGCCTCGATCCGGAGCAATGCTTCCTGGTCCAGACCCTGTTGATGCACGATTTCCGCCGCGCCCTGCTGCATGATCCGCAACTGCCTTCGCAATTGCTGCCGGCGGACTGGAGCGGCGGCGTCGCGCGCCAGTTGTGCCAGGACCTCTACCGGATCACCTACTCGTTGGCCCAGCAGCACCTGCTGCAGGTCTGCGAAACCGCGAGCGGGCCGCTGCCGGCCGCGGCGCCCTATTTCTATGAACGCTTCGGCGGTCTGGAGCGCGCGCCGGAACCGAAGCCGCCGACCACCGTCTGATTCTGCTGGATATCAACCGATACAGTTAATATACTTTTTGATGATATTTCTGTATCTGTTATAGTAGCGCACCGACAGGGTGTGAACCGCCCTGCGCAATCCAGGGAGCAACCACCATGGCAAGCCCAGCAAGCGCCACATCGAGCCGCCCGTCGGCCATCGCCGAAATACGCAACCGCATCCGCAGCGCTGCCGCAAACGGGCATACGGCGCTCGACCGGGGCGACCTCGCAGACCTGCTGGCAGCCATCGGCGCCAGCTTTGCCCCGAGTGCCGCGCCAATTGCCGCCGGCGAATTGCGCATCAGCCTGGACAACACGCGCGAGTTCGGCATCGTGATCAGCGCCGGCATCGGCGGCACCGACGCCGAACTCGACGAAGGCAACTTCCGCAAGGATCGCGCCTCGGTGTACGCGGTCGCCGAGCTGACCGACGCCGCCGACTTCCTCGCCCTGTTTCGCCGCAGCATCGCCTACCAGCGCCTCGTCGCCGCCTCGAAGCGCACTGGCGGCGTGACGCCCGACGCCGCGCTGACGAGTTGCTTCGAAGGCATGCTGGCACTCGCGCGGGGGCTGTCGCCGGGCAATCCGGAGTCGACGGTCGTGCTGCAAAGCCTCGAACTCAACCCGGCAACCGTCGGCACCGACATCAGTGTCGGTTCCGCCAGATGCGAGTTCTCGACGGCCGCGCCGGGCCGCCTGCCACGGCCGATAGCCAAGATCGAGAAGCTGATCCATCCCAAGTCGATCGGCATCATCGGCGTCTCTTCGACCAACATGAACTTCGGCCGCATCATCCTCAAGAACCTGATGGGCAGCGGCTACAGCAAGGAACGGATGTGCATCATCCGCCCCGGCGAAGCCGAGATCGACGGGGTCAGATGCGTGGAAAGCCTGAAGGCGCTCGACCACAAGCTCGACCTCCTGATCGTCGCCGTGGCGGCCAGCGCCGTCTACGACCTCGTCGATGAGATCATCGCCACGGATTCGGTCGAATCGGTCATGCTGATCCCCGGCAGCCTGGGGGAAACCCGGGCCAGCCGCGAACCCGCAGCCGCCCTGGCCGGGCGCATAAATGCGGCCCACGCCAATCCCGGCGGCGGCCCGGTATTCCTCGGCGCCAACTGCCTCGGGGTCGTCTCCCACCCCGGCTCCTACGATTCCTGGTTCATCCCGCTGGAGCGCCTGCCCAAGCCGAAGAAGAAGGCGGAGCGCAATTCGGTGATGCTGAGCCAGAGTGGCGCCTTCATGATCACACGCATCAGCCAGAACCCCTGGCTCGACCCGCGCTACATGCTGGCCTTGGGCAACCAGACCGACTTGACCCACGGCGACATGCTGGCCTGGTTCGCCGAATTGCCCGAGATCGAAACCATCGGCATCTACATCGAGGGCTTCAAGGACCTCGACGGCCTGGATTTCGCCCGCGCGGTGCGCAAGGCGGTGGCCAAGGGCAAGGACGTGGTGGTCTATAAGTCCGGCAAGACCGCGCCCGGCATGGGCGGCGTGATGGGCCATACGGCGTCGATCGCCGGTGGCCCGGTGCTGTTCGACTCCGTGGTGCGCCACGCCGGTGCCATCGTCGCCGACGATTTCAACGCTTTCGACGACCTGTTCTACCTCGCCGGCGCACTTCACGGCAAGAAGATAGGCGGACGACGCCTGGGCGCCATCAGCGGCGCCGGCTTCGAAGCCGTGGGCATGGCCGACTCCATCGAATCTGAGACCTTCGCCATGGAGATGGGCGCGCTGGAAGCCGCCACGGTGAAGCAACTCGAGGACATCCTCAAGGCCAAGAAGCTGGATGCCCTGGTCGAAGTGCGCAATCCCATCGACATAAATCCAGGCGCCGACGACGAGGCCCACCTGCAGATCGTCGAGGCCTTCTTGCAGGACCCAAACATCGACGCGGTAGTGGTCGGCCTCGACCCCACGGCCCCCTCGGTGCGCGCACTCGAATCGAGCAAGCTGCGCCCGGGGTTCGACCTCACCGACCCGAAGAGCACGGCGCACCTGATGCCACCGCTGGTCGAGCGCAACGAGAAGCCGGTCATCGGCATCGTTGATGGCGGCAGCCTCTACGATGCCATGAGCGCGCGCCTGATGGACCAGGGCGTCTGCGTTTTCCGCAACTGCGCGCGCGGCACGAAGGCGCTGGTGCGCTACGTCGAGGCCCGCCTCAATGCCGACGCGATTCGCCGGCGCCGGTCGAACTGAAACCAACACACCAAGGAGGAAACACCATGAGCGACACCCTCAAGCCCGGCCTCAGCACAACCCGCCGCGTCGACGTCGACCGCGATCGCACCATCAGCTTCATGGGCGACGACTGCCGCGTGTATTCGACGCCCAACCTGCTCTACGACATCGAGATGGCCTGCCGCGACCTGCTGCTGGCGAACATCGAGGCAGGCAAGGATTCGGTCGGCACCCGCGTCGAGCTCGACCACGTCGGCGCCACGCTGATGGGTATGTGGGTGGAAATCACCGTGACCCTGGAGGAAGTCAATGGCGGCGCAGTCTCCTTCAGCTTCACCGCGCGCGACGCGGTCGAAGAAGTCGCCCGTGGCAAGCACAACCGTTTCATCGTCGGTATCGAGAAGACGGCGCAGCGCCTGCAGGCCAAGCGCGCCAAGGCCGGCTGAGCGGTACTCGGAAAGTCGGCGCCGACGCCACGGCGCCGCTACTCGTCGACCACGTCCGAAAGATTGAGGACGTCGGTGAAGCCGAAGCGGCGGAAGTCGCGCACGCGCATCGGATAGAGGATGCCGTCGAGGTGGTCGCATTCGTGTTGCACCACCCGCGCGTGAAAGCCCTCGACGCGGCGCTCGAAGCGGCGCCCGCTTTCGTCGTGGCCGGCGTAGTAGAGCCGCTTCCAGCGCGGCACCCAGCCGCGCAGGCCGGGCACGGAAAGGCAGCCTTCCCAGCCCTCCTCTTCCTCTTCGCCGAAGGGCGTCAGCTCGGGATTGATCAGCACGGTTTCCGGTACCAGCGGCGCCTCCGGATAGCGCGGATTGGCGAAGCCGCCGAAGATCACCACGCGCAGGTCGACGCCGATCTGCGGAGCGGCGAGTCCGGCGCCCTGGAGGTGGGCCATGGTATCGCGCATGTCGTGCAGCAGTTCGGCCAGTTGCGGCGTGGCGAAGGCCGCCACCGGCTGCGCCACGCGTAGCAGTCGCGGATCGCCCATGCGCAGAACCTCGCGAATCATGGCGTGCTCATGCCTCGCACAGCCCTTCGATGATGCGTCGCACGCGCGCCATGGCCTCCTGCAGCACGGCTTCGAGGCTTTCGAAGCGGATGCCGTGCAGGGAGTCGGCGCGGCCGGCGGCCCAGTTCGCCACCAC
Source organism: Sulfuritalea sp. (assembly GCF_017302275.1). GTDB lineage: Bacteria > Pseudomonadota > Gammaproteobacteria > Burkholderiales > Rhodocyclaceae > Sulfuritalea. The sequence continues at coordinate 20,353 of NZ_JAFLDR010000036.1, forward strand.
GCAGAGCGCGGCGTAGGGCAATTCCAGCTCGCGCGCCAGGCCAGCCTCCGGCATGCCGGTCATGCCGACGATGTCGGCGCCGTCGCCTTGCATCCGGTTGATTTCGGCGGCGGTCTCCAGGCGCGGCCCCTGCGTCGTCGCATACACGGCGCCGTCGGTCACCGGCTCGCCGACCCGTGCGGCGACATCGAGCAGCATCCGTCGCACATCGGCATCGTAGGGCTCGGTGAAATCGACATGTACCACCGGGCCATCGCCGCCTGACTGGAAGGTCATTTCGCGGCCCCAGGTGTAGTCGATGATCTGGTGCGGCACCACCAGCACGCCCGGGCCAAGGTCGGCGCGGATACCGCCGACCGACGCTACCGAAACAACCTGCGTCACGCCCGAGCTTTCCAGGGCATGGATGTTGGCGCGGTAATTCACCAGGTGCGGAGGGATCGTGTGGCCGTAGCCGTGGCGGGCGATGAACGCCACTTCCCGGCAACCGATGCGGCCGAAGGTGAGCGGGCCGGATGGCTCGCCGTAGGGAGTACGCACGACTTCACGGTGTGACACGTCGAGATTGGCGAGTTGGGTCAAGCCGCTGCCACCGATGATGCCGAGCATAAAAATCCCCTGAAAATTCAAACGGAACGGATGCGGCTGCGTGCTAGAATAGCAGGCTTTTTTTCCGCATTGCAACGCGTTGCAACAACGCCAAGGCCCCTATGTCCCGCGCCCTCAGAAACATCGCCATTATCGCCCACGTCGACCACGGCAAAACCACCCTGGTCGACCAACTTCTGCGTCAATCCGGCACCTTCGCCGCCCACCAGGCCGTCGCCGAACGGGTCATGGATTCCAACGATCTCGAAAAGGAACGCGGGATCACGATTCTTTCCAAGAACTGCGCCATCGATTTCGAAGGCACCCACATCAACATCGTCGACACCCCCGGACACGCCGACTTCGGCGGCGAGGTGGAGCGCGTGCTATCGATGGTCGACGGCGTGCTGCTGCTGGTCGATGCCGTCGAAGGCCCGATGCCGCAAACCCGCTTCGTGACGCGCAAGGCCCTGGCGCTGGGCCTCAAGCCCATCGTCGTGGTAAACAAGATCGACCGCCCCGGCGCCCGCCCCGACTGGGTCATCAGCCACACCTTCGACCTGTTCGACAAGCTCGGCGCGACCGAGGCACAGCTCGATTTTCCGGTGGTCTTCGCCTCGGCACTGAACGGTTTCGCCATGCTCGACGCGACCAAGCCAGGCACCGACATGCGCCCGCTCTACGAGGCCATCATCCAGCACACGCCGCAGCCTGCCGTCGATGTCGAGCAGCCGCTGCAACTGCAGATCTGTTCGCTGGACTACAACAGCTATGTCGGCCGCATCGGTATCGGCCGCATCCAGCAGGGCCGCATGAAGGCCGGCCAGGAAGTCGCGGTGATGTACGGCGACGAAAACCGGGGCAAGGCCAAGATCGGCCAGATCATGATGTTCACCGGCCTCGAGCGCGAACAGGCGACCGAAGCCGAAGCCGGCGACATCGTGCTGGTCACCGGTATCGAACAGGTCGGCATCGGCGTCACGGTCTGCGACCTTGCGGCGCCCGCCGGACTGCCGCCGCTGGTGGTGGACGAACCGACGCTGACCATGAACTTCCAGGTCAATACCTCTCCGCTGGCCGGCAAGGAAGGCAAGTACGTCACCAGCCGCCAGATTCGCGAGCGCCTGCAGAAGGAACTGCTGGCCAACGTCGCCCTGCGTGTCGAGGACACCGAGGATGCCGATGTATTCCTGGTGTCCGGTCGCGGCGAACTGCACCTCACGATCCTGCTCGAAACCATGCGCCGTGAAGGCTACGAACTGGCCGTGTCGCGGCCGCGCGTGCTATTCAAGGACATCAACGGCGAGAAGTGCGAACCCTACGAACTGCTGACGGTGGACATCGAAAACGACCACCAGGGCGGCGTCATGGAAGAACTGGGCCGCCGCCGTGGCGAACTGCTCAACATGGAATCCGACGGCAAGGGCCGCGTCCGCCTCGAATACCGCATTCCCGCCCGCGGCCTGATCGGCTTCCAGGGCGAATTCCTCACCGCCACGCGCGGCACCGGCATGGCCAGCCACATTTTCGATGACTACGGCCCGATGGCCGGCGTCATGGCCGAGCGCCGCAACGGTGTGCTGATCTCGCAGGACAACGGCGCCGCCGTGGCCTACGCCCTGTGGAAGCTGCAGGATCGCGGCCGAATGTTCGTCAGCCCGGGCGATCCGCTTTACGAGGGCATCATCATCGGTGTGCACAGCCGCGACAACGACCTCGTGGTCAATCCGATCAAGGGCAAGCAGCTGACCAACGTGCGCGCCTCGGGCACCGACGAAGCCGTGCGCCTGGTGCCGCCGATCCTGATGACTCTCGAGTCCGCCGTCGAATTCATCGCCGACGACGAACTGGTCGAGATCACGCCGAAGTCGATCCGCCTGCGCAAGCGCTTCCTCAAGGAGCACGAGCGCAAGCGCGCCAACCGCGAAGAGCCCGCCGCCTGAGAAAGCCGGTCTTTCAAGAATGAACGGGAGCCGCGGCTCCCGTTTGTTTTTTGGCTCGAAAGTCGGCGCTGGCGACACGGCACTCACCCCGCCGGGTCAGGCAGCGCGCTCGATCTCGACCACGACGCGGCGATTGGGTGCAAGGCAATCGATGATGGCGCGCGTGCGCCGGCCGGGGCATTCCACAACGGGGAGCGTATCGCCGTGGCCGCTTGCCGAGATCAGCCCCGCGTCGACGCCGTGCGCAATCAGGGCCCGGCCGACCGCTTGCGCACGCGACTCGGCAAGCCGCCGATTGAACTCCGGACCACTGCGCGACAGCCGGTCGGTGTGACCGCCGATGCGCACGGCGAGCAGCTTCGGCGTCGAGCGTATGCGTTGCGCGAGGTCGCGCAGCGACTCGCTGCGCGCCGCATTCAGCCGCGTCGCACCGAAGGGGAACAGGGTATCGGTAGGCAGAGGCACGATATCCACATGCGTCGCCGCGGATTTGGCGGCGGCGGTTTGTTCCGGATCCGGCGCGGGTGCCGGTGTCGTCACGGACTTGGGTGCCGGTGCTGGCGCTGGCGCGGCTGCAGGCACCGGCACCAGTCGCGGCACGCTGGGTTGCACCAGCTCGACTTCCGCCACGGCGAAACAGCGCCGGACCTCTTCACCGGCAGCGTCAAGCGACTGTTGCGCCCGGACTCCGATTTCCTCCGCCGCTTTCGGGTCGCCGATGTGGGCCTTGTGCCCGGCCCACACCAGCGCCACCTCGGCGCGCGCGAGCGGATCGACGGCACACGGAAAGCCGGCGCTGTTCTTGATCTGATCGACCGTTGCCCAGAGCTCGGGATTGACGGTGCTGCTGGCAACCACATGCAGGGTGCGCAAGGGTGGATTCCTGCCGCGATCCATGGCGCCAAGCAGGGCCATGGCCTGGTCAAGCGCGTCCTCGGCGGCGTCGCCGCCCGCCTCGGTGGACCCGACATCGACCGCGAAGTCGAGCCAGGCGTCGGCCTTGGCGAGGTGATAGCGTTTCGTCGCGGAAGCAGTGGCGCGCTGCGCGGCGATGCGAATGCGGGTGCGTGCAATGCGCTCGGCATCGACACCCGAGGCAATGCTGCGCACCCGTTCCGGCGGCGGCGGCCCGAACGGCGCCTTCGGCGGCTGCATGCATCCCGCGAGGAGCAAGGCCGCCAGCACGAAATTCCCCGGACGAAGCGCGTTCGCGGCAAGGTGGCGCGCTGTACCGACGCCGGACGGCATCGATGCACTTGCACCTGCATTTTCCGCGCACCCGGAAAAACGGGAGCCGAAGCTCCCGTTTTTCAGCTCAAGAGTCGGCGCTGGCGCGACGGCGAACTTCACCCGGTCAACCGAGAGCCTTCAGCGCCGCCTCGTAATTCGGCTCGTTCGCGATTTCCGGGACCATCTCGGCATGGATTACCTTGTCGTTCTCGTCGACCACGACCACGGCGCGCACCGTCAGGCCGACCAACGGGCCCTCGGCGAAGGCGACGCCCCAGTCCTTCATGAACTCGGGATGGCGGAAGGTCGACAGATGGGAGACATTGGCCAGGCCTTCCATGTCGCAGAAGCGCTTGGCGGCAAACGGCAGGTCACCGGAAACGCAGAGCACGACGGTGTTCGCCAGCTTGCCGGCGGCTTCGTTGAACTTGCGGGTCGAGGTGGCACAGGTCGGCGTATCGATGCTCGGGTAGATATTGAAGACCTTGCGCTTGCCGGCAAAGTCCTTCAGCGACACTTCGGCAAGGGTGCCGCTGGTCAGCTTGAAATCGGGAGCCTTGGCTCCGGCAGCGGGAAGATCGCCTTCGACGCGCAACGGTGTGCCGCGCAGGGTTACGGTTGTACTCATGGATAGCTCCTGTTCCGGGTTGGTAGTGGGGGTGAAAAAACGCCTAGTGTAGCCGCATCAGTCCGGGGAGGACCATCGTGGCGTTGCTGGTGGTGGCTTCGGCGATCGCTTCGACGGCGACGCCGCGCAAATCGGCCAGCGCGCGCGCGATGCGGGGCAACTGGTCCGGCGCGTTGCGGGCGCCGGATAGCCACTCCGGCGGGATATCCGGCGCATCGGTTTCAAGCACGATCGCATCGAGCGGCAGGCTTGCGGCAAGTTCGCGTATGCGGCTGGCGCGCGGGAACGTCATGGCGCCGCCGAAGCCGAGCTTGAAGCCAAGCTTGATGAATTCATCAGCCTGCTGGCGGCTGCCGTTGAAGGCGTGTGCGATACCCCCGGCGACACGCCAGCGGCGCAAGGCCTTGAGTACGGGATCGATCGCCCGCCTCACGTGCAACAGGACCGGCAGGTCGCTGTCGCGGGCGATCTGCAACTGGGCGCTGAGATAGAAATCCTGCCGCGCATCGTCGCGCGGCTCGACGAACTGGTCGAGGCCGATTTCGCCGACGGCCACCGGTCGCTCGCGGCGGACGGTTTCGCGCAGGGTGTCGAGGTCTTCCTCGCGCGCGCGTTCGACATACATCGGATGGATGCCATAGGCCGCCGCGCACCCGGGATAGTCCCGGCAGACGGACGCGACGGCGCCGAAATTGGCGCGTTCCACGGCAGGTACCACGATGCGGCCGACCCCGCCAAGCGCCGCCGCTGCCGCCACATTCGCCCGATCGGGATCGAATTCCGCGGCGTCGAGATGGCAGTGCGTGTCGATCAGCACGGCCTATTCCAGTTCGTCGATCCAGGCCTGCTGGATGGCTTCCAGCTTCTTCTCGCCGCAGTGGGTTTCGTTTTCCTCGAAACCCGGCAGCAGCATGACCCAGCGCATCAGGTCGACGAAGTTGATGCGTGTCGGATCGACATCGGGGTGCGCTTCGGAAAGTTCGATGGCGATGTCGAGGCTGTCAGTCCACTTCATTTCTTCGAATGCCCTTCCTTGACCATGTTGATCGTGTACTTTGGAATCTCGATCACCAGCGGCGTGCGGCCGACGATGGCCTGGCAGGACAGGCGCGAATTCGGCTCCAGACCCCAGGCCTTGTCGAGCATGTCCTCTTCCAGCTCCTCGGCGTCGGCCAGGGATTCGATACCCTCGCGGACCACGACATGGCAGGTGGTGCAGGCGCAGGATTTCTCGCAGGCGTGCTCGATTTCGATGTCGTTGGCGAGCAAGGCGTCGCAAACCGAGACACCGGGTTCGGCGTCGAGAACGGCGCCATCGGGACACAACTCGACATGGGGCAAAACGATGATCTGGGTCATGTAATCTGGTCCACGTTGCGGCCCGCGAGCGCGCGCTGCACGCTCTGGTTCATGCGTCGCGCGGCAAACTCGTTGGTGGCGGCGCTCAGGGCGCGCATCGCGTCGTCGATCTGGCGGCGGTCGTCGCCGATCATCACCGCCTGCATCTTGGCCAGGGCGGCGTCGATGTGGGCGCGCTCCATGACGGAAAGGAGGTCGGCGGAATCCTGCAGGGCCGACTGGGTGGCCTCGATCAGGCGCTGCGCCTCGACCTGCACCTCGCGCAAGGCGCGGCGGAAGGCGTCGTCACCGGCATGGCTGAAGCTGTCTTTCAGCATGCCCGCGATTTCGTCGTCGGAAAGGCCGTAAGACGGCTTGACCTCGACCCGAGCCTCGCGCCCGGTGGTCTGCTCGCGGGCCGTCACGGAAAGCAGGCCATCGGCATCGACCTGGAAGGTCACCCGGATCCTCGCCGCGCCCGCCACCATCGGCGGCATGCCGCGCAACTCGAATCGGGCCAGGCTGCGGCAATCCGCGACCAGTTCGCGCTCCCCTTGCACCACATGTATGGCCATGGCGGTCTGGCCATCCTTGAAGGTGGTGAATTCCTGCGCGCGCGCGATGGGAATCGTCGAGTTGCGCGGAATGACCTTCTCCACCAGGCCGCCCATGGTCTCAAGGCCCAGCGAAAGCGGGATTACGTCGAGCAGCAGCCAGTCGTCACCGGCGGCGCGATTGCCCGCCAGCAGGTTGGCCTGGATCGCCGCACCCAGTGCCACGACCTTTTCCGGGTCGAGGTTGTTGAGCGGCTCCTGCTTGAACAGTTCCGCCACGGCATGCTGGATCTGCGGCATGCGCGTCGAGCCGCCCACCATCACCACGCCGCGCACCTCGTCCACCGTTAGCCCGGCGTCGCGCAGGGCCTTGCGGGTGGGGGTCAGGGTCTTCTGCACCAGGGTGCGGGTGATCTCGGTGAATGCCTCGGTGGTCAGCGTCAGGTCTACGTATTCCCCGCTGCCCAGCTTGACGGTGATCGGCGCCCGGCCATGCTGAGACAACTGCTCCTTGGCCTCGCGGGCGCGCATCTGCAGCAGTCGCGCATCCTGCGGCGAGAGCGGCGCCAGATTGGCCTGCTCGATGATCCAGCAGAAGACCCGATGGTCGAAGTCGTCGCCGCCGAGCGCGGAATCGCCACCGGTGGCCATGACTTCGAAAACACCTTTGGACAGGCGCAGGATCGAAATATCGAAGGTCCCGCCACCGAGGTCGAACACGGCATAGATGCCTTCGGCGGAATTGTCCAGCCCGTAGGCGATGGCGGCTGCAGTCGGCTCGTTGAGCAGGCGCAGCACGTTGAGGCCGGCCAGTCGCGCCGCATCCTTGGTCGCCTGGCGCTGCGCGTCGTCGAAGTAGGCCGGCACGGTGATCACGGCACCGGTCAGTTCCCCGCCGAGCGAAGCCTCGGCGCGGTTGCGCACGGTGCGCAGGATCTCGGCCGAAATTTCCACGGGACTCTTGACGCCGGCGATGGTGCGCAGCTTGACCATGCCTTCGGCATCGACGAAGTCGTAGGGCAGGGTTTCGATGTGCGCAATATCGCGGCGGCCGCGCCCCATGAAGCGCTTGACCGAGACGATGGTGTTCTTCGGATCGATCGACTGCCTCGCCTCCGCACCATACCCCACCTCGACACTGCCGTCGGCGGCATAGGCGACGACCGAAGGCAGCAAAGGCCTGCCCTGGATGTCGTTGAGAACCACGGCCATGCCGCTCCTGACGGTGGCGACCAGGGAGTTGGTGGTTCCCAGGTCGATGCCCGCTGCGAGACGATGCTCGTGCGGTGCCGCGGATTCCCCCGGCTCCGCTATTTGAAGAAGTGCCATATCTTGTCGTTAATGTGAAACACCTTGTTCGGAGTCCCCTCTGATGGACGCGCGAAGCGCGCCGGCTAGTAACCCCCCCGCGAGGGGGGAAGGGGGGCGGGTGACCAATTAGCTTTTCGCGGGTCTCGTCCTCAGCTGGCGTCAGTCGGTACCATGAGCGTCATGAAGTGACGGCCTCGAGAGCGTCGTCGATTTCGTGCAGCAGTTTTTCCTGGAACATTAGCTGGCGCACAAGAATTGCCGCCGCACCGAAATCCTTCCGGATGTCGATCAGTTCCGCCAGTCGCACATAGTCGGACCTGATTTCGCCGAGCAAGCGGCTGCGCACGGCGTCCAGCGCAGCTTCGTCAGCGGCCGCGCGCGCCTCCATGACCGCTTCGCGCAACTCCATCTGGTCCATCAGGAATTCGGTCGGCATCGCCGTGTTGCTTTCGATCTGCGGATCGTGACCGAGCAGGCCGAGCAGGTAGCGTGCCCGCAAACCGGGGGACCTCAGGATCTGGAAGGCCTCGTTGACCCGCGTCGCCCACTGCATTGCCAGGCGCCGGTCGGAATCGCCCGCATGGGCATGCTTGTCCGGATGCACTTTGGCCTGGATGGCGCGAAAGCTGTCTTCCAGACGCGCAAGGTCCAGCGCCTGCGCCCGCGGCAGGCCGAACAGCGTGAAGTGGTCGGCGGCAAAGTTCAGGTCGAACGTGGTCATTGCGCGGTCAGCGAATACGCATCAGGTATTGAACGACTCGCCGCAGCCACAGGCATCCTTGACGTTGGGGTTGTTGAACTTGAAACCCTCGTTCAAGCCTTCCCGCGTGTAGTCGAGTTCGGTGCCGTCCAAATAAGGCAGGCTCTTGGGATCGACCAGCACCTTGACGCCATGGCTTTCGAAAACCAGGTCCTCGGGTTCGGATGCATCGGCGAACTCGAGCTTGTAGGCCATGCCCGAGCAACCCGAAGTCTTGACCCCCAAACGAATGCCGACGCCCTTGCCACGCTTGGCGATGAAGTTGGCGACGTGCTTCGCCGCGGGTTCGGAAAGTGTCACCGCCATGATCAGCCCCCTTGTTTCTTCCGGTAATCGGCCACCGCGGCCTTGATCGCATCCTCGGCGAGGATGGAGCAGTGGATCTTGACCGGCGGCAGCGCCAGCTCCTCGGCGATCTGCGTGTTCTTGATGTCCAGCGCCTGATCCAGCGTCTTGCCCTTGACCCATTCGGTCACCAGCGACGACGAGGCGATGGCCGAGCCGCAGCCGTAGGTCTTGAACTTGGCATCCTCGATGATGCCGTCCTTGCCGACCTTGATCTGCAGCTTCATGACGTCGCCGCAGGCCGGCGCGCCGACCATGCCGGTGGCGACGCCTTCGTCATCCTTGGCGAAGGAACCCACGTTGCGCGGGTTTTCGTAGTGTTCGAGTACTTTCTCGCTGTATGCCATGATGGTTTCCTTAGTGTGCAGCCCATTGAACGGAATTCAGATCGACGCCGTCCTTGAACATTTCCCAAAGCGGGGACAACTCGCGCAGCTTGCCCAGCTTGTCGTGCAGCAGTTTGATGGTGAAATCGACATCGGCTTCTGTCGTGAAGCGGCCGAGGGTGAAGCGGATCGAACTGTGCGCCAGTTCGTCGGAGCGGCCGAGCGAACGCAGCACGTAGGACGGCTCCAGGCTGGCCGAGGTGCAGGCCGAGCCGCTCGACACGGCGATATCCTTGATCGCCATGATCAGCGATTCGCCCTCGACGAAGTTGAAACTGACGTTGAGGTTGTGCGGCACGCGCTGCTCGATGTCACCATTGATGTAGGTTTCCTCGATGTCCATCAGGCCCTTCAGCAGCTTGTCGCGCAGCATGCGGATGCGCTCGTTCTCGGTAGCCATTTCCTCCCGGGCGAGGCGGAAGCACTCGCCCATGCCGACAATCTGGTGCGTGGCAAGGGTACCGGAGCGCATGCCGCGCTCGTGGCCGCCGCCGTGCATCTGCGCTTCGAGCCGGACGCGCGGCTTGCGGCGCACGTAGAGCGCGCCGATGCCCTTGGGTCCGTAGGTCTTGTGTGCGCAGAAAGACATCAGGTCGACCTTCAGCTTGGAGAGGTCGATCGGCATCTTGCCTGTCGCCTGCGCCGCATCGACGTGGAAGATCACGCCCTTTTCGCGGCAGATCTCGCCCAGTTCGGCGATCGGCTGGATCACGCCGATCTCGTTGTTCACCGCCATCACCGAAGCGACCACCGTATCGGGACGCAACGCGGCCTTGAACTGCTCGACGGTGATCAGGCCGTTTTCCTGCGGCGTCAGGTAGGTGGCCTCGAAGCCTTGGCGTTCCAGTTCCTTGACCGTGTCCAGCACCGCCTTGTGCTCGGTGGACACCGTGATGATGTGCTTGCCCTTGGTGCCGGCGTAGAAGTGCGCCGCGCCCTTGATGGCGAGGTTGTTCGATTCCGTCGCGCCCGAAGTCCAGATGATTTCCTTGGAATCGGCGCCGACCAGCGCTGCGACCTCTTCGCGCGCATCTTCGACGGCCTTTTCCGCCTCCCAGCCATAGGAGTGGGAACGCGAGGCCGGGTTGCCGAAATGCTCGGTCAACCAGGGAATCATTTTTGCCGCTACGCGCGGATCCACCGGCGTGGTGGCCGAGTAGTCGAGATACACCGGCAGTTTCATGCCTGCAGTCATTACCAAAGTCTCCAGTTCAGCTTGCCAGGGCGGTCATGCCCTTGAGTTGCAAGATTGTAGTATCTAGTACGGATATAAAATCGCGCACCTGCGCAACCGTGTTGTCCGCGCCGAGGCTCACGCGCACCGCGCCGCGCGCCCGCGAGGAAGGGACGCCCATCGCCAGCAGCACATGCGAGGGCTCCGGATTGGCGCTGGAACAGGCTGCCCCGGCCGCCACCGCAAAACCGGCACGATCGAGCCGGCCCACCAGTGTTTCCCCATCGATGCCATCGATGGCGAAGTAGCAGGTGTTCGGCAGGCGTTCGGCGCCCGCGCCGAACAGAGTCGCCCCCCGATGCAACAGGCCCGCCTCAAGTTCGCCGCGCAGCGCCGCGAGATGCCTTGTACGGGCATCGAGATCAGCCACCGCAAGTTCCGCGGCAAGGCCGAAACCGACGATCGCCGCGACATTCTCGGTACCCGAACGCAGGCCGCGCTCGTGGCCGCCGCCGGCCATCAACGGCTGCATTTCCACACGCTTGTCCACCACCAGGGCCCCAGCGCCCTTGGGCCCGCCCAACTTGTGGGCGGAGAGCGTCAGGGCATGCACGCCCGCGGCGTTGAGCTTGCGGAAATCCAGCGCACGACGGCCGAAGGCCTGCACCGCGTCGGTATGGAACCACGCCCGGGCCGGGGCCGCTGCCTGGGCCAGTGCGACCACGTCCTGGACGACTCCGGTTTCGTTGTTGGCCAACATCACCGACACCAGGGACGGCCGTCCATCCATTGCCGCCTGAAAGTCGGCGCCGACGACACGGCAATCCGCATCGACGGCTAGCTCGCGCAGGCGCCATCCGGCTCGCCGCAAAGCCTTTGCCGGCTCGCGCACGCAGGGATGTTCGATCGCGGAAACCGCCACCAGCCCCGGACTCAGGCAGGCCGCCGCGCCCTTGATGAACAGGGTGTTCGCCTCGGTGCCGCCACTGGTGAAAACCACTTCCGTCGGATGGGCTCCAACCGCATGGGCCACCCGTTGCCGCGCCTCGTCGATCGCCCGCCGCGCCGCGCGGCCGTATTCGTGGCGGCTGGAAGCGTTGCCATGCTGCGTCGTCAGGTACGGCAGCATGCCTTCCAGCACGCGCGCGTCGAGCGGCGTGGTGGCGTTGTGGTCGAAATAGACGGGGGCGAACATCGCGTGCTCAGGCGTTAGTGCCGATACGTCCGAAGCACCCCGTCACGATCGAGCGCAGCGAGCTTACAGTCACCCCCGCCCGGGCGGGGGTTGGGGGGTGGGGGCGTCCAATTCGCTTTTTCATGGCTGGTCAGGCGGCCGCCAGTTCCTCGGCCGGACGGCGCACGCGGCGCAGCGGACGTTCGTCGTGCAGCACGGCGCTGGTACCGGTGCGCTCGCGTTGCTGCGCCACGAGTTCGGCGAGGGTGACCGAACTCAGGTACTCGAACATCTTCTCGTTGAGGCTGGTCCACAGCTCGTGCGTCATGCAGGGGCGCTGGTCTTCGGCACAGTTACCCTTGCCGCCGCAATTCGTCGCGTCGAGCGTTTCATCCACGGCGTGGATGATCTCGGCCACGGAAACGCCCTCCAGTGGCTTGGCCAGGCAATAGCCGCCGCCCGGGCCGCGCACGCTGGACACAAGTTGGCGGCGGCGCAGCTTGCCGAACAACTGTTCCAGATAGGAAAGGGAAATCTTCTGCCGCTCGCTGATGCCGGCCAGGGTCACCGGGCCGGCGTGCTGGCGCAGGGCAAGGTCAATCATTGCGGTTACCGCAAAACGTCCTTTGGTCGTCAGTCTCATGGGAATTCTCCATCGGGGAAAAACATTCGGGAAACGCTTCGGCCTAAATACCTGAGCGTTTCCATCGACTATATGGTATCCCGACAGTTTTAGTCAACTATCTTCGACAGATAATTTGGATCGAACTTGTCTGCTGTTGCGACGTCGTCTTCGAGCGTTACCCCGCAGCGCTCCATGGTTTTCAGCAACGCCTCGATGCGGCGGTCCGTTTCGACCGCGTGGTCGAGCAGGCCATGGATCGCCTGGGCCAGCGGATCGTCCTGTGCGCGTGTCACCGCATAGGCCGAAAAGCCCATCTGGCCGGCCTTGACCTCGCGGTCGATCTCGCTGCGATCCTCGATGATGCGTGCCGGAATGCCCACCGCCGTGCCGCCCGGCGGAACATCGCGCACCACCACGGCGTTGGAACCAACCTTGGCGCCCACTCCGAGGGTGATGGGGCCGAGGACCTTTGCACCAGCGCCGATTACCACTCCTCGCTCCAAGGTCGGATGGCGCTTGCCCTTGCTCCAGGAAGTACCGCCCAAGGTCACGCCGTGATACAGCGTGACCTCGTCCTCGATCACGGCTGTCTCGCCGATGACCACACCCATTCCATGGTCGATGAAGACCCTTCGCCCTATGGTGGCGCCGGGATGGATCTCGATCCCGGTCAGCGCGCGCGTGACATGCGACAGGAAGCGCGCCAGCCAGCGCAAGCGTGCGCTCCACAACCAGTGCGAGATGCGATGCAGGGTCAGTGCGTGGAATCCCGGATAGCAGGTCACCACCTCCCAGGTGGAACGGGCGGCGGGATCGCGTTCGAAAACGCAGGCAATATCTTCGCGCAGGCGGGAGAACATGACAGGGGACCGCTGACAGGAATGGAGGGCCAAGTATACCGGCGCTTGGCATCGCCACGCCTCCGGCTTTCAGCGTTCAGTCATCGGACGCCCGCCGCATGCCAGGCGATTTGCCGCCCGGCATCCGCGGACCGGCTTCCAGCGAGGCGAACAAGCCGCGCAGGATGGCGACTTCCTCCTTTTCCGGACCGGCGCGGGAGAACATGCGCCGCAGGCGCGGGATCAGGCGCTTCGGGCGGGCCGGGTCGAGGAACTCGCTGGCGATCGCGGCGCGTTCGATGTGCGCGATCAGGCCTTCGACCTCGTCGTGGCTGGCCAGCGTCCCGGCGCCTGAAATCGCGGGCGGCAATCCGGGATCGATCGCGGCCAGCCGCAGTTCGTAGCACATCACCTGCACCGCCGCCGCAAGGTTGAGCGAACTGAATTCCGCATTTACTGGAATCATCGCCCAGCGCCGGCACATCGCCAGTTCGTCGTTGGACAGCCCGGACGTTTCGTTGCCGAACACCAGCGCAACCTCGCCGATCGCCGCCATGCCCACCAACGCCGCCGCGCCGGCGCGCGCCCACAGCGCCGGCACCGCGAGCTCGCGCCGACGGGCGGTCATCGCCATCGCCAAGCTGGTGCCGCGCAAGGCCTCGGCAAGCGAGTCCACCACTTCGGCGGCCACCAGCAGGTCGGTGGCGCCGGCCGCCATGGCGTCAGCCTGGGTATCGGGGAATGCTTTCGGATTCACCAGCACCAGGCGCGACAGGCCCATGGTTTTCATGGCCCGCGCCGCAGCGCCGATGTTGCCCGGGTGGCTCGGATGGGAGAGCACGACGCGAATGCGATCGAGGACGGCGGGAGCGGATTGTGGCGTGGCGTTCATGTCATGTCCTTGGACCTGCGATGGCGGCGGTGCTAGGCATATCCGCGACACCGCGACTCAGGCGGGCGTCCGCGGGTGCGATAGAATCGTGGACTTCCCGCGCCCCTGCGCCCCCCGGCCTGCCCCGCCCAATACACCCATGCATCCCACGCTGAACATCGCCGTCAAGGCCGCGCGTCGCGCCGGCACAATCATCAACCGCGCCAGCATGGACGTCGACAAGTTGCGGGTCGATGTCAAACAACAGAGTGATTATGTGACCGAGGTTGACCGTGCCGCGGAAGCGGCGATCCTCGAAGTGCTGCGCGAGGCCTATCCCAGCCACGGAATTCTAGCAGAGGAGTCCGGACTGGCCGGCACCGCCGCCGACAGCGAATACCAGTGGATCATCGACCCGCTGGATGGCACCACCAACTTCATCCACGGCCTGCCGCAATATGCCATTTCGATCGGACTGGCACACAAGGGAATCATTACCCAGGCGGTGGTATACGACCCCAACCGCAACGAGATTTTCACCGCCAGCAAGGGCGGCGGCGCCTACCTCAACGAAAAGCGCATTCGCGTCGCCAAGCGCGTCAAGCTCGACGAAGCACTGATCGGCACCGGCTTTCCCTATCGCATGTTCGACCACATCGATACCTACCTGGCAATCTTTCGCGACGTGGCGCAGCGCACCGCCGGCATGCGCCGCCCGGGCGCCGCCGCGCTCGACCTGGCCTGGGTGGCGTGCGGGCGCATGGACGGCTTCTGGGAGCTCGGCCTCTCGCCCTGGGACATGGCTGCCGGCAGTCTGCTGATCACCGAAGCCGGCGGACTGGTCGGCGACCTCGCGGGCGAATCCACCTACATGCAGACCGGCAACATCGTCGGCGGCAATCCGAAGATCTTCGCGCAACTGCTGCAACTGATTGCGCCGCACCGGACCGCGAAGCTGCAGGCCTGAGCCTTGATGTCGGCCGTCTTGACGGCCGCCGTGGTTCGAAATCCGGTTGCGCGAGCTTGAATTCGTTCGGCCATGGGAATACCATAAATACCGTAAGCCCATATTTATGGAGACCTTGAAATGAAAACCACCATCGAAATGCCCGACGATCTCTTTCGCCGCGCAAAGGCCGTTGCCGCCTTACAGGGCCTGAGCATGAAAGATTGGCTGACGAACCTCCTGCGCAGGGAAGTCGGCGCAGGCACACCGGCACCCCCATCAGATCAAGACCGGGAACAGGAAGCCGACGCATTCATTCAGGAACTCAATCGCCTAGCATCGGATATTTCGGCGAATTGGCAAGGACCGCATGATGCCGTTGCTGCCATACGCGAGCAGCGCCGGGACCTTGGCGCATGATCGTCGATGCATCGGTATGGGTCGCCAACGTTCTTGAAGTGGACACGCACCATGAAATCAGCCTTGCGTTCATGCATCGATTCGTCAAGGAACGCCAAACTGCGACCCTGCCCTTGCTGGTCTGGGCGGAGATTGCCGGGGCAGTCGCACGCCGCACGGGAGACACGGACCGGGGCCTGAAAGTGGCCACAATGATCTCCGCCCAAACCTGGGTGAGAGGCGTACCACTGGACGCGGCATTGGCCAACGAATCCATGCGCCTCGCCGCGAAATTGAGACTGCGCGGCGCCGACGCCATCTATGTCGCACTCGCAGCCACCTACCGAGAACCGCTGATTACCCTGGACTCGGAAATGCTGGAACGCGCGCGTGCTGTCGCGGAAGTGTTCACGCCCGAACAGTGGCTGCAACAACGCTGACGATGCCACCTGCCATCACCGCCGCCGAACTTGCGGCGCACACCCCCGTCATGCAGCAATGGCTGCGCGCCAAGGCGGACCATGCGGACAAGCTGCTGTTTTTCCGCATGGGGGATTTCTACGAGCTGTTCTACGACGATGCCCAGCAGGCCGCGCGCCTGCTCGACATCACGCTGACCGCGCGCGGCCAGTCGGCGGGCAAGCCGATTGCGATGGCGGGCATTCCTTACCACGCGGTCGACGGCTATCTGGCGAAACTGGTGAAGCTCGGCGTCTCGGTGGCGATCTGCGAACAGATCGGCGACCCGGCGCTGGCCAAGGGCCCGGTGGAGCGCGCCGTGACGCGCATCGTCACCCCGGGCACGCTGACCGACGCCAACCTGCTCGACGACAAGACAGACAGCCTGCTGCTGGCGCTCTGCATCGACCGCCAGCGCACCGGGCTGGCCTGGCTCAACCTCGCCAGCGGCGACCTGCGCCTGCTGGAAACTTCGCTCGATGCCCTGCCCGAGCAATTCGAGCGCCTGCGTCCGGCCGAATTGCTGCTGCCGGATGCCCTGCGCTCGGGCCTGCCCGAGACGCGCGCCGTCACCCAGCACCTGCCCGACTGGCATTTCGATGGTCGCGCGGCCGCCCATGCGCTGGCCGAGCACTTCGGCACCCGCGACCTGGGCGGCTTCGGCGTGCAGGACGAAGAGCTCGCCCTGGCCGCCGCCGGCGCGCTCTACCGCTATGCCCAGGCCACGCAACGGGAAGCGCTGGCGCACCTGACGCAGCTCACGGTCGAGCACGAAGGCAGCTTCCTGCGCCTTGATGCCGCGACCCGGCGCAACCTGGAAATTTCCGAGACGCTGCGCGGCGAGCCCGCACCCACCCTGCTCTCGCTGCTCGACACCTGCGCCACCAGCATGGGCTCGCGCTGGCTGCGCCACTGCCTGCACCATCCCTTGACGGATCGCGGCATTCCGCAGGCGCGGCAGGCCGCGGTCGCCGCGCTGATCGGCGACGCCGGCCGTGGCCCGCATGCAGCGCTGGCCACGGCACTCTCGGGCTTTGCCGACATCGACCGCATCGCTGCCCGCATTGCCCTGAAGAGCGCCCGGCCGCGCGATCTTTCCTCATTGCGCGACAGCTTGGTCCGCCTTGGCGATATCCGTGCAAGAGTCGGCGCTGACGGTACGGCGGTCCGGCTCGACGAACTCGCCGCCGCGCTTGGTACGCCGCAGGCCTGCGTCGAATTGCTGATGCAGGCCGTGGCGCCGGAGCCCGGCGCGCTGATCCGCGATGGCGGCGTCATCGCCCCCGGCTACAACGCCGACCTCGACGAATTGCGCGCCATCCAGGACAACTGCGGCGCCTTCCTGATCGAACTGGAAGCCCGCGAACGGACCCGCAGCGGCATCGCCAGCCTCAAGGTCGAATTCAACAAGGTGCACGGCTTCTACATCGAAGTCACGCACGCCAATGTCGAGAAAATCCCCGAGGACTACCGCCGGCGGCAGACGCTGAAGAACGCCGAGCGCTACATCACGCCGGAACTGAAGGCCTTCGAGGACAAGGCCTTGTCGGCCAACGAACGCGCGCTGGCGCTGGAACGCCAGTTGTGGGACGAACTGCTGGGCGCGCTGGCGATCCACATTCCGCTCCTGCAGCGCATTGCCCGCGCCATCGCCGAACTCGACGGACTCACCGCCTTCGCCTGCGCCGCGGTGCGCCACGACTACCGCCAGCCCGAGTTCTGCGAGGAAGCGGCGCTGGAAATCGAGGGTGGTCGCCACCCGGTGGTGGAACGCCAACTCGTTGCGCAGTCGGCAAGCTTCATTGCCAATGACATGCGCCTGTCGGCCGCGCGCCGCATGCTGCTGATCACCGGCCCCAACATGGGCGGCAAATCGACCTACATGCGCCAGGCGGCCTTGATCGTGCTGCTGGCGCACTGCGGCAGCTTCGTTCCCGCGCGGCGCTGCCGCCTGGGACCGGTGGATGCGATCTACACGCGCATCGGCGCCTCGGACGACCTCGCCTCGGGGCGTTCCACCTTCATGGTCGAAATGACCGAGGCCGCCGCCATCCTCAACGGCGCTACCGACAAATCTCTGGTGCTGATGGACGAGATCGGGCGCGGCACCTCGACCTTCGACGGCGTCGCGCTGGCCTTCGCCATCGCCCGCCACCTGGTCGAAAAAAACCGCGCCTGGACCCTGTTTTCCACCCACTATTTCGAGCTGACGCGCCTGGCGCAGGACTACCCGGTCTGCGCCAACGTCCATCTCGACGCGGTCGAGCACGGCCACAAGATCGTCTTCCTGCATGCGGTGGAGGAAGGTCCGGCCTCGCAGAGCTATGGCGTGCAGGTCGCCGCGCTGGCGGGCATGCCCCCGGCGGTGGTGCGCGAAGCAAAGCGCCGCCTGGCGTTGCTGGAAAACCGCGAAGCCGGATCGCTGCTGCAACCCGACCTGTTCGCCAGCGCCCCGCCGCTGCCCGAGCCGCCGCATCCGGCGCTGGATGCGCTGCGCGACCTGAATTGCGACGAGCTCAGCCCGCGCGAAGCCCTCGACACGCTCTACCGGCTCGCCCGTCTGGCGAAGGATTAAGGCGGGCGCCTTCCTCGCGCCTCAGTGCAGTTCGTCGTCAGGCGGCACGGGCGCCGGAAGCACCGCAATGCCTTCTTCGAGAAGTTCGCGCGTCTCATCGACTGTTGCGATGCCGCGTATGCTGCGCGCGGGAGCCTCGTCGTAATGGATGCGCCGCGCCTCCTCGGGAAACGCCGTGCCGACGTTTTCGGCCTTGCGCGCCATGCTCGCAAGCGCTTCGTGCAGACGCGCCAGCGCAGGCTCCGGGGCGACCGATTGCGTGGACGCGGACGGCGCGAGTTCCGACGCACCGCGCTTCAGATGCGGTGCCGAAGGCAACTGGCTGACGCTCGAAGTCTGGCAATGCGGACAGAGCACCAGATGACGCTGGCTCTGGTCGCGAAACGCCTCGCCGGAAGCGAACCAGCCTTCGAAGCGGTGTCCCTGATCGCAGAGGAGATCGATGATTATCATATGGTGCCGGAACCGGAATCGAAAATACTAGCCAACGCCAGCAACATCAATGGTTGATGGAAGTGAAGTTTTTAGAAATGCCCCCATCGATGCCCCCTAGATCCACGCGCTTTGCGGTGCTGCGCAGTATATCCGCGAGAAACCACCTCCCTGCCGAGCGATCCAGGGGACGCGGGATTGACGATCAACAACAGTGAAGCCCGGTCACTCCAGGG
The DNA here is from genome assembly GCF_017302275.1 of Sulfuritalea sp. Taxonomy (GTDB): domain Bacteria; phylum Pseudomonadota; class Gammaproteobacteria; order Burkholderiales; family Rhodocyclaceae; genus Sulfuritalea. Next base: position 39,166 of record NZ_JAFLDR010000036.1, read on the forward strand.
ACCACACAGGCAAAAAAACCGGCCGATTCCGTGGAAAATGCATAAAGCATTCAATATCCGCCAATACAACAATACGTTACATAAGTATCACTATCCACGGATTCCCCTGTAATTCTGTGGATCATCCACAGGTCGATTTACGCACCTAGTCAAATCAATAGCTTACGTTGCCGCTGTTCCACGGAATTCCCCTGATTTGGGCCAAAACTCCACGGAATCGTTTTTCCATGACATTTGGATTCTGTGGATTGCGCCGCTCCCATCAAATGCCTGTCTTTCTTCTCTTTCTCTTTGATTTTATTAAAAGAAGAAGAAGAAGAGCGGAGAAAGGCGAAAAATCGACCCGTGGAGAAAACAGGCGATTCCGTGGAGAATTGAACCAATTCCGTGGAGATTGAGAACGATTCCGTGGAACAGAAAAACCCGTTTGTGGCGTCGTATAGCGGTTTCGGTCAATAAATCCACGGAATCCACGGGTTTTTCATTTTCTATGTGACCTCCAAGCGCCCGTTCGCTACCTGCGAAACCAAATCGCGCGCCTCGGTTGACGGTATGCAGGGGTTCCTGGACGAAGCCAAGTCAGCACCCCTCAAGTTGAGGGGTATAGCTCCGATGGGATGGCGGTGCTCTCCGGCGAAGCGCATCCAGTAGCGGACAGATTGACCGCTGCCGGCGCCTCAGATCGCCAGGGCGACCAGGAACGTGATCGCGCCCAAGGCCCGCAGCGTAGCCAGACCGAACACAATCCCGTTTAGAAATGATCGAATCATTTTCTCTCTGCCTTCATCGAAAGCGCAGCCACGGATTCGGCGCCGGTAGAGGTCGCCGGCGTCGCTACGATTCCTCGATCGATGCCGAGGGCTCGCCACGGCCGCGATGTTTTTCCCAGATTGATAGGACAACTGCCGCCATCAGCTTGATCGCCAGCTTACGGTCTGGCAATCCGACCGGTGGAAGCAATGTGAAGGTCTCTGCGGCCTTCGTAGGCGCTGCACGCCGCTTTGGTCTGCCCGCTCCAGGGGCGTCGCCACCCAGGTTCCTGTTGCCCATTCACAGCCTCTTTCTTTGACCGCCGATCGGCGCGACGCCCGGGGGATCACTTATCCGGTCCGGTTCAATCGGCTTGTTACCTGGCCGCGCCTGCGCAAGCATCTCCTGTTCGGCAAGATATTCTGCGACGATCCGTTCGGCTAACAGATCGATCAGCATTTGCCGCCCGCGAGCTCGGTTGCCAGTCATCGCCCTGGACTCACTTAACGTACCTGTCGAATTTCGGCGTCGCGTGAAGGCCAAGCCGGTCAAGCTTGGCCAGGCTGATCGCCGTCAGGTGCGCTGTCCTGTTGCCTCGAATCGATCGCTCAGCATCGTCATCGATCACCACGCCGCTCGCCTGGAGCTGCTGCTTGAACACACGCCCGGTTTTGATCGGCAAGGCGTCGAATTTGCCCCGCAGGTGCGGCGCGGTCGAGATATGGTCCATGACGTGCGATGGCCGAATGAACAGCGCCGGCTCGATAGCGCCAGGAGAAACCGGGATGGTGTCCCAGCAGTGGGGATGCTCGAACCGGTTCGCATCGATTTCCGACAGCAGGATCTCCATGATCCAGACCCATGGCAGACGGATGCCATCCGTTTCGGCGATATGTTCATTCATTTCCGCAACCAGATCGCCGGCAAAGCCACCTTGTTCGATGTCGATGTCGGCGAACTCGCACAGCAAGTGCCAGGCCATGAGAATCACGGCATAGTTTTCCATCATCCGGCGGCCGGTGGCGTCGTCGACACTGGTTCGCGAATGCTGCTGGCAATACTCCTGGCATTGCCGATACATCGCTTTCACCTTGTCCGTTCCGGTCTTTTCCAGAAACTGAAGCCACTGCCAGACGGGGAACTGGGGCAGATCATGCGGAATCAACGGCCCCTGCTTTGCCGAGGTCAACGAGCTGCGGCAGATCTTCGATTGCAGCGAGGCGACATCCACTTCCTCGCCGGCGAGCAGCACCGGGGCACACATGAGGTAAGGCGTAAGGCCTGCCCCCACGCGCGTGAATTCGAAGCGATAGGTCGACTGCAGCAGTCCGTCGATTTCAGAAAGCACCATCTTTGGCAGCTTGGAGAATTCGTCCCAGCCTACCGGATGGCTGGTATAGCTGACTGAGGCGCGGCGCCGATGGTCCGTCTTGAGCATCTGGCCGGATAGCACCTGGAAGGCGAGCGCCGCTTGCATGGACTCCAGTAGCTTCGATTTTCCGGACCCCTTTTCGGCCTGCATCTGGAAATGCGGATAGAAGCCCAGGATCGCCTTCAGATGGGCACCCAAGGCCCATACGAGGGGAATGGCGGCGGCATTGGCCTTGAACGTGGCCTGGTAAGCCTCAACCACGCGGCGAGCGTCCTGAACGCTGCCACGGGGGAAAATCATGTTGTGGTAGAGACACTGCTTGGCCGGTTCGATGAAGAAGCAGTCATTCCCCTCCAGTGCCGCCGGCGAGCCCGCACGCCAGGCCAGCCCGACGAAATTGACGACATCCCGGGCACCGAGCGCAGCAGACCGCTCCAGGATGTTCAGCATGCGCTGGAACTGCGCCGGCTTGAAGATCGCGCCAAAGCGGGATCGCCACCAGTCAAGATTGAATAGCTGGCGATCGTCGACAACTTCCCGCTGCAAGATCACTCCATGCCGCGGCGATTGCGCGCTGATGCCGAACACCGTTTCCGATTGGGTGTCCGGGGTGCCATTGATCGTGGCCAGGTGGCCCTGTACACGCAACCGCGAGAATCCGGCCAGCCGAAACGAGCACAGATCGCCGATCGTTTCTCTCCGCTGGCCGCCTTCATCATCCTTCCACTCGTCGACGTACTGGGTGAAATCCTCGCGCACCCGGTAGCGCCAATACACCTTGAAATCGTGTTCAGGGAGAAATATCCGGCGCGTGCCCTGCAGGCCTTCGCCACCGCCCGGCATCCCTGGAATAAGCCATTCCTCCAGCTTGCGCAGGCGCCGCCAGAGGTCATCGACTCCGCCGGTCTTCAGCACGTCGTTGATGTCCTCGCCCTCTTCCCAATCCTGCATGTCCACCAGCATGGCGCTGATCTCGCAGGCCGTGAGCCGTTCGGAAAGTCGCCATGCGGCGGCGAGCCCCGGGCGCTGCCCTGTCCGCTCGTTCACCGGGTCGGTGTGATCCAGGGCGATGATGAGGCGCTTGCCCTTGAGAAAGGCCAGATCCTGCTTGTCGGCATTGCCGGTGCCCCGCAGCGCCAGGACGGCTGTTCCATTGGGGATGGGACAGCTCTCGACCGATAGCGCGTTGATCGGCGACTCGACCACGTACACGGTGTGTGCCCGCGTCAATCGCGGCAGATCGCTTGTCCATGCAATGCCTTCCTTCCTGCCCTGGCACTGAGTCTTGACGCCGCCGTTTAGCGCAGGATCCGCGAACCTCATATCCACTGCCTCGACCAGCCGGGTCTCGATCGAGCGGACGATAAAGGCGGCGGCCGGCCCGCCGTGTCCCGCTTCATTGGGCGCAATCTTGTCGTTGGTCCAAGTGTTCCAACCAAGGGTTTTGAGCTGGATGGCTTTCCTGATAACTGCATCGTCGATGCCGCGCCCGGCCAGGTAGGACACTACCGGTTCCGGGTTCTCGACACAGCGATCGGCGATGTACTCGGGAATGCTCTTCTGGCTACGTTTGCCCTTGGCCTGCGGGCTCTGCCGTGGAAGACTGATGCCGTACCAGTCCCCCAGCAACAGGGCGGCATCCATTGCAGACTCGATCTCCGGCCGGCAATACAGCACGAGGTCAATGCAACTGCCTCCGGCGCTTCCATCCGAAGACCAGTCTTTCCATCCGCGAGCGTTGGGAGTTATCGACAGCGACGGCGTCTTGTCGCGATGGTGCGGACTCTGATAGTTGCCGTTGTCGCCCTTCCTGCGCAGCCCCAGGCGTTCCGCCAGGTTATGCAGATCGATCGAGGATTTCAGCGCATCGAAATAGCCGGATGCGGGCTGCGCAGGAAGGTTGGCGCCCATCAATACCACCGCCGCAACAATCTCAGGTATCCGACCGCGAAATTGGCATTGATCACCTGGCGATTGAGCGGCGCCCTGGTCACACTGCCACCATGCTGTCGAACTCTGTGTTCGCCTCACGGAATTGTCTGCTCAAAGGCATCAACAAGCACAGCACGCTGCCCGCGTTGATCTCGCTCTCGGTCATATGAGAGAGCATCTCGATGAGGCCGTTGAGCCCACATTGAAACGATTTGAATTCGTCATCGATCGCGTCAACGACAATGCACAATGTCGCTATCCGATTGCTTATCTCGTTGATTTCAGCTTGAGCCTTGTCCTGCGCGCTCAGCGAACCGCCAATCTCGCCGATCAGTTGAGCAAGACGACGGTTAGATGAAAAGATTTTATTGATCAGGTCAAAATTTTCCTGACGGTCCAAATTCCTGAGTTTCTCGTGCAGCGTTGGGTATCCAGGGTTGCTCATTTTGTGTCTCCTTGGTAATTTCCCAGCCTGTTCCTGCGCAATAGGGCGCTGAGCGTGGCGCAGAGGATGTCGCGGCCCTTGTCATTGCAGCGGCGCAGCAGGTGTATCAGCTCCACTTCCCGTGGGTTCGTCCGCCACCAGCCCAGCTCCATGGCCAGCACGCGGGCGGCGTTGTGCCATGCGCCGGTCAGGCGTTTGGATGAAGCCTCCATATCTGGCAGGGGGGGCGCTTTCAGCGGTGCGTGGCCGAGTTCCTGGTAGGCGTAGATACCGACCTGTCTTAAAACGGCGAACATCGCCTGCTCACGCGGCGTGGCCGGCGATACCGGCGGCAGCTCGCTGGTGCAGTAGTGCGGCACCTTGTAGACGCCGGCGCAGCGTTCGGCGAGGCTGAGCTGCCACGGGTGGTCTTTCTGAATGCAGATGGCGACCTCATAAAGGTGGCCGATGCCGTCTTGCGTGAGTCGGTTCCGCCCTAACAGGAAGCTGGCTTCGTCGTTTGAGATCGCCTCCCAGCCCAGCTTCCAGGCGGCCATGAACGTGGCCTCGATCTGCTCGGCGGATGGCAGCGGCGTGCTGGCATTGACCGGTACGGACTCGGGGGGCGGACGCCGGGTACCGTGGGCGTGTTCCATTCCGGAACGCCAGCCCAGCGTGCGCAGGGCGACGAACAGGGCATGAATACTCGCCGGGGTCGGCGCGGGCAGGGTACGGCGGGCGGGTTTTTTCGGTGCAGCGGTGGATTTGCCCTTGGTGGGCGTCTTGAACCTATTGAGACTTCCGTAATTCATGACATCACCACAGCGTAGCCTGCATCCAGCACGCAGCGATGATCGAAGGGCGTTTCTGAGCGCTCTTGAGTTTGTTTCGCGCGGTCGCGTGCAACTCGCCCAGGT
>NZ_JAFLDR010000037.1 GCF_017302275.1 Sulfuritalea sp.
GCGCCGCCCTTGGGGCGGCCCGGCGGGCGGCGCGCATCAGGCGTGCCCGGTCGCCAGCAAACGATGCATGCCGGCGCGGTCGAGCGCGGCCAGGCCCAGAGCCTCCAGCGTACGCGGCCCGGCGCGCAGGTCGCGGCCGCAGATGGCCGAAGCCAGCGCCAGCAGGCCGCTGGCGAGCGGCGCGGAGACACCGGCCCAGTCGGCCACCGAGACGAGGAAGGCCAGCCCGTAGTGGATGTCCTCGGTCATGTAGCGATGCTCGGTGAGCACGATGTGCTCGCGCCAGTCGCCGCTGTCGGTGAGGCGCTTATGGGCGTCGCCGTACATCCAGCGGTCATTTTCGTAATGGTCGCGCAGCGGAAAGTGTTCGCCGGTGTAGCCTAGCGCGACGCGGATCGCCACGCGTTCATCATCAAGCGCATTGGTGACGCGGCGGATCGCGGGCTGGGTGCCCTCGTTGTGGATGTCCCAGCGCTCGAAGTGCTCGAGCGGGCCGGCGTTCATCAGGATCAGCGGCGGGTGGATGATGGGCCCGGCGTTCATCAGCGCGCCGGCCAGCGCATCCTCGATCGGCTCGACGGATGGAAACGCGGCGCGCAGCACGGCGAAGGCGGCGGCGGATTTCTCCGCCGGGAAAACGCCGGTGGGCAGGCGTACGGCGCGCATGGTGATGGCGACTTCCGCCGGCCCGTGCAGGCGCGTCAGCCAGGGCAGGGTGCCGGTCTCGGCGAAGGCGACCTCGGCGGCGCAGCCGGCATGGCGCAGGGCCTGCATCATGGCCACGCTGCCGAAGGTGCCCGGCGGCAGGAAGATCACCTGCCCGTCGGCGAGATGCGGCGCCAGGGCGCGGGCGATGTCCTCCTGGGCGAATGCCGGCGTCGGAATCAGGATCAGCTCGGCGCCGCGTACGGCGGCGCCGAGATCGGCCGTGACCACGGCGATTTCGACTTCACGCCGGCCGGCGATGTCTTTCAGCATCAGGCGCCGCGTCGTTGCCAGTTCGCCGAAGGCCGCCGCGTCGCGTCGCCAGAAACGGACCTCGTGGCCCTGATCGGAAAGATCGGCGGCGGCGGCGTGCGAGCCGTTGCCGCCGCCCAGCACGGCTATGCGCATGGCTTCAGGTCCAAAATCGCCGTTGCCGTCCCGCGAAGCGGAAATCCAGTCACAGCACCAACGCGATGCGTCCTAACAGGAACTCTCATCCTGCCCCCAGCATCCAGTTCGGCAGCCCGGTGACGGTGGCCGGGTAGACCCACATCATCAGGATGCACAGCACGAACGAGACCACGAAATAGGCCACGCCGCGAAAGATGGTGTGGATTGGTACATCGGGCGCGAGGCCGTGGACGATGAAGACATTCACCCCCACTGGCGGCGTCACCGCGCCCATCGTCGTGACGATGGTCAGGATCACGGTGAACCAGACCGGGTCGTAGCCGAGTGCGACGCCGAGCGGGAAGAAGATCGGGATGGTCACCACCAGAAAGCCCAGCGCGTCCATCAGCATGCCGCCGATGATGTAGATGCCGAGCACCACCAGCAGGATGACGAAGGGCGCCACCGGCAGCGCGGCAGCCCACTCCGCCAGTTCGAAGGGCAGGCGCGAGACGGTGAGGAAGCGGCCGAAGAGTACCGCGCCGGCAATCAGCAGCACCACCATGGCGGAGATGCGCACGCTCTCGACAATGGACATGACGATGCCCTTGAGGTCGAGGCTGCGCTGGACCAGGCCGATCGCCAGCGCGCCGAAGGCGCCCGCCGCGCCGGCCTCGGTGGGCGTGAACCAGCCCATGTAGAGGCCTCCGATGACAAGCGAGAACAGCGCCAGCGCCTCGACCACGCCGGTCAGCGCGCGCAGCTTCTCGCCCCAGGTGGTTTGCGGCCCCAGCGGCCCCAGCGCCGGATTGCGCTTGCACATCCATACGATGGTGGCGAGGAACAGCGCGGTGAGGATGAGCCCGGGCACCACGGCGGCGACGAACAGGCGCAGCAGCGACTGCTCGGTCTGCACCGCGATCACGATCAGCACCACGCTGGGCGGGATCACCACGCCCAGCGTGCCGCCCACCGCGATGGCACCGGTGGATAGCGCCGGGTCGTAGCCGTAGCGGCGCATCTCGGGCATGGCGATGGTGCCCATGGTGGCGGTGGTCGCCGAATTCGAGCCGCAGATGGCCGAGAAGCCGGCGCTGGCGGCAATCGTGGTGCCGGCCAGCCCGCCGGGCAGGCGCCCGACCCAGGTGTAGGCCGCCCGGTAAAGCCGCTCGGTGGTGCCGGCGCGGTAGGCGAACTGGCCCATCAGCACGAACAGCGGGATTACCGACAGGCCATAGGAGGAGAACTGCTCCCAGATGTTGGTCGCCAGCAAATGGGTGGCGGCGGCCGGGGTCAGCAGGTAGGCATTGCCGATGACACCGGCGGCGAGCATGGTGAAGGCGATGGGCTGGCCGAGCAGCATCAGCAGCGCCATCAGGGCGAGGCCGATCACGGCGACGATGTTCGCGTCCATCTCAGGCCTTCATCGCCGCGCCCAGCGCGGCCAGCGACTTCAGCAGGTCGACCAGCAACGCCAGCGCGAGGCCGAAGCAGCCGATGCCGACGACATAGACCCAGGGATAGACGATCACCCGCAGGGTCTCGGACATCGAGCCGGTTTCGTGCAGGGTGCGGCCGTAGCGCGTGACGTAGAAAGCCGTCACGGCAAACAGCGCGAGCGAGAGCACGGCCATGGCCGCCTCGACCAGCGCGCGGTTGCGGTGCCCCAGCCTGACCACGAACAGCTCCATGGCGACGTGGCCCTTGTGCCGCTGCACCGTGCCCAGGGCCAGCGCCATGGCGGCGGCCGACATCCAGCCAATCACCTCGTAGGAACCGGCGATCGTGCGGCCCAGGCCGCGCATCACCATGTCGGCTACCGAGAACAGCATCATCGCGGCCAGCAGCGCGGCGGCGGCCCAGGCCAGGCCCTCGTTGAGGCGGGCGCTGGCGCGGTCGAGGGCGTGGACCACCCCGCCGGGCACGGCATCCGCGCCCGGTTGTGCTCCTCCTGCCATTACTTTTTGGCGAACTGCGGCGCCAGTTCGTGCAGGCGTTTCATGTAGGCGGCGGCGGGCAGGCCCTTGCCGGTCATCTCCTTGACCCAGTCCTCTTCCATGGACTTGAGCTTGGCATCCCAGCGCGCCTTTTCGTCGGCGGCGAGCGGCACCACCTGCAGCTTGTGGTCCTTCTGCGCCCAGGCCATGGCGGCGCCGACGTTCTCGTTGTCATGGTAGTTGCCGGTCCAGCCGGGCATTTCCTCGGCCAGTTCCTCGATCACCTTCTTCACGTCGGCCGGCAGCTTGTCCCATTTCTTCTGGTCCATCACGGCGGCGAAGGCCACCACCACGGTCGGGTAGTCGGTGACGAACTTCAGCGATTCGGCCAGCTTGAAATCCTGCAAGACTTCGCGCGAGGTCATGGTGCCGTTGATGACGCCGGTGGATACCGACTGCGGCACTTCCGGCATGGGCATGCCGATCGGCGCCGCGCCCAGCGCCTTCAGCACCGGCACGCCGGTACCGGCGGCGCGCAGCTTCATGCCGGCGAGGTCGGCGGCGTTCCTCACCGCCGTCTTGCTCTGGATGAAGCCGGGCTCGGTGGTGAACATCGCGATCACCTTGAATCCCTCGTATTCCTTGGGCTTGAACTCCTTGGTCAGCGCCCACAGGGTCTTGCTGGCCTGGGTCGCGCTGGTGAAGCCGACCGGCAGCGCCACGCCCGAGGTCAGCGGGAAGCGGCCCGGATCGTAGGAGGGCGAGCCCAGGCCGATGTCGGCCACGCCCTTGGTGACGCCGTCATACATGTCCTTGGCGCCGAGCAGCGTGCCGCCGGGGAAGGTCTTGACCTCGACCTTGCCGCTGCTGCGCTTGTTCAACTGCTGCGCCCAGTGCGCCATCTGCACGGCGGGAAAGGTCTTGGCCGGGGCAAAGAAGGCGTAGGTGAGCGTGACATCGGCGGCGGCTGCGGCCTGCGGCAGGCCGAGGGCGCCGAGGGCGAGCGCGGCGGCGATTGCGGATAAGCTGTTGCGACGGTTCATGCTGACTCCTCCTGTTGTTTGTCTGCGCGCACTGCCGGACGCGCGGCGGTCTTGTCCTGCTGTCTTACCTGATCTCCGGCACCTCGATGTCGAGCCCGTCCAGCGTCGCCGGTTTGACCTTGGCGCGGGTGAAGTTCGGCGTGTGCGGAAAGGGCCGCGTGGCGTCGAAGCCGACCTTGCTGCCGAGGTAGTCGGGAAAGGTCGGGTTGAGGCCATGGCCGAAGACATTGTCGATCACGAGAATTCCGTGCTTCGGATCGAGCCGTGTCGCCATCGCCCACTCGACATCGGCCGGGTTGCGGATGTCCACGTCATCATCGACCACGGTCACCATCTTCAGCGGCGGGAAGGCGGCGAAGGCCGCCATCAGCGCCTGCTTGGCCCAGCCGGCGCGCTTCTGCGCGATCTGCACCACGGCGTGGTAGAAGCCGCAGCCGCCGTGGGAGAAGTAAACATCCTTGACGCCGGGCACCTGCTTTTGCAGCAGTGCCAGCACATTGGCCTCGCCGAGCAGGCCGACCGAGTTGAACACCTCGCCGCCCGAGATGATGGTCTGGAACACGGGGTGGCGACGGCGGTGGATGCGCCGCACGCGCACCAGCGGACGTGGCGCCACCGTGGCGTAGTAGCCGGTGACCTCGGCAAAGGGGCCTTCCGGATGAACTTCGCCGGGCATCATTTCGCATTCCAGCGCGATCATCGCGTCGGCCACCATCTCGACATGGGTCAAGGAGCTGCCGACCAGTTCCAGCGGCCGGCCGTGGAAGCGGCTGGCGATGCCGAGTTCGTCGGTGCCGAAGGGCGCAGCTTCGGCCGGCGCCGCGGCGGCGAAATGCAGGCCGGGGCCGACACCGATGTTGAGCGTGAAGGGCAGCACCTGGTTGCGCGCCGCCGCCTTGGCCAGACACAGTTCAAGGTGGCGGCCGGCATCGATGTTGATCGCCAGCCGGTCCTTGCCGATGACCTGAAAGCGCTGGATCGAGGTATTGCGGATGCCGGTTTCGGGGTCCTTGGTGATCACCACGCCGGCATCGAAATACGGCCCGCCGTCGAGTTCGGCATGGGTCGGCACCGGCAGGATGGAGAGGTCGACCGTATCCTCGGTGACCTCGCGCACCGGGCCGCTCCTCACCAGCACCGGCGCCACGGGATTCACCTGCCAGTCGCGTATGCATTCGGCGACATACTGCGGCAGGCTCAGCACCGGCTTGCCGAACAACTCGCCGAGCAGCTCGCGCGACCAGTACAGGCCAGTGAATACGGGGAAGGCCGAGCCCCTGACCCTCTCGAACAGCACGGCGCGCGGGCCGCGCTCGAATTTCGCCGCAATGCCGGCCAACTGGTGCGCCGGGTCGACCTCGGAGCGCACCCGCACCAGGCGACCGCGCCCGTCGAGCCACTGGATGATCGAAGCGAGATCGGAAATATCGGCTGCCACCTGCGCCATGCCCTCCCTCCGTGCGTTATTGCCGTTCCGCGAGCCGCGGGGCAGTTTGCGGATACTGTATACAAATTAAAACCGCATGGGAAGAGGTGGCACCCTGTTGCGCGACCGGTAACAGTCATTTCATCCTGCGCGTCTGGGCTGCGCAAGGCCGCGCCGCTAGACTGCAGCCATGAACTTTGTTCCGCCCATCTTCATCTCCCACGGCTCGCCGATGTTGATGCTGGAGCCCGGACGCGCCGGCCCGGCGTGGCAGGCACTGGCGCGATCGCTGCCGCGGCCGCGCGCCATCCTCGCCGTTTCCGCGCACTGGACTAGCCTGTCGCCGGCCGTCAGCGCCGCTGCCGCCCCACCGACCATCCACGATTTCCACGGATTTCCCGAGGCGCTCTACGACCTTGATTACCCGGCACCCGGCGCACCCGCTTTGGGAGCGGAAGTCACTGCGCTGCTGCCCGGCATCCATGTCGACCCGCGCCGAGGACTGGATCACGGCACATGGTCGCCACTGCGCGCGATGTATCCGGCGGCCGACATCCCCGTCATCCAGCTGGCCGTAATGCCGCGCGCAGACGCGGCCGCGCACCACCGCATGGGCCAGTCACTGCAGGCCCTGGCGCGGGACGGCGTGCTGGTGCTCGCCACCGGCGGCCTGACGCACAACCTGGGCGAGGTGGCGTGGGATGCCGCCGACGGCATCGCTCTGCCGCATGTGCGCGAGTTCCGCGATGCGTTCGTCGATGCGCTGCTGCGGCGCGATCTGCAGCGCCTGCTCGACTGGCAGCGGCAGATGCCCCACGCCCGGCGCGCACATCCGACGCCGGAACACCTGCTGCCGCTGTTCGTCGCGCTCGGCGCAGCCGGCGACGACGCGCAGCCCTCGACGGCGTTCAGCGATTACCAGCTTGGCGCCCTGGCGCTCGACAGCTTCGTCTTCGATTCAGGCACGAACTGAATGGCGCAGTGCAGGTAGTTGGTGATATCGAGCGCAGCAAGCCAATCAGTAATCCCCCGGGCGGGGGCGAACGTTTCGCGACTTGCTGGTGGCTTTCGAAGCCGTAGCCATCAGTAAGGCTTGAGGTCGAGCACCGGCGTATCGGCGAAGGCGTCGATGTCGCCGATCTCGATCACGTTGCCGCGCACCGCTATCACTTTCACCTGCGTCAGCGCGATCAGGTTGGGACGGAACGGCGAGCGCGTGGCAAACACTCCGCGCAGCGGATTGTCGGGATTGCCGCGCGGATGCACCTGCAGGATCGCGCGCTTGTCGGGCGTGTCGTTGCGATCGAACCACCAGAACACCCAGAGCGAGGACAGTTCATCGACGCCGAGCAGTGCCACCTGGTACCGCGGTTCGACCTCGATGAAGGTCTTGCCGCCGGCCTTGCGCACCCAGCCGATCGGGCTCATCGAGTACACCGGCGCGGCCTTCGTCGCCGCCTCGGCCAGCAGCGGCGGACTCAAGCAAAGCGTCAGGGCAAAGGCAACCAGCGGCAGGCAGGCACCCCGGAGCAGGCTTTTCGGCTTGGAATCCATGGCTGGCTTTCGGAAGTCGTCGCGCATCCCCGCATTGTGCGACAAAGGCGAAAAGTCGGCGCCGGCGACACGGCGTGGAAAACATCCCGCGGCGCCGGGCGCGACCGGGCGATCACCGCGTGGAGTAGTGGAAGCGCGCGCGACAGCGGCCGAAGCAGTCGTGCATTGCCGGGGAATTCCAGTCGATGCCCAGTTCCTCCACGGCCTTCACATTCAGGCGCGTCACCCGGTTCTTCGGCGACGATGGAATGTCGAGGCCGCGCGCCAAGCTCTCGGCGACATTGATGACCGCCTGCAGCCTGCTGGTGACCACCGCGTCCTCATGGTGATCGCGGATGGAAAGTATGAAGTCCTCCGGTAGCTGCCAGTGGGCGGCGAGCGCGGCACCGATCAGGGTGTGGTCCACGCCGAAGGCGGCGGTCTCCCTCTCGATCAGCCGCCCGTCGGCAACCGACCGGCGATAGACATCCTGGAACTGCCCGGCGTCCATGATGTGGAAGCACAGTTGGCCGACATCGTGCAGGATGCCGGCGACATAGGCCTTCTCCGTGGATTCGCCGCACAACTGCGCCAGTTCCTGGGCAACGATGGCGACCGCATGGGAATGGTCGAAGAGGAAGGTCGCGCCCCTGTCGTCGGCCAGGAACTTGTTCATCGCCGCGGTGACGACGATGTGCTGGAATTGGGTGATGCCGATCAGCGAGGCCGCGACGAAGGGATCGTGCAAGTCAGGCAGGGCGTTGATGCGTCGCAGCCGGTTGGCGGTGGCGAGGACGCCGGAGGTGATCACCGGGTCGTTCCGCGCCAGGCGCGTCATGGCTTCCATCGAGGCTTCCTCGTCGCGCAACATCGCCAGCAGTTGCAGCACCACCTTGGGAAAGGGCGGCAAATACCTGGCGATCGTCCCGATCGCGCCCGGCAGCGTGGCTACGCTCAGCATGCGGACGGGCCGCAGGCACGAAGTGCATCGAGCAGGGGATGGCAGGCATCGTTGGGCTGGTCGCCGAAGATCTCGGCCAAGCGCTGCCCGTAGCGGGCGACGGCCGCCGCGCGCGCCGCCTCGTCGAGTGGGGCGTCCTGGCGCACGGCGACGCATTCGACGCCCTTGTTCACCAGTTGCGCGATGGTGCTGGTGGTGACGCTGCTGCCCACGGCGATGCGCAACGTGAGCTGGTTGCCGCGCCCGCCCTGGACCGGACGGGCGATCACCATGCCCGGCGCAAGATCCTCGGTCGGAATCCAGCAGTAGCAACCGGGCGCGGCGGCGGAGAGCGCGTCTTCCGTACTCATGGCGCAATGGTAACGCGTAAGGGCATGTCCATGTGACGCGCTGCGAACGACGTAGCCACGCGCCCTCTCGGTTCTGGAGCGATCGACAGGCCCATGCACGATCCCTTACGCATATACGGTCGCTCGCGACGGCGGAAAAACCGACCATTCCGATCGTTGCGCGCGGAAGCAATTCGCCGATTGCCATTGAGTCGGCTGCAACCTTCCAGAACAATCGCCCTGAGCTTGCCTCTTCCGATCGCCCCGGGCGCGAACGGAGGTTCCAAAGTCACCGAGGTCGACTCCATGGTCGATTCGCTGCAGACGCCCGAATGCGGCACCAGCGCTTCTTGTCCCGACCATCGTCAAATTCGGACAGGGCGTATCCGCCAGACGGTAGTGTCTCAGTTTGAAAAACCCAACTCTTGACATCGGAGAGGCAGGCGCTACGCTGTGCGTACTATGCCTAAACGCTCAAGCACTGGTCGCAAAGACCTGAATCAACTCGCCGCGTCGATTGTCGCCCAGGCTACCGACGAGGAACCCAAGCAACCAGAACAGCCTGAGAAGAACCCGGCTGCCGTTGCTCTTGGTCGCCTTGGTGGCCTCAAGGGTGGTGCTGCCCGAGCAAAAAAACTGACCGCTAAAGAGCGGTCAGAGATTGCGAAAAAGGCGGCAGCGGCGAGATGGGAGAAATCTTAATCAGTTTCGTCGTCGTCAAAAAGGCGCTGAGTTTCACCGGGAATAGGAAACGCCTTCTTAACGTGTCCCTCGAATTGTCGCCAAGTCGAGGAGATTCTCATCAGCGTCATTGTTGATGCAATTTGACGTTCAAGATGCGGGTTCCCTATGTAATCGGTCAGAAACTGGTGATGCTTATGTTTCCGTCGACCTTGCTCGTTCTTTGGATTCTTGTTCTTTAATTCGTCTAGCACGCCAATAGGCAGTCGCTTGTAGATTATGGCCTCAGTTAATTTCCCGATCAGAATTGGTCGTTTCACTGATAGCGGGTTATAGCTCCATCCTCTAAGACGAAACATCTCACGATAAAACTCATCAGGGAATCGCTTGGTCCAAGGTAAGAACTCAGGTGCGACATATGCCTCAAGCAACTTCCTAAGTTCGTCTTTTGATCGCTGCTGTTGATAGCCAGTGGCTTCGTCAATGAGCGCGACAAGACCTATCTTTGCAAATGCTTTGTAGATGAGTTGAGCTTGATCAGCAACGATATATTGACGCTCTGTACTCAACAGACCTCGGTCTCGCGCCAAGATCATCAGCTCACAGAATTTTGTCAGCGCATCCGCAGTAAATCCGTTGATCTTTCTGCCCCGATAATTTTTCTGAATCGTGGTGAAGAGGTCCTTCATTTCCTCTTGAGAAATCAAAGAGCTAAAGAATTTTCTGCCCAAAAACCGCTTGAATCGGGTCCCAGGTCTTTGCACCCTGGTTCGGTCTTCTGGTTCGTCCTCAACGACCTTTAGTATTTCCTGCATCTTTCTGCTTGCGATGAGCCGTTCGCCGGTGCTTGTTACAAAGCACGGAACTGTCACGTCGCCAAGTTTTAATTCACCTTCGTGGGTGATTTCTGATGTCTCTGCCGTTTCTGTGCTGCGTGGCTTTGACCATCTTTCCTTTGCCGCGTGAGAGGCAATATCACGGCGTTCGTCATCTGAGAGTTTTTTAGCCCGAGCAACCCCTCCCTTAGCTTTACCTTGTGGCGCTTCTGAGGTCATGCTTGCATCTCCATTTGTGGCGATGCTTGCAATATAACCCATAGTCAGGTTTTAATGCAAGCATTACTTAAAACTAATGCTTGCATTTACTCTAAGTTCAGGCATAATTTCATTATGAACTTAATGCTTGAGGGGTAGCCATGAACAAGTTGAGTCTTCAAAAGCGCGCGCAGATCATCGGCCTGCTGGTCGAAGGCAACAGCATGCGCGCCGTGACCCGATTGGTCGGATGCTCCATCAACACCGTGACCAAGTTGCTCGAAGACGTAGGCGCAGCCTGCGCAGAGTTCCAAGACGGCGCAATCCGTAACATCAACAGCAAGCGCGTTCAGTGCGACGAAATCTGGTCGTTCTGCTACTCCAAGGAAAAGAACGTCGCGCCAGAAGATAAAGGCATCCTGGGCCACGGTGACGCCTACACTTGGACCGCCATTGATGCGGATACCAAGCTGGCTATTTCGTGGCTTGTGGGCCAGCGTGATGGCGACTACGCCGAAGCGTTCATCACCGATCTCGCCTCACGCTTGGCCGGTCGGATTCAATTGACCACTGACGGATGGGGGCCGTATGTTGGGGCGGTCGACAAGGTGTTTGGTGGCGCAATTGACTACGCCATACTGGTGAAAATTTACGAAGGCGATGGCCAGAAAGATCAGCGCCGCTATAGTCCCGCTGGATTCGTGAAGTCTGAAAAGCGCCGGATCAACGGGAACCCCGACGTAAAGGAAGTTTCAACCAGCTACGTTGAGCGTCAGAACCTCACGATGCGCATGAGCATGCGCCGCTTCACGCGCCTTACAAACGGGTTCAGCAAGAAGATCGAGAACCTGGGCCATGCCGTAGCCCTGCATTTCATGTTCTACAACTTCGGGCGCATTCACAAGACGCTGCGCGTAACCCCAGCGATGGAAGCGGGCATCAGCGATCACGTTTGGACGCTTGAAGAAATCGCGGCCCTGGTCAAAGACGAGACGCCAGCCAAACGCGGCCCGTACAAAAAGAAAGAAAATTCAAACTGAGACACCACCCGCCAGACCGTTGGCGTGACAACTGCACCCGGTTCGGCGACAATGCAATTTGGTGCAAGGACGGAAGGGATTTGCGGGGTCATGACTCCGCCCTATGTGTAGGTTTGCAACTGTCTCATGTTCGGTCGTCGGCGCAATGCGGACACCTCTCCTCGGTAGCACGAACACCCACTGGCCTGGTAGCGGCAATCATCGCTCCAAGCGCTTATTCCCCGCGCTCACTTCGCATGCAACCGGGTGTGCGATGGATGTCTGCCTGCCCTGACGGGCTGGCGTCCGCTGCGGCCCAATCACTTCGGATCACATCATGGAAATCTTCTTCCTTGTTACGCTAATCCTGCTCAACGGCGCCTTCGCCATGTCCGAGATCGCCCTGGTCACCGCGCGCCGCGGACGATTGGCGCGCCTCGCCGAGGATGGCGATGGCGCCGCTGCGATTGCCATCAAGCTCCATGATGAGCCGACCCGCTTCTTGTCCACCATCCAGATCGGCATTACCTCGATCGGCATCCTCAACGGCATCATCGGCGAGGCCGTACTTGCAGAGCCCATGGCGATCCGGCTGCAGGGACTGGGAATGGACGCAGACAGCAGCAGCATCATCTCAACCGCCCTGGTGGTCGTGGTAATCACCTTCATATCCATCGTCATCGGCGAACTGGTGCCCAAGCGCATCGGTCAGTTCAATCCCGAGGGCATCGCCCGCCTGGTGGCGCGGCCGATGCAATTCCTTTCGCTGCTCACGCGCCCCTTCGTGCGCCTGCTCTCCTTTTCCACCGACGCCATCCTGCGCCTGCTGGGCAAGCGCGAAGCGGAAGGCCAGGGCGTCACGGAAGAGGAGATCCACGCCATGCTGGAGGAGGGATCGGAGGCCGGTGTGATCGAGCAGCAGGAACACGACATGGTGCGCAACGTGTTCCGCCTCGATGATCGCCAGATCGGCTCCCTGATGATTCCGCGCGCGGATATCGTTTATCTCGATGTCGATCGCCCGCTCCAGGAAAACATGGACCATGTGACCGATTCGGAACATTCGCGCTTTCCTGTCTGTCGCGGCGGACTCCACGAAGTGCTGGGCGTCATCAATGCCAAGCAATTGCTGCGAAAGACCCTGAAGGGCGGAATTACCGACCTTGCCACCCAGTTGCAGCCGGCCGTGTTCGTGCCCGAAACGCTGACCGGCATGGATCTGCTGGACCATTTCCGCGCTTCCGGCGTGCAGATGGTGATGGTGGTGGACGAGTATGGCGAGGTGCAGGGCCTGGTAACGCTGCAGGATGTTCTGGAGGCCGTAACCGGGGAATTCAAGCCACGCAACCAGGAGGATGCCTGGGCGGTCCAGCGGGAGGACGGATCATGGCTGCTCGATGGTCTGATTCCAGTGCCGGAACTCAAGGACAAACTGGAGCTGAAGACCGTGCCCGAGGAAGACAAGGGGCGTTATCACACCTTGAGCGGACTCATGATGTGGCTGCTGGGCCGCCTGCCGCAGACCGGCGACGTGGGTACTTGGGAAGATTGGCGCCTGGAGGTCGTCGATCTGGATGGCAAGCGAGTCGACAAGGTCCTGGCCAGTCGATTGCCGGATGCGATCGAGGGCACGCCGCCTGCCCACGCTCCAGCTCCACCCGCCGGCTGAGAACCGGCAATGTCGGCCGCGTTCGAGTGGCGGACACCGCAGGCGACCGTTTCCTTGGGTCGATTGCGGCAGCGTTGGCCGAAAGCCTTGATGCCACTCGCTCGATCCTCTCAAGTCCGGCAGGCACGATTGCCTACCGTACCATCCCCAGACGCCCGTTGTGGCTACCCATGTACCAGTAGCGCCCGGCGCCGTCGATGATGGCCTTGCGGATGCCGAGGTTCGTCGACGGCAGACTGACGACGCGGAATTCCTCCTTCGCCGGATCGAACACCGAGACGGTGTCGGTGTCGATGCCGTTGATCCAGATGCGCCCGGCGGCGTCGGTGGTCACGGCGTAAGCGCGCTCGCCGCCGGCCTTCGGCAGCGCCCAGGTCTTGACGATGCGCTTCGCCTTCGGATCGAGCTTCGCCAGCTTGCCGTTGCCGAAGTAGGCCACCCACAGGCTGCCGTCGGGCGCGGTGGCAATGCGGCGTGGCAGCGAGCCAGGGCCGGTCGCCAACTCGCCGGTCTTGCCGCTGGCGGGATCGATCCAGCCCAGCGCATCGCCCGCAAGGCGACAGACCCAGACGATGCCGTCGCGGTCGATGGCAAGGCCGTAGGGATTGCCACTCATCGGGAATTCGTCGATCCGGCCGCTGGCGCGATCCAGGCGGCCTACGCGCTGCCCGCTCTGGATGCTGAACCACAGCTTGCCTTTGGCATCGATGACGATGGTGTGCGGATCGCCGCCGCCGGGCACGCGGTATTCGGTGACATTTCCGGTTTTCGGGTCGAGGCGACCGACGGTGCCGTTGCCGTTGCCCGTGTACCAGACGATGCCGGCCTCGTCGACGAGAAGGCCGTGCGGCTTGGCGCCGGGCGGCAGTTCCCACTCGGTGAATTTTTCGGCGGCGGTGTCGAAGCGCGCGATGCGGTTGCCATGCATCACGGCGATGTAGATATTGCCGTCGGGCGCGGGCGCCGGATCGCGCGCGAAACTGGGCGTCGGCACCGGCCATTCGCGCGCCTGTCCGGCGATCTGCTTGAGCGCGCCGGGCGCGACGCCGTAGTTCGAACCGCCGGCCAGCGCTGTTCCGGCGGCAAAGGCAAAGACAAGAATGCAAGCGCGGGCAGTCAACATGGTTCCCTCCGGATCCGACATGGACCAAGTATCCGGTGGTCCGCGTGCGCCGTCAATGCGCGGCGCGGCGGCCGCAGTTCGGCGGTGCTACACTCGCCGCCCCGCAACCACCGGCGACGCATCATGGCTTCCTGGCTACGTTTCTCCGCTGCAGGCACGGAACATTTCGGTACCCTTGACGGCGACAGGGTAGCCGTCTGGCATGGCGACATGTTCGCCGATCCGCAGCGCACCGACCTTGGCTTTCCGCTCGCCGACGTGCGCCTCCTCGCGCCCTGCCGGCCGGGCAAGATGATCGGCCTGTGGAACAACTTCCACGAACGCGCGGCAAAGGAAGGGCTGCAGCGGCCGGCCCATCCACTGTATTTCCTCAAGGCCACCACCTGCATCGCGGCGCAGGGCGACGCCATCCGCCGTCCGCCGGATTACGCAGGCGCGATGGTGTTCGAGGCGGAGCTCGGCATCGTGATCGGCAGGCGGGTTTCCGGCATCGATGTCGCGGCGGCGCCGGCGGCGATCTTCGGCTACACCTGCGTCAATGACGTCACCGCGCGCGACCTGCTGCGCCTTGACCCGGCCTTCGCGCACTGGACGCGCGCCAAGAGCTTCGACACGTTCGGTCCCTTCGGCCCGGTGATCGCCACCGGCGTCGATCCGGCCGGCCTGCGCGTACGCGCCGTAGTCGCCGGTCGCGAGTTGCAGGACTACCCGGTGGCCGACATGTTCTTTTCACCGGCGGAGATCGTCAGCCACATCTCGCACGACATGACGCTGGAACCCGGCGACGTGATCGCCTGCGGTACCTCGGTCGGCGCCGGGGCGCTGGCCGACGGCGACACGGTCGAGGTCATCATCGACGGCGTGGGGCGCCTGGTCAATCACCTGGTTTGAGCCACCGCGCGGCGCGCCTGGCGCGCCGGCAGCATATTCCCGGGCTGACGATGAACGCGATGGCGGTGTCCAGCCCCTGGCCGGTCTTCATGTCGAAAAACACGAGGGACCGCTCCAGACATGGCTGACAGTTCCGCAGGACGCTGTGTGCTGGCCTGCGCTATACAGCGATCCGGGCGACGTTACGCACCACAACGGCGTGCGCGAGAGAACCCCTGACCTGAGTAGGTGCTCCGCATCGGCTATGGCGGGTGCCCACCCCTGCGAGGCAGTGGAACTATTTCTTCCGGCTTGTGGCCGACTTGCGTGGCTTTGCCGGAACTTTCGCTTCTGCAGCCGGTGCCGGCGGCTTGTCACCGAGCACGCCCTTGAGCGGGCAGATCCTGAAGGCCGGACATTTCTGGCAGCCGGCGACAATGGCAATCGGGCAAACGGTCATGATGATTCCTGTAAGGGATGGCAGAGATCGCGCAGTATGCGGCGCGTTCCCGTCGGGGGGTAGTCGGCGCCGCCTAATGCCGCGACCGCAAGCGACTTAATCGTTCGCCCTGAGCCTGTCGAAGGGCGCGCAGAGCTTCGACAGGATCAGCCCGAACGGTGGGTTCGGGTTTACGGATGCAGAATCGACAATGCACAGGCGGCATGCCGTGGACTCGGAAGCGATCGCGGACCAGGCAGAGGCGGGAGGCGTCCTGGCTAAGGAATACGCTGGCCGACTGGGGCGACCTGGCATCGGCAGAATCGCCATGGCAGGAGTCGCGATCGACCATGCGTTGCGGACCGAACAGGCGCGGCTCGCCGGCGGCAGGACGAGGCAAACAAGCAGCGCCCGGCTCCCGCCAGGCGCAGGCAATCATCGCAGTGGCGGCCGCCACGCCGCGATCTCGACGGGCGACACCGACGCCGGCGCCCGCACCATCACCTGGGTGGCGCGACGCCACAGCTTGGGCCACAGGTCGTCGAGCGCTTCGTTGAACAGCGCGTCCGCATCGACCGGCAGCAGGTACCAGTCGCCGCGATCGATCTCGACTTCGAGCTGGTTCGGCACCCAGCTGGCGATGCCGCGAAATACCCGCAGGCGGCTGTCCGGGGTGGCCGCGTCGAGCAGGCGCCGCAGGCCCTCGCCGTCGCTGCTGATGAATAGCCGTTCGGCGAGGTTGATCGCCGCCGCCGGTGCGGTCTCGGCCCGCACCAGGAACACGATCTGCCCCGGCGCCACCGGGCCGCCGTAGTGCAGGCGATGCCTGGCCGCCGCTTCCAGTCCGGGAAACAGCGGCGCCAGCGACAGGTCGAGCGCGCGATTGACGATGACGCCGATGGTCGAGCGGCTGCGGCCGTGCCGCGTGACGAGGACCACGCTCTGGCGAAAGCGCGGATCGGCCATCCCTTCGGCCGCGATCAGCAGCACGGAGCGCGCTTCGGCCACGTCCGCCGCCAGCAGCGCGGGCGACGAGATGCAGCCGAACAGGAGCATCAGGAGGGCGGCGAACAGGCGCGGCATGGAAAAAGCATAGACGCCGCCTGCACCGCGGCCAGCCGGGCGGTCGGGCACCGGCATCGCGGAAAATCAGGCGGCCGAGGCCTCGGGCGGGACCGGCATCGCACGCCGGTCGATCAGCGCCAACCAGCCGCGGATCACGCGGTAAAGCACCCAGAGGCCCGTACTGACGATGACCAGGATCGCTGCCGGAATGCCGATCAAGGTCAGCATCAGGATGCCGGCGACCAGCAGCCAGAGCGCGGCGAACCAGAAGGTGCGCATCTGCCAGCGCCAGTGCGTCGCCAGCCAGGTGCCGCGCACCTTGTCACGGGTGACGTAATTGATGATCACCGCGATGATCGACGGCCAGCCGAAGACGAAGGCGCCGACCACGGTGGCCGAAGTGAGCACACCGGATATCGCCGAAACCGCGTGGAGGCCATACATCACGTGGCACCAGGCGCGCGGCCCGTCCAGATCGCCGTCGTCGCGCGCGGAAATCACTTCGACTTCAGTCATCTGTCCTCCTAGAGTCCCAACTGCTGCCAGAGCGCGTCCACGCGCAGCTTCACGGCGGGGTCCATGACGATCGGACGGCCCCATTCCCGTGTCGTCTCGCCCGGCCACTTGTTGGTCGCGTCGATGCCCATTTTGCTCCCCAGGCCCGCCACCGGTGAAGCGAAATCGAGGTAATCAATGGGCGTATTCTCGGCAATCAGGGTATCACGCGCCGCATCGACCCGCGTCGTCAGCGCCCAGATCACCTCGGGCCAGGAACGCACGTCGACATCGTCGTCGGTGACGACGATGAACTTGGTGTACATGAACTGACGCAGGAAGCTCCAGATGCCGAACATGACCCGCTTGGCGTGGCCGGGATAGGCCTTGCGGATCGAGACCAGCGCCATGCGGTAAGAGCAGCCCTCGGGCGGCAGGTAGAAATCGACGATCTCGGGGAAGGTCTTGCGCAGCAGCGGCACAAAGACCTCGTTCAGCGCAAGGCCAAGCATTGCCGGTTCGTCGGGCGGCTTGCCGGTATAGGTGGAATGGTAGATCGCGTCGCGCCGCAGGGTGATGCGCTGCACCGTGAACACCGGAAACTCGGAGACCTCGTTGTAATACCCGGTGTGGTCGCCGTAGGGACCTTCGGCTGCGGTCTCGCCTGGATGGATAACGCCTTCGAGCACGATCTCGGCGGAGGCCGGCACCTGCAGGTCGGACCCGATGCATTTCACCACCTCGGTCTTGGCGCCGCGCAGCAGGCCGGCGAACTGGTATTCTGACAGCGTGTCCGGCACCGGAGTCACGGCGCCGAGTATGGTCGCCGGATCGGCGCCGATCACCACCGCGACCGGGAAAGGCTGGCCGGGCTTGGTCGCGCAATGCTCGCGAAAGTCCAGCGCGCCGCCGCGATGGGCCAGCCAGCGCATGACCAGCTTGTTCGGCGCGAGCAGCTGCTGGCGGTAGATGCCGAGGTTCTGCCGCGCCTTGTGCGGCCCGCGCGTCACCACAAGGCCCCAGGTGACCAGCGGCGCGGCGTCGCCCGGCCAGCAGGTCTGGATCGGCAGGCGGCCGAGGTCGACCTCGCGGCCCTCCCAAACGACTTCCTGGCAGGGCGCGGACGAGACGACCTTGGGCGCCATGTTGAGCACCTGCTTGAGGACCGGCAACTTGTCCCAGGCGTCCTTGATGCCCTTGGGCGGTTCCGGTTCCTTGAGGTAGGCCAGCAGTTCGCCGACTTCGCGCAAGCGGGTCTTCCAGTCCACTGCCGCGCCCTCCGCTGCCGCGCCTGCGGCAATCCCCATGGCGACGCGCTCGGGCGTGCCGAACAGGTTGGCCAGCACCGGCATGGCGTGGCCCCTGGGATTCTCGAACAACAGGGCGGGACCGCCGGCGCGCAGCACGCGATCGGCGATCTCGGTCATCTCCAGCTTGGGATCGACCTCCACCGTGATGCGCTTGAGCTGGCCGATGGCTTCAAGCTGGCGGACGAAGTCGCGCAGGTCGGCGTATTTCATTTTTCGATTCTAACCGTCCGCGTCTCGCCATGTTTCAGGAGCCAGATCCGGTCGGGCGAAAGTCGGCGCTGGCGCGACGCCAGTTCGAGGTCTTTGGGCGGCTGGTCGAAGGGCTCCTGGGTCAGGGCGAAGGTGCCCCAGTGCACACCGAGCCCTTGCTTCGCGTCGAGGTCGAGCAGAATCTGCAGCGCATCGTCGGGATTGACGTGCTGCGGCCCCATGAAGTCGCGCGGCAGGTAGGCACCCACCGGTACCGCGAGGAGATCCACCGGGCCGAGGCGACGGCGGATTTCGCGGAAGTCGGCCGAGTAGCCGGTGTCACCGGTGTATAGGAAGCGCCAGGCTTCGGCGTCGCCGCGCTTCCATTCGACCATGAAGCCGCCCCACAGCGAGGCATTTGTGTCGAATGCGGTGCGCCGGCTCCAGTGCTGGGCCGGCGTAAAGCGCAACGTGAGGCCAGCGATTTCCATCCGGTCCCACCAATCCATCTCGGCCGCCACCGGACCGATGCCCTGCTCCTCGAACCAGGACTTGAGACCCAGCGGCACCACGTAGGCTGGCCTCTGTCCGGCGGCATGCAGGCGGCGCAGCGTCGGCTCGTCGAGGTGGTCGTAGTGGTTGTGCGAAATCAGCACCAGGTCGATCGGCGGCAGTTGCGCCTCGGACAGCGGCGGCGGCACATGGCGCGGCGCGCCGAGGTCGAGCAGGCCGCCGATGACGGGGCCGGCCTTGTTCGAGAACTGCGGATCGATCAGGATGTTCTGCCCGCCCACCTGGAGCAGCAGCGAGGCATGGCCCAGCCAGGTGATGCGCGGCTCCTGGGTGCGTCGCGCCAGCAGGGCATGCTCGACCGGCGCCGTCCACATCGCGGCAAAGGCCACGTAGCCACCCTCGGGCGGCGCCACCGGACGAAAATCCCCGCGCAGGTTGCGAAACAGGATCTCGTACCAGGGAATGCCGCCTACCGGTGCTGCGGGATCGGAGTTGACGAAGCCGTTGGGCCGGTGATGGGCCTTGGCCGCGTTGTAGTGGATATTCA
This sequence comes from Sulfuritalea sp., assembly GCF_017302275.1. Classification (GTDB taxonomy): domain Bacteria; phylum Pseudomonadota; class Gammaproteobacteria; order Burkholderiales; family Rhodocyclaceae; genus Sulfuritalea. The sequence continues at coordinate 19,279 of NZ_JAFLDR010000037.1, forward strand.
CCGGCGTGCAGGCGGCAACGCCGAGGGCCAGCGCGAGCAGCGCGAGCGCCCGCCTCACAGGCCGAGCCAGGGCCGCAGGTTGAGCTCGGCGACGATGCCGGCGAAGACCGCCGCGCCGAACCACTTGTTGTGGCGGAAGGCGGCGAAGCAGCCGTCACGCTTGCGATCGCGGATCAGCAGGAAATGGTAGCCGGCGATCATCGCGGCGACGCCGAGTCCCGCGTAGTACGGCCAGGCGTAGGCCAGGCGCAGGCCGACTTCGACCAGTATCAGCAGCGTGATGCCATAGCAGATCATCACCGCGGCGACGTCGAAATTGCCGAAGGTGATGGCGGCGGTGCGGATGCCGATCTTGAGATCGTCCTCGCGGTCGACCATGGCGTATTCCGTGTCGTAAGCCAGTGCCCAGAACACGTTGGCGGCCAGCAGCGTCCAACCCACCGGACCGACTTCGCCATCCACCGCGGCGAAGGCCATCGGGATGCCGAAGCCAAAGGCGACCCCGAGGTAGGCCTGTGGCAACGCGAAAAAGCGCTTGGTGAAGGGATAACTGGCGGCGAGGAACAGCGCGATCAGCGCCAGCCACCAGACGTCGCGGAAGATCGGCAGGATCAGCAGGAAGGAACAGAACACCAATACGCCGGCCAAGGTCAGCGCCTCGCGCGTGGAGACCCTGCGCGCCGCCAGCGGACGGTCCCGGGTGCGCTCGACATGCGGGTCGAAATCGCGGTCGGCATAGTCATTGATGACGCAACCGGCAGAACGCATCAGCAGCGTGCCCAGCGCGAAAATCCAGACCAGCGGCCAGCTCGGCTGGCCGCGACTGGCGATCCACAGCGCGCACAGGGTGGGCCACAGCAGCAACAGGGTGCCGATCGGCTTGTCCAGCCGCATCAGCTTTTCGTAGAGGTCGAGGCGCTCTTTGATCCGGGCGAGATCCATGGGGCGGATTTTACGCCTTGAGCAGTTCCTCGCGTCCGCCCAGCCAGCGCTGCAGGTGCGCCGTCGCCAGCTCCGGCGCGTCGCGCAGCATGTCCTCGGCGATGACGCGGGCCCGCTCGACCAGCGCGGCGTCCTCCAGATCCGCGTAGCGCAGCAGCGGCATGCCGCTTTGGCGCGCACCGATGAATTCGCCGGGACCGCGCAGGCGCAAATCCTCGCGCGCGATCTCGAAACCGTCGTTGGTTTCGAAGATGGCCTTCAGCCGCGCCCGCGCCAGTTCGCCCAACGGCTGGGCGTAGAGCAGGATGCAGGCCGATTGCGCGGCGCCGCGCCCGACGCGGCCGCGCAACTGGTGGAGCTGGGCGAGGCCGAAGCGTTCCGCATGTTCGATCACCATCAGGCTGGCGTTGGGCACATCGACACCGACCTCGATCACGGTGGTCGCCACCAGCACGTGGACCTCGTTGCCGACGAAGGCCGCCATCACCGCCGCCTTGTCGGCGGCCTTGAGCCGGCCGTGCACCAGGCCGATCTTGAGGTCCGGCAGTTCGGCGACCAGGCGCGCATAGGTCTCTTCCGCGGTCTTGAGTTGCAAGGTTTCACTCTCTTCTATGAGCGGGCACACCCAATAGGCCTGACGCCCCGTCCGACAGGCATCGTGCACACGCTTCAGGACTTCATCGCGCCGCCCCTCTGCGACCAGCCTGGTGGTGACCGGGCTGCGTCCCGGCGGCAACTCGTCGAGCACCGAGACGTCGAGATCGGCGTAGTAGCTCATGGCCAGGGTGCGCGGAATCGGCGTCGCCGACATCGCCAGTTGATGGGCGAAGCTACCCTTGTCCTTCAGCGCGAGGCGCTGGCGCACGCCGAAGCGGTGCTGCTCGTCGACGATGGCCAACCCGAGACGCGCGAACTCGACCTTGTCCTCGATCAAGGCATGGGTGCCGATCGCGATCGCCGTGTCGCCAGCGCCGACTCTTGCGATCGCCGCTTCCTTGTCGCGCTTCTTCAGGCTGCCGGTGAGCCAGGCGACTTCCAGCCCCAAGGGCTGCAGCCAGGTCGCGAGCTTGCGGTAATGCTGCTCGGCAAGGATTTCGGTGGGCGCCATCAGCGCCGCCTGGTGTCCGGCTTCGACCGCATGCAGTATGGCCAGCGCGGCGACCACCGTCTTGCCGCTGCCGACGTCGCCCTGCAGCAGGCGCTGCATGGGATGCGGCTGACCAAGGTCGGCGGCGATCTCGCGCCAGGCGCGCTGCTGTGCGCCGGTAAGCTTGAAGGGCAAGGATTTCAGCAGCGCGTCGGTGAACTGCGCCGTCGGCCCCAGCTTCGGTGCACCGCGCGCGCGGCGAGCAAGGTAGGCACGGCGCAGGCTGAGCTGCTGGGCCAGCAGTTCGTCGAACTGCACGCGGCGCCAGGCCGGGAAGTCGCGCGCTTCGAGCACCGATTGCGCCATCTCGGGCGGAGGGTTGTGGAGGAAGCGGATCGATTCCGCGATGCCGGGAAGATCCAGGCGGCGCAGCAGGTCCGGTGCCAGCGTGTCGCTGAGATCGACCCGCGCCAGCGCCTTTTCGATCAGGCGGCGCAGAGTGGCCTGGCCCAGCCCGGCCGTGGTCGGATAGACCGGCGTCAGCCCGTCGGGCAGGGATTCGCCGGCCGCCACCGGATGAAAGCGCGGGTGGATGATCTCGGGGCCGAGGTAGCCCTCGTGCACTTCGCCGAAGATGCGCACGCGCGTGCCGGGCTGCAGCACCTTCTGCTGGCTGGGATAGAAATTCAGGAAGCGTAGTGACAGTGCACCGCCGGCATCGCGCACCCGCGCGATCAACTGGCGGCGAGGACGGTAGGCGACGTCACAGTCGGTGACCTCGACCTCGAACTGGGCGGCGACGCCGGGACGCGCGTCGGCCAGCGCGGTAATGCGTGTCTCGTCCTCGTAGCGCAGCGGCAAGTGCAGCGCGAAATCGGCGTCGGTCTTGAGGCCGAGCCGCGCCAGGCGGCCGGCGAGCGTGTTGGAGGCGGCGGCAGCGGGTTTAACGTGAAGAACACCCATTGGGCATCGTGTCAGGCATCGAGCGCAGCGAGCAAACCAGGAACCCCCCGCGAGGGGGCGAGGCGGGAATTCGCGACGCATGCGTCGCGCCGCCGCAGCCGGCTGGCTGTGCAAAGCCAGCCGTGGGCCGCATAGCGGAAAGGGGGGCGGGCGTCTGAAAAGGGCTGATTTTGAAAATCAGCCAAGGACGAGCACGGCGTCCGCCTCGACCAGCGCGCCGCGCGGCAACTCCTTGACGCCGACGGCGGCGCGCGCCGGGAAGGGTTGGCTGAAATACCTCGCCATGGTTTCATTGACTTTGGCGAAGTTGGCCAGGTCGGTCAGGTAGATGTTGAGCTTGACCGCGTCGGCGAGCGACGCGCCGGCGGCTTCCGCCACCGCCTTGAGGTTGTCGAAGACGCGCACGATCTGCGCGTCGATGCCCTCGACCATGGTCATGGTCGATGGGTCGAGGCCGATCTGGCCCGACATGTAGACGGTGTCGCCGACCTGCACGGCCTGGGAATAGGTGCCGATGGCGGCGGGCGCGGCGGCGGTGGAAATGATCTTGCGGCTCATGGTTGGGTTCTCACTGTTTCAGGGTTACGGTCTGGGCGCCATAGACGCCCAGTTCCTTGAGTTTTGCGCGCGCGGCCTCGGCTTCCTCCTGCGTGCGGAACGGCCCCACCGTGACATGCGCCTCGACGCGCAGGCTGGAGGGAATGCCCAGCGCGTCCAGCTTGGCGCGCACATCCTCGGCGGTGGCGACCTCGCTGTAGGAGCTGAGCTGGATGGCGTGGCGCGCGGCAGCGGAGCGCGGCACGGGATCCTGGGGCGAGGCCGCCGGCACAATCGGCGCGGATGCCGACGCCGGCGAATACTGCTGCAAGGATTGGTACATGATCCAGGCGCCCATGGCCCCGACCAGCACCAGGAGGACGACCACCAGTCCGTTGATGCGCTTGACCGGATCACTGCCGCCCTGCGGTGTTTCGCTCATGATGCGCTGCGCTCCAGGGCCTGGTCGATGTCCCACAGGATGTCGTCGAGGGTCTCGATGCCGATCGAAAGCCGCACCATGTCCGGCGTGACGCCCGAGGCGCGCTGGTCGGCCTCGTTCATCTGGCGATGGGTGGTCGATGCCGGATGGATCACCAGGGTCTTGGCATCGCCGATGTTGGCCAGATGCGAGCAGAACTGCAGGGCATCGATGAAACGCTCGCCGGCCGCTTGCCCACCCGTGACGCCGAATGCCAGCAACGCGCCGGCTCCGGGGTGGCGCGGCGAGCCGAGGTAGCGCTGCGCCAGTGCGTAGCCGGGACTGGAAGGCAGGCCCGGGTAATTCACCCATGCCACGCGCGGATGCTGTTCCAGATGGCGCGCCACGGCCAGCGCGTTCTCGCAATGGCGTTGCATGCGCAGCGGCAGCGTCTCGATGCCCTGCATCAGTTGCCAGGCCGAGAAGGGCGAAAGCGCGGGGCCGAAGGTGCGCAGGGTCTCCATGCGCGCCTTCATGGTGAAGCCGAAGTCGCCGAAGGTCTCGTAGAACTTGACGCCGTGATAACCGGCGGAGGGCTCGGTCATTCCGGGGAACTTGCCGTTGCCCCAGTCGAACTTGCCCGACTCGACCACCACGCCGCCCAGGGTGGTGCCGTGGCCGCCGAGGAACTTGGTCGCCGAATGCACCACGATGTCGGCGCCGTGCTCGAAGGGGCGGCACAGATACGGCGAGGGCACGGTATTGTCGATGATCAGCGGCACGCGATGATCGTGGGCGACCCTGGCCACGGCGGCGATGTCGAGCACGTTGAGGCGCGGGTTGGCGACAGTTTCGGCGAACAGGCAGCGCGTGTTGTCGGACAGCGCGGCGCGGAAGTTCTCCGGATCGTCGGAATCGACGAACACGGTCTCGATGCCGAGCCTGCGGAAACTGACATCGAGCTGCGAGAAGGTGCCGCCGTAGAGCGAGCGGGCCGCGACGATGCGGTCACCGGCCTGGCACAGCGTCAACAGGGCCAGTGTCTGCGCGGCGAGGCCGGTGGCGGCGGCCACGGCAGCGCGACCTCCCTCCAGCGCGGCGACGCGTTCCTCGAAGGCGGCGACGGTCGGATTTCCGATGCGCGAATAGACGTTGCCGAAGGTCTGCAGGTTGAACAGGCTGGCGGCGTGCTCGGCCGAATCGAAGACGAAGGAGCTGGTCTGGTGGATCGGCAACGCGCGCGCGCCGGTAGCCGCGTCCGGCTGGGCGCCGGCATGCAGGCAGAGGGTCTCGATTCCGTAGTGGTGATCGCTCATGATGTGCGCGTCTGGGGCGGAGCAATTGCGCCGATAATGGCGGCCCACCGTCATGCGATGATACGCGATCAGCCTGCTTCCCGGCCCATGTTCCTGCTCAAGAAAATCCTTGTTTCCCTGATCCTGCCGCCGACCGGACCGGTCCTGCTGGCGCTGTTCGGGCTTTGGCTGTCGCGCGCCAAAAGTCGGCGCTGGCAATACGGCGGCGTTGCCCTGGCGTCGGTCGCGCTGCTGGCGTTGCTGGTGCTTTCCACGCCGATCGTCGGCCATGCGCTGATGGCCCCGCTGCAGCGGCATCCGGCGCTCGCGCCCGGGCAACTGAAGGACGTCCAGGCCATCGTCATCCTCGGCGGCGGTTCCTACTACGGGGCCCCCGAGTATGGCGGCGACACGATAGGCGGCCCGACCCTGGAGCGCATTCGCTACGGCGCGTGGCTGTCGCGCAAGACGCGCCTGCCGCTGCTGGTCACCGGCGGCGCCCCCTATGGCGGCCGCGCCGAGGCCGATTCGATGCGCGAGGCGCTGGAACCGGAATTCGGCGTCGCGGTGCGCTGGGTCGAATCCGCCTCGCGCGACACCGCGGAAAGCGCCCGCCTGTCGGCGCCGCTGCTCGCCTCCGCCGGAATCACCCGCATCGCGCTGGTCAGCCACGGCTGGCACCTGCCGCGCGCGGTCCCGCTGTTCGAACAGCAAGGCCTGCAAGTCCTTGCCGCGCCAACCGCCTTCAGCATGCCCTCACCCTCCCTGCTGGAAAATCTTTTGCCCAGCAATCTGGCCGGCAGCCGCTGGGCGCTCAACGAATACCTCGGCCAACTCTATTACCGCCTGAAGGAATCGTTATGACCATCCCCCCATCCCCCTGCCCATGGCAGGGGGTGACACTTGTTCGCGGGCCAGGCCCGCTCCACTGCCCTGCGGAGAAGCCATGAACGACGAACTTCTGATCGGCCTCGTATCCATTTCCGACCGCGCCTCCAGCGGTGTCTACGAGGACAAGGGCATTCCCGCGCTGCAGGAATGGTTCGGCGCCGCGCTGGCCTCGCCCTGGCGCATGGAGACGCGCCTGATTCCCGACGAGCAGCCGGTGATCGAGCGGACCCTGATCGAACTGTGCGACACGGTCGGCTGCCATCTGGTGCTGACCACCGGCGGCACCGGTCCAGCACCGCGCGACGTGACGCCCGAGGCGACCCTGGCCGTGGCGCACAAGCTGATGCCCGGCTTCGGCGAACAGATGCGGCAGATCTCGCTGGCCTTCGTGCCGACGGCCATCCTCTCGCGCCAGGTCGGCGCGATTCGCGGCAAGTCGCTGATCCTCAACCTGCCGGGACAGCCCAAGGCCATCAAGGAAACCCTGGAGGGCGCGAAAGACGCGGCGGGAAAGCCGCTGGTGCCGGGAATCTTCGCCGCCGTGCCCTATTGCCTCGACCTGATCGGCGGGCCCTACGTCGAGACCAACGAATCGGTGATCAAGGCCTTCCGGCCCAAGTCGGCAATCCGGGCGAAATAGCAGGCCGGCGGCAGTTAGCCACCAAGCCGCCACGTCACGACGAATCCCGCGAAGAATTTCGAGCGAAGCGAGCCGATCAGTCGCCTCCTCATGGGGAGGCGAGGCGGAAATTCGCAACGCGTGCGTCGCGCCGCCGCAGCCGGCGGGTTGTGCAAAGCCAGCCGTGGGCCGCGCAGCGGATGGGAGAGGCGGGCCTTCAATTCGCTTTTCCGGCCAAGCACCAACATGCTTGATCGAAGCTTTCCCTTTTCGATTACGGCTTGCGCGGCTTACGAATACGACTGGACGAAGAAGTTGGCGATGACGAAATCGGGGCCGGTCGCGACCGTCTCGCGCGGGTGCAGGCGCGCGTTCTTCTCGTCGACCTTGAACAGCAGCGCAACGCCCTCCTCGAGGGTGTTGTGCGGCAAGGCCATGCGCGCGTATTCGCCGACTTCGGGCACGTCCAGCAACAGCGCCTCGGTGAGCAGGCCACCGGCATCGGCCAGCACAGCGCGCGGCGCTTTCGAAATCGTTTCGATGCCGATGGAATGGTTATTGGCGCCGGTGCGCACGTAGCGCCGGACGACGCCGATCAGCCAGTTGTCGCCACCGTCCGGCTGCACGGCGACTAGGGCACCGATGCGCAACCATCCGGTGCGTGACAGGGTGGCATGGGCGCCCAGCCCGCCGAGGCTGACGTCGTCGACAATCCAGGATTCGACGCCCTCGGTTTCGGATCCGTAACCGGACAAGCGACGGTGCACCCCGGTCATGCCGTTGACCACCTTGAGCGGCGAAGCCAGCCGGCGCCGGTTGGTATTGCGCATCGGTGGCTTGGGTGCCCAGTACATCGCCAGGTGGCCCAGGACCGGCAACACCGCGTCGGCGTCGTATTGCGCGCCAAGGTTGATGTTCGGCGGAACGCGGCGATCCTTGGTGATCTGTTCGGCGGTTTCGTTCACCGCCTCCAGCGCCTGGGTGCCGTTGAAGAAGCGCAGGGTCGGCGAAACCTCGGGAAGCTTGGCGAGCCTTGTTGGAGGTACCGGCTTGGCGGCATCGACCCAGTAAACATTTTCCGGCCGCAGTTCGCGAATCAGGGAGAAATGGGGCAGGAAATGCGCGACCAGATGTTCCGCGATCTCGATTTGCAAGGGCTTGAGCTTGTCCATCGACGTGGCCTGGAACACCAGCACCTTGAGGTACTCGGCCTCGATCGTGGTCTCGGGCGCCCCGGCATACAGTTGCAGGGGCTTGCGATCGAGTTTGCCGTCGAAGGCGGCCAGGTAGGTTCCGCCGACGTTCAGCCAGAATTCCGGGTCGACCGGCCCGTAGCGAAACTGGTCCCATTTCAGCCGCGCGGCGAGCGCGCCGATCAATCGACCGTAGAGCACCCCCAATTGCGGCCTGATCGCCTCGGCGTCCTTTTCTCCGGCCTTCAGGCGCGCCAGACTGTCGAGATAGGCATTGATAAGCAGTTGCCAATAACCGCGGCCGATGCCCCACTGGCGCGATTCCATGGCGCGGCTCTGGTCGCTCAGGGAGGGGTAGTCGCGTGCCAAGCGCCGGGCCTGCGCCACCGCCGCCTCGTCCAGTCGCAACGCCAGGTCGAGCCGCTGCAAGGGCTTGAAGCCGGTGTCCGCGGCGACCGACTCCAGCCATGCGCTGGCGTCCTCGACGGCGAGCAGGGGCTCGCGCGTCACGATCTCGCCGAGGATGATCTTGGCTTCCTTGGGGTCGGCCAAGGGGTGGACCGGCTGTTTGGAAAAGAATCCGAGCATGGATGTTTCCAGTGGATGGATTACCGCGCGGCGGGGACGGCGGCGCTTTGAATCCCGCGCCGCCATTGTGCCAGCAGCGTCGGGGCACGTGCAACATCTATTGCTTGCGGCCTAGCGGCAATTGGCCGCGAGATGGCGACCGCCTTTCCCCCACCGACCCGCCGCCCCCGCCGCCCTGCGATGGATGAATCGCGCGGCAATAGACCCTAAAATAGGCCGCTCGATCCAAGTCCCGCCATCCATCCATGCGCCCCTACCTCGACCTGATGAGCCACGTGCTCCAGCACGGCAACGAAAAGTCCGATCGCACCGGCACCGGCACTCGCTCTGTGTTCGGCTGGCAGATGCGCTTCGACCTGGCCGAGGGCTTCCCCCTGCTGACGACCAAGAAACTGCACCTGCGCTCGATCATCCACGAACTGCTGTGGTTCCTCCAGGGCGACACCAACATCCGCTACCTGAAGGAAAACGGCGTTTCGATCTGGGACGACTGGGCCGATGCCGACGGCAACCTCGGGCCGGTGTATGGCCACCAGTGGCGCCACTGGCCGGACGGCAAGGACGGCGCGATCGACCAGATCGCCGAATTGATCGCCGGCCTGAAGAAGAATCCGGATTCGCGCCGCCACATCGTCTCGGCATGGAACCCCGCCGACATCCCTCGGATGAAGCTGCCGCCCTGCCACGCGCTGTTCCAGTTCTACGTCGCTCCCGCGACCAGCCCGGGACTGGCTCCCAGGCTCAGTTGCCAGCTCTACCAGCGCAGCGCCGACATCTTCCTCGGCGTACCGTTCAATATCGCGTCCTACGCGCTGTTCACGCTGATGGTGGCCCAGGTCTGCGATTACTCGCCGGGCGACTTCGTGTGGACCGGCGGCGACTGCCACCTCTATTCCAACCACCTCGACCAGGCGCGCCTGCAGCTTTCCCGCGAACCGCGACCGCTGCCGAGGATGCGGATCAACCCCGCGGTCGAGGACATCTTCGGCTTCCGCTACGAGGACTTCACGCTAGAGGCCTACGACCCGCATCCGCACATCGCCGCACCGGTGGCCGTGTGACGCCGCGGAAGCCGACTGGCGGACGGGCGCCGGCGGGGAAGCGGCTCCTGCTTTGCGCCGACATCGGCGGCACCAAGACGCTGCTGGGCCTCGCGGACGAGGGCGGTCTGCAGGCGCATCGCCGTTACACCAACGCCGACTTTCCGGATTTTCCGGCTGTCCTGGCCGCCTTCCTCGCCGACACGCGAACCGACCCGGCTCAGGTCGATGGCGGCTGCCTGGCCGTTGCGGGTCCGATCGCCGACGACGGCCATTCGGCGCAGCTGACCAACCTGCCGTGGCGCATCGACGGCACCAAGCTGACCCACCGTTTCGGGCTGCCCGCCCTGCACCTGGCCAACGATTTCGCCGCGGCCGCAATGGGCGCCGTGACGTCTTCGACGGCGCAGCGCCACACCCTGCAGCAGGGCGATCCGCTGGCGACGGCGCCCTGCCTGGTGGTCGGCGCCGGGACCGGGCTCGGCATGGCCATCGTCCTGCCCGAGGGCGCAGGGTGGCGAATCGTCGCCGGGGAAGGCGGACACGCGGCCTTTGCTCCTGCGGACGAGACGCAAGCGGCGCTTTGGCGCTTCCTGCAGGCGCGTCATGGCCGGGTCACCTGGGAAAGGGTGGTTTCCGGTCCGGGCCTGGCCGCCATCCACGAATTCGTCGCCGGCGACCTGCTGTCACCGGCGGAGATCGCCGCACGCGCGGCGGGGGATACGGCTGGCGCCGAAGCACGTTCGGTGGACCTTTTCCTTGCCGCCTATGGTGCGTTCGCCGGTGACATGGCGCTGGCCTGCCTGGCGCGTGGCGGCGTCTTCATCGCCGGCGGCATTGCCGCCAGCCTGCTCCCGCTGCTGCCGCGCAGCGGATTCCTCGCCGCCTTCGGAGCGAAGGCCGAACATGCCGCGATCGCCGCACGCATGCCGATCCACGTTGCCACCGATCCGCTGCTGGGGCTGCGTGGCGCGCTCGGCGTCGCCAGGCAGAGGGCTTGACGATTGTCAACGTGCTGTCATGGCAGCGGCGCACTATATCGATCAAGCACATCGAAGATCAGGAGGAACGCCAAATGACAGGTTCGAAGACCAGCACGAAAAGCAGCGCTACCGGCGCGGCGAAGAAAGTTCCCGCCGCGACCCAAGCCAAGGCTCCGGCCAAGAGGGCGCAGCCCGCGAAGGCAGTAGCGGCGGTGAAGAAGCCGGCCGTCAAGCTGAGCGATGCGAAAGCGGTGCCGAAGCCCGCCGCCCCGCGCGCGAAGAAGTCGAAGTCCGTGCCAGCCGAGCAGCGGCGGAACTACGTCGAAATGGCGGCGTATTACATCGCCGAACGGCGTGGGTTCGCTCCGGGCAATCCGCTGGAGGATTGGGTGCAAGCCGAGGCCGAGATCGACCGCCTGCTCGCCGAGGGGCGTCTGGGCGGCTGAATTTCAGGCCGGCAGCAGGATCAGTGCGGCGAGCGGCGGCAAGGTCAGGGCCAGCGAAGCCGGGAAGCCCATCCACGAACGCGCTTCGGCATTTACGTGGCCACCGTTGCCCAGGTCGCTGCCACCATACAGCGCTGAATCGGTATTGAGCCGTTCGCGGTAGGGTCCGGTTCGCGGCACGCCGAGCCGGTAGCCGTGTCGCGGCACCGGGGTGAAGTTGAGCACCACCACGACGTGGCTGCCGTCGCGCGCATGGCGCAACCAGCTCACGACCGACTGGTCCGCGTCGTGGCAATCGATCCACTGGAAGCCGAGGGAGGAGAAATCGAGTTCATGCAGCGCCGTTTCGCCGACATACAGGTGGTTGAGTTCGCGCGTCAGTTCCCTGACTCCGGCATGCAAAGGGGACTGGAGGAGTTGCCAGGGCAGTTCCTCGGCGGGGCGCCATTCCCAGGGCTGCCCCAGTTCGGCGCCCATGAACTGCAGCTTCTTGCCCGGCGCCGTCATCTGGTAGGCCAGCAACAGCCGCAGGTTGGCGAAGCGCTGCCATTCATCGCCCGGCATCTTGCCCAGCAGCGAATGCTTGCCGTGCACCACTTCGTCATGCGACAGGGGCAGCACGAAGTTCTCGCTGTAGGCGTACAGCTGGCCGAAGGTCAGCCGCTCGTGGTTGTAGCGCCGGTAGATCGGGTCGTGCTCCATGTAGTCGAGCGTATCGTTCATCCAGCCCATGTTCCACTTCATCGAGAAGCCCAGGCCGCCCAGCCAGGTCGGGCGCGACACCATCGGCCACGCCGTGGATTCCTCCGCGATGGTCAGCGCGCCGGGAAAATCGGCGTGCACCATTTCATTCATTTCGCGCAGGAAGGCGATGGCTTCGAGGTTCTCGCGACCGCCATGGACGTTCGGTGTCCACTCGCCGGCGCGGCGGGAGTAGTCGAGGTAGATCATCGACGCCACGGCGTCGACGCGCAGCGCGTCTACGTGAAACTCGCCCAGCCAGTAGGACGCGGAAGAAAGCAGGAAGCTCCTGACCTCGTTGCGCCCGTAGTTGAAGACATGGGTGCCCCAGTCGGGATGCATTTTCTGCTTCGGGTCTTCATGCTCGTACAGTGCGCTGCCGTCGTAGTGGGCCAGCGCCCAGTCATCGGCGGGGAAGTGTCCGGGAACCCAGTCGAGGATCACGCCGATGCCGGCCTGATGCAGCGCATCGACCAGGCAGCGCAGATCGTCCGCGCTGCCGAAGCGCGAGCTGGGCGCGAAGAAGCCGGTGCATTGGTAGCCCCAGGATTCGTCGAGCGGATGCTCCATCAGCGGCATGAATTCGACGTGGGTATAGCCCATCTCGACCAGGTAGGGAACCAGCCGCTCCGCCAGGTCACGATAGCTGTAGAAGCTGCGATCGGGATGCCGCATCCAGCTGCCCAGGTGCATCTCGTAGATGCTCATCGGCGCCGACAGCCAGTCGCGCCTTGCGCGCGCCTGCAGCCATGCGTCGTCGTTCCAGACGTGTGCCGCCGGGGCCGTGACGCGGCAGGCCGTGGCCGGCCGCCGCTCGAAGGCCCGCGCGTAAGGATCGCTCTTCAGGCGCAACGCGCCGCTGCCACGCACGCGCAATTCGAACCGGTACAAGGCGCCGGCGGCGAGCTCCGGAACGAACAGTTCCCAGACACCGGACGCGCCCAGCGTCGCCATCGGGTGCACGCGGCCGTCCCAGCCGTTGAAATCGCCGACCACCGAGACGCGCTCGGCGTTCGGCGCCCAGACGCGAAAGCAGACACCGGCAACACCGTCGCGCTGTTCCGGCAACGCGCCCTGGCTGCGCCACGCCTGGCGCAAGCGGCCGGCATTGAAAAGAAACAGGTCGTCGGCCGGTGGCCGCGGGACGAAAGCGTAGGCATCGTAGTGCGTCGCGCCGTCGATCTTGAGCCGCCACGGCCGGGGCGGCGGCGCGCTGCCCTGCCACTCGAACAGGTCGCTGCCAAGGCGACGCTTGAGCGGCGCCCAGGCGCCGTCGGCGAGTTCCACCGAGATCGCCGAGGCACGGGGACGAAAAACGCGCAGGTGCCAACCGGCACCCTGCGGGTGCAGTCCGAGGACGGAGAACGGGTCATGTTCGCGCGCCTCGAACAGCGCGCGGAAGGCAGCGTCAGGCATGGGTATATAGTCTCAGGAGTTTTTTGCTATCGTGCGGATTGTAGCCGCAAGGGAGGATTCACCATGTATTGGAATGCAGAACCTGCCGGTTCCGACGCGACTCGGCCCGGCGCGGGCAGAGGAGTGCGTTCGTGACAGCCACCGAGATCGCGCACAACACCTTCGGCATCGTGCTGGCCGGCGGCCGCGGCAGCCGCCTGATGCAACTCACGGACTGGCGCTCCAAGCCTGCCGTTCCATTCGGCGGCAAGTTCCGCATCATCGACTTCACGCTGTCGAACTGCGTCAATTCCGGCATCCGCCGCATCGGCGTCGCCACCCAGTACAAGGCACAGAGCCTGATCCAGCACCTGCAGCGCGGCTGGAGCTTCCTCGACGGTCGCTTCCACGAATTCATCGACATCCTGCCGGCGCAGCAGCAGATCAGCGAAGACTGGTATCGGGGAACGGCCGATGCGGTATTCCAGAATCTCGACCTGATCCGGCGCAACCGGCCAAGGTACGTGCTGGTGCTTTCGGGCGATCACATCTACAAGATGAACTACGCCCGCATGCTGGCCGAACATGCCGACCGCCAGGCTGATTTCAGCGTTGCCTGCATCGATGTCCCGCGGCTCGAGGCGACCGAATTCGGTGTCATGCACGTCGACGAACAGCAGCGCGTGGCGGCCTTCGTCGAAAAGCCCAAGGATCCTCCGGCGATCCCTGGACGCCCGGACCGCGCCCTGGCCAGCATGGGCGTGTATGTCTTCAATGCCGACTTCCTCTTCGAACAATTGATCCGCGACCACGACGAGCCGAAGTCGTCGCACGACTTCGGCAAGGACCTGATTCCGCATTGCGTAGACCGCTACCGGGTTTTCGCCCACAACTTCGTCGATTCCTGCGTCGGCATGGACGAAACCAGGATTCCCTACTGGCGCGATGCCGGCACCATCGACGCCTACTGGGAAGCCAACATGGAGCTGACCAAGGTCACGCCGGAACTCAACCTCTACGACGACGACTGGCCGATCTGGACCCACCAGGAACAGCTGCCGCCGGCCAAGTTCGTTTTCGACGACGACGGGCGGCGCGGCATGGCGGTGGATTCGCTGGTTTCCGGCGGCGACATCATCAGTGGCGCGCTGGTGCGCCATTCGCTGCTGTTCTCCCGGGTCCACGTGCACAGCCACGCGGAGATCGAGGACTCGGTGATCCTGCCGGACGTCCATATCGGTCGCCACGCCAAACTGCGCCGCGTGGTGATGGACAAGCATTGCCGGGTTCCCGAGGGCTTGCAGATCGGCTACGACCGCGAGGCCGATCGCAAGCGCTTCCACGTCAGCGACAACGGCGTCACGCTGGTGACGCCGGAAATGCTGGGCCAGCAGGCGCACCACATAAGGTGACTTTCAAAATGAAAGTCACCATGGTCATCATGGCCCCCCACCCCTCGCTCCACGGCCGGCTTTGCACAGCCGGCCGGCTGCGGCGGCGCAAGGCAGTGCCTTGCGAAACCCCGCCTGCGCCCCCTTCCCGGGGCGGGGGCCAAGTATTGCTCGCTGCGCTCGAAGTGGCGTATCGCGGCCCCTGCCATCTGACCCGGCTCCAGTCATGAAACAGCTCGATCTCGTCTTTCTCTGGCACATGCACCAGCCGGACTATCGCGATCACGGCGCGGCAAAAGTCGGCGCTGGCGACACGGCGTCGGGAGAGTTCGTCCTGCCCTGGGTCTATCTGCACGCCATGAAGGACTATGTCGACATGGCAGCGCACCTGGAACGCCATCCGCGGATCCATTGCGTCGTCAATTTCGTCCCGGTTCTGCTCGACCAGATCGAGGACTACGCGCAGCAGTTCGCCAGCAGGCAGTTTCGCGACCCCCTGCTGCGCATGCTGGCGACACCCGACCTCGAATGCCTCGGCGTGGCCGACCGGAAGCTTCTGTTGGCGACCTGCTTCCGCAGCAACCACACCACCATGCTGGCGCCCTTCCCGCAATACAAGCGCCTGCACGAGATCTACCTGCTGCTCGCCAACGACAGCGAAGCAACCTACTGCTACCTGTCCGGCGCCTACTTCTCCGACCTCGTGACCTGGTACCACCTGGCGTGGACCGGCGAGACCGAACGTCGCCGCAACCCCCTGCTGGCCAAGCTGATGAGCCAGGGCGAAGGCTATGACGCCGGGGATCGCCGCGCGTTGCTGGACAGCATCGGCGAACTGATCACCGGCCTGGTTCCGCGCTGGCGGGCACTCGCCGAACGCGGCCAGGTCGAGATCTCGTCCACGCCGAACACGCATCCGCTGTCGCCCTTGCTGCTCGACTTCAAGGCCGCACGCGAGAGCCTGCCCGATGCGCCGCTGCCCTTCAGCGCGGCCTATCCCGGCGGGCGCAGCCGGGTCATCGCCCACATCGATGCCGCGCGCATCAGCCATGCCCGCCGCTTCGGCGCACCGCCGGTCGGCATGTGGCCGGCCGAGGGTGCCGTTTCCGAGGACTTCGTCAAGCACCTCGCCGCCGCCGACTGCCGCTGGATCGCCAGCGGCGAAGGGGTGCTGAACAACAGCCTTGCCACCAGCAAGGTCAGCGACCCGCGCGCCACCTATCATCCCTGGAAGCTGGAACAGGCTCCCGGCCTGACCCTGTTTTTCCGCGACGAGCGCCTTTCCGACCTGATCGGTTTCGACTATGCCAAATGGCACGGCCGCGACGCCGCCAAGCACCTTTTGCTGCAGCTGGAAGCCATCCTCGATGCCGCGACAGGAGAAGAAAACCCGGTGGTCAGCATCATCCTCGACGGCGAAAATGCCTGGGAGCACTATCCCTACAACGGCTTTTACTTCTTCGAGGACCTCTACGGCCTGCTCGCCGAGCATCCCCGTATCCGCACCACGACCTACGCCGAACTGCTGGCACGACCCAGCCCGCCAGCCGCCACGATACTGCCGCGCCTGACCGCGGGCAGCTGGGTGTATGGCACGCTATCGACCTGGATCGGCGACGAGGCCAAGAACCGGGGCTGGGACCTGCTGTGCGAAGCCAAGCAGAGCTGCGACCGGGTGCTGGCCAGCGGCCGCCTCGACAGCGCGCAAGCCACCGCGGTCATCGCGCAGCTGGCCATCTGCGAAAGCTCCGACTGGTTCTGGTGGTTCGGCGACTACAACCCGTCGACCGCTGTCGCCAGTTTCGACAGCCTGTACCGGCGCAACCTGGCAAGGCTCTACCAGTTGCTGCAGCTGGAGCCGCCTGCGCAGCTCGACACCCCCATTTGCGCCGGATCGGCGACCGCCACCGGCGGCTCGATGCGCCGCGTCACCGTTTCCCAAAACTGAATTCGACCATGACCATCAGCCTATTGTTCGGCGTCCACGCCCATCAGCCGGTCGGCAACTTCCCCGCCGTCATCGACGACGCCCATGTCCGCAGCTACGGCATGTTCATTCGCGTCATGGAACGCTACCCCGAGTTCCGTTTCAGCGTGCATTTCTCCGGCTGGCTGCTCGATGTACTCTACGAGCGCTTCCCCGACGACATGGCGCGCCTGGCCGCGATGACCCGCCGCGGCCAGGTCGAATGGTTCGGCTCGGGCGACTGCGAGCCGGTGCTGGCGGCGATCCCGCATCGCGACCGCGTCACGCAGATCGCCACGCTCTCCGACAAGATCGAACGCCGGTTCGGCATGCGGCCCAGCGGCGCCTGGCTCACCGAACGCGTCTGGGAGTCCTCGGTGGTCACCTCGCTGGTCGCCACCGGCATCCGCTACGTGGCGGTGGACGACTACCATTTTCTTTGCGCCGGCGAAAGCCAGGAGCACCTTGACAGCTTCTTCTCCACCGACGAGGACGGCCGCCGCCTCGACCTGTTCCCGATCTCGGAGGGCGCGCGCTACCGCCTACCCTTCTCGCCGGCCGACGAGGCGGTGGGCTGGCTCGAGGACCTCGCCCGCCAGGGACGCCGCGCGGCGATCTACTTCGACGACATCGAGAAGTTCGGTATCTGGCCCGAGACCTACCAGTGGGTGTACGAGAAGGGCTGGCTGACGCAGTTCGTCGAGGGTGTGCTGGCGTCGAAGCTGATCCGCACCGAGACCTATGCCGAGTACCACGCCCGGGAACGCACCCGCGGCATCGTCTACCTGCCGACCACCTCCTACATCGAAATGAACGAGTGGACGCTGCCGGCGCGGCGCGCCACGGAGTACCACGCCCTGGTCGAGGCGGAAAAGGCGGCCGGCCGCTTCGAGGCGCACAAGCCCTTCCTGCGCGGCGGCATCTGGCGCAACTTCATGTCGCGCTACAGTGAAGCCAACTGGATGCACAAGCGCATGCTCGGCGCCTCGCGACGCCTCGCCGCGCTACCGCCCGAGCAGCGCAGCCCCGAGCTGCAGGAATGCCTGCACCGCGCCCAGGCCAACGATGCCTACTGGCACGGCCTGTTCGGCGGCCTTTACCTGCCCCACCTGCGCCGGGCCATCTGGAACAACCTGCTCAAGCTCGAGGCCGCGCTGGAACGCCTGGCCCCCTGGCCGCGCCTGCAGCAGGGCGACCTCGACCATGACGGCCATGTCGAAACCGCCCTGCGCAACCCGCTGATCCACGCCTATGTGCGCGACGACGGCCATGCCTCGCTGGTGGAACTTTCAAGCCTGGCCGTGGCGCACAATTTCGGCGACACGCTGCGTGCCTATGAGGAGGCCTACCACGCCAAGATCCACCTTGCCGACTTGACCCAGACCAGCAATGCCGGCGGTGGAGGCATCACCTCGGCCCACGACCGCATCGCCTTCCTGCACACCATCCTGCCGGGCGACGCCGACCCGGACGAACGTCCGCGCGGCCTCTTCGTCGACAGTCGTGTTTGTGCCAACGACATGCTTTGCCCGGTGGATGGTTACCAGGCCGATGCAAGGCCGGGAAGCTGGATCGCCGTCGGCGAGGGCTGGCGCATCGAGAAACGCTACACGCTGGACAAGGATGTGCTGAGCGTCGTCTTTCGCGTCGAAGGCAGGAACCCGCCGGCGTCGCTGGAAACCGAAATCAACCTCGCCATGCCCAGCTGCGACGGCTTCGGCGGCCGCTATGTGCTCGCCGACGGCAGCGTTCCCGGCGGCTTCGGGGAGCCACTCGGACTGCCCTCCGCGTCGGAGCTGACGCTGGACGACAGCGAACTCGGCGGCGCGCTGCGCATCGAGGCCAGCCGCCCGGTGCGCATCGATGCCGGACCCCACCGCACGGTTTCGCAGTCCGAAGCCGGTTTCGAGAAGATCATGCAGGCGGCCTGCATCACCCTGGCCTGGTCGCCCGCCGCCGGCGAACAGCGAATAACGCTGCGCGTGATCCCGGCGGCGTCGTAGAATTTCGGCTCCCCCTCGACAGTATCCCATCATGCCCGGCACCCGCTACCAGCTCGAAGTCAATCCCGAAATTCCGCCACGCCTGGCGCGCCTGGACGAACTCGCCAACAACCTCTGGTACAGCTGGGACCGGCCCACCCGCTCGCTCTTCGCGCGGCTCTCCGCCGGACTCTGGCGCGCGGTGCACCACAGCCCCAAGGCGTTCATGAAGCGCATGGACCAGAAGCGGATCGACGAGGCCGCCGAGGACCCGGTCTTCCTCGGCACCATGAACCGCGTGCTGTCGGCCTACGATTCCTACCATGCCGAACCGCGCCTCGAACTGCCAGGACAGCCGCCGCTGCAATCCAGCGACCTGATCGCCTACTTCTGCGCCGAATTCGGCTTCCATGAAAGCCTGCCGATCTATTCGGGCGGCCTCGGCATCCTTGCCGGCGACCACTGCAAGGGTGCGTCCGACCTGCGCCTGCCCTTCGTCGCCGTCGGCCTGCTCTACCGCCAGGGCTATTTCCGCCAGTCGATCGACCGCGAAGGCCGGCAGACCGCGCATTACGGCGACAACGACTTCGACGACATGCCGATCGAACTGGTGCATGGCGAGGACGGCAAGGAACTGCGCGTCGGCGTGGATTTCCCCGGACGCACCGTTTGGGCAAAGATCTGGCGCGCCCGCGTCGGCAATAACCGCCTCTACCTGCTCGACACCCAGGTCGACGAGAACAGCGATGCCGACCGCGGCATCCTGCACCAGCTTTACGGTGGCGACCGCCGCACGCGCATCGAGCAGGAGATCATCCTCGGCGTCGGCGGCGTGCGCGCGCTAGCCGCGCTCGGCCTGCGCCCGACGGTCTGGCACATCAACGAAGGCCACGCCGCCTTCCTGGTGCTGGAGCGCATCCGCAACCTGATCCGGCTCGACATGAGCTTTGCCGCGGCGCTGGAAGCCGCTTCCGCCAATACGGTATTCACCACGCATACTCCGGTGCCGGCCGGCCACGACCATTTCGCCGACGACATGGTGATGCACTACTTCGGCGAGTTCTGCGCGGCGGCGGGGCTCGACCGCGACGGACTGCTCGGCATGGGGCGCGTCGGCGATGGCGGCCGCGAGTTCAACATGACGGCGCTGGCCCTGCGCGGCTCGCGCTTCCACAACGGTGTATCGCGCATCCATGGCGAGGTCTCGGCACGCATCTGCGCCGACATGTGGCCGCAGGTCACCGCCCCGGAAAACCCGATGGACTACGTCACCAACGCGGTGCACGTGCCGACCTTCCTCGCCACCGACTGGTACGAGACCTTCGATCGCCACCTCGGCCTCGGCTGGCAGCACCGCCTGACCGACCAGGCCTGCTGGAACGGCGTGCATCGCATCCCGGACCAGATATTCTGGAGCATCCGCCAGTCGCTCAAGGCGCAACTGTTGCACCTGGTGCGCAGCCGGGTGCGCCAGCAGTATCTGCGCAACCAGGGCTCGGAGGCCCACCTAGACCGCGTGCTGCGCGGCGCCGACCCGTCCAATCCCACGGTGCTGACCATCGGCTTCGCCCGCCGCTTTGCCACCTACAAACGCGCCACGCTGCTGTTCAACAACCTCGACTGGCTGCGCGAGATCATTTCCGATGCCGAGCGCCCGGTGCTGTTCATCTTTGCCGGCAAGGCACACCCGGCCGACGAGCCGGGGCGCGAGCTGATCCGCCAGATCGCCGAACTCTCGCACAAGCGCGAGTTCGAGGGCCGCATCCTGCTGGTGGAGGGCTATGACCTGCACCTGGCGCGGCGCATGGTCGCCGGCGTCGATGTCTGGCTCAACAATCCGATCTATCCGCTGGAAGCTTCCGGCACTTCGGGCATGAAGGCGGCGATCAACGGCGCGATCAACCTGTCGGTGCTCGACGGCTGGTGGGGCGAGGGCTACGATGGCAAGAACGGCTGGGCCATCAAGCCGGCGGCCGAGGGCCTCGACCCGTCCGAGCGCGATGCCGACGAAGCGCGCACGCTCTACGAGCTGCTGCAGGACAGCGTAATCCCGATGTACTACCGCAACACCTCGCTCGGCTATTCGCCGGAATGGGTGGCGATGGCCAAGTCGTCGATCGCTTCCATCATGCCGCGCTTCAACATGCAGCGCATGCTGACCGACTACGTCGAGAGGTTCTATTCGCCGGCGGCGGAGCAGTGGCGCCGCTACGCCGGCGACGGCTATTCGGGGGCGCGCCACGTCGCCGAATGGAAGACGAGGATCCGCGCCGCCTGGCCGCGCATCGCCTTGCGCCGGCTCGACCAGCCGGTGCCGCGCATCCGCTATGGGGAAACCATGTGCTTCGAGGTGGCAGTCCAGCTCGATGGCCTCACGCCGGACGACCTGACGGTGGAAATGGTATTCACCCGCCCCGGCGAACCGACCACCGAGCGGGCCCGCCGCTACGTGCTGAAGCATGAGCGCCCTTTGGGCAATGGCGAACATCTGTTCGCCCGCGAACTGACGCCCGACCAGTGCGGCAAGATGGAATACCGCGTGCGCGTATATCCCACCCACGCCCTGCTGACCCATCCCTTCGAGATGGGCATGATGCTCTGGTTGTAGGAGCGCAGCCGATGACACCCGCCGTAAACGCCGCCTGGCAAGCCCTGGCTCGGGCTGCCGAGTCAGGACGCGCGACGCCGTTGCGCGACATGTTCGCCGCCGATCCGCAGCGCTTCGCGCGCCTTTCCATCGTCTGGGACGACTGGCGGCTCGATTTCTCCAAACAGCGCATAGACGCCGGCGGCATGGACCTGCTGCACGCGCTCTGGCGCGCCGCGGAGGTACCGGCCTGGGTCGCGCGCATGCGCGCCGGCGAGGACATCAACCATACCGAGGGTCGCGCCGCGCTGCACATCGCCCTGCGCCATCCGGCCGGGAAAGGCCCGCTGCTGCATCGCGGCCAGGACGTGATGCCGGCCGTGCATGCCGAACTGGACAAGATGCGCGCCTTCTGTGCCGCGATCCACGGCCGCCACTGGCGCGGCAGCACCGGCGAACCAATCAGCGACATCGTGAACATCGGCATCGGCGGCTCGGACCTCGGCCCGCGCATGGCCACCCAGGCGCTGGCCGCCTTCCACCAGCCCGGCCTGCGCGTGCATTACGTGGCCAACCTCGATGGCGCCGACCTGGCGACCACCCTCGCCGCGCTGCAGCCGCGCACCACCCTGTTCGTCATCGCCAGCAAGACCTTCACCACCCAGGAAACCATGCAGAACGCCGCCTCGGCCCGCGCCTGGCTGGTGGCGACGCTGGGCGAAGCGGCCGTGGCGCGGCACTTCGTCGCCGTGTCCACCAACCTCGCCGAAGTGGCGCGTTTCGGCATCGACCCGGACAATGCCCTTGCCTTCTGGGACTGGGTCGGGGGACGCTACTCGCTGTGGTCGGTCATCGGCCTGCCGCTGGCGCTGGCGGTCGGCTTCGAGAATTTCAGTCGCCTGCTGGCCGGTGCGCACGCGATGGACGAACATTTCTTCACCGCGCCGCCCGCCGAGAACCTGCCGGGTACGCTGGCCCTGCTGGAAATCTGGAACAGCAACTTCCTCGGCGCCGACACCCGCGCCCTGCTCCCCTACAGCCAGTCCCTCGGACTGCTGCCGCGTTATCTGCAGCAACTCGAAATGGAATCCAACGGCAAGCCGGTTAGCCGCCAGGGCCAGGCCCTCGACCATTCCGTGGCGCCCATCCTCTGGGGCGAGCCCGGCACCAACGGCCAGCACGCCTTCTACCAGTTGATCCACCAGGGCGGGCGCCTGGTGCCCTGCGAGTTCATCGTCTGCAAGCAGGCCGACTTTGCCCTCCCCGGACACCACGAAAAGCTGCTCGCCAACTGCTTCGCGCAGGGCGAGGCGCTGATGCGCGGCAAGACGCTGGCCGAAACCACCGCCGAACTCGTCGCCGGCGGCATGACGGCCGCCAAAGCCGCCGCGCAGGCGCCCTACCGCAGCTTTCCCGGCAACCAGCCCTCGACCACGCTGCTGCTGCCGCGCCTCGACCCGCACACGCTGGGCGCGCTGCTCGCGCTTTACGAACACAAGGTGTTCGTCGAAAGCATCATCTGGAACATCAATCCCTTCGACCAGTGGGGCGTCGAATACGGCAAGCAACTCGCCAGCCGCCTGCTGCCGATCATCGAAGGCAAGGCGCCCGCAACCGGCCTGGACAGCTCGACCGCGGGACTGATCGCCGCCTGCAAGAGCAAGTGAAGCCCTGCCGACACTGGGCCGCGCCCCGCAGGAAGTCCCCTTGGGGGACCCCAAGGCAGGGCAAGCCAACACCACGAAGCCGCAGGACGGCGACCAGCCGCCACCCCCTTGCGTGGCAAGGGGGTTGGGGGGAATGCCAATGAAGGTTCTTTTCGCCACCTCCGAACTTGCGCCCTGGGTCAAGACCGGCGGCCTCGGCGATGTCGCCGGTTCGCTGCCGGCGGCGCTGCGCGCGCAGGACGTCGACGTGCGTGTCCTGGTGCCCGCCTACCCGGCCCTGGCGCAGGCGTTTCCCGACGCGGTCGAAGTCGCGCGCCCGCACTGGCTCGGCGGCCTGCTGCCGACGCCCGGCCTGAAGCAGGCGGTGACGCCCGACGGCACGCCGCTCTTGCTGCTCGACTACCCGCATTATTTCGACCGAACCGGCAACCCCTACCTCGGCCCCGAGGGACGGGACTGGCTCGACAACCATTTGCGCTTCGGCCTCCTGTCGCGGGTCGCCGCCTGGATCGGCTCCGACGCCAGCACGCTCGACTGGCAGCCCGACGTCATCCACTGCAACGACTGGCAGACCGGCCTGGCGCCGGCCTACCTGCGCTACCTGCCGGGGCGGCTGGCGAAGTCGCTGCTCACGGTGCACAACCTGGCCTTCCAGGGCCTGTTCGACCACGCCTCTCTGTTCGAGCTGGGCCTGCCCGACGCGTCATGGCACCTGGACGGCGTCGAATACCACGGCTACCTGTCCTTCCTCAAGGCCGGCCTGCAACAGGCGGACGCCATAAGCACGGTCAGCCCGAGCTACGCCCGCGAGATCCAGACCGATGCCGAAGGCATGGGCATGGCCGGCCTGCTGCGCCATCGCGCGGCCCGGCTCTCGGGCATCCTCAACGGCATCGACACGCAAGCCTGGAACCCAGCGACGGACCCCCACCTGCCCAACCACTATGGCCCGCGCCGGCTGGAGGCGAAGGCCGCCAACAAGGCCGGGCTCCAGGTAGAGGTCGGGCTAGACCTGCGCGACGACCTGCCGCTGCTCGCCGTCGTCAGCCGCCTCACGGAACAGAAGGGGCTCGACCTGCTGCTGCAGATCGCGCCACGCGTCCTCGAACTGCCGGCGCAACTGGTCATCCTCGGCAGCGGCGACCACGCCATGGAGCGTGCCTTCGCCAGCATGGCCCACCGCCACCCGGGGCAATGCGCGGTGCGCATCGGCTTCGACGAAGGATTCGCCCATCGCATCGAGGCCGGCGCCGACATCTTCCTCATGCCCTCGCGCTTCGAACCCTGCGGCCTCAACCAGATGTACAGCCTGCGCTACGGCACGCCGCCCGTGGTGCGCGCCACTGGCGGACTGGCCGACACCGTGGTCGATGCCGCCGACGAAAAGCACGGCAACGGCTTTGTCTTCGGCCCGGCCACGGCCGCCGCACTGCTCGACGCCGTGCAGCGCGCCGCCACGGCCTGGCGCGATCCGGCGCTCTGGCGCCGCCTGCAAAAGCGCGGCATGGCACGCGATTCGAGCTGGGCCAGCGCCGCGCGCCACTATGTCGACCTGTATCGCGCCCTGTAGCCAGACATCATGCCCGGGCCGCGCCTCGCACTGATCGCCGCCGTCGCCAGGAACGGCGTGATCGGCATGGCCAATCGCCTGCCGTGGCACCTGCCGGCCGACCTGAAACATTTCAAGGCGCTGACCACCGGCAACAGCGTGATCATGGGCCGCAAGACCTGGGAATCGCTGCCCGAAAAATTTCGCCCGCTGCCGGGCCGGCGCAACATCGTCGTCACGCGCAACGCCGCGTATCGCGCCGAGGGCGCCCTGGTCGCCAATTCGCTGCCGGCCGCGGTGGCGCTGGTCGCCAGCGGCGAGGCCTTCGTCATCGGCGGCGCCGAACTCTATGCGGCCGCGCTGCCGCACGCCGACCGGCTGGAACTCACCGAGATCGACGCCGACTACGCCGGCGACACCTGGTTTCCCCTGCGCGACCCGAACGACTGGCGCGAATCGGCGCGCGAGGCGCACGCCGACCCTGCCGGGCCGGGCTACGCCTTCGTCAGCTACGAGCGGATCCGCTAGCCCGGATATTTCACCAGCCCCCATGACTTGGGTGCCGAGCTATGCCGAATAGGTGGATCGTGATGCCCGGGAGGGATAGTTGATCAAGTTTTGATCAATTGAGCGAATTCTGGACGAACCTCC
>NZ_JAFLDR010000038.1 GCF_017302275.1 Sulfuritalea sp.
TGCCCGGCAAGGAAAAGGGCTCGGTCACGGTCGACTCCTTCCAGGCCGTGTGGAAGGCCAGCCCGGGCTCGGTGATGCTGGTCGATGTACGTGACGCGAAGGAAGTGGCTTCCGGCATGATCAAGGGCTCGGTGAATATCCCGATGAATGAACTGGAGAAGAAGATCGGCACGCTGCCGACCGACAAACCGGTGGTCTTTGTCTGCGGCACCGGCGCGCGCTCGGGCGAGGCCTACGACACCGTCAAGCTGCTCGGCGGCAAGGTCCAGGCATCCTTCCTCGATGCCGACGTCAAGTTCAATGCCGACGGCAGCTACACGATGACGGCAAAGAAGTAGTTCGGGGACCTGCAACAGTCGGCGCTGGCGACACGGTGACGATAGCCGTGTGGCCAGCGCCGACTTTTTTGCAGGCGCCTACTTGAAGCCGATGATGGCCTGATCCACCGCGAGGCTTTCGCCCGGCTGCGCCAGCAGTTTGTCGACCACGCAGTCGCGCTCGGCCTTGAGCACGTTCTCCATCTTCATCGCCTCGATCCTGGCCAGTACTTCCCCGGCCTTGACCTCCTGACCGGGTTTGACCGCAACTTGGGTCAGCAGACCCGGCATCGGCGAAAGCAGGAATCTCGACATGTCGGGCGCCGCCTTGACCGGCATCAGCGCCAGCAGGTCGGCGGCGCGCGCGCTCATCACCTGGACGTCGGCCTGCACGCCCCAATGGAACAGGCGGTAGGCGGAGCCGCGACGTTCGACCTGCATGCAGATCTGTTCGCCGTTGAGCGTGCCGCGATAGAGGATGTCGCCGAACTGCCAGCGCGAGCGGATCGAGTAGTTGCCGCCGGCCAGCTTGACGTCCCAGCCGCCGTCGGCCGGGGTGATGCTGGCAGGATATCGCTCGCCGTTGAAAAGCACCACGTATTCTTTGCCCGGCTTGTATTCGTGGCCCGGCATCTGGCCGGTGATCGTCGCGTTGCGCGCCAGGTACTGGCGGTGGATGGCGGCGGCCGTGGCCACCAGCATCAGCGGATCGTCGTGCGGCACGTCGGCGGCGTTGAAGCCCTTCGGGTACTGGTCCGCGATCAGGCCGGTGTTGAAGTTGCCCGAGGTGAAACGCGGATGCTGCATCAGCGCGGCCTGGAAAGAGATGTTGCTGGCCACGCCGCGGATCACGAACTCGTTCAGGGCATCCCTCATGCGCGCGATGGCCTGGTCGCGCGAGGCGGCATGGACGATCAGCTTGGCGATCATCGAATCGTAGAACATCGAGATCTCGCCGCCTTCGTAGACGCCGGTGTCGACGCGCACGCCATTCTCGGCAGGCGGCGGCACGTACTTCACCAGGCGCCCGGTGGACGGCAGGAAACCGCGGAAGGGGTCCTCGGCATTGATCCGGCACTCCATGGCCCAGCCGTTGATCTTCAGGTCTTCCTGCTTGAACGTCAGCCTCTCGCCGGCGGCGACGCGGATCATCTGCTCGACGAGGTCCAGCCCGGTAATCAGTTCCGTCACCGGATGCTCGACCTGCAGCCGCGTGTTCATTTCGAGGAAGTAGAAACTCTTGTCCTTGCCACCGACGACGAATTCGACGGTGCCGGCCGACTGGTACTTCACCGCCTTGGCCAGCGCCACGGCCTGCTCGCCCATGGCCTTGCGCGTCGCCGCGTCGAGGAAGGGACTGGGCGCCTCCTCGATTACCTTCTGGTGGCGCCGCTGGATCGAGCATTCGCGCTCGTGCAGGTAGAGCGTGTTGCCGTGGGCGTCGCCCAGCACCTGGATCTCGATGTGGCGCGGCTCTTCGACATACTTCTCGATGAAGACGCGATCGTCGCCGAAGGCATTCTTGGCTTCGGTCTTGCACGAGGCGAAGCCTTCGTGCGCTTCCTTGTCGTTGAAGGCCACGCGCAGGCCCTTCCCGCCACCGCCGGCCGAAGCCTTGATCATCACCGGATAGCCGATGCCGCTGGCGATCTCCACGGCCTGCTCGGGTGTATCGATGGCGTCGTTGTAGCCGGGAATGACGTTGACCTTGGCGGCCAGCGCCAGCTTCTTCGAGGCGATCTTGTCGCCCATCTGCTCGACCGAATAGTGCTTCGGGCCGATGAAGACGATGCCTTCTTCCTCCAGCCGGCGCGAGAAGGTGGCGTTCTCGGAGAGGAAGCCATAGCCCGGATGCACGGCCTCGGCGCCGGTCTGCTTGCAGGCGGCGATGACCTTGTCCATCACCAGGTAGGATTCCTTCGACGGCGGCGGCCCGATGCAGACCGACTCGTCGGCCATGGTCACGTGCATCGCATCCTTGTCGGCCTCGGAATACACGGCGACGGTCTTGATGCCCATCTTGCGGGCGGTCTTGATCACGCGGCAGGCGATCTCGCCGCGATTGGCAATAAGTATTTTTTTGAACATGGTGATTTCTTTCCGGCGCTTAGAGTGGGATATTCCCGTGCTTGCGCCACGGATTCTTGATGTCTTTCCCTCGCAGCATCACCAGCGAACGGCAGATGCGCTTGCGGGTTTCGTGCGGCTGGATGACGTCGTCGATGAAGCCGCGCGCGCCGGCGACGAAGGGGTTGGCGAACTTGGCCTTGTACTCGGCCTCCTTCGCGGCAAGCTTGGCCGGGTCACCCTTGTCCTCGCGGAAGATGATCTCCACGGCGCCCTTCGGCCCCATCACGGCGATCTCGGCGCTGGGCCACGCGAAGTTGACGTCGCCGCGCAGGTGCTTGGAGGCCATAACGTCGTAGGCCCCGCCATAGGCCTTGCGCGTGATCACGGTGATTTTCGGCACGGTGCACTCGGCATAGGCATAGAGCAGCTTGGCGCCGTGCTTGATGATGCCGCCATACTCCTGCGCCGTGCCCGGCATGAAGCCAGGCACATCGACGAAGGTGATGATCGGTATGTTGAAGGCATCGCAGAAGCGCACGAAGCGCCCGGCCTTGATCGAGCTCTTGATATCGAGGCAGCCGGCCATCACCACCGGTTGATTGGCGACGATGCCCACGGTCTGGCCCTCCATGCGGGCGAAGCCGGTCACGATGTTCTTCGCGTGATCAGGCTGGACCTCGAAGAAATCGATGTCGTCGACCACCTTGAAGATCAGTTCCTTGATGTCGTAGGGCTTGTTCGGGTTGTCCGGCACCAGGGTGTCGAGGCTGTAGTCGAGGCGGTCGGCCGGATCGTCGGTCGGCCTGGTCGGCGGCTTTTCCTTGTTCGAAAGCGGCAGGTAGTTGAAAAAGCGGCGCAGCATGACCAGCGCCTCGACGTCGTTCTCGAAGGCCAGGTCGGCGACGCCGGACTTGCTGGTGTGGGTCACCGCGCCGCCGAGTTCCTCGGCCGTGACTTCCTCGTGGGTCACGGTCTTCACCACCTCGGGGCCGGTGACGAACATGTAGGACGAATCCTTGACCATGAAGATGAAGTCGGTCATCGCCGGGCTGTACACCGCGCCGCCGGCGCAGGGGCCCATGATCATCGAGATCTGCGGAATCACGCCGCTGGCCATGACGTTGCGCTGGAACACGTCGGCATAGCCGCCGAGCGCAGCGACGCCTTCCTGGATGCGGGCGCCGCCCGAATCGTTGAGGCCGATCACCGGGCAGCCGACCTGGATCGCCTTGTCCATGATCTTGCAGATCTTCTCGGCATGGGCTTCCGACAGCGCACCGCCGAACACCGTGAAGTCCTGCGAGAAGACGAAGACCATGCGGCCGTTGATGGTGCCATAGCCGATCACCACGCCGTCGCCCGGGATCTTCTCCTGCTCGGCCATGCCGAAATCGACGCAGCGGTGCTCCTTGAACATGTCCCACTCTTCGAAGGTGCCATCGTCGAGCAGCAGTTCGATGCGCTCGCGCGCCGTCAGCTTGCCCTTGCCGTGCTGGCTGTCGATACGCTTCTGGCCACCGCCGAGCGCAGCCCGTCGCCGCTTTTCTTCCAGTTGGTCGATGATTTCATGCATGGTTTGGCTCCTGAAAAACCTGTTTATCCTGCCGAGATATCCAGCAGACGGCGCGCGGCTTCGGCGGGCGTCATGCGTCCCGCTTCCACGGCGGCGGTTGTGTCCTGCAGCTCCGACATCACTGCCGGTGCCTGGTGAAAATGCGAACGCAGGCCGGCGTCGATCAGTTGCCACATCCAGGCCAGGGCCTGGTGCCGGCGACGGGCTTCGAACTCGCCGCTGGCGCCGAGCGTAGTGCGAAACTTCTCGATGGTCTGCCAGAACTCCACCAGTCCATCCTTGCGCATGGCTGACAAGGTGAGTACCGGTGGCTTCCAGTTTGGCGAAGCCGGATGCAGCATGGACAGCGCCGAGCGCATTTGCGCCGCGGCGAGCTGGGCGGCCGCCGGATCGATGTCGGCCTTGTTGAAGACAACCAGGTCGGCCAGTTCCATGATGCCCTTCTTGATCGCCTGCAGGTCATCGCCCGCATTCGGGAGCTGAAGCAGGACGAAGCAGTCGGTCATGCCCGCGACGGCGGTTTCGGACTGGCCCACGCCGACGGTTTCGACGATGATGATGTCGTAGCCGGCGGCTTCGCACAGCAGCAGCGCTTCGCGCGTATGCGCGGCGACGCCGCCGAGGCTGCCAGATGAAGGCGAGGGGCGGATGAACGCCTCGGTGCGCTGCGACAGCAGCTCCATGCGCGTCTTGTCGCCGAGTATCGAGCCGCCGTGCAGCGTCGACGAAGGATCGACGGCGAGCACGGCGATGCGATGCCCGCGTCCGATCAGGTACAGACCCAGCGCCTCGATGAAGGTCGACTTGCCGACGCCGGGCACGCCCGAGATGCCCAGGCGCAGCGAACGCCCTGCATGCGGCAGCACCGCGTCGAGCAGTTTCTGTGCGCGCAATGCGTGGTCGCGGCGTGTCGACTCGACCAGGGTGATGGCCTTGGCCAACTCCCGCCGATTCCCGGCGAGCAGGCCCTCGAACAATGCGAGGTCCTGCGCATCCACCGCGGACTGGCCCAGCTCGGGCATCGGATGCATTGTCCGGTCAGGCGCTGGCCGGCAGGTGGGCGGCGCGAATGGCGCGCAGCACTTCGTGGGCGCACTGCGGGATAGGCGTGCCCGGGCCGAAGATGCCGGCGGCGCCGTCCTTGAAGAGTTGGTCGTAGTCCTGCGCCGGAATCACGCCGCCGACGAAGACCACGATGTCGTCGGCACCCTGGCTGCGCAAGGCCTTGATCAAAGCCGGCACCAGGGTCTTGTGGCCGGCGGCCAGTGTCGAAACGCCAACTGCATGTACGTCGTTCTCGATCGCCTGGCGCGCAGCCTCTTCCGGCGTCTGGAACAGCGGGCCGACATCGACGTCGAAACCGAGGTCGGCGAAGGCCGTCGCCACCACCTTGGCGCCGCGATCGTGCCCGTCCTGGCCCAGCTTGGCGATCATTATGCGCGGCCGGCGGCCCTCGGCGGCGGCGAAATTGTCGATCAGTTCGCGGATTTCCTTCATGGTGCCATCCTCGCCGAAAGCCGCACTATAAACGCCGGAGACGGTCTGGTTGGTGGCACGATGGCGACCATAGACCGCTTCCAGGGCGTCGGAAATCTCGCCCACCGTGGCGCGCAGGCGGCTGGCCTTGATCGCAAGGTCGAGCAGGTTGCCGGTCTTGTCCTTCGCGGCAGCGGTCAGCGCATCGAGCGCGGTCTGCACCGCCTTGCCGTCACGGCCGGCGCGGATGGTCTTCAGTCGTGCCACCTGGGATTCACGGACGGCGTTGTTGTCGACGTCGAGCGTGTCGATCGCCGCCTCTTCCTTCAGCTTGTACTTGTTCACGCCGACGATGACGTCCTGCCCGGAATCGATACGCGCCTGCTTCTGCGCGGCGCAGGTTTCGATCTGCAGCTTGGCCCAGCCGCTTTGCACGGCCTGCGTCATGCCGCCCATCTTGTCCACGTCCTCGATGATGCGCCAGGCTTCGTCGGCGATGTCCTGGGTCAGTTTTTCCATCATGTAGCTGCCGGCCCAGGGATCGATGACGCTGGTGATGTGCGTTTCTTCCTGGATGATGAGCTGGGTGTTGCGCGCGATGCGCGATGAGAACTCGGTGGGCAGGGCAATGGCTTCATCCAGCGAATTGGTGTGCAGCGACTGCGTGCCACCGAACACTGCCGCCATGGCTTCGATCGTGGTGCGCACCACGTTGTTGTACGGGTCCTGTTCGGTCAGCGACCATCCCGAGGTCTGGCAGTGGGTGCGCAGCATCATCGACTTCGGGTTCTTCGGCTTGAACTCGTCCATGATGCGCCACCACAACAGGCGTGCGGCCCGCATCTTGGCGATCTCCAGGTAGAAGTTCATGCCGATCGCCCAGAAGAAGGACAGGCGGCCGGCAAATGCATCGACGTCCATGCCCGAGGCCAGTGCCGTCTTCACATACTCGCGGCCGTCGGCCAGGGTGAAGGCCAGTTCCAGCGCCTGTGTCGCGCCGGCTTCCTGCATGTGGTAGCCCGAGATCGAGATCGAGTTGAACTTCGGCATGTTCCGCGCGGTGTAGCCGATGATGTCGGCGATGATGCGCATCGACGGCTCGGGAGGGTAGATGTAGGTGTTGCGGACCATGAACTCCTTGAGGATGTCGTTCTGGATGGTGCCGCTCAACTGTTCCTGGGAAACGCCCTGCTCTTCGGCGGCGACCACATAACCGGCCAGGATCGGCAGCACGGCGCCGTTCATGGTCATCGACACGGATATCTTGTCGAGCGGGATGCCGTCAAACAGGATCTTCATGTCCTCCACCGAATCTATCGCCACGCCGGCCTTGCCGACGTCGCCGGTGACGCGCGGATGGTCGGAGTCGTAGCCGCGATGGGTGGCGAGGTCGAAGGCCACCGAGACACCCTGACCGCCGGCGGCAAGGGCCTGGCGATAGAAGGCGTTTGACGCTTCGGCGGTGGAGAAGCCGGCGTACTGGCGGATGGTCCAGGGCCGCACCGCATACATGGTGGCTTGCGGGCCGCGCAGGAAGGGCGCGAAGCCGGGCAGCGTGTCGGCGTAGGGCAGGCCCACGACATCGGCCTTGGTATACAGCGGCTTGACGGTCAGGCCTTCGGGCGTGACCCAGTTCAGCTTGGCGACGTCACCACCGGGCGCCGACTTGGCGGCGGCCTTCGCCCAGGCGTCGATCGAGGGAATGCCGACTTCGGGTGCCTTGCTCATGATTTTTCCTTTTGGTTACGGCCGCTGCGCTTAACGCCGATGATGCCGGCGTTAGCCTCCACTGAAACTTCGCTTTCGATGCACTTGACTTCCGGACGAAGAGCCATGATACTGCATTCATAATTATGAATGCAAGACCGTCATCCAAAATTCTTGCGGCACCCGCCCTCTACGAACAGGTAGCCGAGCGCCTGCGCAATCGCATTTTCGCGCATGAGCTTCCACAAGGCGGCTGGATAGATGAGCAAGCGCTCACTTTGGAGTATGGCATCAGCCGTACCCCGTTGCGCGAAGCCCTGAAGGTGCTTGCCGCCGAAGGCCTGGTGGAACTCAAGCCGCGCCGCGGCTGCTATGTGACCCAGTTGTCGGAGCGTGACATCGACGAGGTCTTTCCCGTCATGGCCATGCTCGAGGGGCGCGTTGCGGAACTGGCGGCACGCCGTGCCACCAGCGCCGACTTTTCGCGGCTTGCGGCGATCCACGCGGAGCTCGAAGACCATGCGGCGACCCACAACGCCGACCGCTTCTTCGAGGCCAACCAGCGCTTCCACGCCGCCCTGCAGGAAATCGCCGGCAACCGCTACCTGGCGCAACTGATCGACGACGCGCGCAAGCTGATCAAGCTCACCCGCCGCGATTCGCTGCGCCTCGAAGGACGCCTCAAGCAATCGCTGCAGGAGCACCGCGAAATCCTCGAAGCCCTGCGCGCGAAGGATGCGGCGGGAGCGCGGCAGGCCATGCACGACCATCTCCTGTCGGGACGCGCGGCGCTGGCGCGGCTGGCGACGACGGCTTGACGGGCCGACAGGCACCGGCATGAAGCGCGGTCCGCGGACGGTCGTCGTCATCGGGCCCTTCCGCTCCGGCACCTCGCTGGCGAGCCGCATCCTGTCCATCCTCGGCGCCGATTTCGGCCCGCCCGACACGATGCTGAAGGCCGACCGCTTCAATCCGGATGGCTACTTCCAGCATGCACGGGTGCGCATCGCCAACAACCGCCTGATCCGGTCCGTCGCTTCCACCGTCGCCTGGCCCGCGCATCCACAAGTGCTCGCCACCGAGGGCGACCTGCGGCCGCTGCAGCGAGTCGGCCTCGCCTGGACCGGCGCCACGTCGCTGAGTGGAATCAAGGATCCGCGCTTTAGCGCGACGCTGCTGGCCTGGATCGCGGCCGACGTTCTCGATCCATCGCGACTCCGGGTCGTCCGCATGGAACGCCAGCTCGACGACGCCGCGCAGGACCTGTACGGCATGCCCGAACTCGCGCGCCAGATGGCGGAACGCAGTTTGGAATCGGCGCGCGCGACGCTCGAACGCTACGCCGGGTTCGCCGCATGGCACGCCGGGAATCTCGGCGTGCCGCATCTCGCGCTGCGCTACGAGGACCTGCTCGCCGATCCGCGCATGAACATCGCCAGGCTCGCGGACTTCATCGGCATGGGCAGCCAGCGCCGGATCGAAGCGGCACGGCGCAGCATCCGGCTGCCCCAATAGCGGCGGGTATCGGCTTGACTGCGGCGGGTGGCTATGCTCCCGGCCTGGGCGCATCCGCCGCCGACAGCGCGCAGATGAAGTCCTCGAACTTGTGCGCCGCCGGCCGCTCCAGCCGATCGACGCGCAGCGGGTCGATGCGGAAGGGATAACCCAGCTTTTCCCGCAGCAGCTCGGTCAGGCGCGAGGCTTCGTCCGGCGTCATGTCGCGATCCATGACATAGCGCGCTTCGATCCGGTCCGGTTCGCGCTGGATCAACTGGAACTGTTCGACCGCCACCACCGAGCGCCAGACCGCGGCCGGAAAACTCGGCCACAGCGTCCTCCCGTCCGGCAGGCGCGCCATGTTGCGCTGGCGGCCCAGGATGCGCTTCAGCACCGGCAGCCCTCGCCCGCAGGAACAGGGCTCGCCGGCCTCCGCATAGTCGCCGATGCGGTAGCGAATCAGCGGCAGGGCGAAGTTGTGCAGCGTGGTCAGCACCACCTCGCCGGTTTCACCCGCGCCGCAGGCGCTGCCATCCGGTCGCAGTAACTCGACCACCAGGTTTTCCGATTGAACATGGTAGTGCTCGTGCAGCGGGCATTGCAGCGCGATGACGCCCGCCTCGGAGCAACTGTAGGTATCCACGACCTCGACCCCCCACGCCGCGCGCACGGTGTCGCGCAGGTCCGGCCGCAGGGTTTCGCTCAGCGTTCGCGCCTGCTTCAGGCGCGGCAGGCGCAGGCCGCGCCTGAGGCTCAGCTCGGCCAGCGCGCCGAGGTTGCTGGCATGGGTGATCAGGTAGTCCGGATCCTCGCGTTGCAACCATGCCAATTGCGTCGCCACATCCGCGCGCACGTTGAGCATGGCCGCGGGTCCGGTACGGAACACGCTGCCCGCCGGCGCGCCCCAGTCCGGAAGGCTGGCATCGTCGACCTGGACCCGGATCGCGGCGAGCTTGCCGGCAAAGTCTCGCCGATGCCAGAAATGTTCTCGCAGGGTCAACGCCTCCCAGAAAAAATGGCTCAGCGCCGTGGTGCGAAACCTGATCGGCATGCCGGTCGAACCGGAGCTCTCCGCGACGCTGACCGCGCCATGGCCGGGCGGCAGGCGACGACTGGCGAGGGCGTCGAACTCCGCCTGCAGCGTGCGCCGTTCGAGCAGCGGCAGGCGCTCGAACACCTGCCAGTCCATCCGTTCGACATCGTGGCCCTGGAGAACGCGACTGAAATAGGGCACCGAATCGAGCGCATGGCGCAGCAGCACGCGCAATTGCGTCAATTGCCGCGCCCGCAGTTGTTCTGGCGTCCACCATTGCGTGCGTTCCAACTGAAAGTTCATTGCCAGCAGTTGCGCCGCGCCGTCGGCGGCGATGCCGGGCCAGGCGACGCCTTCGATGCCGCTGCGCACGGCAGGCAGTTCGAAGCCAGGCGGACTTGCATTCACGGCGTTTCCTCGATCTCGGTCAGCGGGCGGGTCCGGCATATGCTACCCGAGCTGCGGCAGCCGGCCGCGGCGCGGTAACATGCCCGTTCCGCAATCGCCCCGGTCGAACCCCCTGCCCATGGCCCTGCTGCGCGACGCACTCGATCGAACCCTGCTTGAGCCGCAATGCGCGCAGCGCTGGCACAGCCTGTTCACCGCCTGGCTGGAAACGCGCGACGCCAACCGGCGCGCCTCCGTGCAAGACCTGCTGGCGAAGCTGCCCGAAGGCGATCCGCGCGCCGACATCCTGCGCCTGACCTTCCTCGCCGGAACGAGTGGCGCGTCCCACTACGAAAACACCGCCGCCGCCCTGGTCCTGGCGGCGCAACCCGCCGATCCGGACCGGCTTGCGGCCTTCATGGCCTATCGCTGGCTGGCCGCATTGCAGACGATCGCGCAGCGGCCGGACTTCGTCGCCGACCTGTCCGTCGGGCTCGTTCCTGAAATGGCCGAACGCCTGGTGCAGGCGGCAACCCGACAGTTGCCGCCGGGCTTCGTCGCACGCCGGCCGGACGAGATCCGGCGGGTGGCGGTGGTGGTGCCCTACGTCGGACATCGCTTCCATACGCCCAGCATGATGGCGGTCGAACAGTGCATCGTGCTCGCACGCCAAGGCATCCAGGTGCAGATCTTTTCCGCGCAGGAACTGCTGCCCGCGGACGCCGCGCTGTTTCGCGGCGACGGCCGCCGGCTGGTGCTGCCCCCGCTGCAGCCGAAGTCCTGGGCGGGCATCCTGCCGGCGGGCATCAACATGACGATCAGCGACTCCCGCTACAGCCTGCCGGGACGCTGGCGCAACCTGATGCCGACGCTGGCCGCCTTCGACCCGGATGCGGTGCTGCTGGTCGGGCTCTACTCGCCCCTGGCCGGCGCACTGTACTCGCTGCGGCCGGTGGTCGGCATCAGCGTCAATACCGTGGCGCCGATCGCGCCGCTGGATGTCTGGCTGACCGCAGGGCCGGCCAACGTGCGCGGGGAAACCTGGGGCGGCCGGTTTCCGGCGCCACAGGCCGTGCATCATCCCTTCCGCGTCAAACGCCCGGTCGCTGGCACGCCGCTGCCGCGCGCCGAGTTGGGCATCGACGACAAGGCCGTGGTCTGGATCAGCGCCGGGTTCCGCCTGGAACACGAAATCCGCGACGAATGGGCGAAGCGGATGCTGGAACTGGTCGCGCGCTATCCGCAGGTGGTCTGGCTGCTGGTGGGCGGCGAAGGCAAGCTGCCGCCCGCCCTGGCGCAGGCCGGGCGGGGTCGCGTGCGGGCGCTGGCGACGCGCGACGACCTGCCAGCCATCCTGCGCAGCAGCGACATCTATGTCAATCCGCCACGCATGGGCGGCGGATTCAGCGTCGCCGAGGCCATGGCCGAAGGTTTGCCCGTGATTGCGCTGGCCGGCTCCGACGGCGGCGACAAGCTCGGCGAGCTGGCGCTGCCGCACCTCGACGCCTGCACCGAACGCCTCGCGGCCCTGATCGAGAATCCCCGCCTGCGCCGCGAAATGGGCGCCGCGTTGCGCCAGCGCTTCGATCGGCAGCTCGATATCGCGGCCTCCGGTCCCGCATTGCTGGAAGCCTTCAAGGTCGCGTCAGGCCTGGCTCGCGAGCGACTGCACGCCTGATTAACGTGAAGCAGCAGCTTGGGGCGATGGTGATATCGAGCGCAGCGAGCTGATTGATAGCCCCGCCCTGGGAAGGCGGCGAAGGCGGGGTTTCGCAAAGCACTGCTTTGCGCCGCCAGAGCCTGCTGGCTGTGCGAAGCCAGCCGTGGAACGGGGGTGGGGGGCGAATATTTGGCCCTCGGCAGCAAGAGAGTGTTGTGTTTCATTACGCAGGGTGGCACATCGAAGCCATGGGCGTCAGGGCAGGTTCTTGAACTTGGTCGGAATCCCCAGCACCAGGGCGTCGTCCGGCACGTCCTTGGTCACGACGGCGCCGGCGCCGATGAAGGCGCGGTCGCCGACCACCAGGCGTTCCAGCAAGGTGGCGCCGATGGCGACCGTGACGCCGCCGCCGATGCGCGATAGCCCGCCCAGGTTGGCGCCCGGCTGAAGGCGCGAGAACGACGCGATCCGCGTGTCGTGACCGATGGTGACGCCGCGATTGACGAAAACATGGTCATCGAGCCAGGCGCCGGGACCGACAACGCTGTTGGCGCCGACGAACACCCCTTGCCCGATGCGCGCCAGAGGCGAGACGTAAGCCGTCGGATGGATCAGCGTGTGGTAGCGCAGGCCGAAGCGCCGCTCGATTTCCGCCGCCAGGTTGGCGCGGGTCGGCGTGGTCGGCCCGAGCAGGTACAGTTCGCCGGCCTGGGGCCGGAATTCGTCGAGGGTTTCGATTTTCGGTGGATCGCACAGGCCAGCCAGCGCGGCAACCCGGTCCGCCAGCGCCATGTCGCGCTCGCCGCCGGATTCGGGCAGGTGCAGCACCACCCTGGCAGGCACCAAGCCGTTCGCCAGCGCGCAGTCGAACAGGTCGGAAACGATGTTGCTGGCACCGAAAATCACCAGCCGGCGCGGGTCTCCCGGGCTCGAGCTCACGGCGTCAGCGCGGGCACGGGACGCGCGACGAGGCTGCCAGCGAACATCACTTCAGAAACCTTGATACACCGTGCATTTGCAGCCAGGCCAGCAGGCGTTTCCAGCCGTCCTCGGCCGGCTCCTTGCGATAGCCTGGCCGGCAGTCGGCATGGAAGGCGTGCGGCGCGTCGTCGTTTGCGTGAATCCGTGACTGGCTGCCGGACTTGGCCAACGAGGCCGAAACACCAATTCAGTCGGTTGATTTCGCTGACCTCGGTGGAGTCCATCCAGGACGAGTCAGAACTCGATGGCATCGGTGATTGCCTTGATCCCCGCTGCCGCGCAGCTGTCATCGGCTTCGCCGGTGGGGCCGCCAGAAACACCAATGGCGCCCAGAATGCTTCCCGCGGCTTCGATCACTTGGCCGCCGCCCGCGGCGAGAAGCCTGGGGAGGGTTCTCAAGCCGCTCATTGGACGGCCGGGTTGGGTTTCTGCGGCAATGACCGCTGTCGACGTCCGAAAACTGACCGCCGTCCAGGCCTTGTTTGAAGCAACTTCGACCGTATGGGGCCCGGCAAAGCGATCGCGCAGCAAGACTTGCGTCAGGCCGGCTCTGTCGGTGACGACCACTGTCACTTGAAACCCCTGCTTTCGGCAAGCATCCAGCGCTGCTCTTGCCGCCGTAAGGGCGGTTTCCGGAGTCAGTGATCTGGACTGGAAAGTACCATCTTGCGCTTGTGCAGACATCGCGGCGACAAGCAGAACTGGTGCCAGCCATTTTGCAGTTTGCATGAAACGTCTCCCTGGTGACTCGCGAATTCCAACTGTACCTGTTCGTCGACGATCATTGACGTCGTCCGCGGGGACGCGTCCATGCACGTCGCCGTGGTTCATGGCGATGGAGCCCGTAAAATACCCCGACACGCCTTGCATTTCAATGGAGACACCATGAGCACACCACCCATCAGCCGCTACCCGGTGCCGAAACTGGAAGACCTGCCCGCGGACATCCGCGCCCGCATCCTCGAGGTGCAGGAAAAATCCGGCTTCGTGCCCAACGTCTTCCTCGCCCTCGCGCACCGTCCCGCCGAATGGCGCGCCTTCTTTGCCTTCCACGACGCGCTGATGGAAAAGGACAGCGGCCTGACCAAGGCCGAGCGCGAAATGATCGTGGTCGCCACCTCGAATGCCAACGGCTGCCAGTACTGCGTGGTGGCCCACGGCGCGATCCTGCGCATCCGGGCCAAGAATCCGCTGGTCGCCGACCAGGTCGCGATCAACCACCGCAAGGCCGACATCACGCCGCGGCAGAAGGCCATGCTCGACTTCGCGATGAAGGTGGCGCTGGATTCGGCCGCGATCGGCGATGCCGACTACGAGATGCTCCACGGCCACGGCTTCAATGACGAAGACATCTGGGACATCGGCGCCGTTGCGGCGTTCTTCGGCCTCAGCAACCGCCTGGCCAACATGACCGCGATGCGGGCGAATGACGAGTTCTACCTGATGGGGCGCGTGCCGAAGCAGAAGTAGCACCCCCAAGAGTCGGCGCCGGCGACACGGCGCAGCGGATGCCACCGCGCCTGCCACGCCGCCTCAGATGCACTGGGCGACTTTTTTCTGCGCCGGCTTGTCTTCCTTCTTGCCGTCCTTGCCCTCGCCGGCGGACTTGTCTTTTTTCTTCTTCCCGTCCTGCTCCTCGTCATCGCCGAAACAGTTTTCGGTGCAGCCGTCGGCGGCGCTGCCCAGCGGCGTCGCAGGCGTGGCATCGTCGGTCGGGGTGGAGGCGGTGGCGGCGTCCTCGACGGACTTCTGTATTGCTGTCACCAGTTGCGCCGCGATGCTGTCGCCGCCGCCTCCCGCGCCATACTCGATCTGCAGTCCGGCGCCGGGTGTCGCGGGTGTAGACAGATTCAGCGCGTAGATGCCGCTGCCGCCCACCCGTGTCGTGGTGGTAGCCACACCGTCAAGCTGCAAGCCGCCGGAACTGCGACCGAGGAAGCTGAGGTAGGCGGTACCGATCACGCCGGTGCCAATGTCGGACAGGATGTAGGAAGGTCCGCCGATGCCAGTGTTGAGCGCCAGCACCGAAGCGCTGCCGAGCATGTCGATGAAGACATCGTTGGCGGCGTTGATGTGGGCGGCGTTGTTCAGCGTCAGGTTGCCGCCGACGGCGATGCTGGCGTCAGCGAAGGGCGGACTCAACTGGCCATGGCCGGCCCAGATTTCCCCGCCGTGGCCGGCATTGCCTATCGTCAGATTTTCGCCCACGAGCATTTCGAGGTCGCCACTCGATGTCGTCAGGTAGCCGCCGGCGATGGTCGCGTCACCCGCGACGACCGCCAACAGGTGGCTGGACGCATGGACTCCGCCGCTGCCGCCGATGTTCAGCGTACCGGCACCGATGATGGCGTGCTGCGCACTCATGCCACCGTGGATGTTGATGATGCCGGCGCCGGCGCTGAGGTCGCCCGACGCGCTAACCGCGGCGCCGACATTGAGGGTACCGGCGCTGAGGGTGACATGCTGGGCATTCAGCGCCTGTCCGATGTCGAGCGTGCCGGCCGCCGACAATCCGACATGGGTTGCGGCCAAGCTCAGCGCGCCCGAAAGACTCATGTTCTGGTCGGCAATCAGCGTTAGTTGCGTCGGCGCCCCGCCGAAGCGACTGCTCTGGATGCCGCTGATCGAGCCGCCGCTGCCGATCACGATGCCGCCGCTGCCGGCATTGAAGGTGTGCCCGGCGCCCATCGCCAGATCGCCGTCCTGGTAGTAGGCGACCGATGGCTGGTTGCTGGCGCCGTCGGACAGCGCAAGCGCGACCGGCCCCGTGGCACTGAAGTCGCGCAGGTCGATGCCGCCATTCACCGCGCCGACGTCCACGGTCGCGGTGATACTGCCCTCGGTAACCGTGTCGGCGCTGATCGCCGCACTGCCGGGGCTGCCGCCACCCTTGCTGCGCAACTGGATGACCGGCCCACCGATCCATGCGGCGACGATGTTGGGATCGCCGCCGTTGCCGTCGAGGATCGCCCCCGTGGCGGTAATGTAGGCCCCGGCAGCCTCGATGCGACCGAGCGAGACGTTCTTGCCGGCAATATCTCCGGCCCCGATGCTGTCATACCCAGCGATGAGGGTCACGGAGGCGTCGTGCGCGATCGTGGTGCCATCGAGCAGCACGTCACCATGGGCCGTCGCGGTCATCTGCCCGCCGCGCACGTTGATCAGCGAGGCCGGCGCTTGCACGACGGCCGCCGTGCCGGACAACCCGGCGTTGGCCGTGAGGTTGATGTCCTGGGCATCGAGATTGCCGCCGATCAGGATGTCGCCGCCATACTGCGTCCGGCTCATCGGTGCAAGATAGTCGGTGCCGGCGAAGACGTTCAGTGAGGCTGGCGAATAGTCGACCGCCGTGACATTGCCTTCCAGGGTCACGCTGTCGCTGCCATGGAAGGAAACCGTATCGCCGCCGACGCTACTTCCATGACTCTGGGTGATGCTGCCCCGGGCATCGCTGCCAGCCAGCGCGACCAGCAGGATGTTCTTGCCGTTGTAGGTCACGCCATCGCCCGTGCTCAGTTCGCTGCCCGCGCCGAGCACGATATCGCCGCCGAAGCCCGATGGGGAATAGGCCATTCCGTCGTGAATGGCGCCGGAGGCGAGCGTGATCGCGCCCTCGCTCCGTATCCTGGCCGATGTGTCCAGATTGCATCCCGCCGCGGCGAACACGTCGCCGCCGGCGGTCACCGCGCCAAGCGAAACGTTGCCGCTGGCGGCACGCAGTCTCAGGGCGCCGACGTTGGCCGCCGAGAACGCCAGGTTGCCTGTCGCCTGGGTAATGTACATGGCGCCGGAACGATCAATGCCGCCGCCGCCGCGCGAGAACGCGTTGGTGACAGTGAAGGCGCCACTGCCGGCCAGTGTGCCGCCGGTCTGGGCATAGCCATTGACACTGGCTGTGCCGTCAAACGTCGCGGTGCCGGCATTCAGGGTGAACAGGTTGCTCAGGCTGAAGGAAACCCCGGCATCGACATTGAGGTTTTCCGCCAGCCAGAGGCTGCCGAAGCTCGGATTGACGCCGAGAATGGAGATCGTCGGCGTACCGGCGACATCGACCCTGGCCGATTCGCTGCCGGTCGGCGCATGGCCGGCCGTCCAGTTGCCGCCCGTTGCCCAAAGGCTATCCACGGCGCCGGTCCAGCAGTTGTCGTAGCCGGGACAGGAAATGCCGCCGAAGGAGAAGCTGGTGTTGGCGAGCAGCAGGGTGCTCCCTTCCACTGCGGCAATGCCGTTGTCCCAGAAACCGATGAAGTCCGGCGTGCCGGGACCCGCCAGGCCGTTGGTCGGGGCCGTGGCGACGACGCCATTGAACCTGACCTGGCCTGCGGAGTTGGCGAAGTCGAGATGGATCGTGGCCGGCACTGCGGCCTCGACATAGGCCTGGCCTCCGGGGCCGGCGTTGAGCGAGAGGTCGCCGTTGAAGTTGAGCCAGACCTCGGCCCCGAACACCGGGACCTGCTGCCCAGCCGCCGCGGATATGGTCAGCGGGCCGGCCGCGGTGACCGTGACCGGAGATCCGGCATGCGCGATCACACCGGTGGTCGCAAAATTGTACGGCGACGCGGTGGTCTCCACCTTGCCGATGGCCAGCGGACCGGCGCTGGCGAAGCTGATGCTGCCGTTTGCGGATTTCGCGGCGAAGGTACCGACCTGGTTGACTTCGGGCAGGCTGATGCTGCCGTAACCATCTGCCGCCAGTTGCGGGACGGTGATCGTGGCGCCAAGCGCCTGGGTGATGCCGTTGCCGACCAGGCGCAGTTGCGAAGTGATGCCGGTCAGGTCGATCGGCCCGACAATCTGCATCGGTCCGTGGTTCACGTTGTGGGCGTTGTAGGGATCGCCGATGGTCACCGGGCCGGTGGTGAGGATGCGGTTGAGTTCGGCGTTGCTCAACTCGACTGTATCCGTCGGATAGGTCTTGCCGCCGACGCCGACCAGGTAAGCCACGTTGCTGGCGTTCTGGCCAAGGAAGACGCCGCCGGCACCGGCCGCGATCGTTTCGTTGATGTCGATTCGCTTGGCGTTAAGGTAGAGCGCGCTGCCCGGCCGCGTCAGCGCCAGCGGCGAGTCGATGCTGACCTGGCTGCCGAGCTGGACGGTATCGAAGTTGGCGAGCGTGACCGTGCTCGGGCCGTTGTTCACCTCCAGGTTCAGCGCGAAGGCCTGCAGCTCGCCCACCGTCAGGTTGTCGAGGTCGGACTGCAGCAGGCTCACGGTACTCGCGGTGGCGCTGCCGAGCCGGATCGTCGCGTAGGACTTCGGGTAGAGGGTCATCAGGCCCGTCGACACCGGCGCCGTGACCTGCAGGCTGTCGGTGGTGATGCCGAGTCCACCCGATTGGCCGATCGGTCCGAGCACGATGGCATTGGCATTAAGGTTGGCCGAGCCGAGCCGGCTCGCCGAGAAGTTGAGCGGCCCCGATGCCTGGGTAATCCAAAGGGTGATGTTGGTGCCATCGATGGCGCCACCGGAATGCAGGTAGTTGTTGGTGATGTGGATACTTCCACTGCCCGCCAGCGTGCCGCCGGTCTGCACGTAGGCTGGCACCGTCGCCGTGCCGTCGAGCGTCGTTGTGCCCGAGACGAGGGTAAACAGGTTGGACAGGTTGAACGTGACCCCGGCATCGACGTCGAGGTTCTCGGCCAGCCAGAGGCTGCCGAAGCTCGGGTTGACCCCGACCAGCGAAATCGTCGGCGTTCCGGCGACGTCGATTTTCACCGTCTGGCTGCCGCCGGGCAGGCCCGCGGTCCAGTTGCCGGCGGTGGCCCAGAGGCCGTCGACGGCGCCGGTCCAGCAGTTGTCGTAACCGACGCATCCCGCCATGACCGGCATGTTCTTCAGCGTCGGATAGGCCCCGTCGGCGATGTTCCAGTAAGTCGCCGACCAGCCGGCTGGGATGTATGTCGCCGCAGTCTGCATTTCCGCGGTTGTCAGTCCGGTGCCGCGGTCATCGAACAAGTCAGGCTGACCGGAGGTCGTCGTGTCCCAG
The DNA here is from genome assembly GCF_017302275.1 of Sulfuritalea sp. GTDB lineage: Bacteria > Pseudomonadota > Gammaproteobacteria > Burkholderiales > Rhodocyclaceae > Sulfuritalea. The sequence goes on from NZ_JAFLDR010000038.1 coordinate 18,688, forward strand.
AAGCTGTTGGTGACCGCGCCGCCGTCGTTCAGGCCCAGAAGGCCGCCGACCGGGCTGGCGCCGCTCACGCTGCCCGTGCTGTAGGTATTGCTGATGCTGCCGAAATTGGTGTAACCCACCAGTCCGCCGACTTCGTTGAGGCCGCTCACGCTGCTGGTGCTGTAGGAATTCGTGATGACGCCGTAGTGGTTCCACCCCACCAACCCACCGATCCTCGAGTTCGACGGAACATTGACCGGGCCGGTGCTGTAGGAACTGTCGATGTCGTTGTAGTTCAAGCCCACCAGTCCGCCCGCGCCGTAGATGTTGCCGGTAACGCTGCCGGTGCTGTAGGAGTTGCCAATGCTTCCCTGATTCCGGCCGACCAGCCCGCCGACGGCATGGATGGTTCCGCTCACCGGGCCCGTGCTGTAGGAATGGATGATCGAGCCGCCGCTGTTGACGACACCCGCCAAGCCGCCGACATCGTAGTCCCCGATCACGCTGCCCATGCTGTAGGAATCGGTGATGGTGCCGCCACTGTTGGTGCCCACCAATCCGCCGACTTCGTAGGTGCCGGTGACCGTGCCGGTGGCATAACTGCGGTTCACCCCCGGACTGAAGCCGGGATATCCGTTGTAGCCGATCAATCCGCCGGTGTTGCTACCTGCACCATTGACGTTGCCGGTCGCGTAGCTGTCGCTGATGCTGCCATACCAGGCATGGCCGACCAGGCCTCCGACGTCGTCGCCGGTGCCGCTGACCGCACCGGTCGCCCAGGAATTGCTGATGTCGCCGCCTTGCCCGCCAGCGAGGCCGCCGACTTCGCGCCAGCCGCTGACCGTGCCCGTGGCATGCGAATTGGCAATGGTGCCGAAATTCGCCCCGACCAGGCCACCAGTGCGGGTGCTGCCCGCCCCGCCGGTTACGTTGCCCTCCGCATGGGAATCCGACACCGTGCCGCCGGAGTTGAAGCCGACCAGGCCGCCGATGTCGTAGCCGTCGCCGCCCGTGATGGTTGCCGTGCTGTAGGCATTGCTGACAGTGCCACCCTTGTTCAGGCCTATCAGGCCGCCGACGCCGCCATCCCCCGAAACGCTGCCACCGATGATGCCGATGTTCTTGACCGTACCGACATCCAGGCGACCGATGAAGCCGACGTGGGTGTTGGGCAGGCTCAGGTTGAAGCCGGTGACGAAATGGGTTGCGCCGTCCAGCTCGTCTGCCGCGAAGTAGGGTATGTGCAGGCCGTCGGTCTCGGCCGACAGGTCGATGCTGGCGACCAGCTTGAACTTCAAGCCGGGCGTGCCGGCGAAGCCGAGCAGGTCCTTGAGTCCGACGGGACTGTTGATTTCGTGGTAGCCGCCGACCAGCGGCAGGTTCGCCGCGTAGTCGCCGATGTTCAAGGTCATGCCGTGGCTGATCCAGTCGACAAACTGGTCGTGGTAAAGGGCGCCTTGCGTGACCCGGTTGGCGCCGTTTATGGAAACATCGCTTACGTCGTAGTGCGAATTGGTCACCACACCAACGTCGCTGTTGAAGCCGACCAGGCCACTCACATCCCGCACGCCAGTGACATTGGTGGTCTGCGCCGTGCTATTGACTATGGTGCCGCCGTTGTTGCCGACCAGGCCGCCGACGTTGGCGCCGCCGTCGACATCCGCGTTGCCGTAAAAGGAATCGGTGACCACGCTGTACGGGGTGTTCTCCCCGACCAGGCCGCCGACGTTGATGCCCCCGCTGACGTAGCCGCTCGCCGAACTGTTCGAGATCACGGCCGGACTGCCGACGTCGTCCTGCCCGGCTTTCCCAACCAGGCCGCCGACGTTGTCACCGCCGCCGGTCACGTCGCCGTAGGCGCCACTGGAGATGATCTGGCCGTTCTGCATCCAGCCGACCAGGCCGCCGAGATTGCCTACGCCATTCACGTCCGCCGAAGAGTAACTCGTCTGTATCGTCGGTGAGCCGCAGCAGGCCATGAGGCCGACCAAGCCGCCGGCACTGCCCTGCGTATCGGTGGCCGAAACGCTGCCGCTGCTGGTGCTGTCGTAAACCCAGGCGTTTCCGTAAATCTGCCCGGCCAGCCCGCCGACTCCCTGGACACCCGCGATCGACGCCGACAAGGAATGGCTGCTGTCGATGCTGCCGCCGTCGAGGCTGCCGACCAGGCCGCCGACGTAGTACTGCCCGGTGATCGTGCTGGCGTCCAGCGTGAGGTTCTTGATCGCGGCGCCCGATGCGACGCCGAACAGGCCGACGTGGTCCATGCCTGGCCGATTGATGGTGAGGCCACTCACGGTACGCCCGAGCCCGTCGAGTTGGCCGGTAAAGGATGTCGTCGTGTCGCCGACAGGGAGGAAGCCCTCACCCGCGTTCCAGAAGGCGGTGGACGACGCGTCGATGTCCCTGCCCAGGGCATAGACACCGGCGAGATTGTCCGCCATCGCCTGTAGATTGATCGCGTCGTTCACCAGCATCCAGGCGAAGTACCCGCCCGGGGCCAGGTCGCTGAAAACCTCGGGCGAGTTATAGCTCTCGGGGTTGTAGTAGATGCGCAAGTGCTTGACAGCCCCGGTACCGACCGTGCCGCTGGGGCCCTTGATAACGGTTCCCGTGCCGGTTCCGGTGTTGTCGGCGCGCAGGACAACGACGCTGCCATTGCCGCCGCTGATCGGCTGGTTGACCTCGATGTTGCGATAGGCGGAAAGCGTCAGTTGATTGCCGCTGGTCCAAGTGATTCCGTCATCGACAAAGATATCGCCGTTGCCGCTGTATCCCCCCAAGCAGCCCACGACGCCTGTGCAGAAAGCGGAGCCGTCGTCGGTCTGGACCAGCACATCGTTGGACTCCAGCGCCGCCGAAAGGGCCGCGCCCGTGATGTCGCCCTCGTCCGGATCGATGAGGAAGTCGTAGGGATCGAGCAGCCACGTCCCCGCCTTGCCGTGCGGCGCCCGGGTGTCAACGCGCGCCGAGGTCGCGATGCCCAGCTTGCGCGCCGAGGTCTCGATGAAGCCGCCATCGCCGGACGCGCTGCCGCCGCGGGCGCTGATGCTGCCATCCACATGGGCGGTTTCGCCACCCCAGACGAGAATATTGCCGCCCTTGCCGTCCTGCCCCGCATCGGCACGGATGATCGAGGCGGGATCGAGCTGGACCGCCTTGGTGGCCTTGAGGAAAATGCGTCCGCCCTCACTGACGACGCTGCTGGCGTTGAGTGTTCCGCTATTCCTGACGATGACGCCGGCGATGCCGATGCGTCCGGCTTCCGCCGTGATCTGCCCGAGGTTGGTGGCATTGCCCGCCGCGCCGGTGATGTCGACCTTGACGCCGGGCGTGGCGCTATCGACGAGACTGACGGTGGCACCGGCAGCCAGGATGGTCTCGCCTTGCGGGGTGCTGATGAGGCTTTCGTTGGCGACGTTGCTGCCGATCAGATAGACGCTGCCGCCGGCAGGCGTCCTGATTTCGCCCTGGTTGATGACGTTGCCGGCACCCGGGATGTTGTCGAACAGCTTGCGGCCGGCGAGGAAGTTCTCGTTGCTGATGTTGAGCGTGCTGGCGACGAAGCCGGCGGTGTCGATGCGTCCTCCGGGGCCGACCATGATGCCGGCCGGGTTCACCAGCCAGACCTTGCCGTTGGAGCTGAGCGTGCCGTAGATCGCCGTCGGGTCGTTGAGCACCCGGTTGAGCACGGTGCTGGAGGCGGCCGTCTGGGCGAAGTGGGTGGTTTCCCCGGCCTTGATCGAGAACTTGTCCCAGTTGATGATGGCGCCATTGCTGTTGGTCACCGTCAGCCTGTTGCCGGCCTGGTTGAAGCTGGCCGTACCATTCACCACCACCGGATTCACCGGGTTCGATTGCACCGGTGCCGTCAGGAAACAGGCGGCTACTGCCGCTACGCCCAGACGAACCGAGGTGCGCAAGCGAGACTGATTATTGGGGGGCAGATTCTTGTGGCTCATGGGTGCAAACTCCAAAAGGACGGAACAGCCGTCCACTCATTATTCACTTATATCCCCAAGCTCTCCCCGATGCGAGGGAATAATTCACGCGCCCTACCAACCGGACTAACGCTCAGAAGCCGAAAGCCAGAGCGAAATGTCCGCGAAGGTCGCCTTCCAGCGCCACATTGGGGGCGCCATTCGGCCAGACGCCATCCATTACGCGGGCGATATCCACCCGGGCGCTGATGTCCTTCTTGAGGTTGTAGCGCAAACCGAGGCCGAGCGAAGCGATGTTCACCCTCTGGTTGGTCGACGGGTTGAGGTTGAAGCCCCGCGCCGCATCGAAGAACACCAGCCATTTGAGGTTTCCGGGCACGCCCAGGCTGGCCGCGATGTCGGGCGAATAGGCCTCGAGGTTGGCGACCAGGCCACGATCCACGGCCACCGCGCGCTCGAGGAAGCCGCGCACGGCATTCTGCCCGGCCAGGCCGAGTCGCTCGCCGGCAGGCAGCGCGTTATTGGCATGCTGGCCGTTGGCGGCGACGCGCAGCAACCATTCACCGGCGACAGCCGCGGCGTAGCTGCCGCCGAAACGCAACGCGGAAAATTCGTCCTTGGTCCGGTAACCCGACGGCCCCGAATACCGGTCGGTACCTCCTGCGTCGGGCGCCGCGGGTGCAAAGACGTATTCAGTCCCCATCGGGAACAAGTGGTGCACCAAGCCGATATTGAAGTCGATCGCCTCGCCGGGCTTTTGCCATTGCCCGCTGTACGTAGCCGAAACCGGCCTGAAGGTGTGCGGCGTGCAGCCCGCCGTCGCGGTCGGCGGATCAATCGTGAAAGGCGCTCCGGTAGCCGGATTGGTGCAACGGGAGTTGAGGTACTTGTAGTCGAAACCAAGCACCAGCCGCGATGTGTACTCCCCGGCGCGGGGGAAAATGTGGTTGTAGCGCACGCCGAAGACTTTGCCCTTGCCGTTGATGGCGGGCCCCAGGCCCACTGCGGCACTCGGCGTATTAGTGCTTGAACTGCCGAAGATGAAATCGACGCTGCCGCCCAGCGAATAGAGCGGCAGACGATAGCCAACACTGAAAATATCGACCTTGACCCCGCTGTCGTCCTGCCACGGGAACACACGGCTCGACAGAATCTTCATGCCGCCCGGTGGATCCACGGCCGTGGTATAGGCCAGCGTCAGAACCTGGTCACCGTTGCCGATGTTGGCATTCTGGTAGGACACGCCGACGCGATGCTTGCCGCTGGCCTTGGTGCCGGAATTGTCCAGTGTCACGTAGAACCGTTCCGGGTCTTCTTCCTTGACTTCCACCTTGACATCGACCTTGCCCTCCACCTCGCTCACTCCCAGCGTGACTTCCAGCTGTTTGGCGGGGCTTTCGTTCGCCAGCTGGACGTTTTCCGACAACTGGCGCATGTTGGGCGCGACCCCTTCCTTCAACTGGGGCAGGCTGGCCCGCACGTTGGCATCGTCGAAATGCTTGTTGCCGCTGATGGTGACCTTCCCCACCACGCCTTCGCTGACCAGCAGGCGGACCACACCGGTGGTGAGTTCCTGCTCCGGCACATACACTTGCACGGTGCCGAAACCGAGGCGGCGAAACTCGTCTTCCAGCGCTTCGAGCGCCTTCTGCACATCGCCGTAAACCTTGCGTTTGCCGACAAAAGGCGCCAGGAGTACCTGCACCCTGTCGGCGCCCAGAATGGTGTTTCCTTCCACCTGAAACCGCACGATATCGAAAGCAGCATCCTGCGCCAACGCTACTTTTGGCGATCCGGTGGCAAGAATGGCCGCAGCCAGAAGTCCGACGAAGACTTTCGTCATGAATAAATCCTCAATACAAACATCAACATAGCAATTCGCAGTTAAACCATTTTCTCACCGACAACAATACCAAGCTTCGAGTGTATCAGCAACCGTCCAACAAGCAAGGGGCAGGAACCCATGCCAACGTGTTGTTTGTACGCCACTTATCGGCCGCGCTGGGATTGAGCCACCGTTGCCGTGCGTTCGGCGCTCGACGCCGCATGCCGCAGGCCGGAGCACCTGTCAGGGTTTGGCACTCAAGCTTCGCGGTGTCCCGCCAGGCACCGCTCGCAGTTCGTGGTCGAGGCGCAGGTAGGGTGCATCACGGTCTGCTGCGGCAGGCGGGTTTCCGACCGAAACGGGTGGAGTAGGCGGCACTTGCGCCGACCCAGCCAGCCAGAACCCGGCTGACAGGCCAATGCCCATCGCCAGCGCCGCCACCACGACCACGCGACCGAATGCCACGGGCTGCCCTCGGTCTCGTTGATCTGCCTCCCGCGAGGCTACAGCCACTGACCCGACGACTGCAGGGTTGACGGTCGGGTTCGCTTCGCGGCCGGGAACCCGGTCGCGCGCCGATTGCGCCGCAGCTCGACTGACTTCGGCCTCCAGCTCGACACGGCGTCGCGACTGCTGTCGCGCGTCCTCCTCGGCGGTAGCGCGTGACCGGGCGGCGGCTTCGGCGGCACGATCTGCCTGCAGTTGGGCGGCGGCGCGGTCTGCGGCACAGCGCTCGGCTGCGGCACGTTCCCTCGTCAGGCGAGCCAGCTCCGCCTCCTTCGCCGCGCGTACGGCGGCAGCGGCGGCCAGCTCCGCAGCGCGACGTTCCTCACGCTGCGCTTTCGCAAGCGCCGCCGACTCATTCTCGATGCGCCTGTCCAGCGCAGCCGCAGCCGATCTATCGGCCTCCAGTTGCGCGGCGGCGGCCTGCGCGGAAGCGAACTCCTGTTCGATGTGGCTTCGCAACGCCAGCGCCGCTTGCTCTTCATCGACCAGACCGGTACTGTCGGCAACCATCCACGACCCGGCGTCGCCATTGGCGACAGCATTCCCGCCGACAGGCGGCAGCGGGGTAGTGGCCGCGAGTTGCCGCCGTTTGCGTTCCGCTTCCATCAATCCGGTCAATAGCTTGCTCAATTCATGCCTCTGCGTGCGGACATGCAATCCGAGTCCCGATTCTAGGGCAGACGCCCCGGAAGCGCCGCAGGCGGAAGGTAGAATATGCCGATGGACGCCGCCCAAGCCCTGCTGGTGATAACCAACCTGCCCGACGAAGCCAGCGCACAACTGCTGGCGGCGCGCTTGGTGGAAGGGCGCCTTGCCGCCTGCGTGAGCATCCTCGCACCCTGTCGCTCGGTCTATCGCTGGCAAGGAAGGCTTGAAGGCGCACAGGAAATTCCGCTGCTGATCAAGTCCACGCCGCAAGGCTACCCTGCGCTGGAGGCGGCGATCCGGGCCGATCATCCCTATGAACTTCCGGAGATCATCGCGGTCCCAATCGCCCATGCCCTGCCGGAATACCTGAACTGGGTCGTCACCGAAACGCGGGCCGAAGCCCCTCCGAAAGATCCCTGACATGTTGATGCGCCTGCTGTTCCTCCTCTTGCTCTCCCTGTCGGCATTGCTGCACGCCGAAGAACCCCTGCCGCCCGAGCAGGCCTTCCGCTTCTCGGCCAGGGCTATCGACGCCCGGACCATCGAAGCACGCTGGCAGATCACCGACCAGTACTACATGTATCGCGACAAGTTCAAGTTCGCGGCCGAGGGCGGCACGCTGGGCACGCCGAAATATCCGCCCGGCAAGATGAAGGAGGACGAGAACTTCGGCAATGTCGAGGTCTACCGCAAGGAGGTGAAGATCCTGATCCCGGTCGACGCCGCCGGTGCAGTGACGCTGAAGGCCGTCTCGCAGGGTTGCTGGGATGGCGGCATCTGCTACCCGCCGATCAACCAGGAGGCACGCATCGAGATGCCACCGGCCGGCACCACCCCGGCAGCCGCCGCGACTGCCGTAGCGCCGGCACCGACTTCTGCCACCGACGAAAAAACTGCCACCGGCGACGAAACCTCGCGCATCGCCGGCCTGTTCAAGGGCGACAACCTGGCGCTGGTGCTTCTTAGTTTCTTCGGTTTCGGCCTGTTGCTTTCGCTGACGCCCTGCGTGTTCCCGATGATCCCGATCCTGTCGGGCATCATCGTCAATCACGGTCATGCCGTGAGCCACCTGCGTGCCTTCATGCTGTCGCTGGCCTATGTGCTGGGCATGGCCGTGACCTATGCCGCGGTGGGCGTCGCCGCCGGCCTTTCCGGCACGCTGCTCTCGGCCGCGCTGCAGAACGCCTGGGTGCTGGGCGGTTTCGCGCTGGTGTTCGTCGTGCTGTCGCTGTCGATGTTCGGCTTTTACGAACTGCAACTGCCGGCGGCACTGCAAAGCCGCGTCTCGGACACGGCCAACAAACAGGGTGGCTCGCTGCCCGCGATCGCGCTGATGGGCGCGCTGTCGGCGCTGATCGTCGGCCCCTGCGTCGCCGCGCCGCTTGCTGGCGCCCTGCTCTACATCGCCAAGACGGGCGACGCCGTGCTCGGCGGCAGCGCGCTGTTCGTCATGGCGCTGGGCATGGGCGCGCCGCTACTGCTTGTGGGCGCCTTCTCGCGCACGCTGTTGCCCAAGTCCGGACCATGGATGGAAGGCGTCAAGAAATTCTTCGGCGTGATCATGCTGGCCACCGCGCTGTGGCTGGTGTCGCCGGTGATTCCGCTGTGGGTCCAGATGCTCGGCTGGGCGCTGCTGTTGGTGGTGCCGGCGATCTACCTGCATGCGCTCGACCCCCTGCCGCAAAACGCGCACGGCTGGCAGCGCCTGGGCAAGGGGCTCGGCGTGGTGCTGCTGCTGGGCGGCGCGGCGATGCTGATGGGCGTTCTGGGCGGCGCGAAGGACCCGCTGCAGCCGCTGGGCTTTCTGCGCGGCGGCATCGCCGCCGAAGCCCACGGGCCCGCCTTCGAGCGCGTGGTCACGGTCGAACAGCTGGATGCCCGCCTCGCCGCGGCAAAGGCCGCCGGCAAGCCGGTGATGCTGGATTTCTACGCCGACTGGTGCGTCAGCTGCAAGGAAATGGAGCGCTTCACCTTCGCCGATGCCAAGGTCGCCGCGCGCATGGAGAAGATGGTGCTGCTGCAGGCGGACGTCACGGCCAACAACGACGCCGACAAGGCGCTGCTGAAGCGCTTCGGCCTGTTCGGCCCGCCGGGCATCATTTTCTGGAACACGGCCGGCAGCGAGCTCGGCGACCAGCGCGTGGTCGGCTTCGTTCCGGCCGACAAATTCCTGCCCACCCTCGAGCGCGTCCTGCGCTGAATCCGCCAACCACTTCGGAGCCTCCCATGTTCACCGGCATCATCACCGCCGTAGGAAAAATCAGCCACGTCCAGCCGCTGGAAAAAGGCCTGCGCCTCACCGTCGAAGCCCCCGGCCTCAAGCTGGCCGATGTCGCGCTGGGCGATTCGATCGCCCACGGCGGCGTCTGCCTGACCGTGATCGCAAAGAAAAAAGGCAGCTACCAGGTCGACGTCTCGCGCGAGACGCTGGACTGCACGGTCGGTCTCGATGCGGCGGGCGGTGAAGTGAATCTGGAAAAAGCCATGCGCCTGTCGGATTTCATCGGCGGCCATCTTGTCTCGGGCCATGTCGATGGCGTCGGCGAGGTGGAAAAGTTCGAGCCGATCGGCGAATCCCACGAGCTGGTGATCAAGGCGCCGAAGAAGCTGGCGAAGTACATCGCGCGCAAGGGATCGATCGTGGTCGACGGTGTGTCGCTGACCACCAACAAGGTCAAGGGGCGCCGCTTCTCGATCAACCTGATCCCGCACACCGTCGAGGTGACGACGCTGAAGCGCCTGCATCCGGGTGCCAGGGTGAATCTGGAGATCGACCTGATCGCGCGCTACGTGGAGCGGATGCTGAATCCCGACGCGGCGTAAAATGCGCCGTTTCTCACACTGGTAGGCACAGCATGAGCATCAGCCCCGTACTCGACATCGTCGCCGACCTGCGCGCCGGTCGCATGGTGATCCTGGTCGACGAAGAGGATCGTGAAAACGAGGGTGACCTCGTCATCGCCGCCGAGCATTGCACGCCCGAGGCGATCAACTTCATGGCCAAGTTCGGCCGCGGCCTGATCTGCCTGACCCTGACCGAGGCGCGCTGCCGCCAGCTCGACCTGCCGCTGATGGTGCGAGACAACAAGGCGCAGCACGGAACCGCCTTCACCATGTCGATCGAGGCCGCCGAGGGCGTCACGACGGGCATCTCGGCGCAGGACCGTTCGCGCACGGTGCAGGCCGCCGTGGCGAAGAACGCCACCCCCGCCGACATCGTCCAGCCGGGCCACATCTTCCCGCTGATGGCGCAGAACGGCGGCGTGCTGGTGCGCGCCGGCCATACGGAAGCCGGCTGCGATTTCGCGCAACTGGCCGGCTGCACGCCTGCCTCGGTGATCTGCGAGATCCTCAAGGAGGACGGCACCATGGCGCGGCTGCCGGACCTGCTGGAGTTCGCCCGCGAACACGGGCTGAAGATCGGCACCATCCGCGACCTGATCCAACATCGTTCGGAAACCGAAAAACTCATCGAGTGCGTGGCCGACAAGCAGGTCGAGTGCGCGCAAGGCAAGTTCCGCCTGCGCGCCTTCGCCGACCGCAGCAGCGGCGACGTGCATCTGGCGATGTCGCGCGGCGAGATCACGGCTGCGGATGAAACCCTGGTGCGCGTGCATGAAGCCGTCTGCGTGCTGGATTTCATCGACCACGGCAGCCGCGGCCACACCTACAGCGTCGACTTCGCGCTGCGCAAGATCGCCGAACAGGGGTGCGGCGTGCTGGTGATGCTGCACCGCGCGGAGACCGGCAATGCGCTGCTGGCTGCGCTCAAGAGCGAACGCAACGAAAAGCCCGCCTATACCTGGGACCCGCGCATATACGGCATCGGCGCGCAGATCCTGCGCGAGATCGGCGTCGGCAGGATGCGGCTGATGTCGAGCCCACGCAAGATGCCGAGCATGGCCGGCTTCGGCCTGGAAATCACCGGCTACTTCACTCCATCGGGAGAGAAAACAGCATGAGCGCACGCGAACTCGAAACCAACCTCGCCGGCAGCGGCATGCGCATCGGCGTGGCGCAAGCCCGCTTCAACGAGGAAATCGGCGAAGGCCTGCGTTCGGGTTGCCTGGCAGAACTCGCCCGCCTCGGCGTGGCCGATGGCGACGTGACCTATGCGACCGTTCCCGGCGCCCTGGAGCTGCCGCTGACGCTGCAGGCCATGGCGCAAAGCGGGCGCTTCGATGCACTGGTTGCGCTGGGCGCCGTGATTCGCGGCGAGACCTATCACTTCGAAATCGTTTCCAACGAATCGGCGCGCGGCATCACCGACGTGCAGCTGAACTGCGGCATCCCGATCGCCAATGCCGTTCTGACGACCGAGAACGACGACCAGGCGCTGGTGCGCATGGTGCAAAAGGGCACCGAAGCGGCGCAGGCGGCCATCGAGATGGCGAACTTGCTGAAGGCGCTGAAGTAATGGCCGGCGGCAATTCACCGGGCGAGGGTCCGGTGACAAGCTCGCCCCAGCGCCCGGGGCGAGTCAAGGGCGGCAGGACGTCGAACCCGCGTCGGCGCGCGCGCGAATTCGTCATCCAGGGCCTCTACCAATGGCAGGTCGGCGGCCAGGACGAAGCGGCGATCCAGGTCCAGGCCGAGGGCGTGGCAGGTTTCGACAAGGCCGACGGCGCGCTTTACGGCACCCTGCTCGCCGAAGCGCGACAGAACGCCGGGGCACTCATGCTCGACCTGGCGCCGCACATCGACCGCAACTGGGACGAAGTCTCGCCGATCGAGCGCTGCGTGCTGCTGCTGGGCGCCTGCGAGCTCAAGCTGCATCCGGAAACACCCTACCGCGTGATCATCAACGAAGCCATCGAACTGGCCAAGACCTACGGCGGCACCGATGGCCACAAGTTCGTCAATGGCGTGCTGGACAAGCTCGCCGCCGTGCTGAGGGCGGCGGAACTGCAAAAGCGCTGATTCCGCGTGCCCTCGGAATTCGAACTCATCGCGCGCCATTTCACGCGCGGCACGACCCACACGACGCTCGGCGTCGGCGACGACGGCGCGCTGATCACGCCGGCCCCCGGCCAGGAACTGGTGATCTCCACCGACATGCTGGTGGAGGGCACCCACTTCCTGCCCGATACCGACGCCGAAGACCTGGGCTGGAAGACACTGGCGGTCAACATCTCGGACGTGGCCGCGATGGGTGCGCGGCCACGCTGGGCGACGCTCGCCGCCGTGTTGCCAGCGCCGACTTCCGACTGGATCGAAGCTTTTGCCCGCGGCTTTTTCGCCTGCGCCGACGAGTTCGGCATCGACCTGATCGGCGGCGATACGACGCGCGGGCCGCGCGCGTTCTGCGTCACCATTCTCGGTGAAGTCGCGGCCGGCCACGCCCTGCGCCGCAGCGGCGCTGGCGTCGGCGACGACATCTGGGTGTCCGGCCAACCGGGGCGAGCCGCGCTGGGGTTGGCCCACCTGCAAGGGCGCACGGTGTTGGCCGAGCCCCGTCGCGCCGGATGCGTCGCGGCCCTACAGCGTCCTCAACCGCGCGTGGCCCTCGGCCTGGCCCTGCAAGGATTGGCGACGGCGGCAATCGATGTGTCCGACGGCCTGCTGGCCGACCTCGGCCACATCCTGACAGCATCCCGGGTCGCCGCTTCCGTGCAAGTCGCCGTACCATCAGCGCCGACTCTTGAAAGGGATGCATGGCTCTCCGGCGGCGACGACTACGAACTGGTGTTTGCTGCGCCGCCATCGTGCAGAAGCGCAATCGACACTCTTGCCGGCCGGCTTCAGTTGGCGCTCACTCGCATCGGAACCGTTGAAGCGGGAAGTGTTGGTGCGATCGACCTGCGCGATGCCGAAGGCAATCCCCTGGTCATTCGCCGGCGTGGCTATGACCACTTCCCGAGCACCGACACCTGACTCCCCGCACATGGCCAAACTCCCGCCGCCTCCACTGAAATTCCTGCTCCACCACCCGGCGCATTTCATCGCCTGCGGCATGGGCAGCGGATTGTCGCGCTGGGCGCCCGGCACGGCGGGAACGGCCTTCGCCTGGGCCACCTACCCGCTGCTGCGCCTCTACCTTGGAAGCGACCTCGCCTTCGCCATCTTCCTCCTGCTGGGCTTCGCCGTCGGCGTCGCCGCCTGCCAGATCACCGGGCGCGCGCTCGGCGTGGTCGACCATGGCGCCATCGTCTGGGACGAAATCGTGCCATTCTGGGGCGTGCTGATGCTCGCACCTCAGGAACTGCTGTGGCAACTCGCCGCCTTCCTCTGGTTCCGTTTTTACGACATCGTCAAGCCGCAGCCGGCAAAGTTCTTCGACACGCAGGTGAAGAACGGCTTCGGCGTGATGATGGACGATGTCATCGCCGCTGGCTATACGGTGCTGACGATCGCCGTTTTCAAGGCATTCCTGCCCTTCTGATGGACGCCGACCTCATAGCACTGTCGGAATCGGTAGCGGTACCGTGTCGCCAGCACCGACTTTTGCTGGCGACTGCCGAATCATGCACCGGCGGCTGGGTGGCGCAAGTAATCACTCACACTGCTGGCAGTTCGGCGTGGTTCGATCGCGGATTCGTCACCTACTCCAATGAGGCCAAGGTGGGCATGCTCGGAGTATCTGTCGAAACCCTGGCCGAATTCGGTGCCGTGAGCCTGGAAACCGCCGCAGACATGGCGAGTGGGGCGCTGAATAACTCCAACGCCATGTTTTCATTGGCTATTACAGGAATCGCCGGCCCCACGGGTGGCTCACCTGGTAAGCCAGTGGGCACCGTATGCTTTGCCTGGTGTCGGCGTGGGGAAAAGGCCGACGCGGAAACCCGGCAGTTTGCCGGCGACCGCGAGGCCATTCGCCGCCAGGCCGTAATCCATGCCCTGCAGGGACTGCTGCGGCGACTCGAAGCCATCTGACCGAAGCGACATGGCGCAAAAACTGTGCCATCCATGACATAATCGAATCATTGACAAGGAAGCAAAAAATGGACGAGAACAAGAGCAAGGCACTTCAGGCCGCCCTGGCCCAAATCGAAAAGCAGTTCGGCAAGGGCTCCATCATGAAGATGGGCGAAGGCCTGGCGATCGACGACATCCAGACGGTTTCCACCGGCTCGCTCGGACTCGACATCGCTTTGGGCATAGGTGGCCTGCCGCGCGGCCGGGTCGTGGAGATCTACGGACCGGAGTCGTCGGGCAAGACCACGCTGTGCCTGCACATCGTCGCCGAAATCCAGAAAGCCGGCGGTGTCGCCGCCTACATCGACGCGGAAAATGCACTGGATCCCGGCTACGCGGCGAAGCTCGGCGTAGTCGTCCCCGACCTGCTGATCTCGCAACCCGACACCGGCGAGCAAGGCCTCGAAATCTGCGACATGCTGGTGCGCTCGGGCGGCATCGATTGCATCGTGATCGACTCGGTCGCCGCGCTGACGCCGCGCGCCGAAATCGAGGGCGAAATGGGCGACCAGTTGCCTGGCCTGCAGGCGCGGCTGATGTCGCAGGCCCTGCGCAAGCTGACCGCCAACATCAAGCGGACCAATACCCTGGTCATCTTCATCAACCAGATCCGCATGAAGATCGGCGTCATGTTCGGCAATCCGGAAACCACCACCGGCGGCAACGCACTCAAGTTCTACGCCTCGGTACGCATGGACATCCGCCGCACCGGCGCCATCAAGAAGGGCGATGAGGTGATCGGCAACGAGACCAAGGTCAAGGTGGTCAAGAACAAGGTGGCGCCGCCCTTCCGCGAAGCCCACTTCGACATCCTCTACGGCGAAGGCATTTCGCGCCAGGGCGAGATCGTCGAACTCGGCGTCGAGCACAGGATCGTCGAGAAGTCCGGCGCCTGGTACGCCTACAAGGGCGAGAAGATCGGCCAGGGCAAGGACAACGCGCGGGAATTTCTGCGCGAGCATGGGGACCTTGCGGTCGAAATCGAGAACCGGGTGCGCGAAGCGGTCGGCGTCGCCACCCTCGGTACCGCCGACGCGGCGAAGGGCAGCTAGGCGCGGCATTGGCGCTCATGACAGCCAGAACCACCCGCTGAAGATGAAACACGCGAAAGGCGAATTGAAAGCCCCCCACCCCCGCTCCACGGCCGGCCCTGCATGGCCGGCCGGATTCGGCGGCGCGAAGCAGTGCTTCGTGATATCCCGCCTGCGCCCCCTTCCCGGGGCGGCGCTACCCGTCCGCTCGCTTCGCTCGATAGTTGCCGGGGACTTCGTGGGCGACTGTATCTCACGCTAACCCGCCGGGGACACGCATCTTGTCGAACAGCAGTTGCCGCGCGTGTCGCGGTCGATACCATGTCGAATGAACTGCGCCAGCAGGCGATCAAGCTGCTGGCCCGGCGTGAACACACTCGCGCCGAGTTGGCCCGCAAACTGGCGGGGCTGGGCACGCCGGAGGAAATCGATGCCGTGCTGGCCGACATGGAATCGTCCCAACTGCAGTCTGACAGCCGCACCGCGGAAAGCTTCCTGCGCAGCAACGCCTCGCGCCTGGGTGCCTCGCGCCTGCGCCACACCCTGAAAACCCGCGGTCTGGCGCCCGAGATGATCGAGGAGCAACTGGCCCAGGCCGACCTGCCCGACGAAATGGCGCGCGCCCGCGCCGCCTGGAGCCGCAAGTTTTCCGCCGCGCCAGCCAATCCCAAGGAATGGGCGCGCCAAGCGCGTTTCCTGCAAAGCCGCGGCTTTGCCGGCGACATCGTGCGCCGCCTGCTCAAGCTGCCGCTGGAGGCGGAGGGCGAATGAAGATCCCCGCTCCCGGCCAGCTTCCCCTCGGTTACGAGAACGATGCCGCACCACCCGAGGCCGCCGCCTCTGCCGTCGCACCCGCCGCGATCCTTTCGGCGCACAACCTGCGCAAGAAGTACAAGTCGCGCACCGTAGTCACCGACGTCTCCTTCGAGGTCGGCGCCGGCGAGGTGGTCGGCCTGCTCGGCCCCAACGGCGCCGGCAAGACCACCTGCTTCTACATGATCGTGGGCCTGGTCGCCGCCGACGGTGGCGAGATCCGCATCGAGAACGGCGCCGAGCAGTTGCGCCTGACCCACATGCCGATCCACCAGCGGGCAAAGCTGGGGCTGTCCTACCTGCCGCAGGAAAACTCGGTCTTCCGCAAGCTGACCGTGTCGGAAAACGTGCGCGCGGTGCTCGAACTACAGGATATGGACGGCGAAGCGATCGACCAGCAGGAAGAAACCCTGTTGCAGGAATTGCACATCACCCACATCCGCAAGAACATTGCCGCCTCGCTTTCCGGCGGCGAGCGCCGCCGCGTCGAGATCGCCCGCGCGCTCGCCACCAGCCCGCGCTTCATCCTTCTCGACGAGCCCTTCGCCGGCGTCGACCCGATCGCGGTCATCGACATCCAGAAAATCATCCGCTACCTGCGCGAACGCGGCATCGGAGTGCTCATCACCGACCACAACGTGCGGGAGACATTGGGAATTTGCGATCGCGCCACGATCATCAACGCCGGAGAAGTACTTGCCGCTGGACAGCCGGCCGAGATAGTCGATAATGAAAGCGTGCGCCGGGTCTATCTCGGCGAGCACTTCAGAATGTAATAGCAAGAATGAAGCAGGGTCTCCAGCTCCGGCTTTCGCAGCATCTGGCATTGACGCCGCAGTTGCAGCAGTCGATCCGGCTGTTGCAACTTTCGACGCTGGAGTTGAACGCCGAAATCGATCAAGCGTTGCAGGAGAACCCCCTGCTGGAACGCGACGATCCGGGAGAACCGGCACTGTACAGCCTCGGCGTAGCGGGCGAAACGCTGGCAACGCCGCAAACCGCGCCGGCGCCGGAAAACGAGGACCGCAGGGAAGCACAAGGCGGCGACGACGAAGGCTGGGGCATGGATTTCTCCGGGGCCCACGGCCAGCGCGACCCCAACGACGACGACCTCGACAGTGGCGAGGCGCAAACCGCCTCCACTTCCCTGCGCGAGCATCTGGTTCCGCAAGTGGCGATGACGCAGTTGCCGGATCGCGAACGGGCACTGGTCGGCTTCCTGATCGAAGCGCTCGATGACGACGGCTACCTGACACAGCCGCTCGAGGAACTGGTCGACCTGCTGGTCGGCGAGGACGACGAGCAGCGCGAAGTGCTGCTGGAAGAACTCGGCATTGCCCTGCGCCACCTGCAGAACCTCGACCCGCCGGGGATAGGCGCGCGCAACGCGCAGGAATGCCTGGTGCTGCAACTGAAGTGCCTGCCCGATACGGCGCCGCGCAAGCTGGCGCTGGACATCGTCGACCGCCACCTCGACCTGCTGGCGGCGCGCGACTTCGCCCGCATCCGCAAGCTGCTGGGTTGCGACGACGACGAACTGCGCACGGCACAGGCCCTGATCAAATCCCTCAATCCGCGCCCCGGCGCGCAGTATGCGGCGACCGACACGCGCTACGTGGTACCCGACGTGGCGGTGCGCAAGGTTAACGACAAGTGGGTGGTAAGCCTCAATCGCGACGCCATGCCGCGCCTGCGCATCAACCGACTCTACGCCGACATCCTGCAGCGCCACCGCGGCGGCGGGGGTTCGTCTGCAGGCCTGGCCAGCCAGTTGCAGGAAGCCAAATGGCTGATCAAGAACGTGCAGCAGCGCTTCGACACCATCCTGCGCGTTTCGCAAGCCATCGTCGACCGGCAGCGCGCCTTCTTCGACCACGGCGAAGTCGCGATGCGGCCGCTGACCCTGCGCGAGATTGCGGAAACCGTCAGCCTTCACGAATCGACGATTTCGCGCGTGACGACCCAGAAGTACCTGGCCAGTCCGCGCGGCATCTTCGAGCTCAAATACTTTTTTGGCAGCCACGTCGCCACCGATACCGGCGGCGCGGCCTCCTCAACCGCGATTCGGGCGCTGATCAAGCAATTGGTCGGCGCCGAGGACGGCAAGAAGCCGCTCTCGGATGCCCGTCTCGCGGAAATCCTCGGCGAGCAGGGCATCGTCGTGGCACGTCGCACCGTTGCGAAGTACCGCGAACTGCTCGGCATTCCGCCGGTAAACCTCAGGAAGGTTCTCTGAGAAAACATTTGACCAGGAGGCATCATGAATCTCAACATCACCGGACATCACGTTGAAGTCACCCCGGCAATTCGCGAATACGTGAAGGGCAAGCTCGAGCGGGTGTTGCGGCATTTCGATCAGGTGACCAGCTCGCACGTCATTCTGTCGGTTGAGAAACTGCAGCAGAAAGCCGAAGTCACCTTGCACGTCAAGGGCAAGGACATCTTCGCCGACGCCACGGACGCCGACCTTTATGCGGCGATCGACCTGGTGGCCGACAAGCTCGACCGCCAGGTGGTCAAGCACAAGGAAAAGGTTTCCAGCCACTCCCACGACAACAAGCGCCAAGCGGCCGAGTAAGGCCACGACGATCCAGGCAAGGCACGGCGGCGCGGACCGGTAACCCCACCCAACCGGGTTCGCGGTTTATACTCCCGCCGCCGCGACCTCCCCCTATTGCAAGATTATCGCTCCCACGATGAATCAGATCGCCAGCCTGCTGCCCCTCGACAACGTCGTGGCCAACCTCGACGCCAGCAGCAAGAAGCGCGTATTCGAGCAGGTCGGGATATTGTTCGAGAACCACCAGGGCGTGGCCCGCAGCACCGTCTATGACGCCCTGTTCGCACGCGAAAAGCTCGGTTCAACCGGGCTCGGTCAGGGCATCGCGATTCCCCACGGCCGCATCAAGGGACTGAAGACGCCCTGCGGCGCCTTTGTCCGCCTGGCCACACCGGTCCTATTCGACGCACCCGACGGCAAGCCGGTCGGACTGATTTTCGTCCTGCTGGTACCGGAAGCCGCCAACGAACACCATCTCCAACTGCTCTCCGAATTGGCCCAGATGTTTTCCGACCGGGCGTTTCGCGAGCAGCTTGCGGCCGCCGCCGACGCTGCGGCGCTGCACGGCCTGTTCGCCAATTGGCACGCGAACTAGTCGTTTCCCAGCTGTTCGAACGCAACCGGGAGCGGCTCCAGCTCTCGTGGGTCAGCGGCGCGATGACGCGGGCGATCTGCGCCAGCGAGCACGTCGTTTCCCCCGCCGACCTGATCGGCCACCTCAACCTGATGCACCCGGAACGCCTGCAGGTCATCGGCGCGCCGGAAGTCGCCTGGGCGCTGCGCCACGCGCCGGAAAAAGTCGCCCACCACATGCAGGAAATCTATGCCGCGCGCCCGCCGGCCATCATCGTCGCCGACGGCTGCACGATCAACGACGGCGTCCGCGCCGGATGCGAGGCCTCTGGCACACCGCTGCTGACAACGCCGATGTCGTCGGCTTTCGTGATCGACACGCTGCGTTATTTCGTCTCGCGCCAGCTTGCCGAAACCGGCACGCTGCATGGCGTGTTCCTCGACGTACTGGGCATGGGCGTGCTGATCACAGGCGATTCCGGAGTCGGCAAGAGCGAACTCGGCCTCGAACTGATATCACGCGGGCACGGCCTGGTCGCCGACGACGTGGTTGACGTTTCGCGCATCGGCTCCGACACCCTGGAGGGGCGCTGCCCGGAACTGCTCAAGGATTTCCTCGAAGTGCGCGGACTGGGCCTGCTCAACGTCCGCACCGTCTTCGGCGAAACCGCGTGCCGACGCAAGATGCGGCTCAAGCTCATCGTCCATCTGCAACGGCCGACGCCGGGAGTCCCCGAGGCAGCGCGCCTGCCGCTCGATGCGCAGACGGAAACCATTCTCGGCGTACCGGTGCGCCGCGTCACGCTGCCGGTGGCGGCGGGCCGCAACCTGGCCGTGCTGCTTGAAGCCGCGGTGCGCGCCACTGTTCTGAAACTGCGCGGCATCGACAGCATGCAGGAGTTCGTCGAGCGCCAGGAGGCCGCTCTGCGCGCCGACAGCAACGGCAGCCCGGTCAACTAGACACCGGCACGCGCGTTATTCGGGCACGGCCATGCGCCGCCAATAAACCAAGGAGATATTCAATGAACAAAATGATCGCCGTCGCCCTGTCTACCCTATTTGCCGCCGGCGTTGCGCTGGCCCAGGCCCCCGCCGCGAAGCCGGCCGAAGCCGCCAAGCCCGCTGCTGCTGCTCCGGCCGCGAAACCTGCTGAGGCCGCAAAGCCTGCGGCCGCCGCACCGGCTGCTCCCGCCGCCAAGGCCGCCGCCGGCGACTGCGAAGCCAAGGCCGTGAGCAAGGATGGCAAACCGCTGGCCGGCGCCGCCAAGAAGGCCTTCATGAAGAAGTGCGAAGGCGGCAGCAAGCCCGCCGATGCCAGCGGCTGCGAAGCCAAGGCCGTGAGCAAGGATGGCAAGCCGCTGGCCGGCGCCGCCAAGGCCGCTTCGATCAAGAAGTGCGAAAAGGATGCCAAGGCCAAGTAATCCGGCCCGCAACCCGGAAAGCGCCGGCTCCACGCCGGCGTTTTTTTGTCCGGTCCGGAAGGGCGGGCAGTATCCAGGGGACCCGACTAGAATCCTGCGGATGAAATCTCCTTCAGACACCCCTCCCCAGTACGAACCCGGCGGCGATCGCATCATGATCGTCATCGTCCTGATTGTCGTCACCGCGCTCGGCGGCATGGCCTGGAGCTTTTTTTCGCGACAAAGCGCACCCACAGACGCCCCCGGGATCAAATCGCGCCACTTGCCACCGTCGGAACGGCCGGCCACGGACAAGACCCCAGCTCCGGCTGCCGTGGCGCCAGCGCCGACTTCTGCCCCGGCACGGTAGCCCTATGCAACGGCTTGCACTGCAACTCGTTGCATAGTATCTTTCGGGCATGTCGCTGGACCATGCCCTGCTGGTATCCCTGCTTGAAAAGCCCAGTTCGGGTTACGAACTGGCGCGTCGTTTCGACCGCTCGATCGGCTATTTCTGGCACGCGACGCACCAGCAGATCTACAAGGTCCTGGCGCGCATGGAGGAAGCCGGCTGGATTTCCGGCGAGCTTCAGGCCGGCGAAGCCGCCCCCGACCGCAAGCTGTACTCGGTCAGCCGCGCCGGCCGCAGTGAGGTTGCGCGCTGGCTGGCGGAGCCCACCGAGCCGGAAGGCGTTCGCGACAGCCTGATGGTCAAGTTGCGCGGCGCGGCCTTCGGCGAAGCCGGCGCCCTGATCCCGGAACTCGAGCACCATCGCGCCCTGCACGCCAATCGGCTGACCGCCTACCGCGTGATCGAGGCGAGGGATTTTTCCGGCACGCTGGACCGCCAGCGCGCCCTGCAATACCAGGTCCTGAAGAGTGGCATCCGCTACGAACAGGGCTGGCTGGAATGGTGCGAGGAGGCGATCGCCCTCCTGCATGGCCATGAACAAGACCCACCAAGGAGAGAAAAGAAATGAGCAATCCCTACCCGCACCTGCTGGCGCCGCTCGACCTCGGCTTCACCACGTTGAGGAACCGCGTGCTCATGGGCTCGATGCACACCGGCCTGGAGGACATCGGCAACAGCCACGACCGCATGGCGGCCTTCTACGCCGCGCGCGCCAAGGGTGGCGTCGGCCTCATCGTCACCGGCGGCTTCGCCCCCAACCAGGACAGCATCGTCATGCAGGGCGCATCGATCCTCGACAACGAAACCGAAGCCGCCAAGCACCGCGTCATCACCGAGGCCGTGCACCAGCACGGCGGCAAGATCTGCGTGCAGATCCTGCACACCGGCCGCTACGCTTACCACAAGCGTCCGGTGGCGCCTTCCGCGCTGAAGGCGCCGATCAACCCGGTCACGCCGCATGCGCTGAGCGAGGAAGAAATCCTCCGGACCATCGCCGACTACGCGCAATGCGCCGCGATGTGCCAGTTCGCCAACTATGACGGCGTCGAGATCATGGGCTCCGAAGGCTACCTGATCAACCAGTTCATCGCGCCGCAGACCAACCACCGCGACGACCGCTGGGGCGGCAGCCTGGAAAACCGCCTGCGCTTCGGCCTCGAAGTGATCCGTGCGGTGCGCGCCCGCGTCGGTCCGAACTTCATCATCATTTTCCGCCTCTCGATGCTCGACCTGGTCGAGGGCGGCTCGACCTGGGACGAAGTGGTGACCATGGCGAAAGAGGTCGAGAAGGCCGGGGCCACGATCATCAACACGGGTGTCGGCTGGCACGAGGCGCGCATCCCGACCATCTACACCGCCGTGCCGCGCGCCGCCTACACCTGGGTCACGGCGCGCATGAAGGGCGAAGTGGGAATCCCGCTGATCACCACCAACCGCATCAACGACCCGCAGGTCGCCGAGGACGTGCTGGCCCGCGGCGATGCCGACATGGTGTCGATGGCGCGGCCCTTCCTCGCCGATGCCGAGTTCGTGAACAAGGCCGCCGCCGGCCGCGCTGACGCGATCAACACCTGCATCGCCTGCAACCAGGCCTGCCTCGACCACATCTTCTCGCGCCAGCTCTGTTCCTGCCTGGTCAATCCCTTCGCCTGCCATGAACTCGACGTCGAGGTAGTGCCGACCGACGCGCCGAAGAAGGTCGCCGTGGTCGGCGCCGGCCCGGCCGGATTGGCCGCCGCCACGCAGCTTGCGGAACGCGGCCACCGCGTCACGCTGTTCGATGCCGCATCCGAGATCGGCGGCCAGTTCAACCTGGCGCGGCGCATTCCGGGCAAGGAAGAATTCGGCGAGACCCTGCGCTACTTCCGCACCCGGCTGAAGGATCTGGCGGTCGATGTGCAGTTGAATCGCCGTGTCACCAGCGCCGACTTTCAGGGCTACGACCACGTCGTCGTCGCCACCGGCATCGTGCCGCGCACACCGGTCATCCCCGGCATCGACCATCCGAAGGTGACGAGCTACATCGACCTGATCGAAGGCCGCAAGCCGGCCGGCAGGAAGGTCGCGGTGATCGGCGCCGGCGGCATCGGCTTCGACGTCGCCGAATTCCTCACCCATGCCGGCGACCACGGCGACCCGATAGCCGCCTACCGCAAGGAATGGGGCATCGATCCCAACTACAGCGAGACGCGCGGCGGCCTGGCCGCGCCGCAGATGGCGCCGAGCCCGCGCGAAGTCTGGCTGCTGCAACGCAAGGCCACCAAGCTCGGCGACGGCCTGGCCAAGACCACCGGCTGGGCGCGCCGCCTGCTTTTGCAGAAGCGCGGCGTGCACATGCAGGGCGGCGTCGAGTACCTGAAGATCGACGACGCCGGCCTGCACATCGCCGTCGAGGGCAAGGAGCGCGTGCTCGACGTCGATACCATCGTCATCTGCGCGGGCCAGGAACCGCGCCGCGAACTCGTCGCCGGGCTCGAAGCCGCCGGCATCGCCTACACGCTGGTGGGTGGTGCCGACGTCGCCACCGAACTCGACGCCAAGCGCGCGATCTGGCAGGCGACGGAATTCGCGGTCGAGTTCTAAGCGAGGAAATCCGCCCAGTTACCCGGCTCGCGCGCCGGCAAGGGCTCATAGCCGGGCATCGCCAGCAGGCGCTGGCGGAAGGTATTGCCATGCAGGCGGGCAAGGAAGCCCTTGCCCTCGGGGCTGTCGGCAATCGCCTGCGTCATGGCGAAGCCGTAACGCTCGGTAAGCAGCGGCACGAAGGCAAGGTCGTAGCGCGCGGCGGCGGCCTCGATGCCGAACGCGGCATCGGCCTTGCCGGTGGCGACTTCCGCAGCGACGGCCTCGTGGGTGAATTCCTCGTGCTGGTAACCGGCGATGGATTCCGGCCGCACACGGGTCGCCGCCAGCAGTTCGTCGATCAGGGCGCGCGTGCCGGAACCACGCTGGCGGTTGACCATGCGCAGGCCGCGGCGCGCGATGTCGCCAAGGCTCGTCAGCCGGTGCGGATTGCCGCGCGCGACGATCAGGCCCTGGCGGCGGCGCATCACCGGCAGGCAGACGTGGGTCGTTGGCTCCAGCCAGCGCCCGAGCCAGCTCTCGATGCGTGCCAAGGGCCAGTCCTCCGGCACGTGGAAGCCGGCCAGTTCGCACTCGCCGCGCCCCAGCGCTGCAAGCGCCTCCTCGCTGCCGCGCCAGAACAGTTCGAAGCGGATGCGTCGGCCGTGCTCCACCCAGTCGGCCAGCGCCAGGTCGTGGCTTGCCGCCACGCGCAGGCGCTCCGGTGCGAAGCGCGCGACGGGAGCCAGCAGGGCCTCCAGCCTTCGCTGCCAGGGAGCATGCACGTCATCCAGCGCAGCGCGCGCGGCGAGGTCAAGTTCCACCAGGGCGGCGCCAAATTCGGTCAGGCGCGTACCGCGTCCGCGTTCCATCACCACCAGTGAAGCCCCCAATGCCTGCTCACACTGGCGCAGCAAGCCCCAGGCGCTGCGGTAGGAAATGCCGGCGGCGTCCGCGGCCGCCCCCAGGGTTCCGCCGGAACCGATCCCGGCGAGCAGGCGCAGCAGGCGCGCGCTGTCCACGTCCTGCAGCAGCGGACCGAAATCCCAACTCCAGCGCAAGCGCGGCTTAGTTGCAACCATCGACATATTCCACCTTTCAACTACCTACTTTAACCTGCTTCATCTTATGCATGCTGCTACATAAATGAATGACCGCAATGGGTGATTCCTTCCTCACCGCCTGGCAGCTCGTCGCTTCCGCCGACGCCAAACTGGCCGACATCGTCTGGCTCAGCCTGCGCGTCAGCCTTGCCGCCACCCTGATCGCCTGTGTCGTCGGCATGCCGATCGGCGCTTTGCTGGCGGTCGGCCGCTTCGCCGGCCGGCGCGTTCTGATCGTTCTGTTCAACGGACTGATGGGCCTGCCGCCGGTGGTGGTGGGCCTGTTGGTCTACCTGCTGCTGTCGCGCGCCGGTCCGCTCGGCACGATGGGTCTGCTGTTTTCGCCCACGGCGATGATCGTTGCCCAAGCGATACTCGTCACGCCCATCGTCGCCGCGCTGACGCGGCAGGTGATTGCCGATGAATGGACGGAGTACCGCGAGCAGCTGCGCTCGCTCGGCGCCAGCCGCAGCCGCGCCGCGGCGACGCTGCTCTGGGACGGCCGCTTCTCGCTGACCACGGCGGCGCTGGCGGGTTTTGGCCGCGCCATCGCCGAGGTCGGCGCCGTGATGATCGTCGGCGGCAACATCGACGGCGTGACGCGGGTGATGACCACCACCATCGCCCTGGAGACCAGCAAGGGCGACCTGCCCCTGGCGCTCGCCCTGGGCTTTGTCCTGATCGCCGTAGTGCTCTCGATCAACGCGGCGGCCTATGCCGTACGCGGTTGGGCGGAAAGGCGGTGGGGGTGAGTCCCTGGCTCTCCATCGACGACCTCGGGCTCACCGAGGGCAGCACGCGCATCATCGATTCGGCGACGCTGGCTTTTTCCGCCCAGCGCAGCATCGTGCTCGGCCCCAATGGCGCGGGCAAGAGCACCTTGTTGCGCCTGATCCACGGCCTGCTGCATCCGAGCCGTGGGCGCCTTGCCTGGCCGAAACCCCTGAGCCAGGCCATGGTCTTCCAGCGCCCGATCATGCTGCGCACGACGGTGTTGGCGAATGTCGAATATGGCCTCAAGCTGCAAGGCCACGCCGCGGCGGAACGAAGGCGCCGCGCCGCCGAAGCGCTGGCCCGAGTCGGCCTC
>NZ_JAFLDR010000039.1 GCF_017302275.1 Sulfuritalea sp.
CCCGCGAGCAGCATCCGGCCTGCCTTCAATCGCTTCTTTGTTGCGTCGCTTAACCGCTTTTGTGCCATGACAACATTCTCCAATATCACCATTGGAGATACAACGTTTCAGATGATCAAAAGTTGTCATGTTTTACGGAAATATCAATAGCTGAAGGGCTTCGGTGATTACCGCAGCAGGGTCACCTCTTGATCGATCGACAAGCACGGCTGCAACCGCGGGCACGCCAAGTGTTTTTGGCTTCAGCGCCCCTGCAGAGTCTTCAACAATTGCTTCTAATCCATTTAACAGGCTTGCAGTACCCCGACGAAACATCTCTGCGCGTGAAACAGCAGGCGCATACACTGATGCGCTTTCCACTGCCAGCGTATCGTTCAAATACAAACGTAGGAATATTCCCAATTGCTCGAGAAGTGACGGCGTTGCGGCACCAGCTTGCTGAAAGTATTCGCGGACTGCCACTCGGAGTCTAGGCGAGGCCGCGAGCATGAACACGGCTGCTCCGCGCGCGCGCGCACTTAATGCCGTGTGCTCGAACTGACGCAGAACTATCGGGCGTGCGCCAGAAAGGATTTTGAGCATATCGCTTTGCTCTTGCGCTAGGGCGCCGTCGGGAAGGCCCGTCGGAGTTGTTGAACCACCGGGTAATTCTGATGATGCGACGAGGCTCGGTAGTTCTTCCGCAGCAGCGTCCGCCGCAGCAAGACAAGCGCGACCGTAAGAAGCCTCGCTCTGGTTGCCAATAACCAACGCCGACTGATCAAGACCTAGATGCATTAGGTTGTCGCGGATTTCCCTCGTTCGACGTCCGACGGCGTCGAGCTCAAATCCATTGATTTGTAGCCGTTCCGCGAAAACCAATAAGGTTCCAAGCTGAAGCAATCCTCTTACATCTGCCTCCCCGCGTGCGCGGCCAGAGAGACATTCTCCTGCGGCGTGCAAGCCAGTGTTATCTAAGAATAGGTCCATGTCGCACTCGCAGGCCGATGTTGTGTAACGTCAAGTCGGCTGCCTACAAGATGGTAAACAACCCATCAAACGCGCCGCGTTCCACTTCCAGGATTCAAAAATACTGCATTTCACCAGCATGTTGTCCATTTTTAGTGGCACCTAAAATTGGGGTCCGGTACCGGCGCGCTTTACTTGAATTGGATTAGACGATTTATCCGGCATTTCCGCAAGGGTGTGGCGACACGAGCGGCGGTTTGCCTTCCCCTCTGAGCCGCCGAGCGAGGAAGGTTCGCCGGGGGAAGTCCGGGCGCGTTGTCCGACGACGGCCGTCTTTTGGCCGGCTAGTTTAGCGACCGGCCCGGCGGGCCTTTCGCAGCGAGGGCAGCCCGAAGGGCCGGGGAGGCGGGGAGCGCTTCTTTGCCTACTTTCTTGCGCGAACTAGAAAGTAGGTCGCCTGCCGGGGCGAGACCCGGCGCGGACTTGGAAGCGAAGGAAGAAAGTCGGCGCCCCACAGGGACTTCCTTCGGGCGCTTGCGACACGGCGACAATTGCCGCGGCCGCACCCCAATTTCCAGCCCCGCCAGCGAAACCCGCATAATGCCGGCAACGTTCCGCCGAACCCGCGCCCCTCCACCCCCCATGCCGAACTTCAGTTCCGACCGCATTCTCCCCATCCTCGCCCTGGCCCTGCTCGGCGCGGGTTGCGTGCTGGTGCTGTGGCCCTTCCTCACTTCGCTGGTGTGGGCGGCGATCCTGGTGTCGACCAGCTGGCCGGCCTTCCTCTGGCTGGATCGCGCGGTGGGCGCACGGCGCGCGCTGGCGGCAACCCTGATGACGTTGCTGGTGACGGTGGTGCTGCTGGGGCCGGTGGTCGCCGTGGCGCTGGCGATGGCCGACAACGCCGCCGAACTGGGCCGCGCGGCGACCGCGCTGGTCAAGGACGGCCTGCCCGACGCGCCGGCCTGGCTGGCGTCGCTGCCGGTGGTGGGCCAGACCATCCACGACTACTGGCAGGGCTTCGCGCACGACGGGCGCAAGCTGATGGCTGAACTGGAAAAGCTGGCCAAGCCGGCGCAGGCGGCGGCGCTGGCGGCCGGCGGCGTGGTGGCCAGGGGCAGCCTGGACATGGCGATTTCGGTATTCATCGCCTTCTTCTTTTTCCTGCACGGCGAAGCGCTGGCCTCGCGCCTGCGGGTGGCAATGGAGCGGCTGGCCGGCGGGCGGGCGGCCTATCTGCTTGGCATCGTGCGCGGCACGGTGACCGGGGTGATCTACGGCATCCTCGGTACCGGGCTGGCGCAGGGCGTGCTGGCGGCGATCGGCTTTGGCATCGCCGGGGTGCCGGGCGCGGTGCTGCTGGGCGTGGCCACCTTCTTTCTTTCCGTGGTGCCGGTGGGGCCGCCGCTGGTCTGGGGCGGCGCGGCGATCTGGCTGTTCCAGGGCCGCGAGCCGGGCTGGGCGGCCTTCGTCGCGGCCTGGGGCTTCTTCCTGGTCAGCACGGTCGATAACGTGATCAAGCCGTTCATCATCAGCCGCGGCGCCAGCCTGCCCTTCGCCGTGGTCTTCCTCGGCGTGCTGGGCGGCGTGCTGGGCTTCGGCGTGATCGGCGCCTTCCTCGGCCCGACCCTGCTGGCGGTGGGCTACCGGCTGGCGACGGAATGGACCGGCGCGGCGCCGCCGGCGACGAGCGCGCCCGGCAAGGAATGAGCGCCACCCGCGGAATGTTGCACCCGGAATTGCCGCCGCGCCAAGTTGTTAAAATCTAAACCATGATGCGCCGCACCCCTCCCACCATGGCCCTGCCCGGGCCGATCCCCGACACTCGCCACGACTGGCAGACGATCAAGACCCTGCTGCCCTACCTGTGGGCGTGGAAGGGTCGCGTTGTCTTCGCGCTGAGCTGCCTGTTGCTGGCCAAGCTGACCACCGTCGGCGTGCCGCTGGTGTTCAAGGACATCATCGACACCTTCACGCTGCCCGGCGCCGGAAAGCTGGAACAGGCCGCGCTGCTGGTGCCGCTGGGCCTGCTGGCGGCCTACGGCGCGCTGCGTTTTGCGACGGTGCTGTTCACCGAACTGCGCGAGATCTTCTTCGCCCGCGTCACGCAACGCGCGGTGCGCACCATCACGCTGCAGGTGTTCGAGCACCTGCATTCGCTCTCGCTGCGCTTCCACCTCGAGCGCCAGACCGGCGGCATGACGCGCGACATCGAGCGCGGCACGCGGTCGATCGGTTCGCTGATCAGCTACACGCTGTATTCGATCCTGCCGACCCTGGTCGAGATCGCGCTGGTGCTGGGCATCCTCGGCTTCCGCTACGACAAGGATTTCATGCTGATCACGCTGGTCACGCTGGTGCTTTACGTGACCTTCACGATTCTTGTCACCAACTGGCGCACGGTGCTGCGGCGCGAGGTTAACGAGCTGGATTCCGCGGCCAACATCCGCGCGGTAGACAGCCTGATCAATTTCGAGACGGTCAAGTACTTCAACAACGAACGCTGGGAGCACGACCGCTACGACGAGCAGATGCAGAAGTGGGAGACGGCGCAGATCCGCAGCCAGATTTCCCTGTCCTGGCTCAACCTCGGCCAGTCGCTGATCATCGCCGCCGCCGTGACGCTGATGATGTGGCGCGCCGCGGTCGAGGTGGTCGCCGGCAACATGACCGTGGGCGACATCGTGCTGGTGAACGCCTTCCTGATCCAGCTCTACATGCCGCTCAACCACCTCGGCGTGCTCTACCGGGAAATCCGCCAGTCGCTGACCGACATCGAACGCATGTTCGGCCTGCTGAGCAGGAACCGCGAGATCGAGGATGCCCCGGATGCGCGACCGCTGTTTGCCGCGGGCGAAAGCGGCCCCTGCGAGGTCGAGTTCGAGAACGTCGGCTTCGCCTACGAAGCCAACCAGCAGATCCTGTTCGATGTCGATTTCAAAGTCGGCGCCGGCCGCACGGTGGCCGTGGTCGGCCACAGCGGTTCGGGCAAGTCCACGCTGGCGCGCCTGCTGTTCCGCTTCTACGACACCAGCAGCGGCTCGGTCAAGGTCAACGGTTCCGACCTGCGCGCGCTGCAGCAGGGCAGCCTGCGCGCCGCGATCGGCATCGTGCCGCAGGACACCGTGCTGTTCAACGACACCATCTTCTACAACATCCAGTACGGCCGGCCCACGGCCCCGCGCGAGGAGGTGATCGCCGCGGCGCGGGCGGCGCACATCCACGACTTCATCGAACGGCTGCCCGACGGCTACCAGACCCGCGTCGGCGAGCGCGGCCTCAAGCTTTCCGGCGGCGAGAAGCAGCGCGTCGCCATCGCCCGCGCGCTGTTGAAGAATCCGCCTATCCTGATCTTCGACGAGGCCACCTCGGCGCTCGATTCGAAGACCGAAAAGGCGATCCAGGCGGCGCTGGACCAGGCGGCGATCGGCCGCACCACCTTGATCATCGCCCATCGCCTGTCTACCGTGATGAACGCCGACGAGATCCTGGTGCTCGATGCCGGGCGCATCGTCGAACGCGGCAGCCATCGCGCGCTGCTCGAGCGCAACGGGATGTACGCCCAGATGTGGGCCCTGCAGCAGCAGGAACATGAAGTTTCGGTGTAGGCTAGTGCGCCCCTTCCGCGCTGCGCGTCAGACGCAGCCGCCGAGAGCCGTAACCGACCCCAGCCCGATCGGCAATTCCAGGAGACCGCCATGATTCGTCGCACCACCCTTGTTGCTTCCATCGCTCTCACCGCCCTCGCGCTGCCCGCCTTGGCCCAGGACAGCGGCACGCTCAAGAAGATCAAGGATAGCGGCACCGCCACCATGGGCGTGCGCGAATCCTCGGGCGGCCTCTCCTTTACGCTCGGCGACGGCAAGTTCGCCGGCTTCCACGTCGAGCTTTGCCAGCGTGCGCTGGCCGACGTGCAGAAGCAGCTCGGCATGGCCAAGCTGGACATCAAGTACCAGCCGGTGACCTCGCAGAACCGCATTCCGCTGATGCAGAACGGCACCGTCGATATCGAGTGCGGCTCGACCACCAACAACGCCACACGGCAGAAGGATGTTTCCTTCGCCGCCACGACCTACGTCGAGGAAGTCCGCATCGCGGTGAAGGCCAACTCCGGCATCACCTCGATCGGCCAGCTCAACGGCAAGAACGTCGCCACCACCACCGGCACCACCTCGGTGCAGCACCTGCGCAAGCACGAGCGCGCAACCGGGGTGAACTTCAACGAGGTGTTCGGCAAGGATCACGCCGACAGCTTCCTGCTGCTCGAATCCGGCCGCGCCGACGCCTTCGTCATGGACGGCCAGATCCTCGCCGGCAACATCGCCAAATCGAAGAACCCGGGGGACTTCAAGATCGTCGGCGAGGTGCTCTCGGTCGAGCCGATCGCCATCATGGTGCGCAAGGATGATCCCGCCTTCAAGAAGGCGGTGGACAACAGCCTCGCCGCGATGATGAAGTCCGGCGAGATGGCCAAAATCTACGACAAGTGGTTCATGCAGCCGATACCGCCGACCAACACGCGTATCGGCCTGCCGGCTTCCGACGCCACCAGGGCGGCCTGGGCCAGCCCCAACGACAAGCCGATGGAAGACTACGCCAGGAAGTAGGGCCGCATAGGACGCATGGGATGAAGGCGCGGCGCTGACATGTCGGCCCCGCGCCTTCATTCCATCCGGCGCGAACCAAGGCGGGAGGAAGGGACTTGAGCACCTGGGATTGGCAGGTCTTTTGCAAGGAAACCACGAGCGGCGAGGTGGCGTCGACCTGCTTTGGCAAGGGCGGCGACATCACCTACCTCGACTGGCTGCTTTCGGCCTGGGGCTGGACGCTCTCGGTGTCGGTACTGGCTCTGGTGGTGGCCCTGGTGTTCGGCTCGCTGATGGGCATCCTGCGCACCACGCCGCACCGCGGGCTGGTACTGCTGGGCAATGCGTGGACCGAGCTGTTCCGCAACATTCCGCTGCTGGTGCAGATCTTCCTCTGGTACCACGTGGTACCGGCCCTTTTTCCTATCCTGCGCGGCGTGCCCAGCTTCATCCTGGTGGTGATGGGCCTCGGCCTGTTCACCTCGGCGCGGATTTCCGAACAGGTGCGCGCCGGCATCCAGTCGCTGGCCGGGGGACAGCGCATGGCCGGGCTGGCCATGGGCTTCAGCCTGCCGCAGACCTACCGCCACGTGCTGCTGCCGATGGCCTACCGCATCATCATCCCGCCGCTGACCAGCGAATCGATGAACATCATCAAGAATTCCTCGGTGGCGTTCGCGGTGAGCATTTCCGAGCTGACCCTGTTCGCCCTGCAGGCGCAGGAGGAAACCTCGCGCGGCATCGAGGTCTACCTGGCCGTGACCGGGCTGTATTTCATCTCGGCCTTCGCCATCAACCGCGCCGCGCTGTTCATCGAGAACCGCGTGCGCGTCCCCGGCATGATCGGCGGGGGAGGCCACTGATGCTGGCCCTCGACTTCGCCTTCTTCACGCCGGAACTGATCTCCGGCTACATCGTCAAGGGCTTCATCTTCTCGCTGCAGCTGACGCTGGTCGCCATGGTCGGCGGCATCATCCTCGGCACCCTGCTGGCGCTGATGCGGCTCTCGGGCAGGCCCTGGCTGGTGATGCCGGCGGCGGCCTACGTCAACACCATGCGCAGCATCCCGCTGGTGATGGTGATCCTCTGGTTCTTCCTGCTGATTCCGCTGGTAATCGGCAAGCCGCTCGGTGCGGAGACGTCGGCCATCATCACCTTCACCCTGTTCGAGGCGGCCTACTACTCGGAGATCATGCGCGCCGGCATCCAGAGCATTTCGCGCGGCCAGGTCGCCGCGGGCTACGCGCTGGGCATGAGCTACCGGCAGACCATGGGCCTGATCGTCCTGCCACAAGCCTTCCGCAACATGCTGCCGGTGCTGCTGACGCAGACCATCATCCTGTTCCAGGACACCTCGCTGGTGTATGCGATCGGCGCCTACGACCTGCTCAAGGGCTTCGAGATCGCCGGCAAGAACTTCAACCGCCCGGTGGAGACCTATCTGGTCGCCGCCGTGCTCTACTTCATCATCAGCTTCAGCCTGTCCATGCTGGTCAGGAAACTGCAGCAGCGCATTGCCATCGTCCGCTGAAGGGGGGCCCCTCGTGTCCATGATCGAAATAAAGAACATCAGCAAATGGTACGGCGCCTTCCGCGTGCTGACCGACTGCACGACGCAGGTGGAAAAGGGCGAGGTGATCGTCGTCTGCGGCCCCTCCGGCTCCGGCAAATCGACGCTGATCAAGTGCGTGAACGGCCTCGAGGCCTTCCAGCAGGGCGACATCTTCGTCAACGGCACCTCCGTCGGCGATCCCAAGACCAACCTGCCCAAGCTGCGCTCGCACGTCGGCATGGTGTTCCAGCACTTCGAGCTGTTCCCGCACATGACCATCACCGAGAACCTGTCGATCGCCCAGGTCAAGGTGCTGGGACGGAGCAGGGACGAGGCCAACGAACGCGGCATGAAACTGCTCGACCGCGTCGGCCTCAAGCCGCACGCCCACAAACACCCGGGGCAGCTCTCCGGCGGCCAGCAGCAGCGCGTGGCCATCGCGCGGGCGCTGTCCATGGACCCGATCTGCATGCTGTTCGACGAGCCGACCTCGGCGCTCGACCCGGAGATGGTTAACGAGGTGCTCGACGTCATGGTCCAGCTGGCGCATGAAGGCATGACCATGATGGTGGTGACGCACGAGATGGGCTTCGCGCGCAAGGTGTCGGACCGGGTGATCTTCATGGACCAGGGCAGCATCGTCGAAGACGCGACCAAGGAAGATTTCTTCGGCAAGCCGCGCTCGGAACGCGCCCAGCAGTTCCTGTCGAAGATCCTGTCGCACTGAAATTCCGCCTGATGGAGAGCTCGCTGATCGAAGCCGGCGACCTCGCCGCCGATGCCCGGCTCGCCGCGGGCAAGGGCGCGCCGCTGGTCATCCTCTACAGCCGCGAGGACTGCAACTGGTGCGCGAGGCTTCGTCGCGAGTACCTTGGCCCCATGGCGCGCGACCCGAATGCCCAAGCGCTGCTGCGCGAATTGCATATCGACCGCGACACGCCGCTGATAGACTTCGCCGGTCGCCGTACCTCCAGCGCCGACTTTGCCCGCCGCCTGCAGGTCCGCCTTGTTCCCACCGTAATGTTCCACGGGCCGGACGGCGAACCGCTGGCCGAGGCCATCGTCGGCTTTCGCCTGGCGGATTTCTACGGCGCCTATCTTGAACGCGCGATCGAGGAAAGCCGCGCCCGACTGAAAGCCCGCAAATGAGCACCAAGCCAACCGCCGACAAGGACCGACCCCTGCGCGAGGACATCCGCCTGCTCGGACGCCTGCTCGGCGACACCGTGCGCGAGCAGGAGGGCGCCGGGGTCTTCGACCGCGTCGAGCAGATCCGCCAGCTCGCGCTACGCATCCACCGCGACGACGACCACGCGGCGCGCGCCGAAATGGATGCCGTGCTGCGCGAACTGCCGCGCGAACGCACCAACATGGTGGTGCGCGCCTTCAGCTATTTCTCGCACCTGGCCAACATCGCCGAGGACCAGCACCACATCCGCCGCGCGCGTACCTACGCGCGCGCCGGCGCCGCGCCGCGCGAAGGCACCTTGGCGCATTCCCTCGACCGCGCGCAGAAAGCCGGCATCGACGCGAAACGCCTCGCCGGATTCTTCGCCAGCGCCCAGGTGCGCCCGGTGCTGACCGCGCACCCGACCGAAGTCCAGCGCAAGAGCATCCTCGACTGCCAGTGGAAGATCGCGCGCCTGCTCGACGAGCGCGACCGCACCGAGCTCTCGCCCGAGGAACAGGCCGAGCACGACGAGGCACTGCGCCGCGCCGTGCTGCGCCTGTGGCAGACGCGCATGCTGCGCCGGGCCAAGCTCTCGGTGATGGACGAGGTGAACAACGCGCTGTCGTTCTATGACATGACCTTCCTGCGCGAGCTGCCGCGCCTTTTCAACTCCAGCGAGGACCATCTCGCGCAGGCCGTGCCCGGCTGGCGCGAGCAGGGCCTGGCCGAGCTGCCGCCCTACCTGCGCCCCGGCTCCTGGATCGGCGGCGACCGCGACGGCAATCCCTTTGTCACCGCCGAGGTGCTGGAATCCGCGATGCGCGCGCAAAGCCGCAAAGCCATTGCTTTCCTGCTCGAACAACTGCACCAGCTCGGCGCGGAATTGTCGACCACCACCTCGCTGATCGAGGTGCCCGACGTCGAGCTGATGCGCCTGGCGGAACTGTCGCCCGACCGCAGCCCGCATCGCCTCGACGAGCCCTACCGCCGCGCCATCGCCGGCTTCTATGCGCGGCTGGCCGCCACGGCGATGCTGCTCGACAAGCTTGAGGCACCGCGCCATGCCGTGGGGGAAGCCGAGCCTTACGCCACCGCCGCCGAATTCGCCGCCGACCTCGACGTGCTGCACCGCTCGCTGCTCAGCCACAACTGCGGCCTGCTCGGACGCGGCCGCCTGCGCCGCCTGCGCCATGCCGTTGCCATCTTCGGCTTCCACCTGGCGCCGCTCGACCTGCGGCAGAATTCCGATGTGCATGCGCGCACCGTGGCCGAACTGCTCGCCATCGCGAACCCCGGCACGGACTACCTCGCGCTGGACGAGAACGGGCGCATCGCCTTGCTGCTGGAAGAACTCGCCACGCCAAGACCGCTGACGGCGCCCGGCGTCGGGTATTCGGACGAGACGCGCAATGAGCTGGCGATCTTCCACACCGCGCGCAGCATCCACCAGCGCTTTGGCCGCGCGGCGATCGAGAACGTGATCATCTCCAAGACCGACGGCGTCTCCGACATCCTCGAAGTTGCCGTGCTGCTCAAGGAAGTCGGCCTGCTGCGACCATTGGAACATGCGCTGGACGTGAACATCGTGCCGCTGTTCGAGACCATCGGCGACCTGGCGAACGCCGGCACGACCATGGACCGGTTGCTGGCTATCCCGCTCTACAACAGGCTGCTGGGCTCGCGCGGCGGCTTGCAGGAATGCATGCTGGGTTACTCCGACAGCAACAAGGATGGGGGCTTCCTCACTTCGGGCTGGGCGCTGTACCGCGCCGAGATCGCGCTGACCGAAGTTTTCGCCCGCCACGGCATCACGCTGCGCCTGTTCCACGGCCGCGGCGGTTCGGTCGGCCGCGGCGGCGGCCCCAGCTACCAGGCGATCCTGGCGCAGCCGCAGGGCGCCGTGCAGGGCCAGATCCGCATCACCGAACAGGGCGAAGTCATCGCCTCGAAGTATGCCAATCCCGAACTCGGCCGCCGCAACCTGGAAATCCTCGCCGCGGCAACGCTGGAAGCCACGCTGCTGGGCCATGAGCACGATGCACCGAAACCGGAGTTCCTCGCGGCGATGGAGGAACTTTCCGCCAGCGCGTTCGCCGCCT
This sequence comes from Sulfuritalea sp., assembly GCF_017302275.1. Classification (GTDB taxonomy): domain Bacteria; phylum Pseudomonadota; class Gammaproteobacteria; order Burkholderiales; family Rhodocyclaceae; genus Sulfuritalea. The sequence continues at coordinate 10,357 of NZ_JAFLDR010000039.1, forward strand.
ATCGCAGGATGGTGTACGAGACGCCGGGATTCGAGGAGTACTTCTGGGATTCGACGGTGATCGCCGAGATCGCCGCGCTCAATATCGGCAGCCGGCCCGCGTCACGCAAGAAGACCACGGCGATCGAGGACCTGCGCGCGATTCCCTGGGTATTTTCCTGGGCGCAGTGCCGCCTGATGCTGCCGGGCTGGTTCGGCTTCGGCGCCGCCGTCGCCGCCTGGCGCGAGAAGCACGGCGCGCGGGGCATGGCGCTGCTGGCAGAGATGTACCGCGACTGGGGCTTCTTCCGCACTACCTTGTCCAACATGGACATGGTGTTGGGCAAGAGCGACATCGTGATCGCGGAGCGCTATTCGATGCTGGTCAAGGACACAGTGCTGCGCGCGGCCATCTTTCCGCGGATCAAGGCCGAATGGCAGGCCTCGATCGCCGCACTGCTGGCGATTACCGGGGAAAAGGAACTGCTCGACCTCAATCCGCTGCTGAAGCGCTCGATCCGCAACCGTTTCCCCTACCTCGACCCGGTGAACCACATCCAGGTCGAACTGCTGCGCCGCCACCGTGCAGGCGAGACCGACGACCGCGTGCAGCGCGGCATCCACCTCACCATCAACGGCGTCGCCGCCGGCCTGCGCAACAGCGGCTAGCGGCGGATGCCGCAAAGGATTCGATCCCGGGGTGGCAACGGGTTTGCGCGCCTTGCCGGGCACCGGAACCCGTTTCCGGTGCGGTGGCGAAGGCGGACCTGATCCGCTTGCCACGCGCCGGGACGGACATTGCCTGCCGCCCGGACCGGCTTGTTTCTGGTCAGCGCTTGATTGAACGGCTCACGCGGCGGTGGGCGACGTACAGCATCAGGCCGATGCCCGCGACGACCATTTCGCTGGTCCCGGTAGGCGGGGTCGAAAAATAGGTCTGGATAGCGGCCGGAGCTTGAATCCCCAACTCGGAGAACGCCATCGCGGCGCCCGTACTGACCAGTCCTGCCATCAGCGCCATTAGTGTTTTCATTGCCATGCCCTCAAGGATCTTGTGGTGTTCGTGGCAGCGTTTTGCTGCGTTGATTGCATCCTAGGCGGCACGCCGTGGCAGGCCAATAGTCCGTTCGGACCTGCGCGTGACTTATTTCACGACGCCGGCAATCTACAGCGTCGCGCGGTGTCCGCGACCAATCGGCGGGGACCCGCCGCGCATTGACGCTTGCTTGCAACCCTTTGATTTATTTATCTCTCAGCCGGAGTGAAGCGATTCCGGGAGCCAGTTGTCCGGCGCGTGCCGGGGCGCTAGTCGCGGTAGTGCTTCCCGGCGTAGCGGGTGACGCCGACCAGGAAACGCACCACGCTGTAGGCCATGGAGCTGGCGGCGCGGGTGAGCCAGGAACGATGGCGCTGATCCTTGGGCCGCACCTCGCGCGCGGCATCGGCCATCGCGGCATCGAGGCTGGCGAGCAGTTGCGCGGCGAATTCGGCGCCGCGCACCACGACGTTGGCTTCACGCGCCAGCAGCAGGCTGAAAGGATCGATGTTGGAGGAGCCGATGGTGGCCCAATCGCCGTCGACCACCGCCACCTTGGCGTGCAGGTAGGCCGTCTCGTACTCGAAGACGCGGATCCTGGCCGCCATCAGGCGATCGTAAAGGGACAAGGTCGCGAAGTGCAGCATGAGGTGGTCGGAGCGGCCCTGCAGCAGCAGCTCGACACGCACGCCGCGCCGCGCCGCCGCCACAAGTGCCCTGCGGAAGGTTCGGCCGGGCAGGAAATAGGCGTTGGCGATCACCACCCGCTGTCGCGCGCCGGCGATCGCGGCGAGATAGGCGTTCTCGATGTCGCGGCGGTGGCGCAGGTTGTCGCGGATCAGCAGCGCGGCAGCCATGCTGCCTACCACCGGCGGCGGCGGCGGCAGGACCGCGGGCGGCGGCGGGCGGCGGCCCAGGCGCGCCCAGCGCACCAGGCGCCAGACGTGCCGCACCGCGTGGTGCACCCGCGCGGCGAGCGGCCCTTCGATGCGAACTGCGTAATCGAAGCGCGGCGCCGTTTCCCTGCCGTCGTCGAAATCGTCGATCACGTTGATGCCGCCGACGAAGGCCGTGCCGCCGTCGACCACCGCCAGCTTGCGATGCAGCCGGCGCAGCCGATGGCGGCGGAAGGCGAACCTGCCGGCTTCCGGCCGATAGGTCATCACCTCGACCCCGTCGTCCGCCAGCACCGCGCCGAGTCCTCCTGCAAACTCACGCGCGCCGAAGCCATCCACCAGCACCCGCACGGCGACCCCACGCCGTGCCGCGCGCGCCAGCGCGGCCGCGACACGGCGACCGGTGGCGTCATCCTCGAAGATATAGGTCTCCAGTTGCACTTCATGGAGTGCCGCGTCGATCGCCGCGATCAGCGCCGGAAAGTATTCGCCGCCGGATTCGAGCAGTTGCAGGCGGTTGCCGGCGACCAGGCCGGGCGCCGCCGTCGTCCAGAAATCGGCGCTCACGATCTGCGCCTGGCGGCGGCGGGGCCGAATCGAAACTCGGCGGAAAGCGCCGCATGGTCGGAAATGCCCGACCAGGGCGGACCGGCATGGACCTGCCGGGCCCCCACCCGCAACCCGCGCTGGTAAATCCGGTCGAGGCGGAACATCGGCAAGACCGCCGGATAACTGCGCGACGGGCGCTGCGCGTCACCGGCGAAGACTTCGGTGAGGCCAAGGCGCTGCGCCAGCAGGTCGTCCGCATGGTTGCGCCAGTCGTTGAAGTCGCCCGCGATCAGGAGCGGCGCGCCGTCCGGCACGACCTCCTCGATCCGCCGCGCGAGCGCATCCATCTGGCGCCGCCGCGAACGCGCGAACAGCGACAGGTGCACGCACACGCAATGCAGGGCCTGCCCGAGCCGCGGCACCTCCACCGCACAATGCAGCAGGCCGCGCTTCTCGAAGCGCAGATGGGTCACGTCCTGGTTGTGTTCGTGCAGGATCGGGAAGCGCGACAGGATCGCGTTGCCATGGTGGCCGTGGTCGTAGACAACGTTGCGGCCGTAGGCGTGATTGGCCCAGACATCCTCGGCGAGGAATTCGTGCTGCGCCTGCGACGGCCAGTCCGGGTGCGTTTCGACATGGCCCAGGTGCAGGCCCTGCACTTCCTGCAGGAACACGATGTCGGCCGACAACTCGCGCAGCCGGTCGCGCAGATCGTGCACCATCATGCGCCGATTGAACTGCGAGAACCCCTTGTGGATGTTCCAGGTGGCGATCGAAAGTGCGTGCGTCATGCCGTGATCACTGTCAGCCAGGGAGCTCAGGCGAGCACGAAGCGATCGCCGTCCGCGCCCACCCGGCCCTGCGCGGCGAGCTCGTCGAGGTGCATGCGGATCGAATTGAGCTCGGCGCTCTCGACATAGGGCAGGCTCACTCCCCTGGGATAAAGCAGGCGCCGATCGACCAGTTCGGCGAGGGTATGCGGCCCCTCGCGCAGGTAGCCGATCAGCTTGTCCCCGCGTTCGTCGATCTTCGCCGCGAATCGTCCGAGATCGGCGAGAAACTGCGCGCGATCGGTGATCACGGCGCGATGGTGGGAAGTCACCCAGACCTTGGCATCGAGGTGCGCGATTTCGGCGAGGCTGGCGCGAAATGCGGCAAGGCTGGAGGTGGCGTCGCCGTAATAGGGGCCGAAACCGGTCAGGTCGATGTCGCCGATGAAGGCCACGCCCTCGCTTTCGACCACCAGCGCGCAATGCCCCGAGGTGTGGCCGGGCAGGTGGTGGGCGCGGATGCGCACGCCGCCGCCGAGGTCCCAGCGCTGGTCGTGGAGGTAGCCGGTGGCGTCCGGCCGCGGGTGGTAATGGAAATCGCGGACTATCATCTCACGCACGCGCGCCAGCACGTCGTCCGCGTAACCGTAATGCGCCGCCAGCCCCTCCCAGGATTGCACCGCGCGCAGGTCCGCCGCGTGCACCTCCACCCGCGCCCGCGGCAAGCGATGCAGGCCGGCCATGTGGTCCTCGTGGGCATGGCCGAGCAGCACAAGGTCGACTTCGTCGAAGTCGGCGCCGATGCGGTTCGACACCAACGGCGTATCGAAGGCGACGCGCGTGTCGGCGCCGTGCACGATGACCTGGTTGCCATCGGGATATTTCCCCGATTTCTCGCCGAGATGGACGGCCACGGCGCCGAAGCGCAGGACGTTATCCACGATGCTCGCTTCGCGGGAGTTGCATGAAAGTCGGCGCCGGCGCCACGGCGATCAGGACACCGCGAGCATCCGTTCCAGCGAAATCTTCGCCAGTTTCGCCTCATGCTCGGGTACGCTGATCCGGTTCACCACCTTGCCGTCGACCAGGTTTTCCAGGGTCCAGGCCAGGTGCTGCGGATCAATGCGCTGCATGGTCGAACACATGCAGATGGTGCCGGCCATGAACTGCACGATCTTGCCTTCATGCTTGACTTCCTGCGCCAGGCGCTCGACCAGGTTGAGTTCGGTGCCGACCAGCCAGCGCGTGTTGGGCGGCGCCGCCTTCACCGTCTGCAGGATGGTCTCGGTGCTGCCGATGTGGTCGGACTGCTTGCAGACCTCGAAGCTGCATTCCGGGTGCGAGATGACGAGGCCGTCGGGATGCTGGTTCCTGAACTTGATGATGTCCTTGGGCTGGAACATCTGGTGCACGGAACAGTAGCCGTGCCAGAGGATGATCTTCGCCTTCTCGATCTGCTCACGGGTGAGGCCGCCCTGTTCGAGATCCGGATTCCAGATCACCATCTCGTCGAGTGGAATGCCCATCTTGTAGCCGCTCCAGCGCCCCAGGTGCTGGTCGGGGAAGAACAGCACCTTCTCGCGCTGGGCGAAGGACCACTCGAGGATCTTGGGTGCGTTCGACGAGGTGCAGACGATGCCGCCATGCGCGCCGCAAAATGCCTTGAGGTCGGCGGCGGAATTGATGTAGGTGACGGGCGTGACCTTCTGGTCGGGATCGAGCACGGCGGACAGTTCGCGCCAGGCGCGTTCGACCTTCGCCAGGCTCGCCATGTCGGCCATCGAGCAGCCGGCAGCGAGGTCGGGCAGGATCGAAATCTGGTCGGGGCGCGAGAGGATGTCGGCCACCTCGGCCATGAAATGCACGCCGCAGAAAACGATGTGCTTCGCCTCCGCCTGCGAGGCGAGGCGCGACAGCTTGAGCGAATCGCCGGTGATGTCGGCGTGGGCGTAGACGTCGGCGCGCTGGTAGTGGTGGCAGAGCAGGACCACGTCCTTGCCGAGTTTGGCTTTCGCGGCGCGGATGCGCTCGGCGGCGTCCATGTCGGCGAGGGTGTTGAAGCGGTCGAAGGAAATGGTGGCGGTTTGCATGTTCAGCTTTGGCTCCAGGGCAGGCCGCAGGCGCGCCAACCGCCCGTGCGATTGCGCTGGCCGTTGGCGTCCTTGTTGCCCTCGAAGCCTTCGAGGATGTTGTAGCAATCGGGAAGGCCGGCCTCGGTGGCGGCCCTGGCGGCACTGGCCGAGCGCTGCCCGGACCGGCAGAGGAAGAGCAGCAGCGACTCGCTGACCACGCTGTGCTTCAGCGTCTGCAAGAAGTAGGGGTTGGGATGCTTGGCGGGATAGTCCTGCCATTCGATCTCGATCGCGCCGGGCACGCGGCCGACCCAATCCAGTTCGGCCTTGGTGCGCACGTCGATGAGGCGCGCGTTCGGCGCCAGCCGCAGCACTTCGGCGGCTTCCAGCGGTGTCAGCGCGCCCTCGAAGGCCAGCTTGAGTTCGCGTGCCCGCGACTGGGCGAGGGAGAGGATTTCGTTGAGGCGTCCCATGACAGGCGCTGCAGGAGCAGGAGATTAGAATCGGGGGATCGAGTATACCCGCCCGCAACGATGTCCCGCGACCCCCACCCCCACGAGTTCAACGGCGACCGCCGTGCTGGCGCCGAAACCGGGCCCGGCTCGCGCTTCGCCGAAGGCCAGCGCATCACCTGGGTCAGCGTCGGCGTCAATGTCGTGCTGACCACGATGCAGATCGTCGTCGGCCTCATCGCGCATTCCCAAAGCCTGATCGCCGATGCCATGCACACGCTGTCGGACATCGTCGCCGATGCCTTTGTCCTGTTCGCCAACCGCAAGGGTTCAGAAGCCGCCGATGCCGACCATCCGTATGGCCACGGCCGCTACGAAACGGCCGCCTCGCTGGTGCTGGGCGTGTTGCTGGCGGGCACCGGCGCCGGCATCCTGATCGCGGCCGCCGGGCGCTTGCAGGACATCGGCAGCGCGCCGCCGGTCGGCGTCGCCGCGATGTGGGCGGCGATCTTTACCCTTGCCGCCAAGGAAGGCCTGTTCCGCTACATGCTGGTGACCGCAGAGCGTCTGCGCTCGCCGATGCTGGTGGCCAACGCCTGGCACGCGCGCGCCGATGCACTGTCCTCGCTGGTGGTGGCGGCGGGCATCGGCGGCGCCCTGGCCGGCTTCAACTTCGCCGACGCCGTGGCCGCCATCATCGTCGGCGCCATGATCGTGCGCGCCGGCCTCAAGTTCGGCTGGGACGCGATCCGCGAACTGATCGACACCGGCCTCGCGGCCGGGGAAGTGGCGGCGATCCGCCACACGATCACCACCACCCCCGGCGTGCTCGGCATGCACGAGCTGCGCACGCGGCGCATGGCGCACCAGGTGCTGGTCGACGCGCACGTACAGGTCAACCCGCGCATCAGCGTCTCCGAAGGCCACCGCATCGCCGAATCGGCGCGGCAGCGCGTGCTGGCCAGCCATCCCGAAGTGCTCGACGTACTGGTCCATGTCGATGCCGAAAACGACCTGCAGGGCAACGCTGCGGTAAGCCTCCCGGACCGCGCCATTCTGCTCGCGCACCTGCGCGAGCTGCTGGCCGCCGACCCGCCCGACTTCGAGCGAACGACCCTGCATTACCTCAGCACCCGCGTCGAAGCAGAAATTTTCCTGCCGCCCGGCTTTGCCGACGATGCCCGCCTGGCCGGATTTCGCCAACGGCTGGATGCCGCCTTGCCGAACGACCCCTGGTTCGTCGCCATCCGACTAAACCAGCAAATTGCACCATAACAGGGCGTTTTTGCCGAAGTTAGCACCGTTATGGTGCGATCATCCGGCTATCGTGAAGCAAAAAGACTTGTGGCACAATCGCTTCCCTTCGTGGTGCGAATGGCACGCTACCTGCTACCGGAACGCAATACCGTCGCAGTCCGGTAACGACTACCTACCCCGCAATTGCCATTAATTTTCAGGAGAGCAGCTCATGACCCCCCAGGACGTACTCAAGATGGTCGAAGAGAAGGAAGTTCGCTTCGTCGACTTCCGCTTTACGGACACCCGCGGCAAGGAACAGCACGTCGGCGTGCCGGTTTCGGCCTTCAGCATGGACAAGTTCGAAGACGGCCACGCCTTCGACGGCTCCTCGATCGCCGGCTGGAAGGGCATCCAGGCGTCCGACATGCAGTTGATGCCCGATGCCGCCACGGCCTACATCGATCCCTTCTTCGACGAAACCACCCTGGTCCTGACCTGCGACGTGGTCGAGCCGGCCGACGGCAAGGGCTATGACCGCGATCCGCGCTCGATCGCCAAGCGCGCCGAGGCCTACCTCAAGTCCTCCGGCATCGGCGACACCGCCTATTTCGGCCCCGAGCCCGAGTTCTTCATTTTCGACAGCATCGAATGGGGCGTGGACATGTCCGGCGCCCACGTCAAGATCTACTCCGAAGAGGCCGCCTGGTCGTCCTCCGAGAAGTTCGAAGGCGGCAACACCGGCCACCGCCCCACCGTCAAGGGTGGCTATTTCCCGGTGCCGCCGGTCGACAGTTTCAACGACATGCGCGCCCAGATGTGCCTGCTGCTCGAAGCCTGCGGCGTGCCGGTGGAAGTGCATCACCACGAAGTCGCCACCGCCGGCCAGAACGAAATCGGCACCGTGTTCAACACCCTGGTGCGCCGCGCCGACCAGACCCAGCTGCTGAAGTACATCGTGCACAACGTCGCCCACAGCTACGGCAAGACCGCGACCTTCATGCCCAAGCCCATCGTCGGCGACAACGGCTCCGGCATGCACGTGCACCAGTCGATCTGGAAGGACGGCAAGAACCTGTTCGCCGGCAACGGCTACGCCGGCCTGTCCGAGTTCGCGCTGTACTACATCGGCGGCGTGATCAAGCATGCCCGCGCCCTGAACGCCATCACCAACCCGCTGACCAACTCCTACAAGCGCCTGGTGCCCGGCTTCGAAGCCCCGGTCAAGCTGGCCTACTCGGCCCGCAACCGTTCCGCCTCGATCCGCATCCCCTACGTGCATTCGGACAAGGCCCGCCGCATCGAGACACGCTTCCCGGATCCGGGCGCCAACCCCTACCTGTGCTTCACCGCGCTGATGATGGCCGGCCTCGACGGCGTGCAGAACAAGATCCACCCGGGCGACCCCGCCGACAAGAACCTCTACGACCTGCCGCCGGAGGAGGATGCCAAGATACCGACCGTCTGCTCGTCGCTGGAGCAGGCGCTGGAGTACCTGGACAATGACCGCGAATTCCTCACCCGCGGCGGCGTGTTCAGCAACGAGATGCTCGATGCCTACATCGAACTCAAGATGGAGGAAGTCACGAAGTTCCGCATGACGACCCACCCCGTCGAGTTCGACATGTACTACTCGATCTGAGGAAGCGGGCCAACCGTGGCGGGCCGGCAGCAAAATGCCGGGCTTGTCGCCACGTCGGCTTCGCCCACACGATCGACAAAAGGACGGGCCTGCCCGTCCTTTTTTTCGCCGGTTCGCATGACGGCTCGCCGGCCGCGACGGTCCCGTGACCAGGCGGACACCCATTTGGCGATGCCGCCGCAATTGACATACACTTGAACAATGAAGTTCCTACTGCCCGCAATCGCACTGGCCTTGCCGCTCACGAGCGCGGCCAACACGCTCTACAAATGCACGGACGAATCCGGCGTGGTGCTCTACACCAACCAGAAAGCGCCGAAAAAGAGCTGCATCGTGCTTTCGCATCAGGCCGCGCCGCCACCGGTGGCGGGCGCGGCAAAGCCGCGGGCCGCGGCGACGCCCACCCCTGGCGATTTTCCGCGGGTATCCGGCAGCGAACAGAAGGCGCGCGACGGCGACCGCCGCGCCATCCTCGACAAGGAACTCGCCAACGAACTGCAAAACACCGAAAAGGCGAAGAAGGCCCTGCTGGAAGCCGGCAACCAGCCCGCCGAGAAGTTGCAGCCGCTACGCGATACCGTGGCGCTGCACGAACGCAATGTCGAGTCGCTGAAGAAAGAACTCGGCAACCTGCGCTGAGTCGCCGCCGCAACGATCAGCGGCTGGTGCGCTTCTTGCAAGATTCTCCGGAAATGAACGCTGCCGAATCCTTCAACGCCTTCAGCGGGCTCGACCTGCTTTCTTCCGCCGTCGTGTTGGTCGATGCCGGCCTGGTCATCCGCCACGTGAATCCGGCGGCGGAGAACCTGTTCGAAATCAGCTCGCGCCAACTGCTGGGCCACCCGCTGCACCGACTGGTGGGCAAGCCGGCCGGCCTCGCCGCCGCGCTCGACAACGCGTTGACGAACAACTGGAGCTACACGGGACACAACATCCTGATCGAACCGTCGCCGGAGCGGTCGCTGCATGTCGACTGCACGGTAACCCCGGTCGAGGCCGGCAACGCCCGGCTGCTGATCGAGGTGCGACCCATCGACCAGCAACTCCGCGCCGCGCGCGAGGAACAGCTGGCGCAACAGCAGCAGGCCAACCGCGAACTGGTGCGCAACCTGGCGCACGAAATCAAGAACCCGCTGGGCGGCATCCGCGGTTCGGCACAGTTGCTGGAACGCGAACTGGACAGCGCGCCGCTCAAGGAATACACCCAGGTCATCATCGAGGAAGCCGACCGCCTGCAGGACCTGATGCAGCGCCTGCTGTCGTCGCATCGGACCATGCAGCCGGCGCTGGTGAACATCCACGAGATCCTCGAACGCGTGCGGCGCCTGATCCATGCCGAATACCACGACGTCAGCGTGCGCCGCGACTACGACACCTCGCTGCCCGACGTCACCGGCGACCGCGAGCAACTGATCCAGGCCATCCTGAACATTTCGCGCAACGCAGCACAGGCGATGCAGGGCAAAGGCGAGATCATTTATCGCACCCGGGCAGCGCGCAAGGTCACGCTGGCAAAAAAACATCACGAGCTGGCACTTGAATTGCAAGTAATCGACAATGGACCCGGCATTCCCGATGGCATTCGCGACAAAATCTTCTACCCGCTGGTCTCCGGCCGCGAAAAGGGTAGCGGGCTCGGGCTCACCATCGCGCAAAGCTTCATACAGCAACACGGCGGTGCCATCGAAGTCAGCTCCCGCCCCGGCCGCACCTGCTTTTCGCTGATGCTGCCACTGGTACGAATCAAGAAGGAAGACTGATGAACGACTTTTACCCCGCCCCCTTCTCCGCGACAAGGGGTGAGCACGGCTCGTTGCACACGCAGGTGTTGGGTGTGTCCGTCAGGGGGCTGCGATGAATCCCGTCTGGATCATCGACGACGACCGCTCCATCCGCTGGGTGCTGGAGAAGGCGCTGGGCCGTGAAAACATCCCCGCCAAGTCGTTCGGATCGGCCGACGAGGCACTGGCCGCGCTGGACGGAGGGCAAAGGCCGCAAATCCTGGTGTCGGACATCCGCATGCCGGGCAAGAGCGGGCTCGAGCTGCTGCAGCACGTCAAGGAGCGCCATCCCGAGTTGCCGGTGATCATCATGACCGCCTATTCCGACCTCGACTCGGCCGTTTCGGCCTTCCAGGGCGGCGCCTTCGAATACCTGCCCAAGCCCTTCGACGTCGACCAGGCCGTCGACCTGGTGCGCCGGGCCATGGCGCAAGCGGCACACCAAAATGGTGCGGCCGAAATGCCCAGCACGGTGCCCGAGATCCTCGGCCAGGGCGCCGCACTGCAGGAGGTGTTCCGCGCCATCGGCCGCCTGTCGCAATCCCACGCCACGGTGCTGATCAACGGCGAATCCGGCACCGGCAAGGAACTGGTGGCGCGCGCACTGCACCGCCACAGCCCGCGCAAGGACGCGCCCTTCATCGCCATCAACACCGCCGCGATCCCGCGCGACCTGCTCGAATCCGAGCTCTTCGGCCACGAAAAGGGCGCCTTTACCGGCGCCGGCGCGCTGCGCCGCGGCCGCTTCGAACAGGCCGACAACGGCACGCTGTTCCTCGACGAAATCGGCGACATGCCGGCGGAATTGCAGACGCGCCTGCTGCGCGTGCTCTCCGACGGCAACTTCTATCGCGTCGGCGGCCACCAGCCGGTCAAGGCCAACGTGCGCGTGATCGCGGCGACCCACCAGGACCTCGAAGGCCGCGTCAAGGAAGGCCTGTTCCGCGAGGACCTGTTCCATCGCCTCAACGTCATCCGCCTGCGCCTGCCGCCGCTGCGCGAACGGCGCGATGACATCCCGCTGCTGGCGAAGCACTTCCTGCAGAAGAGCGCGCAGGAGCTGGGCGGCGAACCCAAGCGCCTCACCGAGGCCGCGCTCAAGTACCTGCAGGGCCTGGATTTTCCCGGCAACGTGCGGCAACTCGAGAACCTCTGCCACTGGCTGACCGTCATGGCGCCGGGGCAGAGCGTGGACACTCCCGACCTGCCGGCCGAACTGCGCGAAGGCAGTGAAAGCACACGGCGCGACCTGCCGGCCAACTGGAACGCGGCGTTGGCCGCCGAGGCCGACCGCCTGCTGGCGGCAGCACCCGGCACGGTATTCGACACGCTGAATCGCGAATTCGAATCGACGTTGATCCGTCGCGCGCTGAATGCCACCGGCGGCCGCCGCGTCGATGCCGCACAACTGCTCGGCATCGGCCGCAACACGATCACGCGCAAGATCCAGGAACTCGGCCTCGACGACGCCAAGCCCGAATCCGGCGAGCGCTGAATCCGCGGCGGCGAAGAAATGCGGCATGCGTGCACGCGGTGATGCCGTTTTGACTGGAGTAGGCGCGTCGGCGATAATCCGGCCTTCGCGCGAAAGCATGGCCGTCATGGCCGCCGCATCCGACCTGGGGGATGCCGCCGGGCGGGATGCCTGCCCGGCTTACGCGGGCGCCGACGCTCGAAATTTCCGTATTGGCAAAGGGTCACGATGAATGCGCTGGAAGCTGAATCGATAGAGATCATCCGCGAAGCCGTGGCTACCGCGCGCAAGCCCGTGATGATGTATTCCATCGGCAAGGACTCGTCGGTGATGCTGCACCTGGCGCGCAAGGCCTTCCATCCCGCGCCGCCGCCGTTTCCGCTGCTGCACATCGATACCGGCTGGAAGTTCCGCGCGATGTACGCACATCGCGACCGCATGGTGGCCGAAAGCGGCATGAAGCTGATCACCCACGTCAATCCGGAAGGGCTTGCAGCCGGCGTCGGCCCCTTCACCCATGGCAGCAACTATCACACGGACGTGATGAAGACCCAGGCCTTGAAACAGGCGCTGGACGCGCACGGCTTCGACATGGTGTTCGGCGGTGCGCGCCGCGACGAAGAGAAAAGCCGCGCCAAGGAGCGCGTCTTTTCGTTTCGTGCCCCCGGCCATCGCTGGGACCCGAAAGCGCAACGGCCCGAGCTCTGGAGCCTCTACAACACCCGCATCAAGCCGGACGAAACCATCCGCGCCTTTCCGATCAGCAACTGGACCGAACTCGACATCTGGCAATACATCCACTCCGAAGGCATTCCCATCGTCCCCCTCTATCTGGCGGCGGAGCGCCCGGTGGTCAGCCGTGGCGGCCAGTGGATCATGGTCGACGACGAACGCTTCCCGTTCGCCGAAGGTGAACGGGCGGAAATCAGGCGCGTGCGCTTTCGCACCCTGGGTTGCTGGCCATTGACCGCCGCGATCGAAAGCGATGCCGATACGCTGGAAGCCGTGATCGCCGAAACCTTCAATGCCCGCAGTTCCGAACGGCAGGGCCGGCTGATCGATTCCGACGTCCCCGGATCCATGGAAAAGAAGAAGCAGGAGGGTTACTTCTGATGGACACGCTTCACGCAAATGACATAGCATCCTACCTTGACAACCAGCGCAACAAGGAAACGCTGCGCTTCATCACCTGTGGCAGCGTGGATGACGGCAAGAGCACCTTGATCGGCCGCCTGCTGTTCGAAAGCAAGTGCATCTTCGACGACCAGCTGCAGGCCCTGGAAAGCGATTCCCGCCGCTACGGTACCCAGGGCGAAAAGATGGATCTCGCGCTGCTGGTCGACGGGCTCCAGGCGGAGCGCGAACAGGGCATCACGATCGACGTCGCCTACCGATTCTTCGCCACCGACAAACGGCGCTTCATCGTCGCCGACACTCCCGGGCACGAGCAGTACACCCGCAACATGGCAACCGGCGCCTCGACGGCCGACCTGGCGGTGATCCTGATCGACGCGCGCAAGGGGGTGCTGACCCAGACGCGCCGCCACAGCCGCATCGTGGCGCTGATGGGCATTCGCCATGTCCTGCTGGCGGTAAACAAGATGGACCTGGTGGATTTCGACGAGGCGACATTCGACGCCATCGTCGCCGCGTACCGGGAATTTGCCGCCGGATTCGAATTTTCCGGGATCCAGGCCATCCCGCTGTCCGGCCTCGACGGCGACAACGTGCTGCAACACAGTTCGCGCATGCCCTGGTACGAAGGCCCCACGCTGATGGAATGCCTCGACACGGTCGATATCGGCAGGGGTACCGGTGCGCGGCACGGCGCGTTTCGCATGCCGGTGCAATCGGTCAATCGTCCGAACCTGGACTTCCGCGGTTTCTGCGGCCGGATCGCCGAAGGGGAGCTGCGTCCGGGAGACAGCGTACGGGTGCTGCCGTCGGGGGTACAAACCCGCATCAAGTCGATACTTGCCGGATTCGACGAAGTGCCGTTCGCGCAGGCCGGGGATGCGGTCACCATCACGCTGGCCGACGAAGTCGATGCCAGCCGCGGCGACGTGCTGGTAGCCAGCGACAACCCGCCGGAAGTCGCCGACCAGTTCGAGGCCAAGCTGCTCTGGATGGCCGAACACGGCATGGCCCCGGGCCGTCAGTACCTGCTCAAGCTGGCCTGCATGGAAGCGACGGCGACCATCACCGAGATCAAGTATCGCGAAGACGTGAACACCGGCGCCCGCCTCGCCGCAAAAACGCTGGGCCTGAACGAGATCGCCACGGTAAACATTTCGACCAGCGCACCGCTGGTATTCGAGCCCTACGGCGTCAACCGCAGGATGGGCGGGTTCATCCTGATCGACAAACTGAGCTTCGAAACCGTCGGCGCGGGCATGATCGACTTCGCGCTCCGCCGCGCCAGCAACATCCACTGGCAGGCCCTGGAACTGAACAAGGCCGCCCGTGCCGCGCAGAAGCACCAGAACGCTCGATGCGTCTGGTTCACCGGGCTCTCCGGCTCGGGCAAGTCCACCATCGCCAACCTTCTGGAGAAACGCCTGCACGCGGCCGGCAAGCACACCTACCTGCTCGACGGCGACAACGTGCGCCATGGCCTCAACCGCGATCTCGGATTCACCGAAGCCGACCGCGTGGAAAACATCCGCCGCGTGGCGGAGGTCGCGAAACTGATGGTCGATGCCGGACTGATCGTCCTGGTGAGCTTCATTTCACCCTTCCGCAACGAGCGGCGCATGGCGCGCGACATGTTTGCCGAGGGTGAGTTCGTCGAGGTGTTCGTCGACACTCCGCTCGAGGAATGCGAACGCCGCGACGTCAAGGGGCTTTACGCCAAGGCGCGCAGCGGCAACCTGAAGAACTTCACCGGGATCGACAGCCCCTACGAGGCGCCCGAGAATCCCGAGGTGCGCCTGCAGACCGCCGGACAGGCGCCCGAAATCGGCATGGACCAGTTGTTCGACGCGCTCGAATAGGCATGGATCCCCTGCTGGTCGTCGCCGGCGCCGCAACGGGCTTGCTGGTGGGACTGACCGGCGTCGGCGGCGGTTCGCTGATGACGCCGCTGCTGCTGCTGGTGTTCGGCGTGGCGCCGCTGGCCGCCGTGGGCACCGACCTTTGGTTTGCGGCGATCACGAAAACCTTCGCCACGCGGGTGCATCAGGGTCATGGCCTGATCGACTGGTCGGTGGTCCGGCGACTATGGATGGGCAGCCTCACGGCGTCGGCCCTGACCGTGGCATTCATGAAGCTCTATCCCGTAGACCAGGATGCCATCGGCTTGATCACGGGCGCGATCGCCATGGCGGTGGTCCTGACCGCACTGGGCATGCTGCTGCAAAAACCCCTGCACGCGCTGGGCCGGCGATTCCGCACTGGCAACAGCGTGCGCTTCAAGGCGCTGCAAGGGCCGCTGACCATACTCGCCGGGGCCATCCTGGGCTTCCTGGTCAGCCTCACATCGGTCGGCGCCGGTGCGCTCGGCGCCGTATTCCTCAGCTACCTTTACCCGCTGCGCCTGACACCGCCGCGGCTGATCGCGACCGACATCGCGCATGCGATCCCGCTCGCCCTCTTCGCCGGCGCCGGGCACCTCCTGATCGGCAACGTGGATTTCGGACTGCTCGGCAACCTGCTACTCGGCTCCATTCCGGCAGTCATCGTCGGGGCCATGCTGTCGGCCCGACTTCCCCATGCCCTGTTGCGCGGATTGCTGGCCCTGGTCCTGTTGGCGATCGGCGTCAAGCTCTGGTAACGGGAACCGGGGCCCCCGCGCGGGCAGGCCCGGAAGCCACCACGCCAGCGCCTTGCGCTATAGTCCCCGGCGTCGGCACAATCCGCCGCGCATGCCCAAGGGGAATGCCATGCCCGCCACCACAGCCGCGATTGCATCCGCCCTCGGGCCGCTCGCCCGCCGCTTCGACGTCGATGTGCTCGACAGCTGCGCGTCGACCAATGCCGAATTGCTGGCCCGCGCCGAAGCCGGTGCGCCCTCGGGCACCGTGCTCGTCGCCAACGAACAGACGGCGGGACGCGGCCGGCGTGGCCGCAGCTGGATCTCCAGCCCCGGCGACAGCCTGGCCTTCTCGCTGCTCTGGCGCTTCGCCCCCGGCACCGCGCCGGCCGGGCTTTCGCTGGCGGTCGGACTCGCCGTCGCCCGGGCGCTTGCAAGAGTCGGCGCTGGTGATACGGCGTTGAAATGGCCCAACGACATCCTCAGGAACCGGCGCAAGCTCGGTGGCATCCTGGTCGAACTGCTGCCCGGCGCGCCGCATGCCGCCGTGATCGGCATCGGCATCAACCTGCGCCTGCCGGCGGCGATGCCAGCTGATTTGCGCGCCGCATCCGCGGCGCTCGACCTGCCGGCGACGGACGAAAGCGCGCTGTACGCCGCCCTGCTGACCGAGCTCCTGGCGGCGCTGGAACAGTTCGCCGCCGCCGGCTTCGCCGCCTTGCGCGACGACTGGATGGCGCGCCATGCCTTCCAGGATGCCCCTGTCCTGCTTTCCACCGACTTTGCCTCGCCGCGCGAGGGTATCTGCCGCGGCGTCGATGCCGACGGCGCGTTACTGCTCGAATCCGCCGCGGGCATCGAGCGCGTGCTTTCCGGCGAAGTCTCGTTGCGCCCGGCCTGAGAACGTCGCATGCTGCTCTGCCTCGATGCCGGCAACACCCGCCTCAAGTACGGCCTGCGAGAAGGCGCCGAATGGCGCGTCCAGGGCGCGCTCGATTACGCCGCCTGCGACGGCCTGGTGCAACTGTTGCCGACTTCCCCGACGCGCATCGTCGCCTGCAATGTCGCCGGCGAGTCTGCGCGAAAGCGGATTGAAACGTTGGCGGCACGTCTGCGCATCCCGCTCGACTGGCTGCAAAGCTCGGCGGTCGCCTGCGACGTCAGCAACGGTTATGACAAGCCGCAGCAGCTCGGCGCCGACCGCTGGGCGGCACTGATCGGCGCTCGCGCGCTGCATGCCGGTGCCTGCGTGGTGGTGGTCGCCGGCACCGCCACCACCATCGACGCGCTCGACGCCCAAGGCCGCTTTCGCGGCGGCCTGATCCTGCCCGGCTTGGCCCTGATGCGCAGCGCGCTGGCGCGGAACACCGCCGACCTACCCGATGCCAGGGGCCAGTTCCGCCAGTTGGCGACCAACACCGACGACGCCATCGTCAGCGGTGCGCTGCACGCCACGCTGGGCGCCATCGAGCGCGTCAGGTCGACCCAGCGGCAGGACGTGGCCTGCCTGCTCTCCGGCGGCGCGGCGGCGGAGTTGGCGCCGCACATGCGACGGCCATTCAGCGTGGTGGACAACCTCGTACTGGAAGGCCTGGCGCGCTTCAGCCAATCCGCCTGAGTACACTCGACCTATTCTCTGGAGATACCTGCGTTGGCTTTGAAATCGATCAAGGCGTGGGCCGTAGCGCTGCTTTCCGGCCTGGCGCTGCTCTGCGTCGCCACCGCGGCCTGCGCCGCCGGAGCTGCTTACGGTGAAGAATTTCCGCTCGTCATCGGTGGCCGCGACATCCACGTCTTCCGCGCGCCGATCGGCACGTTCACCGCGGCCGAACGCGCCGAAGCGGCGCGCAAGCGCACCGAGCGCGCCTTCGCCAAGCCCGGTGCAGGCTGGACCTCGATAAAGCCCACCCCGTTGGGCGTGGAAGTGCGCCTGGACGACGACGTCCTGTTCCTCGTGGTTCCCGGCGACGTGCGCACGGAGGCGGGCGAGTCCGCGGAAGACATTGCCAACCTGGCCTCGCGGGCGGTGCAGAAGGCATGGAGCGAAGCGCGCGAACGCGATGACCCGCGTGCGCGCCTGGATGGCTTGCTCAAGCTGGCATTGGCCACCGTCCTTTTGCTGCTGGCGCTGGTCGCCACGCTGAAACTGTCCACCCGCTTGCGCCGGCTGCTCGTCGCCGTCCTGCGCCGACGCCTCGAAGCGCTGCCCGCCACTTACTGGGGCCAACGCATGTCCGGCTCGCTGCCCGGCATCGCCTCGCGCCTCGCGCTGCTGCTGACCTGGCTGCTGGTGATGGCCATGGCCTATTCCTACCTGACGTACGCCCTGGCCCAGTTCGCGCTGACGCGCCCCGCCAGCGAGACCATGTCCGGATCCATCGTCAGCCTGACGATGCAGGCCATGGCGGCGGTGGTCGAGTCGCTGCCGGGCATTTTTGTCGCGGTGGCGATCTTCCTTCTGGCCTGGGTCGCCACCCGCATCTCGTCCGAGTTCTTCGACAGCATCGAGGCGCGGCCGTCCGACAGCGCGATGCTCAACAACCACACCGCGCCGGCGACGCGGCGCATCGTCAACGCCTCGCTGTGGCTGTTCGCCATTGCCATGGCCTATCCCTACCTGCCGGGCTCCCATACCGAAGCCTTCAAGGGGCTGTCGGTGATCGTCGGCCTGATGGTCTCGATCGGTGCCTCCGGCGTGGTCGGCCAGATCGCCAGCGGCGTGATGATCGTCTACACCTATGCGCTGAAGAAGGGCGAGTACGTGCGCATCCAGGACTACGAAGGCACGGTGACCGAGCTCGGCCTGTTCGTCACGCGCCTGCGCACCGGCCTCGGCGAGGAGATCGCGCTGCCCAATGCCTTCGTCCTGGGCAACGTCACGCGCAACTTCTCGCGCATCGACGGCGACCGTGGCTACGTGCTCGACTGCACGTTGACCATCGGTTACGACACGCCCTGGCGCCAGGTGCACGCGCTGCTGCTGGAAGCGGCGGCGGCGATCCCCGAGATCCGCAAGACGCCCGCCGCCTACGTGGTGCAAACGGCGCTATCGGACTTCTACGTCGAGTACAAGCTGGTGGTGCATGTGGACACCGACGTGCCGGCCACCCGCGCACGTGTCGCCAGCGATCTCCACGCGTCGATCCAGGACGCCTTCAACCGCCACGGCGTGCAGATCATGTCGCCGCACTACATGCTCGATCCGCCGACGCCGAAGATCGTCGCCGAAAGGGACTGGCGGCCGCCCCCGGCGACGCCGGGAACGAACGCCTGAGCTCGCCGGGTCCGGCCTGTTATCATCGGCGCCACATCGAAAGCTGAGACCCGCGGGGAAACATCTTGCGCATTCGCGTCCATCGCACTGACGGAAAGACCGGCAACTATTCCCAGGACGATCATCGGCGCGCCGTGTTGCTCGCAAAGCGGTTCGATCCGGCAAAGCTGTTCTGCTCGGGACCGATCGTCATCGGCGTGCACAATCCGTTCAGCATCATCCATCCCGACGAAATCTGCTGGATAGAGGTCGAAACCGACCTGGTCCTGCCCGGGGCGATGCCGAAGAACATCGAGCGCCTGCGCCGCATTCCCGACGTCGAGAAATACAAGGAGCTGCTGGCGCGGCAATGGCCCGGCTGGATGCAGTTTCGCAAGGGCAGGAAGGGCGACCCGTTCGAAGCGCTGATTGAACTTTCCCTGCGCAGCGGCGAATCGATATATCTGCACGTGGTCGGCGCTGTGGACGACATCAACCTGGTCGAGGAATTCTTCGGCGTGCCGGCGATCACCGCCAGCATTGGCGTCCCCGGCAATGTGTACATCAATCCGAAGGCGATCGTGCGCGCCCGCATCTACCACAGTCGCGACCAGGTCAGATTCTCCGACGGCTTCTGGATGGCCGAAGCCGACGATGTTTGAGTGACCAGCGGATTGGTGACGGGTTGAAGGACTCTGCTTGCACGGATCGCCCGAAGTGGCGATCGCGATCGGCGAGCTTTCCGACAACCGCTTCAGCGGACTGCTGCCGGACGACGATGTGTATGCGATCCGCGTGTACCTGATGCACGTGGGGGCGCCGCGCAATGCGGCAAGCAATCACACCCTGGAAGTCGGCGCCGGCGGCACGGCGCTGAAGCCTGCTTCCGCCACGACGGACGCCGTGGTGCACGGCAGGCATGGTGCGGCGTAGCTTCGACGGCGCGGCGACCGTGGTGCAGGTTTGGGGTGACACGGGCCGCAGGGGCCGCATTCTCGTCGTCAAAGGCGAAGCCATGGCGGCGAGCGCTGCTGGCCCACCTGTGCTTCAACCTGGCGATCGCCGGTCTGTTCCTGGCAAGCCTGGGCTGGGTCGAGCCGCGCCTGCGGGCCTGGCTCAAGGTGGACGCTGGCGCTCAGTAATCCCGGTTCGACAGGCGCGGCGGCGGCTTGTAGCCGAGTTCGGTGGCACGCTTCTCGAAATGCGCGGCCTCGGCGATACGGCCATGGATGTTGTACAGCTCGGCGAGCTCCCAGCTGGCACGCGCGTGGCCCAGTTTGGCCGCAAAACGCAGCCAGCGCTCCTGGCCGTAGTTACCGGAATAGTCGCCGAATGCGCCCTTGCCAACGGCTTGTGCAAGCTCGAAGGCTGCCGTCGCATTGCCCCGCGCGGCCTCGGCAAGCCTGGATGCCAGAACCGGATCTTTGCCGCCGGCCTCGAAGAGATCGCCCGACAAGCCGACGTCGTACTGGACGCTGAGGGCCCTTGCCGCGCCGTCACCGAGCTTGAGCACGTCCCCGCGCAAGCCGCTGTGGGGGAACTCGTTGGCGAAGGCGTCGCACAGGGCGACGATCCGACTCGGCCGCCGCGCGGCCCGGATCTCCTGCCAGCGCGCCTGTTCCGTCGCGACGGTGGGCTGGGGCTGGTGGCGCGACACGCCGGCGAGCTGGCCGAAAGGCGCGGGAGCGCCACCGGCCGCGGTCGATGCCGCCGCCTCCGCCACGCCCGGCAGCCACAGCGCCGAGCAGCAGAACATTGCGGAAACCCATCGCAGGGCATGCCGGTTCATTGACCTGACCACCTCCTGGTGCATGCGGGCCTCGACGCGATGCCCGGACGACAAGCGTCGGGCCGGCTTGTGTCGTCATGCTACCCAGGGCCGGCCACGGGACGGAGCCGGAACACGTCCCTAATTCCGCAGCAATTCCCCGGCAATGATGATCTGCCGCACCTGGGTGGTACCGGCGCCGATCTCGATCAGCTTGCCGGCGCGGTAGAGGCAATTCACCTCGGTCTCCCACATGAAGCCGTTGCCGCCGTGGATCTGCACGGCGTGGTCGAGCACCAGCTTCAGCATGTTGCCGGCATGAAGGACGCAGGCCGCGGAGCGTTTGTGGATCTCGCCGCGCCCGGCCTCGTCGGCGGCGGCGACTTCCTTCAGCAACTGGTAGGAGAAGGCGCGCACCGATTCCAGCGCCGCGTACATGTCGGCCAGCATGCCCTGCACCAGCTGGAAACCGGCGATCGGATGGCCAAACTGGACGCGGGTTCGCGCATAGTCGAGCGAAAGGTCGAGCGCGCGCTGCGCCAGCCCGATGACATGCCCGCTGAAAAACACCCGCTCGATGTCGAGCCCGCTCATCACCACCCTGACGCCCTTGTCCTCCCCGCCGACCAGGTTGGCGGCCGGCACGCGGCAATCGTCGAACAGCAGTTCGCCGGTCGGACTGCCGCGCCAGCCCATCTTCTTCAGGCTCTGCGCGACGGAGAATCCCGGCGTGCCGCGTTCCACGACGAAGGCCGAGATGCCCTGCTGGCCGCGATCGGGCGTCGTCCTGGCGTAGACCAGAAGCAGGTCGGCCACGGGGCCGTTGGTGATGAACATCTTGCGGCCATTAAGCACGTAGTGGTCGCCGTCCCGGCGTGCCGTGGTCTTCATCGACCCCAGCGCATCCGAACCGGCGCCCGGCTCGGAGAGGCCCAGGGCGCCGATGCCGGCGAGCATGCGTGGCAGGAAGCGCATCTGCTGTTCTGCACTGGCATTCCTCACCAGGTTGTTCACGCAGAGGTTCTCGCTGGCGCCCCAGCTCGCAGCGAGCATGTTGTTCCAGTAGGTGAAGGCCTCGCCGATGAAGAACTGCGCCACGAGGTCGAGACCCGGGCCGCCGAGCGATTCGGGCACGGTAGTGCCGAGCAGGCCGACTTCGCCCATGCGGCGGTACTCGTCGGCCGGAAACCAGTCCTCGTCGTCCATGCGCCGCAAGAGCGGGTGGTGGCGCTCCCTGGCGTAGCGCCAGGCCATGTCGTAGATCTGCTGGTGCTGTTGTTCGAAACCAAAGCTGCGCAAGTCGATCATGATTCCCCCCATGCGGTTTCCGCGAGCCCGATTTTCACGTGTCGTTCGGCCCGGAAACGCCCGCGTCCGGACGCGTTTTCATCGCGCCAGCAGCCACGTGAAGCCGGCGATGCCACCGAGCAGCACCGGCTGGTGCACCATGTAAAAGCTCAGGCTCCAGCGCCCCAGCACCGCCAGTGGCCGCAACGGCATGGCGACCGGCCCGGCCAGCAGCGCGCGCCGACTGGCCGACAACCATTGTCCTGCGGCCATGCCCCAGAGCATCACGCCGAGCCAGGGCAGGACGGGCACCCAGTCTTCGGTGACGGGAATGCGCGTGACCAGGCCCACCCAGTTGGCCCAGGGAGTGTCGAAGAACGGGTGCTGCAGCAATCGTGGCGCCGCCACCATCAGGGCCCCCGCGATCCACAAACCACCCCGCAGCGAGGCGAGCAAACGCGCCAGCACCAGCATCACCGCCATGCCGTGCAGCACCCCGAAGCTGATCCAGGTCCTGGGAAACATGAGGGCCGAGCCCGCGCTCACCAGCAGCGCACAGCCGGCCACCTGGGCCCAGCGGCGCCAGAAGCGCGGCCAGCCCTGCCCGCTGTGCAACGCCAGCGCCTGCCCGAGGCCGGCACAGAAAACAAACAGAGTCACGATGGCAGTCCGTTGCGTGGCCCAGAACGGGTCGTGAAGGAAGGACTGGCGCGGCTCGATGAGTCCGAAGTGGTTGAGGTCGAAACAGAAATGGAACACCACCATCCAGACCATGGCGGCGCCGCGCAGCGCGTCCAGGCGGTCAGAGCGCAGCGCCGGCTTCATCCGGCCGGACCGTGCGCGGGGGGCGCGCCAGCGGCGTCGCGGCAGGCGCCATCAAGTACCAGGTCAATCATGCTTCCTCCGTCGGCCTTCAAGTCTAGCCGATGAAACCTGGGTACTTGATCGCCCCGGCCCGATGCCGGACAATGCCCCATCGTCCGCAGGAGCTTTCCATGCCCGCCCACTTCCTTGCCACCCTGCCGAACTTCCTCGCCTACCTCGGCGCCGCCTTCGTGCTGCTGGCCGCCTTCGTCGCCATCTACCTCTACGTCACGCCCTACGACGAGATCGCGCTGATCCGCAACAACAACATGGCCGCGGCGATCTCGCTTTCCGGCGCGGTGCTCGGCTTCGCCATGCCCATCGCCAACGTCATCGCCCACAGCGACACGCTGGCGGACCTCGCGGTGTGGGGCGTGGTCGCCGGCGCGGTGCAACTGCTGGCCTGGATGGTGGCGCGCGTGGCGCTGCCGAGCCTCAAGGAAGACATTGCCGCCGGGCGCACGGCACCGGCCACCTTCGTCGCCGCGCTTTCGATCACGGTCGGGCTAATTAACGCCGCATGCATGACGTACTGAAAACCAAAAGGGAGACACACATGGCACTCATGGATTTCATCAAGAAACAGTTCATCGACATCATCCAGTGGACCGAGGACGATGGTGACACCATGGCCTGGCGCTTTCCCATGGCCGAAATGGAAATCCAGAACGGCGCCAGCCTGACGGTGCGCGAATCGCAGATGGCGGTGTTCGTCAATGAAGGCAAGGTGGCCGACGTGTTCGGTCCCGGCATGTACAAGCTGACCACGCAGACGCTGCCGGTGCTGACCTACCTGAAGAACTGGGACAAGCTGTTCGAGTCGCCCTTCAAGTCCGACGTGTACTTTTTCAGTACGCGCCAGAAGCTCGACCGCAAGTGGGGCACGCCGAACCCGGTGACGATCCGCGACAAGGATTTCGGCATGGTGCGGCTGCGCGCCTTCGGCATCTACGCCTTCCACCTGGTCGACCCGAAAGCCTTCCACACCACGATCTCCGGCACGCTGGAAAGCTACACGGCCGACCAGCTCGAAGGCCAGTTGCGCAACACCATCGTCGGCCACATCGCCGATATCTTCGGCGAATCCGGCGTGCCCTTCATCGACATGGCGTCGAACCAGGTCGAGTTCGGCAATGCGCTCAAAGCCAAGATGGAGCCGATGTTCGCCAGCTACGGCCTCGCGCTCGACAGCCTCAACGTGCAGAACATCTCGCTGCCCGAGGAACTGCAGGCGATGCTCGACAAGCGCATCGGCGTGAACATGATGGGCGGCATGCAGGCCTATACGCAGTTCCAGACGGCGGAGGCAATACCGCTCGCCGCGCAGAACGAGGGTGGCCTGGCCGGCATTGGCGCTGGCCTCGGCGTCGGGCTCGGCGTTGGTCAGCAGGTCGCGGCTTCGATGGCGCAGTCGCTGAATCCGGCGGCGGGCCCCGCCGTAGCCCCGGCCGCCGCGGCGCCAGCGCCGACTTCTGCAGCGGCACCGGTTTCCGCCGACGAAATAGTCGCCACCATAGAAAAACTCCACGGCCTGGTCGGCAAGGGCATGCTGTCGCAAGCCGAGTTCGACGCGAAGAAGGCCGAGCTTTTGAAGAGGCTTGGGTAAGACCCATTGGCCACAGAAGACACAGGGGTCACAGAGAAAAGCAAACCAGCGGGTTTTACCCTGTGTCCTCTGTGATCTCTGTGGCTGAAAAGATTCCCTTCTGATGCCTTTTTCCGCCAACTGCCCGGCCTGCGGCGCGCCGGTCGTCTTCAAGTCCTCGGCCTCCTTCCACGGCGTCTGCGAGTTCTGCCGCAGCACGCTGGTGCGCCACGGCGGCGCGCTGGAAAACCTCGGCCGCATGGCCGACCTGCTGGAAGACGCCTCGCCGATCCGGCTGGGCAGCGAGGGCCGCTACCAGGGCGTGCATTTCGCGGTGATCGGGCGCATCCAGTTGCGCTATGCGGCGGGCGTCTGGAACGAGTGGCACCTGCTGTTCGACGACATGCGCGGCGGCTGGCTGTCGGATGCCAACGGCGAATACACGATCAGCTTCCTGACCGCGCCGAAGGCCGAGCTGCCGGCCTTCGCCGGCATCATGCCGAACGACGCGGTGTCCCTCGCCGGCCGCGAGTTCGTCGTCGGCAACCGCGAAGAGGCGATGTGCATCGCCGGCGAGGGCGAGCTGCCCTTCGCCTTCGGCGCCGGTTACGCCGCGCCGCTGGTCGACCTGCGCGAGATCGAGGGCAGCGGCTTCGCCAGCATCGATTATTCGGAAACGCCGCCGCTGGTCTTCGTCGGCGAATCCCTGCCCTTCGCCAGTTTCGGCTTCGCCAACCTGCGCGGCGGGGCGGCTGCAAAAGCCGCCGGCGTGGTCAAGGCGCTCAACTGTCCGCGCTGCGGCAGCGCCGTCGGCATCCATGACAAAGCGGTGCAGAGCGTCGCCTGCCCTTCCTGCCTGACGGTGCTGGAACACGACAACGCCAGCCTGAAGGTGCTGCAAAAGGCCGCCGCCGCGACCCGCATCGAACCGCTGATCCCGCTCGGCAGCGTCGGCCGCTTCCTCAACCAGGACTGGACCGTGATCGGCTTCCAGGAACGCGCCGTGACGGTGGACGGCAAGAATTACCCCTGGCAGGAATTCCTCCTGCATCACCCGCAGGAGGGCTTTCGCTGGCTGGTCGAATCGACCGGGCACTGGAGCTGGGTCAGCCCGGTGGCCAATCCGCCGCGCTATCAGGTGGGCCAGGCGGCGGCGATTTACAAGGGCGAGGAGTTCCGTCGCTTTTCGACGGGCTCCGCCGTGACCCGTTATGTGATCGGCGAGTTCAACTGGAAGGTCAAGGTCGGCGAGACCTGGGAGCTCATCGATTTCGTCGCTCCGCCGCAGATGCTGAGCCGCGAAGCGCGGCAAGCCGAGATCGCCTGGTCGCTGGGCGACTACCTGCCGGCGGAGGAAGTCGCCGCCGCCTTCAAGCTCGACCATGCGCTGCCCGTGCCGACCGGCATCGCCATGAACCAGCCCAACCCCCGTGCCGAGCCGCATCGCCGCGTCTGCGGCCAGTTCTGGAAATTCGCCGCCCTGGTGCTGCTGGCCCAGGCGCTGTGGGTTTTCATCCTCGGCGGGCGCACGGTGCTCGACCAGCGCCTGTTCTTCGCCGTCGACAACGAGGAGCCGGTGACCACCCAAACCTTCCAGCTCGAGCGCGACGCGCGCAACCTGGTGCTGCGCCACGACACCGACCTCGACAACAACTGGCTCGGTCTCAACCTGACCCTGGTCGAGAAGGGCAGCGGCCGTGCCTGGCTCAGCCAGGCCGAGCTCGCCTATTGGCACGGCTATGACGACGGCGCCTGGAGCGAGGGCGACCGCTCGCGCGAGCTGGTGTTCCGCGACCTGCCGGCGGGAACGTATTATTTCGTCATCGACCCGGAGTTTTCCGCCGAGAAGCGTATCGGCGTCACCGACCGTGTCCGCGTCACCCGTGACCAGGCGGCATGGAGCAACTTCTTCTTCGTGCTGATCTTCCTCGCCCTGCTGCCGATGTTCAGCCGCTACCGCGTGGCAAGCTTCGAAGCGGAACGCTGGAAGGACGCCGATTTCCTTTCCAGTGGCGCTGACTTCGGCACCGGGGACGATGGCAGCGATGGCGGCGATGGCGGAGGCGACGACTGATGCATCGCCTCGCCATGATCCTGAGCTTCGCCGCCTTCGCGCTGTTCAACTACGGCCAGTACCTGGGCTGGAGCCTGTTTTCCGAAAGCGCCGACGCCCAGCCGGCGCGCTCGGCCAACGCGGCGCGGGCCTTCCACAAATGATGGGCTCGAACCCATCCGCAAACATGTGTAGCCATACCGTTCGGGCCGTCATTCCAGCTTGCGCCCGAATGACCTGCTGCCGTTGATTGCCAATCGATAATGCGCTTTGCCGCATGAAAGGACACCCATGCAGATCCTTCTGATTTCCGGCATCGGCGTCGCCATAGTCGCCGTGCTGTTCGCCTTGCAGAACAACGTCCCGGTGACGATCAGCTTCTTCGCCTGGAGCTTCGGCGGCTCGCTGGCGCTGGTGCTCCTGATGGCCCTCGGCCTCGGCGTCCTGATCGCCGGCCTGGTCACCTCGCCGGCATTGATCGGCAGCCGGTGGAGCGGCAAGCGCCTGCGGCGCCAGGTGGCCAGCCTCGAAGAACAAAATCGCGCCCTGCAGCAACGTGTCAGCGAACTCGATGCCCAGCTCGAATCCCTGTTGGCGGCGCAGGCCCTCGCCCCGACAACGGCGCTGATCGAACACCAACCCTGAAGGCCAAGAGTCGGCGCTGGCGACACGGCGGCAGCAAGGCGCCACCCGCCATCCCGGCATCCCGACATGCAAGCTCCACTGCTCGCCTCCGTATTCATCGTCGCCTCCTGCGGCCTGGCCTATGAGCTGATCGCCGGAGCGCTGGCGAGCTACCTGCTGGGCGATTCGGTGACCCAGTTCTCCACCGTGATCGGCGCCTACCTGTTCGCCATGGGCATCGGCTCCTGGCTGTCGAAGCATGTTGCCGCCGCATCCGTGTCCGAGCTGCTGCTGCGCTTCATCCAGATCGAGCTGCTGGTCGGCCTGCTCGGCGGCCTCTCCGCCGGCCTGCTGTTCCTCTTGTTCACGCTGCACGCCGGACCCTTCCGCTTCGCGCTGTACGGGCTGGTGCTGCTGATCGGCATCCTCGTCGGGCTGGAAATTCCGCTGATCATGCGCATTCTCAAAAGCGAGGTGGAGTTCAAGGACCTCGTCGCCAAGGTGCTCTCCTTCGATTACATCGGCGCGCTGGCGGTGTCCTTGCTGTTTCCGCTGCTGCTGGCGCCGCATCTCGGGCTGGTGCGCAGCGCCCTGCTGTTCGGCCTGTTGAATGCACTGGTGGCGGCCTGGGCGCTGTGGTTGTTCCGCGAGCGCATCGGCCGGCTGGCCGCCTTGCGCGCCCAATGCGCGGTGGTGATCGGCCTGCTGCTGCTGGCCTTTGGTTTCGCCGGCCAGTTCGTCAGCCTGGCCGAGGCCAACCTCTACAACGAAGACATCGTGCACGCCGAATCCAGCGCCTACCAGCGCATCGTCGTCACCAAGTACCGTGACGAAACGCGGCTCTACCTCAACCACAACCTGCAATTCTCCTCGCGCGACGAGTACCGCTACCACGAGGCGCTGGTGCATCCGGGGCTGGCGTCGCTGCCCGGCGCACGCCGCGTGCTGGTGCTGGGCGGCGGCGACGGCATGGCGGTGCGCGAAATCCTCAAGTATCCGCAGGTGGAAAGCATCGTCCTGGTCGACCTCGATCCGCGCATGACTGAGTTGTTCGCGCAATCGACGCTGCTGCGCGACTTGAACGCAAATGCGCTGGCCTCGCCGAAGCTGAAGATCGTCAATGTCGACGCCCTGCAGTGGCTGGAAGCGTCGCAGGAAATCTTCGACTTCGTCGTCGCCGACTTTCCCGATCCGTCGAACCACAGCCTCGGCAAGCTCTACTCGACGGCCTTCTACCGCCTGCTGAAACAACATGTAGCGGAGACCGGCCGCATCGTGGTGCAGGCCACCTCGCCGCTCTATGCCCGGCAAAGCTACTGGACCGTGGTCGCCACGCTGGAAGCGGCCGGCTGGCAGACCGCGCCCTACCACGCGCTGGTGCCCAGCTTCGGCGAATGGGGCTACATCCTGGCCGGCCGCCGCGACTACCGGCCGCCGGAAACGATCCCGGTGGCGACGCGCTTCGTCACGCCCGACGCCCTGCCCGCGCTGTTCCACTTCCCCGCGGACATGGCGCGCGTCGCCGCCGAACCCAACCGCCTCGACAACCAGAACCTGGTGCGTATCTTCGAGCGCGAGTGGGGGCGGGTGCAAGCACATTGAAGAAGAGCAATGCAGGATTCCATACCCGGTAACACCATGACTCGCTTCGCATGCATGGAGCCGCCTTGCATCCACTGCCGGCACGCATCCCCATCGACCGCAATGACTGCTGCGGAACATCCTGCATCCGGGGCACGGAATTTTGCGCATCCCCGCTGCTCAACCGCATTGCCGACGGTGAAAGCGCGGCAAAGGCGGCCGTCATCTCACCCGAGATCACCTCCATAAGGGCACCCCAGACCATTTGATATCAAAAAGGGGGCTCAACTTCCGACCATAGTCCATTCGGGCTATTGCATCGCAGGTCGGCATACGAATAGGCTTGGAAATATGCGCTTAAAACAACATCTTCAGGAGATCAACATGAAAAAGCTGCTTGCCGTGGGCATTCTGGCAGGGGTGATCGCCGCGCCGGCGGCCGCCACCACCTGGACCGACTGGACCAGTGCCGATAGCTACAGCGCCAGCGGCAACGCCGGCGGCGTTACGGTGAGCTTCAGCAGCACTTCTGCGCTTTGGGGTTGGCAGATCGCTGGCGGTAACAATTACTACGCCCCCTGGCCGGGCAGTGCGGCGCAGCCGGACAACACGGACATCCTGGCGCTGGGCCAAGGGGGTACGCGAACCATCACCTTCAGCCAGGCGGTGACGGGTGTACAGTTGGCCCTGGTGAGCTGGAACGTTCCCGGAAGCGTCACCTTCAGTCACGCATTCTCCAGCAGCGTAATTGGCTGTGGCTATTGGGGCTGCGGTTCGATCACGCCTGTCCCCGGCAACACGGGCTTCATGGCTTCCGGCGAAGTGCACGGCACCCTCACCTTTTCCGGGCCGATAAGCACGCTCACGATCGCTGACGGTTCGGAGTACTGGCACGGCCTGACCGTGGGATACGAGTCGCTTGCTGTTGCTGCCGTACCAGAACCCGAGACATACGCGATGATGCTGGCGGGACTCGGGCTGCTTGGGCTCGCGGCGCGGCGCAGAAAACAAAAACCAGTTGCGTGACGCACCGCGACGCAATAATCAAAAACGGGAGTTTGAGCTCCCGTTTTTTTTGGCGGTGACCCATCCTGAATAGCGTTGACAGCTTTCCTGCAAAGAAAGGGGAAGGCAATGGAATCGCGGATCAGGAGGACGCAGCGGAACTACGCGATGGCCTTTGCGTTGGCCGTGGTGGACCAGGTTGAGAAAGGGGATCTGACGTACAGGCAGGCGCAGGAGCGATACGGGATCCAAGGCAAGTCGATGGTGCTGACCTGGTTGCGCGAACATGGACACCAAGACTGGGGGACAGTGGCATTATCCGATCGCATGAGTGATCGAAATTGCCCTGAAGTATCGATGCCGCGTTGCCAGGCGTACGCGAAGCCGGCGACGGCCCGAGCGCGTGGCTGGACTATTGTGCAGCGGGATTGCGCCGGACGCTGGACTGGTTTTGCGTCCGCGCCAGGAACAAGTGCTGCACCTTCTGCGCGACCACGGCGCCATGGCGCCGGCAGAGGTATGGGCGACGCTCGGCGTGTCGCGGCACAGAGCGATGGATTTGCTGCGCCCGCTGCTGGATGCCGGCGTGGTCGAAAAAGTCGGCGGCAACAAGACCGGTCGCCATGTCTTGAGGCGCGCATGAAGGAAGCCGAAATCCGCACCGAACACATAGGCCAGGGCAAGCCCATCGCCGATCAAATGCCGATTCGGATCAAGTCCGGGGCAGGCTATTCCGGCGAACGCCGGAATCCAGAAGACCCAGGATCCTGGACACCGGCATTCGCCGGTGTGACGGCTTGTTCAGTGGTTCCATAGCACGGAACCATGCGCCGCCGCGACTTCCTCGCCGCGACCTCGGCCGCCGCCGCCCTCGCGGCCTGCGGCTCGAAGGCCGCGCCGCCGCT
>NZ_JAFLDR010000004.1 GCF_017302275.1 Sulfuritalea sp.
CGCCCGGCGCGATCTGCCACCGCCGGCACGGCGTGGCCACCGCCGACGCCGGGCGGCGCGACGGCGCCGGCTTGACCGGCCGTATCGCCGACCAGCAACCTGCGCCATTCGGCGATGCTCTGCGGCCGCTTGGTTTCATCCACGTTCAAGGCCAGGTCGATCGCCCTGAGGAACTGCGGCTCGAAGCGGCCTTCGCCATAGAAGGTCGCGGGAATGATGGCGTCGTGCTGTATCCGGTGCAGCGACATGGGCGGAACGGAGCCCGTGACGATCCGGTAGAGCACCCCGCCCAGCGCATAGATGTCGGTCCACGGGCCCTGGTTGCCCTGGCGGGAATACTGCTCGGGCGGACCGTAGCCGTGGCTGATGACGACCGTCATCGCGTCGCTGGAGGTCGGCGCCCGGGCGGCCCCGAAGTCGATCAGGACCGGGCTGCCGTCGCTGGCGCGCAGCACGATGTTGGCCGGCTTGATGTCCCGGTGCAGGAATCCCGCCGCATGCACCGACTCCAGGCCATCGAGCAGGGGCATCATCAGGGCCAGCACGGCCTGCGTGTCCCAGCGTGCAGGGTCGGCCTCCAGCGCATCCTCCAGGCTCTGACCCTCCTCGTAGGCCATGACCATGTAGCAGCTGGCGTTGCCTTCGAAGTACCGGAACACCTGGACGATATTCTTGTGACGGAAGCGCGCCAGGGTCTGCGCCTCGCGCATGAAGCGGTCCTTGCCCCAGGAATACTCGGCCTGTGCCTGTTCCGACTTCAGCGCCACGGCGCCCGAGAACGGGTTGCGCACCACCGCGCTGGACGGGAAGAACTCCTTGATCGCTACCTTGAGGTGCAGGTTGTTGTCCGCCGCCAGGTAGGTGATGCCGAAGCCCCCCATGCCGAGCACGGACAGCACGCTGTACTCCTGCAACAGGGTGCCCGGCGGCAAGGCCGGGGAAAGGGTCTGCGGCAGCTCGGCAGCCAAGGCTAGGATCCGGTGGGTGTCCTGATGAGAGGCCTGGCAATGGTAACGCAAAGAACCGGGCGCGCCCCCAAGCGGCGGGTACCTGCTCCTGCGGCGATGCCATGTGTGGTGGCAGAATCAGGGTTTTGCCGGAGACCCGCCATGAGCCTTTCCATGTACGACGCCAGCGCCCCGCGTTTTGCCCACATGTTGCGCAACCTCGATGTCATCCTCGCCAAGGCGCAGGCCCATGTCGTGGCGAAGAAGATCGATCCCGCTGTTCTGCTGGGGGCGAGGCTGTTCCCCGACATGCTGCCCATGATCAAGCAGGTGCAGATCGCCACCGACCACGCCAAGGGTGCCGTTGCGCGACTGGCCGGCGCCGAGGTGCCGCGCTACGAGGACAGCGAGCAAACCTTCGACGAACTGCGCGCCCGCATCGCCAGAACGATTGCCTTCGTCGGGACCTTCGCCGCCGCACAGGTCGCTGGCTCGGAGCAACGCCCGATCGCGCTGCGCGTCGGCGGCAGGGATTGGTCCTTCACGGGACAGGACTATCTGCTCGGCTTTGCCATGCCGAACTTTTACTTCCACCTCGTCACCGCCTACAACATCCTGCGCCACAACGGCGTGGAGATAGGCAAGGGCGATTACCTGGGCGAGCCCTGAGCGCCTATGAATAAATCCGCTGCGCGTGTCGGATCGGGGCTTGGGCGGTCCTCTCTATCCTCACATATAACGACATATGTTCCGGTAGGCCGCACCCCGCTGCCGACCACTTGCTACGATTTCTTCACAGGCTCTGAGCGGCCGGGCAGCCATGGCGAATGACGAAAACTACGACAGCTTCCGCAGCCTGGAATTCCAGTTGTCGCGGCGCGGCCTGGAGTCCGAGGCGATCAGCCTCGAAGTGGCCATCATCCGGGGCGGCAACCATGCGGAGCGTCTGGCGCTGGCCGGTGCGGCGCTGAAGGCCATACGGGCAGGGCACCCCGACATCTGCCGCAAGGCGCTGGAGGGCTTCATCGAAGCCTGCGTGCGGGAGATCCAGAAGGAGTGGCCGCAGTACGGCTGATGGGGCGGTTGCTCGGTGCGGGTAGCGGCGCAGGCGGCGCTGAGTCGGCCGCGTCAGATTGAAAGTCGTCGTCCCACGGGGATTTCCCTCGGGCACCTTCGGGACGCGGGTACCGGGGCGGGCTGTTCCGCGAGTACCGACGCAAGTCGGTTCAAAGCCGGTCCGGGATCGGCGATTGACAGTTTCACCCGGCGTCAGCCACACTCCCTGGCGGCTCCTCGGATTTTCTCCGCTTTGTTCGGGCTCGATTATGGTCTGGCGATGAGCCGCAATCCAATTACCCTGAGGTGAAGTCATGTACGGCGATCTTCCGTTGCTGCTGAGAAAGACGCAATTCTTCGAAAAATTTACCGATGAAGAGAAGAAGGTATTGCTGGGCATGCCGCATTTCTTTTCCAGGTTCAGAACCGGCGAATTCCTCATTCGCGAAAACGAAAAAGACGACAATGCCTTGTTCGTCATGCTCCAGGGTTCCGCAAGCGTAAGCAAGAACAGCAATCCGAAGCAGTTTCTCGATACGATGGTCGCCGGAAACGTCTTTGGTGAAATATCCTTTCTGATTCAGATCCCCAGAACTTCGAATGTCGTTGCGCTTGAAGACTCATTTTGTTTTGTCCTCAAAGGCAACAAACTGGACAAACTGCCTTTGCCGCTGCAAATCAAGTTTCGGGATTGCTTGATTGCCATCCTGGTGAAGCGCCTGATCCATCTCGATCACCTGCAAACGAATCCGGCCGTGTTCGAGGACGACATCAAGGACTAGAACAGGCTGGCCACTGTTTGCAACGATCAAGTACTCCGGTTCCCGAAAGCTGCCTCGGCAACGTCGCCGCAGGTTTGCCACGCTGTTTCGGCCTGGCAGGCGAGGCAGGGGTTATCGTGAGCTGAAGTGCCGGGATTTCCGCCTTTACCGATTCGACTAGCGTGCCGCCTGTGCCTAAACCGATACGTCATTACCTGCGGCGCATGACGGGGTAATGGTCTGTGTACTCCCGCAAGCGCCCGTCAGTTGTCATGCGAATTCAGCGCGGGCGGATGAAAGCAGCACGTCGTCCAGATCAAGGCGATCGATTCACCGACCACTGCCTTGGCTCCGGCACTTGTTTGCCACCACTGTTCCGGGTCGTATTCCGTCGGCCGGGCAGCAAGAACACCTATGTCGATGGTCGGCCCGAAGGCCATGCGGTATAGCGCCCGTGACCGCCGGGCATGGGTTCCGCTCGAAAATACATCCAGCGACACGATGCCCGACCCTGGCTTGTCTGCCCAGTCACGCAGCGCGGCCGCGCTCTGATAGGTCCGGTCCAGCGCCGATGCCGGTGTGGGAACGGGGATGACTTCACTACCCGAAAGCCCTTGGCTTTTGAGATAACGGGCGGCGAAATCCGCATAGTTCGATGCCCCAAGCAATTCGGGGAATCGATCGATAGGCCCGCCCGTCGTGACGACACGGTCGTAGCGACCCTTCCGATACGCTTCCACTGCCTGATCGAATTCGCCGGATGCCAGCCAACCCTCGACGACGAGCAACCGTGCTCCGGGTACCGGGTCATTCGGCGCGAGGAACGGGTAAGCGCGAAAGCCGGCCAACAAGGCGGCCGCGCCTGCGAACGCGATCAGAACCAGCCAACCGAACGCGCTTGGCAGCCAAATCTGCCGCCGTTGGAAAAGGGAAATGCGAAACATGCTTTGCTCGAGTCGGGTCATGGCGTCCGACCAATCAACGGAACAGCGCGATCGAGCGCCCCGCCAGGCTGCAGTCGGACTGTATCAATCGGCCTGCGCGCAAAGCGCCACGATCTGTTCGAGCAGCACCTGAACCTCTTCCTGTTCCGCCATTTCGCACTGCTCTTCAAGGACCGAGGACAGGATCTCGTCGGTGGTCAGCGGGTTGGCCATGACCACGCGGAAGACGGTGATCCTGGTGCCTTGGTAGCGGCCCGGGGCGAGGCGCGTGCGGGAAACGAAACTGCGGCCGGTTTCGCGCTGGCGCTTTTGCATGGTTTCGGTGACTTTGTCGATGACTTCGTTGATGCGCGCGGCTTTTTCGGCGGGCGCCCGGGCCAGTTCCTGTTGTATCCAGGCCGGATTGTGGCGGTAGGTGAGGATGTTGAGCTCGGGTTCGGTGACCAGTTCGAAGTCGGGATGGGCGTCGATGCTGCGCGCGAAGCGGTGGGCGCGTTCGATGCCCCGGTCGATGAGGATTTCATAGCCCTTGCGGCCAATGATCGAGAGGCCGGCGTGTACCAGCATGGCCATGCCCGGCCTGGAGCCTTCGAGGGTGTGGCTGCCGAGGTCGCGCGAGCCTTGGCGCAGGATGTAGGCGGCGTGATGCTCGATGGCGGCCAGCGCGGTGGGGTCCTTGAACAGCACCATGCCGGCGCCCATGGGCACATACATTTGCTTGTGCGCGTCGATCGTGACGGAGTCCGCCCGCTCGATGCCCTTGAGCCGTACCTTGTAGGTGCCGGAGAACAAGGTCGGGCCGCCCCAGGCGGCATCCACGTGGAAATGGCAGCCGAGTTCCTGCGCCAGGTCGGCGAGGTCGTCGAGCGGGTCGATGTTGCCGGTTTCCGTGGTGCCCGCGATCCCGACCAGGCTCAGCGGGCGGATGCCGTCGGCCTTGAGCCTGGCGCATTGCTGGCGCAGGCATTTCATGTCGATGCGGTTGTTGTTGTCGGTGTCCACCGCGATGAGGTTGTCGCGCCCGATGCCCAGCACGTCGACGGCCTTGCCCAGGGAGTAATGGCCGCGCCGCGATACCAGGACGGCGAGCCCTTTGCAGCCAAGGTGCTCCATGGCTTTGCACATGCCTTCCTGGGCGATGCCCCTGAAATTTCCGGAGGGACTGAACAGCCGGTTGCGCGCCGCCCAGAGGGCCGTGATGTTGGCGATGGTCCCGCCGGAACAGAAGGCGCCCAGGGCGTGGCGGCTGTCCTGCATCCACTGGCCGTAGAAGTCGTCGTCGCCGCTGTACACCAGCCGGTGCAGCATGCCCAGCACCTGCCGCTCCATGGGCGTGAAGGCGCGCGAGGTTTCGACCTTGACCAGGTTCTGGTTCAGCGCGATGAGGATGCGGGAGAGCGGCAACATGAAATTCGGCAAGGCGGATGTCATGTGGCCGATAAATCCGGGCGCGGCGGTGTGGACGGATTGGGAGACGACCTTTTCCTTGAGGAATTCCGTATAGGTCGAAACGTAGGAAGGATCTTCGGGAATCCGCGACTGGGAGAAATCCCGCTCGATCTCGGCCAGGTCGCGCTCGACCGCGACGATGTGGTCCTGCAGAAAGCCCATCAGGTTGTCGGAGATGGCCTGGTCGATGCGCCCCAGGGTGGACTCGGGCGATTCCGGAACAGTGAAGATCCGGTAGAGGTTTTCCAGGCTGGCCTGGGCGGGTTCTCTGGAGTTAAGCATGAAGGAAAAGGATGGCGACTATTGAGGGAGGGATGATAAGGCCACTGGTCGCGGGAAACGTCATCAGTTTGCGGGAAACGGGAAATTGCCCGAACTGCTGCCGGGATGCTTGGTTCGCGATGCGTACCGTCCCCGGCGAGCTCAGTCGCGCGCAAGCCGGCGGAGCGTGCATCCGGGGCGCCTCAACGGCAGGTCAGGGCGATCGCCGCCGTATCGCCAGCGACCAAAGGAAGTCCCTGTGGGGCGCCGACTTTCTTCTGCTGTCCGGCGCTGACCGCACTATTTCACCCTCATGCAGCCAACTTCGCCGGCCGCGCCGCCAGATCGAAGGCCGCCCGCAACTCCTCCTGCCTGGCCCTTGCCTGAACCACCGATCTTTCCTTGACCGGCCCATAGCCGCGTATGCCGTCGGGTACGCTGGCCAGGGCGACGGCGGCCGCAAGATTGTCGGCGTCGAGGCGGTCGAGGATGTGGGCCACAGTGCGCTCGTAGTCGGCGATCAGTTCGCGTTCCTGCACGCGCTCGGGGATGCGGCCGAAGGGATTGAAGGCGGTGCCGCGCAGGAATTTGAGGCGGGCCATGAACTTCATCGCGGACAGCAGCCAGGGGCCGAAGCGGATTTTCTTCGGCTCGGCGCCGGGCTTCTCTGCGCGGCTCCAGGGCAGGGTGATGTGGAAGTCGAGCCGGTAGTCGCCTTCGAAGCGCGCCGCCAGTTCCTTCTCGAACTGCGGGTCGGCGAACAGGCGCGCGACTTCGTATTCGTCCTTGTAGGCGAGCAGCTTGAAGTAGTTGCGAGCCACTGCGTCGGTGAGTGCCGTAGCGCCAGCGACCGCAGGAAGTCCCTGTGGGGCGCCGACTCTTGTTGCGCGCTCCCGGACTTGTTCCACCAGTGCCATGTAGCGCTGCGCGTAGGCCTCGTCCTGATAGCCCACGAGGAATTCGCGCCGACGTTCGATGATCTGTTCGAGGCTGGTCGAGAGCGTGTGCGTCGGGCTGCGCACCTCGCCGGCGGCGACCAGCACCTCGACGCGGGCCGGGTCGAGGGCATGGCGGCGGCCCCAGGAGAAGGCACGGCGGTTTTCTTCGGCGGCGGCGCCGTTGAGTTCGATGGCGCGCAGCAGCGCCTCGGACGAAAGCGGTACGAAGCCGCGCTGGAAGGCGTAGCCGAGCATGAAGATGTTGGTCGAAATGCTGTTGCCCATCAGGCGCGCGGCGATGCGGCTGGCGTCGAGCAGGGTGGTGGCGGCGGCGCCGACGGCATCGACCACCGATTGCGTCATGGCATCGGCGGGAAAGGTGCGATCGGGGTTGCGCAGGAATTCGCCGGTGATCGCCTGGCTGGTGTTGATGATGGCGTGGGTCGAGCCGGCGGCGGTCTTCGACAGCGCGTCGTCGCTGACCGCGACCACCATGTCGCAGCCGAGCAGCAGCGAGGCCTCGCCGGTGGCGATGCGCGAGGCATGGAGCTGCTGCTGGCTTTCGGCGATGCGCACGTGGGACATCACGGCGCCGCCCTTTTGCGCCAGCCCGGTCATGTCGAGCACGGTGACGCCCTTGCCTTCGAGGTGGGCGGCCATGCCGATCAGGGCGCCGATGGTGACCACGCCCGTGCCGCCGACGCCGGTGACGAGGATGCCGTAGGGTTCGCCCAGGCCGCCGTGGCGGGGCTCCGGCAGGTCGGTGAATTCCTCGGGCGCGGCGGCCATGGCGCGCCCGCGGCGCAGGCTGCCGCCGTGCACCGTGACGATGCTGGGGCAGAAGCCGCCGACACAGGAGTAGTCCTTGTTGCAGGAGTGCTGGTCGACGGCGCGCTTGCGGCCGAACTCGGTGTCGACCGGCAGCACGGCGAGGCAGTTGGACTTGACGCTGCAATCGCCGCAGCCTTCGCACACCGCCTCGTTGATGAAGACGCGCACGGCGGGGTCGGGGAAGCGGCCGCGCTTGCGGCGGCGGCGCTTTTCGGCGGCGCAGGTCTGATCATAGATCAGCACGGTGACGCCGGGAGTGTCGCGCAGTTCGACCTGCGTCGCATCGAGTTCGTCGCGGTGGCGGATCTCGACGCCGGGCGCGAAATCGGCGACGCCCTTGTACTTCTCCGGTTCGTCCGACATCACGATGATGCGCTTGACATCCTCGGCGGCGAGCTGGCGCGTCAGTTGCGGCACGGTCAGCGTGCCGTCCACCGGCTGGCCGCCGGTCATGGCGACGGCGTCGTTGAACAGCAGCTTGTAGGTGATGTTGATCTTGCCTGCCACTGCCGCGCGTATGGCGAGTATTCCGGAATGGAAGTAGGTTCCGTCGCCCATGTTGGCGAAGATGTGCGTGGTTCCGCTGTGGCCGGAGACGCCCAGCCAGGCGGCGCCTTCGCCGCCCATGTGGGAAATGGTGACGGTGTTGCGGCCCATCATCACCGCCATCAGGTGGCAGCCGACGCCGCCCAGCGCGCAGCTGCCGGCGGGCACCTTGGTGGACTGGTTGTGCGGGCAGCCGGGGCAGAAGTAGGGCGTGCGCAGCAGCGTGGTGCGCGGCCGCGACAGGGCGCTGGCCTTGGCGTCGAGGAAGGCGATGTAGGCCTCGATGCGCTCCGATTTGTGGAAGCGCCCGACGCGGGACGCGACGGCGCGCGCGACCAGCGCCGGCGTCAGCTCGGCGGTGGGCGGCAGCAGCCAGCGATGCTCGGGCTGCGGCCATTCGCCGGATTCGTCGTATTTGCCGACGATGCGCGGGCGCACTTCGCGGCCTTTGCCGTCGGTCCAGTTGTAGAGCATTTCCTTCAACTGGTATTCGATCACCTGGCGCTTTTCCTCGACCACCAGGATCTCTTCCAGGCCTTCGGCGAAGTGGCGCACCGATTCGGCTTCCAGCGGCCAGGGCATACCGACCTTGCACAGGCGCAGGCCGATCTCGGCGGCATAGTCCTCGTCGATGCCGAGGTCGTCGAGCGCCTGGCGCAGGTCGAGCCAGGCCTTGCCGCAGGCGATGATGCCCAGCCGCGGGCGCGGGCTGTCGAACACGATGCGGTTGAGCCGGTTGGCGCGGGCGTAGGCGAGTGCCGCATAGACCTTGAATTCCTGCAGGCGGAGTTCCTGCGCCAGCGGCGAATCGGGCCAGCGCAGGTGCAGGCCGTCGGGTGGCAGGCGAAAATCGTCGGGCATGACGATCTTCAGGCGCGCCGGGTCGACTTCGACGGTGGCCGAGCTTTCGGCCGTGTCGGAGGTCAGCTTGAGCGCCACCCAGCAGCCGGAATAGCGCGACATGGCCCAGCCGTGCAGGCCGAAGTCGAGGTATTCCTGCAAGTCGGCGGGCGCCAGCACCGGGATGCCGCAGGCCGCGAAAATGTGCTCGCTCTGGTGCGCCACCGCGGATGAGCGCGCTCCCGGATCGTCGCCGGCGACCAGCAGCACGCCGCCGTGCTTCGCGGTGCCGGCGTGGTTGGCGTGCTTGAACACATCGCCGCTGCGGTCGACGCCGGGGCCCTTGCCATACCACATCGAGAATATGCCGTCGAACCTGGGCTCGGGGAACAGGTGCAGCTGCTGGGTGCCCCAGATCGCGGTTGCGGCGATGTCCTCGTTGACGCCCGGCTGGAAGGTGATGTCGTGCTGCTTGAGGAAGGGGCGCGCGGCGTGCAACGCCGTGTCCAGCCCGCCCAGCGGCGAGCCGCGATAGCCGGACACATAGCCGGCGGTATGCAGGCCGGCGGCGCGGTCCATGGCATGCTGCAGCATCGGCAGGCGGGCCAGCGCCTGCATCCCGGTGAGGAAGACGCGGCCGTGTTCGAGCCGGTATTTGTCGTCGAGCGATACATTGGCAAGCGTCATCTGCATTCCCTTTCCTGCTGCTGCGCGCCGCTGCGGTGCGCAGCAGCGGTGTCCGCCACACGTGCGATCCGTGGCGGATCGCGGCTGTCAACGCACGGAGGGCGGGGCCGTTCGGGAACTGTGGGTGGTGGTGCACCACCAGGTGCGGTAGCGGGTGGAGATGCGGTGCGAGGCGGTCATGCGGCAACCTCACTGCGCGTGGCGTCGCGCTCGGCGGCGCGGCGGCTGAAGCGCTGGGCCAGCTTCGGCGCACGGCCCGGCGTGCTCCACGGGCAAACGGCGATGCAGATGCCGCAGCCGTAGGTCTCGTTGAAGTAAGGGATGCAGCGGTCGAAATCCACGGCCCATTTCACCGTGCCGCGCACCAGGCGCTTTTCGCGGCTGATGGCATCGGGCGGGCATTCGTTGGCGCAAACCTGGCAGCCGGCGCAGAAGTCGTCGGCGCCGAAGGCATCGGGTGCATCGGGCAGCAGCGGCAGGTCGGTTTCGACCGCGGCGAGGCGGAAGCTGGAGCCGAACTCGCGGTTGATCAGCGAGCCGTGCTTGCCCAGTTCGCCGAAGCCGCAGGCGATGGCGGCCGGCAGAAGGTTGAGCGAGCCGACCCAGGGGCCGGCGTGGGGCACGGCCTGGTAGCCCTGGCCTCGAATCCAGTGTGCCAGCCAGTTCACCACGCGCGCGCCGCGGTTGTACTGGTCGCAGACTTCGAGCTGCCCTTCAGGGTCCTCGGCGCTCGACGGCACCCTGGACAGGCGCGCGTGATCCATCGCGTTGCCGACAATGACCAGATTGGGCAGCGTGCTTTCGAAGCCCTCGTACACCCATTCCGGGCGAATCGCGGCGATGCCTACCAGTTCCGCTTCGCTGCCGGCACCGGGGTAGCCGGCCGGACGCGCGCCGGGGCGGTCGAGGACGAAGTCCTTGACCTGCGCGGTCCAGGAGTCGGCGCTGGCGCCACGGCGTTCGGGTGCCGGATCGGGCAGTTTGTGCGGGCCGCGATCGGCCTTTGCATAGACGTCGTTGTAGGCCTGGACCTGGGTGAAGCGCTGCTTGACGGCATCGAGCAGGCGTGCGAAGGGGTGGTTGCCGGGCTTGCGCAACCAGAAAATCTGGCGTGGGCGGCGGGCTTCGGTTTCGCCCCAGCCGTTGAAGTCGCAGCCGGATATTTCAGGCAAGAGCGCCGCATGCTCCGGCGACGGAGTCCACGGTGGCTGGTTTTTCTTGCTCATGCTTCAGTTGGCGGTTGTCGGGGCGGCGGCAGGTGCGCCGCCCCGCACGGCTCAGTCCTTGACCCGCGCGAACTTGCCATCCTTCACGGTGATCAGGACCTGGCCGCGAAGGTCGTAGCCCGAGTGGTTGGCGGCCGACATGTTGATCGGACCCTGCGAGGCCTTCAGCTCCTTGGTGCCCTCCAGCGCATCGCGCAATGCGGTACGGAACTCCTGCGTGCCGGGCTTGCCTTTCTTGATGGCGATGGGAATGGCATTGGACAGCAGCAGGCCAGCGTCATAGGTGCCGGCGGCGAACACCGGCGGCTTGGCGCCGAAGGCCTTTTCGTAGCCATTGATCAGATCGAGGGTCACGGCTTTCGTCGGAGCACTGTCCGGGATCTCGTCGGGCACCACCACCATCGGACCCAGGATCAGCGCACCTTCGACTTTCTTGCCGCCGATCTGCAGGAAGGCTCCGGACGCGGCGCCGTGGGTCTGGAAGATCGGACCCTTGAAGCCGGAGTCGACCAGCTGCGAGTGCGGCATCGCGGCATCGGCGCCGACGCCGGCGACCATCATCGCGTCGGGCTTGGCGGCGACCATCTTCAGCGCCTGCGCCAGTGCGGTGGTGTCCTTGGCGCCGTAGCGTTCGTTGGCGACGACCTTGATGCCCGCCTTTTCGGCCATCGGTGAGAAGGTCTTGTACCAGTTTTCGCCGTAAGGATCGTTGCGGCCGATGAAGGCGACGGTCTTCACGCCGCGCTTGGTCATGGCGGCGACCAGGCCCTCGCTGATCACATCGTCATTGGGATGGGTCTTGAACACCCAGCGCTTCTTGTCATCCATCGGCAGCACCACGGCGGAGGTGCCGACCGGCGCCAGCATCGGCGTCTGCGCCTCGGCCATGAACTGCAGCACGCCCATGGCGTTGCCCGAGCCTGAGGGGCCGATCAGCGCGTCGATCTTGCTCTCGCCGAGCAGCTTCTTGGTCAGCGTCACGCTTTGCGTCGGATCGCTGGCATCGTCGAATACCAGGTACTCGACGTCGAGGCCGTCGATCTTCTTCGGCAGCAGGGCTACGGCGTTCTTCTGCGGGATGCCGACGAAGGGAATCGCGCCGGTCGACGAGGCGATGACGCCGATCTTGACCTGTGCGTGAACGGGCAGGCTCATCGCCATCGCGATGCCGGCGGCGGCGAGCAGGGCGTGCATTTTTTTCATTGTGTCTCCTCCTTGGTGAATGTGTGAAGTTGCGGTTGTGAGTGTCATCCGGCAATGATGCCCTGTTCCCGGAGGCTTGAGCATTCCGCCGCCGAAAATCCGGCTTCGGCGAGGACTGCGACCGTGTGTTCGCCGTACTTCGGCGGGAAGCGCAGTTCGCACTTTGCGCCGGGCCTGTCGACCGCCAGCGGCTGCATGCGCAGGGCGCGGCCGTCGGGCGCCTGCGTGCGGGTCAGCGCGCGGGCGATGGCTTCCATCTCGCGCACGGCGGGAATGTCGTTGATGGCGGCATGCGGGATGGTCGCCTGGCGGAAGGCGGCGGCAATGTCGGCGGTGGCCACGCGGCGGGTCACGGCGGCCATGTCGCGGTGGATGGCTTCGCGTTCCTTGACCCGGCCCTCGTTGGTGGCGCGCACGGCATTGGCCACCGGCGCGAACCAGGGAATCTCGGTCAGGCGCCGCCATTGCACGTCGCTGCCGATGGCCATGTAGATGAAGCCGTCGGCGGTGGGATAGACGTTGGTCGGGATGAACTTGCGATGCTCGTTGCCGCAGCGCGTTATTTCGGACGGGTCGCAGTCGAAGTCGAGCAGGGGCAGGGTGGTGATCAGCCAGGAGGCCGCCGCCTGCAGCATCGAGACGTCGATGCGGCTGCCACGGCCGGATTCAGCGCGCTCCAGCAGCGCCA
The DNA here is from genome assembly GCF_017302275.1 of Sulfuritalea sp. GTDB lineage: Bacteria > Pseudomonadota > Gammaproteobacteria > Burkholderiales > Rhodocyclaceae > Sulfuritalea. Next base: position 12,378 of record NZ_JAFLDR010000004.1, read on the forward strand.
TCATCACGCCGGCATAGACCTCGTCGCCGGCCTTGAGGTCGATCAGCGGCACCCCGGACAGCGTCGGCGGGCCGTCGGCCGGGCCGGTGAGCTCCATGTAGCCGGCCATGGCCTGGATCACCGGGTCATAGCCGGGCGCCTCGGGATAGTCCGGGCCCATGGCCGAGATGCCGGCCCAGATCAGGTCCGCCTTTACCGCCGCGAGGCTCTCGTAGTCTATGCCGAGCTGCTTGTAGCGCTTGGGCACGGTGTTGCAGCAGAAGACGTCGGCGTCGAGTTCCTTGATCAGCCGGCGCAGTACCTCCTGGCCCTGCGGGTCCTTGAGGTTGAGCGCGATGGCTTCCTTGCCGACATTGGGCGCGATGAAATAGCTGCGCCGGTCGTCGTCGGCGACGCGACCGCCGATGTAGCGGTTGGGGTCGCCGGGCAGGCCTTCGCCGTTGGGCGTGGATTCGATGCGGATCACGCGCCAGCCTAGCTGGGCAAATCGCAGCGTCGCATAGGGCAGGCTCAATGCCTGCTCCATCGAGAGGATGGTTCTGCGCCTCACGCTGCTGCTTCCGCAGGGCCGCCCCAAGGAGGCAGCAAGCCATCAACCGGAAGCCGCGCATTTTGCGGCTGAACCGTCGTCACCCCTTCCCGTGGGGAAGGGGCTGGGGGATAGGCTCTCATCATTCCGCCTTCCACGGCTTCCAGTACAGCTTCGGCGTCTGGCCGTGCAGCGCGCGGTAGACCTTTTCCGGGGTGAAGGGTAGTTCGAACAGGCGGATGCCAGTGGCATTAGCGATGGCGTTGGCGGCGGCTGCGGCCATGCAGATGGCTGGCGCTTCGCCCACGCCCTTGGCGCCCTGCGGGCCTTCGCCGTCCATGGATTCAATGAAGGCGACGTCCATCTCGGGAATCTCGGGCGCGGTAACCAGCTTGTAGTCGCGGAAGTTGGGATTCTTCATGTGGCCGTTTTCGATCATCAGGTCCTCGGTGAATGCATAGCCCTGGCCCATTACGATGCCTCCTTCTATCTGGCCCTCGATGCCGAGGCGGTTGAGCACGCGGCCGACGTCGTGGGCCCCGGTGACCTTGACCAGCTTGACGTTTCCGGTTTCGGTGTCGACCTCGACCTCGACCACCTGGGTGCCCCAGGCATAGGCGGCGGACACGTCGCCCTTGAAGCCCTTGTCCTGGTGCACGCTGGGAGGCTCGTAGTAAAAGGTGGTCATCACCAGTTCGGCCTTGTCCTGGAAGTGCAGGTTGCGCAGCAGCTTGGACAGCTCGATGACGGCCTCGCCGCTGTCGGCCTTGATCACGAAGCCGCCGCGCAGGTCGAGGTAGTCCTCGGCAATCTCGAATTTCTTGCCCGCCACGGCAAGGATCTTGGCCTTGGCTTTCTTAGCCGCGCCGATCGCCGAGTTGCCGGCGATGAAGGTGGTGCGGCTGGCATGGACGCCGACGTCCCACGGGGTGATCGCGGTGTCGTTATTGACCACGGTTACGGCCGAGATGGGCAGCCCGAGTTCCTCGCAGACGAGTTGCGAGAGCACGGTTTCCGAGCCCTGGCCGATTTCCGAGGCGCCGGTGATCAGCGTAACGTTGGCGAAGTCGTCCATCTTGAGGATGGTGCCGCAACCGTCCGAAGGATAGATCTTGGCGCCGCCGCCAACGTGAAGCATCGACGCCATGCCGATGCCGCGCTTGATGGTGCCGGGCGCCTTCTGGTTGGCCTGGTTCTCGCCGAACTTGTGAGAGAAGTCGCTGCGCTGCGCGGCGGTGCGGATGCACTCCTTGAATCCGCAGCTCTTGAAGCTCATGCCCTGGCCGGTGACTTCGCCCGCATCCTGGGCGTTCTTCATGCGGAATTCGAGCGGGTCCATGCCGATCGACTGGGCCAGCATGTCCATGTGCTGTTCGATGGCGAAGGTGGCCTGCAGGTTGCCGTAGCCGCGGAAGGACCCGGCGTAGGGGTTGTTGGTATAGACCGCGGCGGTGTGGTAATCGCAATGCGGCACGCGGTAGAGCGATGAAAAGGTCTGCATCATGACGAAAGGCGTGGTCGCGCCCCAAGAGGTATAGGCGCCGTTGTCATGCAGGGTATGCACCTGGCGGAAAGTCAGCGTGCCGTCCTTCCTGCAGCCGCTGCGCAGGGTCAGCAGCACCGGCTGGCGCGTCGGCGAGGCGAGGAACTCCTCCTCGCGGGTGAACAGCATCTTCACCGGGCGCTTGGCGGCGCGGGCGAGGTAGAGGCAGATCACTTCGAAGGGGTAGATGTCGAGCTTGGAACCGAAACCGCCGCCGATCGGCGGCTGGATGATGCGGATTCGCGCCGGGTCGATGTTGAGATACTCGGCGAACTCGCGCTTGTGCAGGAAGGGCACCTGGGTGTTCGAGTACATCAACACGTTGCCCGAGGCGTCGAACTCGGCGATCATGCCCGAGACGCCCATGCAGCAGTGGGTCACGTAGTGCAGCTTGAAGGTGTCCTCGAGCACCACGTCGGATTCGGCCTCGCCCTGCGCGACGTCGCCGTGGGCATAGTCGAAGCGCATGGCGATGTTGTCGGGCTTGCCCTTGTGGGCGATCGAGGTTCCCTGTTTCAGGTGCAGGTGGGTGCCGTCGGCGCCGTGCGGCTCGGGGTGGATCAGGATGGCATCCGGCTCGATGGCGTCTTCGGGCTTGCCGATCACCGGCAGGTCTTCGTATTCGACCTTGATCAGCTTCAGCGCGGCCTCGGCGATCTCTTCCGATTCGGCGGCGACGGCGGCGATCTCGTCGCGCTCGCTGCGCACGCGGCCGACCTTGAGCGGGAAGTGGTCCTTGGCGACGCCGATCGGGCGCTGGTCGGGAATGTCGGCGCCGGTGATGACAATGTGCACGCCAGGCAGGGCTTTCGCCGCCGAAGTGTCGATCGACTTGATCAGGGCATGAATGCGGGCCGAGCGCAGGATCTTGCCGTGCAACTGGCCGGACAGGTTGATGTCGTGGATATAGCGCGTGCGGCCGCTGGCTTTTTCCGGCGCATCCATTTTCGCGATGCGCTTGCCGATCAGGGAGTCGGGCTCGATGATGCGATGTTTCTTTTCAGCGACTGTCATGGGGTGCTCCTCTATTCCGTGGCGCCGCAGGCGACCACGGCGTCAACTATTTTCTTGTAGCCAGTGCAGCGGCACAGGTTGCCTTCGAGGCCGCGCTTGACGCAGGCTTCGTCCGGATGGCCATGCTTGTGCAGGAGGTGGTCGGCCTGCATCACCATGCCCGGTGTGCAAAAGCCGCACTGCACGGCGCCATGTTCGACGAAGGCGTCGCGCAGGGCATCGGCGCGCGGATCGTTGGCCAGGCCTTCGATGGTGGTGACGTCGCGGCCGTTGCAATCGACGGCGAACATCAGGCAGGAGTTGAGCGAGACGCCGTCGACCTGGATGGTGCAGGCGCCGCATTCGCCCTCGCCGCAGCCATACTTGGTGCCGGTGAGCCCGATCGCATCGCGCAGCATGTCTAGCGCGTTCATCGTGACGTCGACCGTCAGCTTGCGTTTCACTCCGTTCAGGGTGAATTCAATATCGTGCTTAAGCGCTGACATTTTCGAGAACCCTCTTGGTCATGTTGTGGATCATTTCCTTGCGATACCAGGCGCTGGCGCGCACGTCGTCGATCGGGTTGACTTCGTCGCGGGCGATCGCCGCCGCGTTTTCGATCGCGGCGGCATCCAGTCGTCGGCCCTCCAGGGCCTGCTCGGTCAGTTCGGCGCGTAGCGGAGTCGGTGCGACGGCGCCGAAGGCGACACGCACCTGCGACAGGACGCCATCCCGGTAATTGCCGGCGACGCCGATGGATATGGTCGAAATGTCCAGCGCGGGACGGGTTCCGTGTTTGTAGAAGCGCGAAACATGGCCGGCGCCGGGGACGGGTATGCGCACGCAGGTGACCAGTTCGCACAGCGATTTTCGGGTCTTGCCGGGGCCGACGAAGAAGGTCGATAGCGGCATGCTGTGCCGGTAGAGCTTGTCTTCCGGCATCGAGGCCAGCTCGACACGGGCATCGAGCACCAGCAGCGGGATCAGCGTGTCACCGGCCGGCGAGGCGTTGCAGATGTTGCCGCCGATGGTGCCGGCATTGCGGATCTGGTCGCTGGCGAAATGGTCGCATGCCTCCACCAGCGCCGGCAGGTGTTGCTTGACCAGGGGGTGCTCCATGATCTCGGTGATGGTCGTCAGTGCCCCGATGCGGATCTCGTCGCCTTCCAGCGTGATGCCGGAGAGTTGCGGAATGTGGCGGATGTTCATCAGCGTGTGCTTGAACTTGATCCGCCCGGCCTGGGATTGCGGCGTCAGGTCGGTGCCCCCGGCGAGTATCGTCACGTCGCCATCCTTGAGGCACTCGACGGCCTGGTCGAGGCTGGTGGGTGCGAAGTAGTGTTTCAGTTCGGTCATTTCATTTTCCTCAGAACTTAATCGGTTCCTGGTAGCGCCCGAAAACGCTGACCAGTTCCTTGGTCATTTCGCCGACGCTGGCATAGGCCTTGACGGCCGCCATCAGGGCCGGCATGACGTTGGTTCCGGCTGCCGCGTCCGCGCGCAGCCTGGCCAAGGCGGCATCCACCGCCGTGTTGTCGCGCTCGGCGCGGATGCGCGTGAGACTCTCGATCTGCACCCGGGCATCGTCTTCGTTGTAGGGATGGAATTCGACCGGATGGTCTTCTTCCTGCTCGTTCTTGTAGCAGTTGACGCCGACCTTGGGAAACTCGCCGGAATCGATCTTGCGCTGCATGCCGTAGGCCTGGGCCGAGACCTTGGCCTGGATGGTACCCTCGGCCACCATCTTGACGATGCCGCCCTGGGCGTCGACTTCGGCCATGATTTCCTCCATCTTGGCGCGCATCTCGTTGGTCATGGTCTCGACGTAGAAGGAGCCGGCCAGGGGATCGACGGTCTCGGTGAGTCCCATCTCCGCGATCAGCAACTGCATGGTGCGCAGCGACAGTCGCGCCGAGTATTCGGTGGGTATGGTGTAGGCCTCGTCGTAGGAACACAGCGCCATGGTCTGCGTGCCCGACAGGGCCGAGATCAGGGCGTAGTAGGCGCCGCGCACGATGTTGACCTCGGGCTGCTCGAAGGTCAGGCCGCCGCCGCCGCCCGCCGCGATCATGCGCAGCCACATCGAGCCGGGCTTTTCCGCGCCGTACTGCTCCTTCATGATCTTGGCCCACAGGCTGCGCCCCGCGCGGAACTTGCAGACCTGCTCGAAGATGTTGCCGAAGATGTTGAAGTTGTAGGAGAGCCTGCCGGCGAATTCGTCCACCGGCAGGCCGCGCTTGATGGCGTCGTCGGCATAGGCCTTGGCGATGCAGAAGGCGTAGGCCATTTCCTGCGCCGGGGTCGCCCCGGATTCGCGGATGTGGTAGCCGCAGACCGAGACCGGGGTGTATTTCGGCGCTTCTTTCGCGCAGTACTCGATGGTGTCGCCGACCAGGCGGATCGAGGGTTCGACCGGGAAGATCCAGGTGCCGCGGCCGATGAATTCCTTGAGGATGTCGTTCTGCGCCGTGCCGCGCAACTCCTTGATGTCGTAGCCGCGCTTTTCGGCCATGGCGAGGTACATGGCGATCAGGATCGCCGCCGCGCCGTTGATGGTCAGCGAGACGGTGATCTTCTTCAGGTCGATGCCGTCGAAGGCGATCTCGAAATCGCGCAGCGTGTCGATCGACATGCCGACGCGGCCGATCTCGCCTTCGGCCAGCGGGTCGTCGGAATCGAGGCCGATCTGGGTCGGCAGGTCGAAGGCGACGTTGAGGCCGGTCTGGCCGTTGGCGATCAGGTATTTGAAGCGCTGGTTGGTGTCCGCCGGATTGCCGAAGCCGGCGTACTGGCGCATGGTCCAGGGCTGCTTGCGGTACATCTCGCGGTGGATGCCGCGCGTGAAAGGGTAAGCCCCGGGCTCGCCGACCATCGCCATGCCGCCGCTGGCCTCGACGTCTGCCGAGGTGTACAGCGGCTTGACCTCAATGCCGGATTCGTTGATGACTTTCTTCAGTTCGGGTTTCTGCGGAGCATTCATTTCACTTCACTCCGGATGTAGTCAGTGATGGCATCGAGCTTGGAGCCGGAGGGGAAGATGCCCTTGAAGCCGAGTTCGCGCAGGGCGTCGTGGTCCTGCGCAGGCAGGTTGCCGCCGATCACCCAGAGCTTGTCGGTCAGCCCGGCTTCTTCGAGCAGCGGCTTCAGTTTGCGGCAGAAGGGAATGTGTGAGCCGGCCATGCTGGAAAGGGAAATCACGTCGACGTCCTCTTCGAGGGCGATGCGCGCGATTTGTTCCGGCGTCTGGCGCAGTCCGGTGTAGATGACCTCGAAGCCGGCGTCCATCATGGCGCGGGCGACGACCTTGGCGCCCTGGTCGTGGCCATCGAGGCCCGGTTTGCCCAGCAAAACCTTGATGGGTCTGTTGCTCATGCGGAAACTTCCTTGGCAATGATGAGTTTGAGGATTTCGCTGGTGCCGCCGCCGATCAGCGTGAAGCGCACGTCACGCAGATACCTTTGCACCGGGTATTCCATGGCGTAGCCGTAGGAGGCGAAGACGCGCGCGGCCTGGTCGCAGACCTTGGCCGCCGTTTCGGTGGCGAACAGCTTGGCCATTGCCGCCTCCTTGTGATACGGCTTGCCGGCGTCACGCCGCCAGGCGGCGTAATACACCAGGTGTTCGGCGGCTTCGAGTTCGGTGGCCATTTCGGCCAGCTTCATCTGGATCGCCTGGTAGCGGTTGATAGGCTTGCCGAACTGCTTGCGCTCGCCGGCGTAGCGCACCGCCTCGGCCAGCGCCGCGTGGGCCACGCCGAGGCCCATGGCGCCGGTGATGATGCGGATTTCGCCCAGGGTCTTGCGCAGGTGGCTTTCGCCGTCGCCTTCGGCCTGCGAGAGGCGGTGGCTGTCAGGGACGAAGCATTCGTCGAAGGCGACCTCGGACGTCGGCAGGGCCCAGACGCCCATCTTGTGGATCTCGCGGCCGATGATGAGACCCTTGAAGTGCTTTTCGACGAGGAAGATGGTGAGTTTCTTTTCCTCGCCGGCACGGGCGAAGACGGTGAAGAAGTCGGCCACCGGCGCCGAGGTGATCCAGGTCTTCTGGCCGTTGATGACGTAGCCGCCCTCGATCTTCTTCGCCGTGGTGGCGATCGAATCGAGGTCGGAGCCGGCATTCGGCTCGGTCATGCAGATCGCGCCGATCTTCTCGCCGCGCAGCGCCGGCTTGAACAGGCGCTCGATGATGTCGGCGTTGCCCAGCAGATGCAGGAACTTGGTGCCCATCAGCGACTGCATGGCCACGGCGCCGGCCAGCGACATCGAGCCGCGCGAGATTTCCTGCAGCGCCATGGCGAACTCGGTCAACGCCATCCCCGTACCGCCGGCATTCTCGGGATAGCGCATGCCGAAGAAGCCGAGGTCGGCGAGTTCCTGGAACAGGGCGCGCGGGTATTGCTTCGCCTCGTCCAGCGCCTCGGCCTGCGGCGCGATGCGCTCGTCGCAGAAACGCGCGAAGGTGTCGCGGATCTGTTGCTGGTCTTCAGTGAGTGCGAAGTTCATTGGTCTAGGCGGCCTCGTAGCCGTAATCGCGCTTCGCCGCCTCGGGCGTGACCACGCCGTTCCTGATTTCCTCGGCCAGCAGTTTGCGGTCGCGCTTCTTCGGGTCGCCGTAGCCGCCGCCGCCGCTGGCGACCTGGTGGTATCGGGTGCCCTTGGGCACGCCGGTGATCAGGTCCTTGTTCTTCGGCACCACGGTCTGGCCGTCGGGGTAGTACAGGCGGATGAAGTTGAGGCCGCCTTCGCCGCCGCCGAAGAGGCCGAAGGCCGGTTCGAAGTCACCGTCGCCGAAAGTCACCAGTTGCGTGTCGTCGGAGCCGATGGTGAAGATGGTTTCGACGCCGAGGCCGCCGCGCCATTCGCCGGCGCCGGCCGAGTCGGTCAGCAGTTCGTGGCGGATCAGGGTGTGCGGCGTTTGCTGCTCGAACATCTCGTAGTCCTGGTCGAGCACGCCGCCGGAGGCGTCGATCATGCCGATGTGGTCGTAGCCGTCGGTGCCCTGCATCGCGCCGGAGCCACCCTTCAAGCCCATGAAGCCGATGTCCACGTACTTCTCGTTGTTCTTCGGATCGAGGCCGGTGGTCAGCGATGCCAGCAGGTTGTTCCAGCCGGCGGTAACGCGGTCGGGCATCACCGGGGCCAGCGCGCGCTGGATGGCGTCGGCATTGGGCGGGCAGAGGTGGTTGCCGAAGGTGGTGGCCTTCGGGTAGGCCGCATTCAGTATCGTGCCGCTCGGGATCACGATCTCGATCGGTTGCACCATGCCTTCGTTGTGCGGGATGTCCGGGTTCACCATCTGCAGCAGGGTGAGGATGGTGGCGGAGGCGCTGGAAGTGAAGGTGCCGTTCACGAAGCCGTTGGTCTGCGGGTCGGTCTTCGAGTAGTCGAACTTGATGTGCTTGTCCTTGACTTCGATATCGACGCGGATGGTGTACTTCGAGCCGACGAAGCGGCCATCGAAGTACACGTAGCCTTCGCCCGAGTACTTGCCGTTGGGGATCTTGGCGATCTCGGCTTCCATCATCTTGCGCGTGGCCTCGAACAGGGCCTGCTTGTGGCTTTCGTAGCTTTCGATGCCGTACTTCTTCAGCAACTCCAGCAGGCGGCGCTCACCGACGGTGCAGGCGCCCATCTCCGCCTTCATGTCGTGCTGCACGATGTCGAGGCGCACGTTGGCGAAGATCAGGTTCCACACGTCCTTGCGCAGCTTGCCGCGCTCGACCACCTTGACCGGCGGGATGCGCAGGGCTTCCTGCCAGACTTCGACCGCGTTCGGGTTGTAGCCGCCGGCGACGTTGCCGCCGATGTCGGCCTGATGGCCCTTGACCGCCGTCCAGGCCACCAGCTTGTCCTCGAAGAACACCGGTTTGAAGGCGGCGACGTCGTTGTTCTGGTTGCCCAGGCTGAAGACGTCGTTGTGGAAGATCACGTCGCCCGGATAGATCTCGTCGCCGAAGTATTCCTTGATGTACTTGCACACCGGCGCCAGCGAGAAGGCCAGGATGGGCAGGTTCTCGGTCTGCTCCAGCATGTTGCCATCGGCATCGTAGAGTCCGGTGACGTAGTCCTTGGCCTCGCACAGGATGGGCGAGCGCGTGGTCTGCTCCATTGAAATACTCATCTCGTCGGTGATCGACTTGAAGGTCCGCGCATAGACGGAAAGCAGGATGGGATCGATCTTGGTGCTCATGCTGTTACCTCCTGTTTGTCCTTGAAGCAGGCCGTGGCGAGATCCTCGCGGCCCTTCTGCCAGATGACGAAGGAACCCAGGGCATCCACCGCGCAGTCGTAGGCGTCGCTGACGAAGATGGCCGTGGTGACCTGCTCGATCATCGCCGGGCCGGTGATGCGGTTGCCGAAATGCATCTTGTGCCCGTCGTAGACCGGGGTGTCGCGGAAGGTCTTGGTTTCCGGGATGTACATGCTGCGCTTGCCCTTCAGTGCCTTTGAGGCATCGGCGCCGTCCCAGGCCTCCCGGCGATAGGTCGGCTTGTCGGTGATGCCGATCGCCTGGACGCGGACATTGATGATTTCCATCGGCGTCTTCTCGGCTTCCAGCGAATAGCCGTACAAGCGGTTGTGCTCGGCGTTGAAGGCGGCGGCGATGGCGACGGTATCGCGGGCGTCGATCAGTTCGCGCGGCACCTTGAAGGACACCTCGTGGTACTGCTTGATGTAGCGGCAGTCGAACTTGACTTCGTAGCGGCGGCGTTCTTCGGCGATGCGCTCCTCGACCAGTTGCCGTGTGCCCTCGGCCGACATCTCGTCGATCATCGAGGTCAGTTTCGCCCAGTCGATGGCTTCGAGGCGGGCGACGAAGGTGCGCACGAAGTCGTGCTTGAGTTCGCTCATCAGCATGCCGAAGGCGCACAGCACCGAGGATTCGCGCGGCACGATCTGCAGCGGGATTTCGAGCTCGCTGCAGATCAGGCAGGAATGGATCGGGCCGGCGCCGCCGGCGGGAATGAAGGGGAATTCGCGCGGATCGAAGCCGCGCTTGATGGTCACCTCGCGCACGCCCTGGGCCATGTTGTTGCAGGCGACGCGGTACATTCCGGCCGCGGCTTCCTCGATCGACAGGCCCATGGGTTTGGCGATGTGCTCCTCGATCGCGGCGCGTGCGGCGGCGGCGTCGAGCTTCATCCGGCCGCCGGCGAAGAAGCCAGGGTCGAGGTAGCCGAGCACCACGTTGGCGTCGGTGGTGGCCGGCAGCCGGCCGCCCTTGCTGTAGCAGGCCGGGCCGGGGTCGGCGCCGGCGCTTTGCGGGCCCATGCGCAGCATGCCGCCTTCGTCGAGCCAGCCGATCGAGCCGCCGCCGGCGCCGATGGTGTGGATGTCGAGCATGGGCAGGGCGATCTTGTGGCGGGCGATTTCGCCGTCGTTCTTGATCATCGGCGCATCGACCGCGACTGATGCCTCGAAGCTGGTGCCGCCCATGTCGGTGGTGATGCACTTGTTCTGGCCGTGCAGGCGCACGTAGAACAGCCCGGCGCCGGGGCCGCCGGCGGGACCGGAGAGCAGCGTAAGCGCAGCCTTCTCGCGCGCCAGCTGCGGCGAGATGACGCCGCCATTGGACTGCATGATCAGCAGCAGATTCTTGAAGCCGATACCCTTGAGGCGGCCGACCAGTTGGTCGAGGTAATGGTTCAGCTTGGGGCCGACGTAGGAATTCAGCGCCGTGGTGCTGACGCGCTCGTAGAAGCGGATCGAGGGCAGAAGGTCGGTCGACACCGATAGATAGGCGCCGGGCATTTCCTTGCGCACGAGTTCCGCCGCCGCCTGCTCGTGGGCAGGATTGGCGAAAGAGTTCATGAAGCAGATCGACACCGCCTGCACGCCTTCCTGCTTGTACAGGGCAATCGCCTGCTTGATCTGCGCCAGGTCGAGCGCGGTCGTCTCCTTGCCATCACGGTCGAGGCGGCCCGTGATACCGGCACGCAGATAGCGCGGCACCAGCGGCTTGACGTTGGTGTAGCGGTTGTTGTACTGCTCCTCGCGGATGCCGCGGCGCATTTCCAGCGCGTCGCGCACCCCTTCGGTGGTCAGCAGGCCGCATTTCGCGCCGGTGCCGGTCAGGGTCGCGTTGGTCGTTACCGTGGTGCCATGCACGATGGTGTCGATGGTCGGCGCGAAGGCTTCCAGCGACAGCGGCGGAATCATGCTGGCGGCAATGTCGGTGAGGCCGTTGACCACCGCGATCGAAGGATCGGATGGCGTGGACAAGGTCTTGAAAATCGCCGGCTCGGCGTCGTCGCGGGTGACGACGAAGTCCGTGAAAGTGCCGCCGACGTCGATTCCGATCTTAAGCGCCATGAGTTCTGCTCCGTGTATTCATCAGGTTGTTCCGGTTTCAGGCGGTTTGCGCGACCATCTGCCGCACGTCTTCCTTGCGTATCTTGCCCAGCGCGGTCTTGGGCAAGGCCTTGACCAGCACCACTTCCTTGGGATGTTTGAATCTTGCGATGCGGCCTTCCAGAAGCTTCATTACCTGCTCGCTGCTGAGCGTGCTGTTTTCCCTGGGTACCACCACGGCGACCACGATCTCGCCCCAGCGTACGTCGGGCTTGCCGATCACCGTGGCTTCGGCGATGTCCGGCGACTCGATCAGCAGGTTTTCGATCTCCGCCGGGTAAATGTTCTCGCCGCCCGAGATGATCATTTCCTTGCTGCGGCCATCGACATAGAGGAATCCGTCCTCGTCGAGGTGGCCCATGTCGCCGCTGCGGAACCAGCCATTCTCGAGCACGGCGGTGGTGGCTTGTGGCGCCTGCCAGTAGCCGCTCATGACGTTGTCGCCCTTGATCAGTATCTCGCCGGTTTCGCCGGGCTTGACGTCGAGGCCGTTACTGTCCACCAGGCGCAACTGGCAATGCAGGCCAACCCGGCCGGTGGAGCCGACCTTGCGCATCGCGTCGTCGGCCTTGAGGTAGACAGCGATCGGGCAGGTCTCGGTCGAGCCATAGACCTGTACCAGCGGCACGCCCTTGGCATGGACGGCGAGGATCACGTGACGCGGTACGATGCTCGAGCCGGTGGTGATCATGCGCAGGTGTGAAAAGTCGGCGCTGGCCCAACGGCGATGCGCCATCATCATGTCGAGTTGCGCCGGGACCAGCACGGTCAGCGTGATGTTTTCGCGTTCGAGGGCATCGAAGGTCAGGTCGGGATCGAACTTCGCATGCAGCACCACCGTGCAGCCGGCTTGCAGGGCCGGCGTGGTGAGGTTGTTGAGGCCGCCGACATGGAATAGCGGGAGGGTGTTGAGGATCACGTCGCCGGCCGTCAAACCGTGCATGTCCACGCTGTTGGCGGCATTGCAGGCGATCGCGCGCTGCGCCAGCAAAACGCCTTTGGGTTTGCCGGTCGAGCCCGACGTATAGCAGATCAAGAGCGGCGTTTCTTCGTCGATGGCGGGATCGCGTGGTGCCGGCAGCGTGCCTTGCGCGCAGAAGTCGTCCCAGTTCGTCCAGCCAGCGGACGGCGCGCCGATGGCGACCAGGACCATGCCGGCCAGCGCCTCGCCGATGCCTTGGGTCTGGGCGAGGAATTCCGCTTCGACGATCAGCACCCTGGGCGGGCAGTCCTGCAACATCTGCCTGTGCTCGGGCGCCGCCAGCCGCCAGTTGAGCGGCATGAAGAGGGCGCCCAGCCGGGCGCAGGAAAACAACAATGCCAGCATTTCCGGGCGGTTGAAGCCGAGGAAGGATACGCAGTCGCCGCGCTTCACGCCGGAAGCCGCCAGAGCCGCGGCAATGCGCTCGACCATGGCCGAAAACCCGGCATAGGAAATATGCCGGCCGGAAAAGCGGATGGCGGTCTTGTCCGGGATGCGCCCGGCGTTGTCCGAAATCCAGTTCGCCACACTCATTGGACCATCCCCCCGGCCCCCTTCGCAGTGAAGGAGATGCCCCCGGTTCGCGGGCAAAGCCCGCTCAAGGTCGCTGGCTGTGCCACCTTTGGGACGGTCCGGCGGGTGGCGCTCACGCGTCGCCGACTTCCAGGACGACGGACATGGCGGTATCGCCCGCCGCGCAGCCGGTGAACAGGCCGAAGCCGCCGCCCTTCATGGCCAGTTCCTCGATCAGTTCGATGATGGCGCGGGTGCCCATGGGTGCCTGCGGATGGCCCCAGACCAGCGAACAGCCGTAGTTGTTCATGGTGTTGAGGTCGCAGCCGGTCTGTTTGGCGAAGTAGAGGTCGTTGACCGCAAACGGGTTGTGCGTCTTGATCACCTTCATGTCGGCGATCGTCTTGCCGGCCTGCTCCAGGGCGCGTTTGGCCGCCGGCACCGTGGCTTCCGGCATGAAGGCCACCGGCACGCGGGCGAGGCCGAAGCCGTGCAGGCGCACCGCGATGTTCTTGTCGGTGGCAAGCTCGCGCGCCATTTCGCCGCTGGTGACGATGATCGCCGCATTGCCGTCGGCCGGGTGGGTCTGGCCGCCGAAGGTGACGCAGCCGCCGGCCATCACCGGCTTCAGCTTGGCGAGGCCTTCGGGCGTGGAATGCGAAATGCCTTCGTCGCCGGCCATGCTGCCCGCCGACTTCTTGAAGTTGGGCGCCGGCACGTCGAACGGCAGGGTCATGAAACGCCTGAGGAAGGCCGAGTCGTTCTCGAGCGACATGCGGTACTGTTCCTCGCGGCGCAGCACCAGCGCGTGCTGCTCGGCCGTGCCGATGCCGTGTTTGGTGGCGACGTTCTCCGCCGTTTGCAGCATGGCATGCGGCCCCAGCGGGTCGCAGTTGAAGTTATCCATCACCCAGTCTTCGGCGGCACCGGTGCCGCCCGGGCCTTTCGGGTTCGGGTAGTAGAGGTGAGGGCCGTTGGAGGTGCGGTCGCAATTGATGGCTAGCGCCACCGAGGACATGCCGACTTCGATTTCCTGGGCGGCAGCAAGCAGGCTGCGCACGCCGGTGGCGCAGGCTTGCATCAGCGTCGGGCCGCCGGCCTGGCCGGCGCCGATCAGGCCGGTGAGCCAGGGCAGGCCGTAGAAGGAATGCTTCTGCGGCACCGAGAATCCCAGTACGCCATAGTCGAAGACCTTGGGGTCGAGCTTGCGCTTCGCCAGTTCGGCTTTGGCGACATGGGCGGCGAATTCCACGCTGTGCAGGTTGGCGAAGCTGCCCTGCCAGCGGGCGAAGGGAGTGCTCCAATAAGCGCCGTAGGGGATTTCTGCTTTGTAGGTCATGGCTCGGTTCGGGATGGGTGGCAGTTCTGAAATGTCGCGGGTTGCGCCGCGGCTCGTGTCGACATTCGTTTTATGGCCCTGAGGCGTGTTGTTCCGCGGCCTTTTCCTTGTCGATCTGTTCGATCGCCTTGACCAGAAAGAGCCTGGCCGCCTCCAGGTGCTTGTGCATCGCCGTCGCAGCGGCGTCGGCGTCGCGTTTCTTGAACGCGGCGTGGATGTATTTCATGCCGGTCAGGGCGGCCTTGCGGGCGGCCGGGTCGCCCAGGGTCAGTACGCGCAGGAAACGCACATGGCCGACATACTGGTCGAGCAGCTTGGACATGCGCCGGTTGGGCACCAGCGCCCGCCAGGCATAGTGGAAGCGGCTGTTGGCCTCGAGGAAGGCACGAAAGTCGCCGCTTTTTTCGGCGGCGACCGCATCGTCTATTGCCGAGGACATGCTGGCCAGGTCGCTGGTTCCGGTCACTTCGGCGACGGCGCTGCGGGCAGCCGCCGGTTCCAGCAGGAAGCGCAGTTCGTAGATTTCAGCGATGTCGGCATCGGTCAGTTCGGGAACCACGAAGCCGCGCCCTTCGACCACGATCATGCCTTCGCTTTCGAGCCGGGCGAGGGCTTCGCGCACCGGGGTTCGCGATACGCCTAGCTGCGCCGCGAGGCTGACTTCCTGAAGGCGCTCACCGGGGCGGATATGATGGCTGCCGATGTTGTCGCGCAACTGGTTGTAGACCCGGTCGGCCAGGCCTGCCGGTCGTTCCAGGGGCTTGATTGACGTGTTCATGGCAGAATCGATCGCACTGTTGCGCTCGCGTCATGGAATACTGGATACTGTATACGCAGTACACAGAGGGTGTCAATAGCAACGGGTGCAACGCATGGATTTTTCCCTGGAACAACTGGCATGCAACATCGCGGCCGGACAACGTCCCGCCCTGGCGCGCGCGCTGTCGCTGGCGGAGCGCGATCCGGCGTCCGCCGCCGCGCTGCTTGCCGCGCTCGCGGACCGGCTCGGGCGCGCCCATGTGATCGGCATTACCGGCCCGCCGGGCGCCGGCAAGTCCACCCTGGTCGGCGTCCTGGCGCGGCAGTTGCTGGCGGCCGGGCATCGCGTCGCAGTGCTGGCGGTCGATCCGTCGAGCCCGGTCACTGGCGGTGCGCTGCTCGGCGACCGCTTCCGCATCGGCGAAACCGCCGGTGACGACCGATGCTTCGTGCGCTCCACCGCCACGCGCGGCAGCCTCGGCGGCCTCACCGGCGCCGCAGGGCAGATGGTGCGCCTGATGGATGCGGCCGGTTTCGACCTGGTGCTGGTGGAAACCGTCGGCACTGGACAGTCCGAAATCGATGTCGCGCAACTCGCCGATTCCCTGCTGGTGGTTTTTCCGCCCGGGCTGGGCGACGAGCTGCAGGCGATCAAGGCCGGCATCCTCGAACTGGCGGACCTGCTGGTGGTGAGCAAGAGCGATGCACCCGGGGCAAAGCAGGCCTGCCAGGCTTTGCAGGGCGTCGCGCCGCTGTGGCGCAAGGCGCCGACCATCCATCCGGTCAGCGCGTTGTCGGGGGAGGGCATCGCCGAACTTGTCGCGGCGGTGCTCGACCGCGCACGCGACGGGCGCTCCTCTGCGCGGCCGCCTGCAGCGGCGCCTGCCCTGCGCGAGGCGTTGGCAATAATGCGCTGCGAAATGGATCGCCACCTGCCATTTCTCCCCGCAGCAGGATTGACCATCCGACTGCCGGATATGGAGCCCAACGGCGGATCCTTGACGCTCGAGGTCGAACTTGACGCCGCGGCCGCCGGCGACCGATACGCGCTTGGCACGGCCGTCGGTGCGCTGGTGGTCCTGGCCGCGGACGCCGGATTGGACTGTGGCGTCGTACCGGCAACTGCGGCCAATGGCACGGTCCGCATGGTCCTGACGCGCCGCTAGCGGGCCCGCGCTTCAAAAGTCGGCGCTGGCAATACGGCGGGAGTCGTCCGCCGCCGATTCAAGCGGCGTGGTGGAACGTCGTCGAGACGCGGGCGCGATAGGCGACAAGCTTGCCCTTGTCGGTTTTCATGTCGCGCTTGTTTACTTCGGGACGGCAACGCGCAGTTCGCCCCGTGTTCTGGCCGCGGATTCGACGGTCGAACGCGCGGCGTTTTTCAGGGAAGTCAGGTGCGTACAGCTACGATCTTGAAGACCGGATTTGCGCGGCCTGATTTCCCGGTCATGCCGGCATCCCCGCGGCGACCCGTCCGTGCCCGATGTAGCCCATGCCCAACTGGGTAGGTGTCATGGCCCAGTCGTCGAGCAGCGGCGCGATGCGATCCCACGGCGTCGTCAGTTCGCCTGGCGACCCGTTGTAGCCGTGGTTCTTCAGGTAGACCCAGGGATTCAGCGGCGCCAGCCAGCCGGAGAAGTACTTGATGCCGGCGATCGCGACCATCGCCCGGGGACGCGCGCAGGCCATCAGTCGCGCCAGCGCGACCGGCGAGCGCAGCACGTCGTGCGCATAATGGAACAGCAGCGCATCGACCGGTTCGGGCAGGCTCAGTTCCTGGGCCGCGCACTGGATCAGCATAACGTTGCCCCACCCGGATTCGATCCGGCGGCGTTCCGCGATCGCCAGCATCTCCGGGCTCTGGTCGCAGCCGTAGATCGCGCCGTCCGCGCCGACGGCGGCCTGCAGCAGGGGCAGGCTGAGCCCGGTGCCGCAGCCGACATCCAGCACCCGCTGCCCCGGCTGCAAACCCAGCGCGGCGACCGCGCGTTCGCGGATCCCTTGCGTCGGCCCGCAACTCGCGTCGTAGCCGGCGGCGCGCTTGCGGTATTTGGCGATCGAACGGGCGCGGATCGAGTCGTCGGACCGGGGTGGAGTCGGGACGGAGTTCACGGGCGTTGGCGTCATCAGCGGAACCACGCGAGTATCCCGTGCCGAAAGGAGGCCGTCAATCGGGGGCCAGGCTCGTGGAGCGTAGTGGTGCGGCGCCTATAATCGCCCGATGAGCCGGACTACCTCGACATGAAGGCGACCACCTGATGCCTCCGCCGACCGGGTCCGGCCTGTCCGGCGCCGGGCGTGCTGCCCGCGCGTGCGTGTGCGGCTTGGTGGCGACCATGTTGCTTTGGCTTTCGTGGCCCGCAAAAGCGCAATCCGCCGCGCCGGCCGTCGTGGATGACATGCTGGCACGGGTGCTTGCCGCCGTGGCGAGCCAACCGCTGAAGGCCGCGCCCTTCATCGAGCGGCGCTCTTCGGCGCTGGCCGCCACTCCGCTCGAATCGCGCGGCACGCTTAGCTACCAGCCGTCCGGCAGCTTCGAGAAGCAGACCGTGACGCCGATCAAGGAGCGCATGACGGTCGGCCTCGATGCAATCACGATCCAGGGTGCGCAGGGTGCGGCGCAGGCGATCCGGTTGGACGCGCAACCGGCACTGGCGGCCTACGCCCACGGCTTGCGGGCCGTTCTGGCGGGCGATGCCAGGCCGCTACGCCAGCATTTCGACACGCAATTGACCGGCGGCCTCGATCATTGGGAGATCCGCCTGCGGCCACGCGATGCGGCGGTCCGGCGCGGCATCGCGCAGATCGTCGTGCGCGGCGAACGCGGTCAGGTGCAGGTGGTGGAAACCACCGAGACCGGCGGCGACGTCAATGAATTGACCATCCTTTTGCGCTCTCCTGCCGCTGCGCGGCCGGGCAGGTAGTCCCCCGGATGAGGCGCGGCTTCTGGCTGCTCTGGTTGCTGGTGGTCGTGCTGTCGGCGCTGCAGGTCACGCGCACCGGCGTCGTCACCGACGCGACGTCCTTCCTGCCTGGGCCGGCCAATGCCGAGCAGCGCCTGATGGCCGGGCAACTGCGTGACGGCATCTCGACGCGCATCCTGATCGTCGGCCTGCGTCTTCCGGCAGCCGGAGCGTCGCCGCCGAAAACGGCCGAGCGCGAGGCGCTGGCCGCCGCGAGCCATGCCTTGCGCGACCTGCTGGCCGCGAACAGCGCCTTCGCCTGGGTCAGCAACGGCGACGTTTCGCGCCATGAGGCAGAGCGCGAGCGCCTGTTTTCCGCACGTTACCTGCTGAGCCCCGGCGTCACCCCGCAGGCGTTCTCGGCGGACGGGCTGGCCGAGGCAATGCGCCGGTTGGAGGGCGAACTGGTTTCTTTTCGCGGCGGCGCGATCAAATCGCTTGCCGCCGCCGATCCGACGCTCGAATCACTGCAACTGCTGGAGCACGGTTCGGCGCAATTCAAGACGCGCGGCGACGCCGATGTCTGGTTTTCCGCCGACGGTCGTGCCGTGCTGCTTATGCTGGAGACCGCCGCGCGCGGGCACGACATCGACGGTGTGCGCGACGCCATCGGCGTCGTTCGCGGTTCGGCGCAGGCGGTACTGAAGGACTGGCCCGCCACGGTCCCCATCCCGGCCATCGAGTTCGCGGGCGCCGGCCACTTCAACGTGCTGTCGCACGACGCCATCGGCCGCGACGCCGGGATGCTGTCGATGATCGCGACCGTGCTGGTCTGTTCCCTGCTGCTGTGGGTTTTGCGCAGCCCACGCTTCCTGCTGCTGGCGATCATTCCGGTCGGCACCGGCACGCTCGCCGGGTTTGCAGCCGCCGGCCTGGTCAATGGCAGCATCCACGGCATTACGCTGGCCTTCGGCATCACGCTGCTGGGCGAAGCGGTGGACTACGCGATCTACAGCTTCGTCCAGCGCGATGGCGACGGACGTCATGCGTCGACATTCTGGGCGACGCTCTGGCTAGCCGTCGCCACCTCCCTGATCGGCTTCGCGGCGATGTTCTTCTCCGGCTTCCAGGGACTGCAGCAACTCGGCCTGTTCTCCATCGTCGGCCTGGTCGTGGCCGGAGCCTGTACGCGCTGGCTGCTGCCCGAGCTGTTGCCGGCGCCCCGGCGCGATGCTTCGCGCCGGGTGGAGGCAGGCCTGGCGCGCGTCACCCGGGTTCTGCGCGGCTTTCGCTGGCCCTTGCTGCTGCTGGCGGTCGCCATGGCGGCGCTGATCGCGGCGCGTGGGGAATCGATGTGGCGCGACAACCTCGATGCGCTGTCGGCCAGTTCGGCGCAGGACACGGCGCGCGACCTGCAATGGCGCGACGATATCGGCGCCGCCGAGTTGCGTTCGATGCTGGCGGTGCGCGGTGCCGATGTCGATCAGGCATTGCTACGGGCCGAGGCCGCCGCGGCGACGCTGGATCGCCTGGTGCGCGAGGGTGAGATGCGCGGCTACGACAGTCCCGCCCAATTGTTGCCAAGCCGCGCCGTGCAGCGCGCGCGGCAAGCCGCGCTGCCCGAGCCCGAAGCGCTGCGCGCGCGGCTCGGCAAGGCACTCGAGGAGAGCCGGCTCCGGGCGACCGCCTTCGAAGCCTTCCTCGCGGACGTGGCCGCCGCGCGCAATCGACCGCCGATCGAACGCAGCCATTACGCGGGAACCCTGATTGGCAGTTGGCTCGCCGGCCAGGTGATCGAGTCGGAGGACGGTGCCACGGTGCTGATCCTGCTGCGCGGCCCCGTGCCGGGACACCGCATCGGCGCCAAGCTGCGCCAGGCGAACCTGCCCGGAGTCAGCCTGCTCGACTTGCAAGGCGACGTGGAAGCACTGGTCGCGGACTATCGCCGGCAAACCTTGCACACCGCGTTGCTTGGCGCCGTCGGCATATTCCTGGTGATTGCGCTGCAGCTTCGCGATCGGCGGGCGCTGGGCGCGATGCTGGCGACACTGGTGGCGACGGTGTCGATCACGGCCGGCGCGCTGCTGCTGCTCGCGGGCAGCCTCACCGTGTTCAACCTTGTTGCCTTGCTGCTGGTGGCGGGCGTCGCCTCGAACTACGCGCTGTTCTTCGCTACCCTGTCGCCGGATGCCGCCGAGCGCCAGCGGACCAGCCTTTCGGTGCTTCTCGCCGGCGCCTCGACCTTCATCGTGTTCGCGGTGCTGGTCGCGTCAACGACGCCGGTGCTGGCGATGATAGGCAGTACAGTCGCCATCGGCGCGGCGGTCGGCCTGATCTGCAGCATGGCCTTCTCTCCGCGCTGAGTCGGGGCATCGGGGGCGTGGCGCCAGCGACCGAAGGAAGTTCCTCTGGGGCGCCGACTCTTGGACGGGGCTTCAGCCGGCCTGCGTGTCTTCCGTGACGCCGTAGCCGAGCAGTTGGGCCGTGCGCACCAGTTCCGGCGCTGCCAGCGCCTGACGGTCCGCACTGGACAGGGCGTCGGGCGGATTGGAACTGCCGCGATGACGGCGACCGAAGGCCGCCAGGTCGAAACGTTCGGGAGCGATTCCGACATGGGTGGCCATGGCGTCCACCACGACCTGCGGATCGGCGACCATGTCTTCATACCTGACGATCAGCACCTGGCCCAGGCGTGGCGCGGACTGCAGCAGTGACTGGACGCTGGTGGTCCAGATCGACGCGAAGCGCACCGGGTCCGACCCGCAATGCAGGCCGTACCATCCGGTCGATTTCAGGGAGCGCAGGGCGTCCGCCGGGTGGCGCACGCTGTAAATGAAGCGCGCGTCTGGAAACAGGGTTTTCAGCAGCAGGGCGTCGTTGCCGTCGTGGCGGATTTCCTTGAAGCCCCAGCGCGGATAGCCCAGGCGGCGTGCCTCGGCCCCCATCGATTCGGTGAACAACGCGCGCAGGCCGTCGATGAAGGCCTCGATCGGCGGCGTCAGGTTGGGAATCCAGGCATCGTGACCGTGGCGGGCGAAAGCTTCCTGCTGGTGAGGGCCGCCGGTCAGCTCACGCCAGGCCCGCAGGCGCCTGAGCAACTGGCTGGAAGCCGCGACCATGGCACCGTCGTGTTCGCCCCAGATCATGATTTCGTGGGTCGAAATCAGCAGGCGCTGCAGCAGGGTGCTGCCGGTCCTTCCGGCGGAACTGAAGATGAAGACCGGAGACAGCTCGCCGCTCATGGGCGGCAGGCTGCGGCAGGCCGGCCGGGAATTGCCTGTATCGCAAAAATCCGCCGGACGCACGCCGGAAATCGACGCCATGACATTTTCAGCACTCCACTGGATATCCGGATACAAAACCGCGATCGGGCGGTTCGGGCTTCAGCACCGCAAGCGCATGAGCCCGCTCGAACGCTTGCGCCAGGAACCGATTTCGTTCGCTGCCGCGGAGTATCGCAGATACGGGATGGCAAGCCGATGACGTGCGCCGGCTTCCATGTCGCAGGCCAAGGCAAGCCGACAGTTTTTGCGGGCTATCCGGACCTATCAGCCGCCGGCGATGATCGGCACCAGTTGCACGCGATCGCCGCTCGACAGGGCCCTGGCGGCTTCACCGGAAAGCACCATTTCGCCATTCACCGTGATGTTCCACGACGGATCGTCGAGCGACTTGCGGGCTTCCGGCAGGTGGCGACGCAGGGCCATGCGCAGTTCGGCGACGTTGGCCACCGGCCGGTCGATGACGATGGACTTTTCCGGGGCGCCCGGCAGCGGGCGCGGCAGTTCGACGCGGACGGCGAAGCCGGTGGCGGCCAGCGCCAGCTTCTCATGCCAGTCGGCGTGCGGCACGCTTTCGGCATTGAGGCCGGTGAGTTGGTAGAAGCGCTGCTTCATGGCGTCGAATTCGGCACGGTCGATCTTCTCGCCCTTGAACGGGCCGGTATCGATGGTCTCCTCGAACCAGCGCGCAGGCAGCGTGTCGTCCTTCGCACGCAGGCCGAGGCGGAAGTTCAGCAGGTGTTCGATACCGGTGACGTTGCGGCCGACCTCGTCAAGTTGCTCGGCACTGACCGGTTCGCCGGTCATGGTGCGCAGTTGCGTCGCGAAGTCACCGCAGTCGGGCAGGGTGGGGGAGTTGAACAGCTTCGTGTTGAAGCGGCACATGCCGACCGAGTCGCCGACGGCGAAGGTGTTCTCGCAGCGGCGCACCGCGATTTCCTTGCCCTCGTAGCTGTTCGGCTGCGGCGCCACGGTGCCGCCGTAGAGCTGGGCCTTGAACGGCGCGTCGTCATTGACGCGGGCATTGATTTCCAGCGTGACGCGGTTGCGCAAATGGTCCATGCCGCGCGTGGCGACCGAAAGGCCGAGGGCGAAGGCCTTGAGGATGCGCGCATCGTGTGGATCGGACTGGAACAGGCCCTTGACCGCCATGCGGTATTCCAGCGCTTCGCGCGGGTACTTGCCGGTGTCGACGGCGCGCGCCGAATCGGCGATGGTGTCGCCGAAGCCTTCGCGCTTCGCGGTCATGAACAGCAGCTTCTCGATGCTGTCGTAGTTGCCCCACGACAGGTCGAGCCCGCCGGTGTGGCTGGCGTTGATGACGCCGCGCTGCCAGAGCTCCATGGCCCAGGAAATCGCGCTGCCGGTGGAGGCCGAGTCGAGGCCGAGGTCGTTGAGGATGTTATTGAGGCGCAGCACCTGTTCCGCCTCGCGCAGGCCGATCATCGGGCCGAACTTGCCGACCGTGACGTACTCGGGGCCGTCGCCCTTGTCGTATTTGTCGAACTTTCCGTCGCCCTTGATGCCGTTGTAGGTGCGCAGCTTGTGGTGGTCGATGTCGGCCTGGGCCTTGTCGTAGCTGGCGTTGCCCTTGAGCCCCATCAGCGCGGCCGAACCCCAGCCGCCCTTCCCCTCGGGCGTCATGTCGTTCTGATTGCGGCACTGCACCGGGCACTTGAAGCAGCCATCCATGGCCGGCCGGTAGGGGTCGAAATTGTCGGCATCGAGCGATTCGTGCCAGGCGGTGGTCTGGTTGTTCAGGGTGCCCAGGGCGCCCAGCACCCGCGACGGCTTGTAGAGGAAGGGCGTGCCGACCTGCTTCAGCGCGTTCTTGATCACCGAGGTCGAGGTGATCTTTTTGCCGATGATCTTGTTGTGGGCCTTGAGTTCCTTCGCCAGCGGCGCCTCGGCCGGCTTGCCCTGGATCATGATGGCCTTCAGGCGCAGCGCGCCCATTTTGGCACCGCCGCCGCCGCGCGCCCAGATCGACTTGATGCCGCCCATGATGCCGCTGCACAGCACCTGGTTCTCGCCGGCCGTGGTGATGCGCGCCAGCGCCATGTCCTTGCGCTCGGTGCATTGGAAGTCGCGCTCGATGGCGGCGGCGGTGTCGAGGTTGTCGAGGCCGACATAGGGTGTCGCGTCGAGGAACTCGATGGCATCGTGCGAGATTTTCAGCAGCGTCCATTGCGGCGCCAGGCCGTACAGCACGATATGGTCGTAGCCGAGGCGCTTGGTGAAAGCGGGAAAATAATCGCCCGCGCTGGCATCGAGGAAGGCGTAGCTGTCGGGCGAACGGCTGGTGAAGTTGCCGCGCGTGGCCGAGGGCATGCTGCCGGTCAGCGTGCCGGCGCCGAAGATCAAGGGAACTTCGGGATCGAGTGCGTCCTTGTTTTCGTCGAGCAGGTTGTAGAGCAGCACCATGTTGGCGCCGCGGCCGCCGAGGAAGGTGCGCATGATCTCGGCCGGCAGGTACTTGCTGTGGGTCTCCCCGCGTTCGAGGTCGACGAACAGAACGGCGCCCTGTGTCGGGTACTGCGGCGTGTCGTGCATGCGCGCGCAAAGCTGGTCGATTCGGATCCTGATACTCATTACCGGTTCTCCATGGCAAGGCCGTTGCGATGGCAGATAGTCTACATCATCAATGATTGGAAGTCCATCAAAAATGGACGACAGCCAGCGCCCCACAGGGACTTCCTTTGGTCTCCGGCGGAACGGCGCTCCGCGCTCAGCGGTGTTCGGGAAAGACCTTTTGCAGCAGCGCGATGAAGGTTTCGCGCTCGGCCGCGCTGAAGTTCTGCAACAGGCGTTTTTCGTGCGCACTGACCTGGCGTTTCAGCTTGCGCAGCAGCGCGGTGCCGGCCTCGGTCAAGCGGATGGCGTTGGAGCGCCGGTCATGCACCGAGGCACGACGTTCGACCAGGCCGCGCCGTTCCAGGTTGTCGATCACGGTGACCACCGTCGAGCGGTCGAGCTGGGTGGCGCGGGCCAGTTCGCTCTGCTTGAGGTCGGGGTTGGCCTCGATGATGACCAGCACGCCGAACAACCCGGGCGTGACGTCCTCGCCGCCGAGGCCCTGCGAAAAATCGCGGAACAGGGCGATCTGGGCCATGCGCAACTGGAAGCCGACCAGTCCGGGCAGCATGCCCAGGTCGATGGTGGATTTTTTGCGGGAATCGGAGTTGGCAGGCATGGCTGGACCGGGCGGGTTGGTGGACAGGGCGAGCAAAGCACTCGCAGGCGGATTATCGCCGCGCCAAATACCCTGCGTCAAATAATGGGATTTCCACCAAAGCGGTGCGGGGGTGTCATGCACAGGGATCAAGCCAGCAGGGAGGCCTTGAACGCCGTGTCGCCGGCGCCGACTTTTGGTCTTGAAGCAATTCGGTCCGCCTCCGAAGTTTCAATAGCGCCATCACACCGACGACCGCTGGTGTTGAGGGAGCAAGCCGAGCTGGATTCCGGCCCCGGATCGAGGTCCGGGGTGACGTTCTTATCCCGGAACAGCCTCCTGCCCCGGACTTGATCCGGCGACGAGGTTGTACCGGGCGGGCCGAAGTCCGCCCTCCAAAGGGCGATGCCTGGCTAATCGAGCTTCACATGAAAGCGCTTGGCCTTCATCTCGAATCGCGGCAGCATGTTGCGCGCGACGTGGTGCACGCGCGGGCGGAAGGCCAGCATGGAGTCGAGCTTGACGGCGATTTCATGCACCACCTCCGGGTCGGCCCCTTCGCAGAGTTCGACCTCGATGTCCATCTCGTCCATCTGCTTGACCTTGTTCACCGTGATGCGGAATTCGTCGACTTCGGCAAACTTGCGGATGATGTTCTCCACGCCGGCCGGGAAGACATTGACGCCGCGCACCGTGACCATGTCGTCGGCGCGGCCGAGGATGCCCCCTTCGAAGCGCAGCGAGGTGCGGCCGCAGTCGCAGCGTTCGTAATTTGCCTTGACCAGGTCGCCGGTGCGGTAGCGGATCACCGGGAAGCCCCAACGCCCGAGGTTGGTGATCACCAGTTCGCCGCGCTCGCCCGGTGCCACGGCTTCGCCGGTCACGGGATTGATCACCTCGGCGATGTATTCGCTTTCGATCAGGTGCGTGCCGCCGGGCTGGACCTGGCATTCGAAGGAATGTGCGCCGACTTCCGAGGCGCCGGCGTGGTCGAAGCACTTGGCGGTCCAGGCGGTCTGGATGCGCTGCTTGGTCGCCGGTATGTTGGCGCCCGGTTCGCCGGCATGCACCGTGGCCTTCATCGGGATCGTGCTGATGTCGAAGCCGATTTCGTGGGCCACCTCGGCCAGGCGGAGGGCATAGGTCGGCGTGCAGCACAGCACCGTGGCGCCCGTTTCGCGCATCAGTTCGAGACGCTGCTGCGAGTCGCGCCCGCCGCCGGGAATCATGGTTGCGCCGATCTTGCGCGCGCCTTCGACGGCGGCCCAGAAGCCGATGAAGGGGCCGAAGGCGAAGGCCATGAACAGGCGGTCGGAGGCGGTGACGCCGGCGCCGGCCAGCACGTGGCCCCAGCAGCGGCCCCACCAGTCCCAGGATTCGTTGGTGTCCATCACCTTGAGTGGCACGCCGGTGGTGCCCGAGGTCTGGTGCAGGCGCACGTAGGCTTCCACCGGATAGGTCAGGTTGCTGCCGAAGGGGCCGTTCGCGGCCTGGTCGTCCATCAGCTCGCCCTTCTTGGTGAAGGGCAGTTTCGCCAGGTCGTCCATGCTGCGGATGTCCGCCGGCGACACGCCGGCCGCTTTCCATTTGGCGGTGTAGAAGCCGTTGCGGCCCCACAGTTCGGCCATCATCGCCTGCAGCTTGCCCAGTTGCAGCGCCGCCAGTTGCTGGCGCGGCAGGGTTTCGGTCGCTTCGTCGAAATAGCTCACGTGCATTTCTCCTCGTTCATTTCAAGCGCCCGGGCATCGAGGCCCAGGTCGGCCATCAGGCAGCGGAATTCCACAGTCGTTCGGTCAGGCGGCGGGCCAGCACCGGCGCCACGCCGCGGCGATAGAGCATGTCCACCACGGTGGTGCGCATGGCGCCGGCGGCGATCTCGGTCTGCCCGGTGATTACGGCCAGCGCCGCGGCATCGAGCGGTTTGCCTTTGAGTTCGGCCAGGCCGTCGACCGCCAGCGGCCGCGAGGCGACGCCGGTACAGGCGATGCGCAGGTCTTCGATGGCGTTGCCCTTGCGCTTCAGCGCCACGGCGACGCCGGCCAGCGGGAAGTCGATGGCGCCGCGCACGCGCACTTTCTCGTAGGCGCTGGCCCAGCCCTCGTGCAGCGGAACATGCACCCCGACCAGCAGCTCGTCGGGCGCCAGGGTGAGCCAGGCCATGCCGTCGTCGCGATAAAAGTCGGCGATGGCGACACGGCGGCTGCCCTTCGGCCCGAGGATTTCGAGCTCGGCGGCGAGCACGATCAGGGCCGGCGCCACGTCGCCGCTGAAGGCGGCGTAGCAGCGCTTGGATTTCTTGGCAACGCGGCAGCCTTCGCCCTTCAGTTTCATGCAGTAGTCGTTGCTCTCGCGCCAGAATTCGCTCTGGTTGTAATAGACGCAGCGCGTGTCGAGGCAGAGGTTGCCGCCCAGCGTCGCCGCCGCGCGGTGCGTCGGGCCGGCCACCGCTTCGGCGGCCTCGGCCAGCGCGGTGTAGCGGGCGCGGATCGTCGCGTCGCCGGCGATGGCCGCCAGCGTGGTGCCGGCGCCGATGCGCAGGGCATCGCCGCCGGATTCTATGTGCGCCAGTTCGGCGATGCCGCCGAGGTCGATGACGACGCCTGGTTCCGCCAGGCCGCGGCGGATGTTGGGCAGCAGGTCGGTGCCGCCGGCGATGTAGCGGCTGGCGGCGTTGGCCGCGCGCATGGCGACGGCATCGGCGGCGGTGGTCGGCCGCAGCAACTGGAAATCGGGCATGCTCATAGTGCTTGCTCCTCGTTGGCGGCGGCGTTGCGGGCCTCCTGCATGGCGGCGAACACGCGCGGCGGTGATATCGGCAGTGCCCTCACGCGCAGGCCGGTGGCATCTTCGACCGCGGCGGCGACCGCCGACATGATCCCGGACAGCGGGCCTTCGCTGGCTTCCTTGGCGCCGAAGGGGCCGTTGGGGTCCATGCTTTCGACAATATGCACCTCGATGTCGGGCGATTCGACGATGGTCGGCACGCGGTAGTCGAGCATGTTGGGCACCATGTGGCGCCCGTTTTCGTAGATGGTTTCCTCGCACAGGGTCTGCCCCAGGCCCATCCAGACGGCGCCTTGCACCTGGCCTTCGACCGCCATCGGGTTGATCGCGCGACCGCAGTCGATGGCGGCCCAGATCTTGTCCACGGTGACGATGCCGAGGTCCATGTCGACGCTGACCTCGGCCGCCTGGGCGACGTAGGAGAATCCCATCGAGGAGCCGACGGCGCCGCCGCGCTGCTTGCCGCCCTGGAATTCAGGCGGGCAGGTGAAGGTGCCCTTGACGTTGAGCGTGCCGGTGCCGACCAGGGCTTCTTCGGCGATGTCGGCGAAGGGGATGTGCCGGTCGGGATCGCTGGCGACGGCAGCGGCTTCGCCGTACCAGACCACTTCGGATTCCTCGACCTTGAGCCGGCGGGCAGCGGCGGTGACCAGCAGGCGCTTGAGGTTCTCGGCGGCATCCAGTGCGGCATTGCCGACCATGTAGGTGACGCGCGAGGAATAGGATCCGTTGTCCTTCGGCGTTACGGCCGAATCATTGGCGACGACGCGGATGCGGTGGTAGTCGATGCCGAGCACTTCGGCCACGATCTGGGTGACGACGGTGGACGAACCCTGGCCGATGTCCGAGGCGCCGGTGAGGATGGTCACCGCGGCGTCGAAGTCGAGCTTGAGCACGATCACCGCGTGGGGTTCGCCCGACCAGTGCACCGGCTTGGCCGAGCCGCTGACGAAATGCGAGCAGGCCATGCCCAGTCCCTTGCGGATGTTGCCGCTGCCGCCCAGCTTGCCCTTGCGCGCGGCCCAGCCGCTGACATCCTCGACCCAGTCGATGCATTCGCCGAGGCCGTAGGAGGTGACGCGCAGGCCGTTGATGGTCT
The DNA here is from genome assembly GCF_017302275.1 of Sulfuritalea sp. Classification (GTDB taxonomy): domain Bacteria; phylum Pseudomonadota; class Gammaproteobacteria; order Burkholderiales; family Rhodocyclaceae; genus Sulfuritalea. The sequence goes on from NZ_JAFLDR010000004.1 coordinate 40,626, forward strand.
CGGTCGGCGCCTTGAGCAGGTTGCGGCGGCGCGCGGCGATCTGGTCGAGGCCGAGTTCGGTGGCCATCGAATCGAGCAGGGATTCGAAGGCGAAGCGGATGTTCACCGTGCCGTGGCCGCGCATGGCGCCGCAGGCCGGCGTGTTGGTGTAGACCCGGTAGCCGTCGTACTTGACCGCCGGAATGTCGTAGAGCCCGTTGATCAGCGCACCGGCGTAGAGGATGGTGACCAGGCCGTAGCCGCCGTAGGCGCCGCCGCGCTGTACGACCTCGGCCTGGCAGGCGGTGATGCTGCCGTCGCGCTTGAGGCCGAGCTTGATCCGCATCTGGCTTTCGGGGCGGCCGCGATGGGCGAGGAAGCTTTCCTCGCGCGTCTGCGCCAGGCGCACCGTGCCGCGCGCGGCGCGGGCCAGCATGCCGCAGATAACCTCGAAGTTGAGGCATTCGGTGCGATGGCCGAAGCCGCCGCCGCTGAAAGGCTTGATGACGCGGATATGGGCCGCTTCCATTTTCATGCAGCGCGCCAGCGTCAGATGAACGTAGTAGGGCACCTGGGTCACCGACCACAGCGTCAGGTGGCCGCGCTCGGTATCCCAGGCGGCGAGCGCCGCATTGGGCTCCATCATGGCGTGGTGCACTTCGGCGCATTCGTAGGTTTCCTCGCGCACGAGGTCGGCGGCGGCAAAACCGGCGGCGACGTCGCCGAACTCGTTATGCACTTCGCGTTCGATGTTGCCCTGCTTCTTTTCGTGCAGCAGCACGGCGTCGGCCTGGCGCGCGTCGGCCGCCTTGAAGTAGGCCGGCAGCTCGCGCACCTTCAGGCGGATGCGGGAAATCGCCAGGCGCGCCGTGGCTTCATCGACCGCGGCGACGGCGGCGATCGGATCGCCGATGTAACGCACCTTGTCGCGCGCCAGCGGAAATTCGTTCTGCGCGATGGGGATCACGCCGTAGGGCATGTCGCACTCGTCGCCGGTGATTACGGCGCGCACGCCGGGCAGCGCCAGCGCCTCCGAGATGTCGACTTCCAGCAGTTCGGCGTGGGCATAGGGGCTGCGCAGCAGCAGGCCGACCAGGGCGTTGTCGGCCGGCAGGTCGGCGGTGTAGCGGGCGGTGCCGGTGACCTTCTCGACGCCATCGACCAGCGGCCGGCGGGCGCCGACGCCGTGCGGCGCGGAGGCGTTGGCGATCTCCTTGACCTGGGTTTCCGGCGCGTTCATGCCGAGGCTCCGGCGGCGGCTTCGACCGATTCGATGATCTTGACATAGCCGGTGCAGCGGCAGAGGTTGCCGGCCAGGGCACCGCAGATCTCGTCGCGCCCGGGATGCGGATTCTTGCGCAGCAGGCCTTCGGCGGCCATGATCATGCCCGGCGTGCAGAAGCCGCACTGGGTGCCGAGCTTTTCGTGGAAGGCGCGCTGCAGGGGAGAAATGTTGCCCTCGGTGGCGAGGCCCTCGACGGTTTCGACGCGGCGTCCGGCGAGGCTGTGCGCCAGCGTGCTGCAGGCCAGGCGCGGCTCGTTGTCGACCAGCACGGTGCAGGCGCCGCACTCGCCGCCGTCGCAGCCCTGCTTGGTGCCGGTGAGGCCCAGCCCCTCGCGCAGGTAGTCGAGCAGCAGCGCGTTTTCGGCGACGGCTTCCTCGCGCCAGCGCCCGTTGATCCAGAGACCCAGTATCCGCTTCATGCTTCCTCCTCCATTTTTTCTGACTGGTCCGCCTTGGCGGCGGTTGCCGCGGCTCAGGCCGCTTTCTGCGCCTTCAGACGTTCGTACTTGGCCTGCAGTTCGTCCTTGCTTTCCTTGTGCGCCGGGTCGGGCACGATGGCGCGCACCGGGCAGACCTTGACGCACTGGCTGATCGTGAAATGGCCGACGCACTCGGTGCACTTGTCCGGGTCGATGGTGTAAACATCGTCGTCATCGACGGAGATCGCCTTGTTCGGACAGGGCGCCTTGCAGACGTCGCAGGCGATGCACAGTTCATTGATGATGAGGGCCATGCCGGGTTCCTTTCGCGTGTGGGGTTGGGTCGGGCTATTCTTGGGAGAGAGGCGGATCGGGGTCGTCGATCGCGCCGTCGTCGGGGCCGCAATCGGCGAGGCAGGACTCCAGCCAGCCGATGTGCTCGCGCTCTTCGGCGGCGAACTGGCTGGCGAGGATGCGTACCTCGTCATCGCTGGCGCGCTGCGCGATGCCGGCATAGAAATCGCAGGCGCGCCGTTCGTGCATCAGCGCCAGCTCCACGGCGCCGCGCACCGACATGCGGTAGCTGACCTGGTCGATGGCGATCGCCTCGGGGCTTTCGCCGGTGGTCCATTTGAAGTCCCAGGGCGCGTAGTGCGGCAGTTCATAGCGGCTGCACATTTCGGTGAGCTCGACCAGATGCGATTTTTCCTCCTTTTCCAGGCGGCGGAAGATGGCGGCGACACCGGTCTTGCGGTGGGTCTCCATCTGGTCGGCGAGTTCCTCGTAGCGCTCGGCGGCCTCGGTCTCCATCGCCAGCGCGTGCGCCAGCAGTTCGGGCAGGCTGTCGATCACGTTGTTCTCGGCGGCGTTGCTCATAGCGCGAACCTCGCTTCGAGCTCGGCAATCGAGCCGTCGCTGTTTTCATGCTCGGGGCGGAAGGGGGGACGGCTGCCTTTGAAGAGCACTTTTCCGACGTTGAAGCCATCGTCGGTCATCAGGCGGCGCGCGGCGCGCGCGGCGTCATCCGTGTAATCCACCACCGCCATGCGCACGATGTCGCGCCATTCGGCCTGTTCTGGGCGGAATGTGACGCAGGGGCTGAGCACCTGCACCAGGGAAAAGCCCGGATGCTGGATCGCCTCGACAATGATCTTGGCCATGTTGATTGGGTCGCTGGCCGAGACGCGGGCGATGAAGTTGGCGCCGGACGCCAGCCCTACCACCAGCGGCTGGAAGGGGTTGATGCCGGTGCCCTCGGGAGTCAGCTTGCTGCCTTCCCAGTCGGGCGAGGTGGTCGGCGAGGCCTGACCCTTGGTCATGCCATAGACCTGGTTGTCCATGACGATGTAGGTCAGGTCGACGTTGCGCCGGCAGGCGTGGAGGAAATGATTGCCGCCGATCGAGAAACCGTCGCCGTCGCCGCCGGTGACGAGTACCGTGAGGTCGGGGCGGGCGAGCTTCAAGCCGGTGGCGACCGGCAGGGCGCGGCCGTGCACGCCGTGGAAGCCATACACGCTTGTGTAGGCGGGAATCCGCGAGGAGCAGCCGATGCCGGAGACGACCGCGACTTCTTCCGGTGGCAGCGACAGTTCCGCCAGGGCGCGGGTGATCGAGTTGAGCACGGTATAGTCGCCGCAGCCCGGACACCAGATTGGCTTGAGCTCGGACTTGTAGTCCTTGGCTTTGTAGGTCTTCTTCTGCGCGCAGCTTTCCATCAGGCGCTCCCGGAGGTGAGTTGGTTAAGTTGGTCGAGGATCTGCCGCGGGCCGAAGGGTAGCGGGCCGCCCTGGTGCAGCGACACCGTTTGCGCCGGCAGGTCATAGAAGGCGCGCAGCATGCGGTAGAACTGGCCGCTGTGCGACTGCTCGACCACCACCGCGCGTTTTATGCCGCGCAATGCTTCCGCCATTTTTTCCGGCTGCACCGGGGCGATCAGGCGCAGCGAGATCAGGCGCGCCTTGCCGCCGGCGTCCGCATGACGCTGCAGGGCCTCGCGCGCCGGCCCGGTGGCGGAACCCCAGGTGATGATCGCCGTGTCCCCCAAGGGGACTTCCTGCGGGGCGTCGCCAGCGACAGTTCCAAAATCTTCGATGTCGGCCCAGTGGTCGCCGTAGTTGTACTGGCTGATCTTGCGGCTGCGCTTGTCCATCTGCGCCTGATGGTCCGAGGCCTGCGAGGAGGGCGTGCCGAATTCGTTGTGTTCCAGGCCGTCGGCGGTATGGGTGAGGCCCGGCGTGCCGGGGATCGCCATTGGCGAGACGCCGGAGCCGGTCATTGCGTAGCGCTTGTAGCGTTCGCCTTCGACGGCGGCAGGCGCGGTCAGTCTCTGGCCGATGAAGGCCAGCTCGGCGGGCCTGGGCAGGATGGCGCGGGCCTGGCCCATGGCCTGGTCGGTGAGGACGATGGTCGGCACCTGCATGGCTTCCGCCAGATGCACCGCCCATTGCGTGGTGAACAGGCAGTCGGACACCGAGTTGGCGGCGACCACGACATGCGGCGCATCGCCGTGCAGGCCATACACGGCGATGTTGAGGTCGCTCTGTTCCGATTTGGTGGCGATGCCGGTCGAGGGACCGACGCGCATCACGTCGACCACCACCAGCGGCACCTCGGCGGCGACGGCGAGGCCCAGCGATTCGATCATCAGCGACAGGCCGGGGCCGGAGGTGGCGGTCATCGCCGGCACGCCGCCGTAGGAGGCGCCGATGATCTGGTTGATCGAGGCCAGTTCGTCCTCTGCCTGCACCAGCATGCCGCCGACCTTGGCCAGCGAGGGCGCCAGCCATTCGAGGACTTCAGTGGCGGGCGTGATCGGGTAGGCGGCGACAAAGCGCACGCCGCCACGGATCACGCCGAGGCCGGTGGCTTCATTGCCGGTGATGCTCCACCGGGGTGTGCGTTCGGCGGTTACGGCCGGCAGGCGTGGTATGGCGGGCAGGGTGGTGGCGGCATCGATGCCGGCGAAGAAAGCGGCCATGCTGGCTTCGATCGCTGCCGCACCTTTCTTCTTCAGTGCGCGTTCGACCGCGATGCGCATGGCGGCGGGCGGCAGACCGATCAGCGCCGCTATGGCGCCTAGGGCGACCATGTTGGGGCGGCCATTCTCGATCTTTTCGGCCAGCGCGATCATCGGCAGCGCGGCCTGCCGCGGCTTGCCGGAGAGCAGGGCAGCGGGGGCGTCGCCGTGTGCCGGATCGCCGACGATCAGGCTGTCTGCGACCAGCGGAATTTCGGCGGAGAAGCGGCTGATGTTTTCCCAGTCGATCGCCATCAGCAGGTGGAAGCTGTCGTCGTGGGACATGACAGGCTCGGTGGCGAAGCGCAGCATGGAGGCCGCCTCGCCGCCACGGATCTGCGGCCCCGAGGAACGGCTCATCAATGCATACCAGCCGGCCTGGGCGGCGGCTTCCAGCAGCAGGGATCCTGCGGTCACCACTCCCGCGCCGCCGCTGCCGGCTATTACCAGCGAGACACTCTTGACTGTCACGAGCTTCCTCCCTCTACGTTGTTGCGCCGCGCTTGCGGGCGGCGACTGGATGATTCAACCCTGAAATATGCAGAGATAAATAACCTTGTTGATGGCGTAGGATAAACGCGAAAACGGTGGAAGTCAAATGATTTGTAGTCCATCATAAAATGCTGATGCAGATCGGTTTGGGGAACCATTGCCGGCGCTTCATCAGGTCGTTACGGCAGTGCCGGTTTGCAGGAGTTCGCGATGCCCACCTTCGAGCACCAGGCAGGTCAGCACGCCGCTGCGATAGGCCCCGGTATCGATGCCGATGCGGTTGTGGCGCAACTCCGGCGCAGCGCTGATGCTGTGTCCATGCACTACCACGGCGCCATGGTCGACTTCGGAATCGAGGAAGGTCTTGCGGATCCACATGCAGTCGCGGGCGCTCTGCGCTTCCAGCGGCACGCCTGGACGCACGCCGCCATGGACGAAGAAATAGTCACCGGCGCGATGGCTGATCCGCAGTCCGCGAAGGAAATCCAGGTGTTCCGCCGGCAGCGCTGCCTCCAGTCCGGCGCGAAGTTCGAGCAACGTGGCATCGTCGCGTGCCAGGCTGTCGGCGATCATCACGCCGTAGGCAGCCATGGCTTCGATACCGCCGTAGTCGAGCCAGTGGCGCCCGGTGTCGACTTCACCGCCGAGGAAGCGCAGCAGCAGGTCTTCGTGGTTGCCCTTGAGCGTGATCCGTTCGAAGCCCGGCGGCAGCCACTCGCACACGCGTTCGACCACGCCGCGCGAGTCCGCGCCGCGGCTGATGTAGTCGCCGAGGTACACCACAATACGGCGGCTCGCCGCGCGGCGATCGGCATCGTCGGCAATCAACCGCTGCATTTCCTGCAGCAGGTCGAGGCAGCCGTGGAGATCGCCGATGGCATAGAGCGCCGTGTCCGGCGGCGCCATCGGCTTCATGTCGGGCGTATTGCGCGGAACCGGCGTCGCGGTCGGTTCTCAGCCGGCGAAGTCGCGCATTTCGGCATAGACCGCCAGCTCCATCTTCAGCATTGCCTCACGCTGCTCGGCCGGCCATTCGTACATCAGGGCCGTGGTGCTGACGCCGGTCCAGGACTGGTCCTTGGCGCCCATCACGTCCATCTCGAAGACGATGATCGCATAGGGGGCCGCGCTGTCGAGGCGCTCCTTGATCTGGCGTGCCTTGCCCTTTACCAGGAAGCTCACGTCGCCCGGACCGATGACCTGGATCGACGCCTGGCCGCCGCGCTGCAGGTTGGTCAGGGACGAGCCGCCGACATCGACGGCGAAACGCAGCCGCCGGTCGTCGAGTGCAACCACCCAGGTGTAGGCCGAGGTGGCGTAGCCGTCGGCGCCGCAACTGAGCAGCAGCGCCGGGGCGCCGGGGCGAAGGTAGCCGACGAGTTTCTGCGGCAGGGTGGGGGTGATGTTGCCTATCATTTCACTTCTCCTAGAATCAGACAGGGGCGGGCGCCGGGCGCCATCGCGTGATCGTGTCCTCGATCACGCCAAAAAACCATTGGTCGGTAAGGGTGCCGCCGTCGGGCGGCGCCTGCATCGGAAGCCGGTCGGCCGCGAACAATCGCACCTCGCTCGCATCGTCGCCGGCGCACAGGCACCCGCCGACCGAACGGGCACGGTAGGCGAGGATCAGCACCTCGACGTCGGCTTGCGAATACACGCCGAGCAGGCCATCGAGTTCGATCTCCAGCCCGCATTCCTCCAGCGCTTCGCGGCACACGGCGGCGGGAACGGATTCGCCGCACTCGACATAGCCGGCGGGTGGGGCCCAATAGCCGGCCAGCGGGGCCTCGCTGCGCCGGATCAACACCAGTTTGCCCTCATGGGCGATCAAGGCCATGCCGACCGGTGCCGGATTGCGCCAGAGCACGAAGCCGCAAGCCGGGCACCGGTCGCGCTGCTTGCCGCCGATCATCGCTGTGGCCAGCGGTGTCGCGCACTGCTGGCAGAAGGCCGTGCTCATGCGATCAGGAGCTGCAGGGTAATGCGATCGCCGTCCGAGAGGTGCAGGACATCGCGTACCGAGACGGGGGCGACGATCTCCAGCTTGTCGGCGGGATAGTCTGGCACCTCGGGTATCACGGCCGCGCCCTGGATGCGGCCATCGATGACGAGGGTGAAGCATTTCGCGGCGCAAAAGCCGGACGGAGGATCGATGGCGATACCCGGCACCTGGTCCATTTCGGTCCGCGCCGCATCCCAATCGGCGCCGGCAAGGCTGAGGTTGAGCGTGCCCGGGTGCGGGGTAAAGCCCAGCTTGCTCTGGAACTGCCGCGCCACCCAGTCCAGGCTTGTGAAGCCCGCGCCCTCACCCAGCCCGCTGCGCAGGCAGCCTTCGAGGATGACGGCGCCGCAGTTCACGACGGGGACTTGGCCTTTTCGCGCTCTTCGTTGCCCGTCCAGCGCTTGAAGAGGTTGAGTTCGACGCCGAGGTCGAACTGGTCGAGCGCCTTGTTCACCGACTGGTCGATGATGTCTTCCAGCGTCTTCGGCCGATGGTAGAACGCCGGCAACGGCGGCACCAGCACCGCGCCGGCTTCGGTGACCTGGCTCATCAGGCGCAGGTGGCCGAGGTGCAGCGGCGTCTCGCGCAGCATCAGCACCGTCTTGCGACGCTCCTTCAGGCAGACGTCGGCGGCGCGGATCAGCAGGTTGGTGTTGAAGGAATTGGCCAGCGCGGAGAGCGTCTTGATCGAGCAGGGCGCGATGACCATGCCGGCGGTCTTGAACGAGCCGGAGGAAATGCAGGCGCCGACATCGTTGATGTCGTGTACATAGCTTGCCAGCCTCTTGACCTGATCCACGGTGTAGTCGGTTTCATAGACTATCGTGCGCTTCGCCGAGTCCGACATCACCAGGTGGGTCTCGACGCCCGCATCCTTCAGCACTTCCAGGATGCGCAGGCCGTAGATCGCGCCGCTTGCTCCGGAAATTCCAACGACCAGCTTCATCTTCTTGTCCTCGTCTGAGGGCCTGTTGGGTGTCGGCGCACGCATCGCCTAGGCCGCAACAAACCCGAGTTCGGCCAGCACGGCCTTTGCCCTGGCCGCTGCGGCGGCCGGAATCGTGATCTTATCGAACTCCGGACCACCTCCGCGCGTCGCGTCCATGCCCATGCGCGAACCCAGGCCGCCGCCGCCGCAGGACGGATCGATCACATAGCCCTCCATGGCGGACAGGATCACCGTGTCGCGGTCGGGCTGGAAGCGCGTCGCCAGCGCCCAGGCGACTTCGCGCGGGTTGCGGATATCGACGTCGTCGTCCACTACGGTCACCAGCTTGACGCGTTTGTCCATGCCGAACACGAGGTGGATCAGGCGCCGCACGTCGGTCGGCTTCGCCTTCGACAGCGCAATGACGGCGGTGAAACCGCAGGTGCCGGTGGTCAGGTCAAGGTCGGCGATGCCAGCCAGCTGGGTGCGCAATTGCCCCAGCAGTTCGGTGCCGGCGGCCAGCGAGAGCAGCGAATCGACGTCGGCGGTCCAGGGGCACAGGGCCGGATAGATGAAGTCGCGGCGGTGGGTGACGGCGGTGACTTCGACCACCGGACTGATGTTGGAAAAGTAATAGCCGGTGTTCTCGCCGAACGGACCTTCGGCTTCGCGAACGCCGGGCAGCACGCGGCCCTCGATGATGATTTCGGCGCGCGCGGGGACATCGACGGCGACGGTCTCGGCGCGGACCATCTCCACCGGGGCCTGACGCAAGGCGCCAGCGATGTCCATCTTGTCCGGTCCCTGTGGCCCGGCCTTGACCACCGCGGCGATCAGCAGCGCCGGCTCGACGCCGAGTGCCACCGCGATGTCCAACGGCCTTCCTGTCGCTTCGGCATTGGCGAGGAAAGTGGATAAGGGCGGATTGGCGAGCAGGATGCCCATTCGATTGCCGCCCTTGACCATCATGCGATGGATGCCCATGCCGCGCCGGCCCGTCTCCGGATCGCTGCACAGCACCACGCCGGTGGTGACGAAGGGTCCGCCGTCGCCGGCGTAGTGGGTCAGCACCGGCAACAGGCTGCCGATATCCAGCGGCCCGGTGTGGCGCACGTCCTTCACCGGCGCGTTGTCGCTTTGGCGTGGGGCGATGCCCTGGCGGGTGCGTTGCAGGTAGGTCGCGTTGAGTTCCGCTTCGGTGGTGTCGAGCGCCTTCGCCACACGGCGGCGGCTGGCGACCAGGTTGCCGATCACCCGTGCGCCGGGATGGCCGGCGACGTTCTCGAACAGCACCGCCGGGCCGTTGGCTGGCATTTCGCGCAACAGCGCCGCCATCTCGTGTTTGGGCGCGAAGGGCTGGCCGACCTTCAGCAGGTCGTTGCCGAGGTCGGCGAGGAAGCTTCGCAGGTCGGGGTAGGCCATGTTTCGGAAAAGTCGGTGGTGGCGCCACGGCGCCACCACCGCTTTCCTTCCTCCCTGATTATGAGTATTGGGGTGGCAGGCGCCGGATTTCCTCGATCACCTTGATCGAGAACTTCGCCGGGCTGAGCTGGCCGCGTCCCATGCGCACCTGGAGCTGGTCCGGAAACTTGTCGAGGGTGCTCGAAACCTGCGCGCGCACGTGCTTGTAGGTGTACTTGTGCATGCCGGGGTTGAGGGTGCGGATGCTGATCTGGATATCCTTGCCTTCGGCGAGCTCGCTCATGTCCATCACGAAAACTTCCCATTGGTTCATTGCATCGTCTCCTTATTTGACCGCCGGATAGCCGTAGGCCGTCCAGTTGGACAGCACCCGTTCCTGGATATCCTTCGGGTACACGTTCTTGAAGCTGACCAGGGTCGGCACATCGTTGGTCTTGTCCCAGTCCACCGGCCACAGGCAGTCGAACAGCACCTTGGAGCCGATCGAATATTTGCGCTCGTGCGGCGTGGCGAAAGGGTAGAGCGGGGTGCCCGTGGTGTTGCGATAGATGTGGATGCCGTTCTCGGGATGGCAGCGCGTGCAGAAGGCGTGATAGACCTCGTCCCAGTTGTAGATGTCGGTCTGGTCGTCCACCACCATGACCATGTGGAACCAGGGGCCGAGCTTGGAGCCGAAGGCCAGTTGCGCGATCTGCTGGGCGATGCCGGTGTAGGCCGGCTTGACGCCGACGATCATCATGTGGTGCGTCGAGCGCGGATGCATGTACACGCCGGTGACCGGGATGCCCTGGCTGCGCAGCAGCTTTTCCAGTTCCAGGCCGAGCGAGAAAGAGCGCAGCAACTGGCCCTCGTCCTGCGGCACGCCCATGTTGGAAATGGTCATGGTCGCGTTGTTGCGATAGGTGATGCAGTTGACGCGGAAGGTGACGCGGAAGTCGCGCGGGCTGGTACGGTAGCCCGTGTATTCGCCGAAGGGGCCTTCCTCGACCTTGTAGTCGGGGCAGATTTCCCCTTCGATGATGATCTCGGCATCGGCCGGCACTTCGAGGTCGTTGGTTTCGCACTTGACCAGGCGCGCCGGCTCGCCCGAAAGCATGCCGACCAGTTCCGGTTCCGGGATCGGCGAAGGCGCGCAGGCCGCCATGGCGGCCAGCGGCGAGAGGCCGATGGCGGTGGCGAAGGGGCAGGAGATGCCGCGCGGCAGGTAGTACTCGGAGAGCTGCTTGCCGAGATCGGAGAAGGGAAAGACCGCGCCCGACATGGTGCGCGAATCGAACATCATCTGCCGGTACATGCCCCAGTTCACGTCGCCGCGCACCGGGTGCTTGGTCACCACCGCGTGCCAGGTGCCGACGTAGCGGCCGCCGTCGCCGTCATGCACCAGCGGCACCGGCAGTTTGCACAGGTCGACGTCGGCGCCCATCAGGATGTTTTCCTTGCAGGGCGCGTCCTTGCGGTCGATCACCACCGGCGCGATCGGCTCGCTGTTGGTGCGTGCGAGGTATTCCTTGCCGATCTCGGGCAGGCTCGACGCCGGGTCCATGCCCAGCGAAATGGCCATGCGGCGATAGGTGGACAGCGGCGCGCCGAAATAGGAAAAACCCGGATAGTCCTTGATCTTTTCCATGAAGGGCGCGGCGGCACCCAGTTCGCAGGCGCGGCGCACGATGGCGCCTGCCTCGTTTTCCCAATCGACTTCCTGCTTGATTCGCACTGCATCGCCGGCTTTGACGCAGGCCTCGATGAACTCGCGGTTGCTTCTCGGTGCTGATATCTTCGACACAATAAACTCCTGTTTGTTGGACGGTTGCAACGTTCGAATCAGGCGATCTTGGACAGAATCTTGTCCCACTTGTCCTGGGCCTTGAGGATCATCTCGGCCACTTCACGCACGGCGCCGTAGCCGCCGCGCGCCTTGGTGACGTAGGCCGCGTGCTTCTTGACGTCCTCGACTGCGTCGCCGACCGCGATGGGCAGCCCGACGCGCTTCATCATCGACAGGTCGACCAGGTCGTCGCCGACATAGGCCACTTGTGCGTCGGTGATGCCCATCTCCTTGAGCATTTCCTCGTAGGGTTCGGTCTTTTTCTTGATGCCTTCGTGGAAGCGCTTGATCTTCAGTTCCTCGGCGCGGTGGCGCACGGCGCCGGATTTCTTCGAGGTGATGATCGCCACCTCGACACCGGACATCATCATGACCACGACGCCCATGCCGTCCTTGATGTCGAAGTTGCGCGATTCCACGCCGTTGTCGTCGATCACGATGCGCCCGTCGGTCATCACGCCATCGACGTCGAGGATGACCAGCTTGATGTCTTTTGCCTTGTCCATAATCTTGTCCTTGAGGTTCGCTGGTCATTCCCGCGAAGGCGGGAATCCAGAAGTCGCCTGGATTCCGGGTTCCACTGCGTGGCCCCGGAATGACGGCGTTGCAATCAGTCGATGCCGTACTCGGCCCAGCGGCCCTTGATCTTGGCCAGCATTTCCTCGTCCATGCGCGCCTCGACCGGCTTCTGCTTCCATTCATAGGGAATGCAGGCGTCCATGATGATGCGCGAGGTGGTCAGCTTGTTCGAGTCGGGGTCGAGCGCCGGGTCGAGCGGCGTCGAGCGGCCGCGCTTCTGGATGTCGGTGCCGCGCGCCGCATCGTAGCGGCAGGATAGCGCCCAGAACACCCGCTGCAGGTCGTCGGCCATGATGTCCTCGTCGACCGTGATGATGCCCTTGATGCCGTAGGACCCCGTGTTGCTGCCGATCACGGCGTTGGCTACCTGGTTGGAATGTCCCGGATACATCTGCTTGACCGAAACCACGGCCCAGAAGCGGCCGGCCGATTCGGGCATGACACACACGGAACTGATGCCGGGAATCTTCATCTGCTCCAGTTCGGTCCACAGCGTGGCGGTGCGGGTGAAGGCCAGCAGCATATGCACGTCGGTCACCGGGCGGCCCTGGCCGGTGGCCCACAGCACGGGATTGTTGCGGTGGAGGATCTGCTTTACCTCCAGTGCCGGCTTGTTGATGACCTTGTGCAATTCATCGGTGTAGTAGCCGGTGTATTCGGCGAAGGGACCTTCGGGGCGGAAATTGTTCGGGTCGATCTCGCCTTCGAGAACGATCTCGGCGCCTGCCGGCACCGGCAGGCCGGTCAGCGGCGCCATGAGGAACTCCGCGGGCTGGCCGCGCACCGTGCCGGTGATGTCGAAGTCGTTGGCACCCTTGTGCATCAGCGTGCCGGCCATGAAGATCAGCGGGTCGCAGCCGATCACGGCGGCGGCCGGCATTTTCTTGCCCAGCTTGGCGTATTTCTTCATGATGCGCTCGCCGCGCTTGCCCGGCAGGATCTGCACGCCGCAGGTCTTGTCGTCGAGCATCTGCATGCGGTAGGTGCCCAGGTTCGTTTCGCCGGTCTCCGGGTCGCGCAGCACCAGGAACACCATGGTGCCGATGTAGCGGCCGCCGTCGAGCGGGAAGAACTTCGGCACCGGGAACATGTTGAGGTCGACCTTGTCGCCGCTGATGATGTTCTCCAGCACCGGGCCGTCCTTGACCTCTTTCGCCTTGATCAGGCCTTCCGAGGTGATGGTCTTCTTCATCCAGGCCCGTGCCGATTCGCACATCGTCAGGTTGTGCGGCAGGCCGAGCATGATCGCGAGGCGCTTGGTGGTGGCGAAGGCGCCGGTGAACACGGGCGAGGAATAGCCCTTGATGTTCTCGAACAGCAGGGCCGGGCCCTTCTTTTCCTCGGTCAGCTTAGACACGTGGGAGATTTCGAGATTCCAGTCGACTTCCGCGGCGACCCGCTTCAGTTCGTTGGCCGCTTCGCATTGGTTGATAAAGTACCTCAGGTCCATCGGGGAGACTCCTTTGTTGGAAAGTGCGTGGTGACGATGCCGGATCAGTGCTTGGCCTGGACGGATTCGATGACGGGAAAGCCGGCGTCCTCGAGCGCCTTGACCACGATCGCGGTGTTCGGGCAATGGAAGCGGACGATGACGCGCTTGTGGTGGTGTTCCTGCGGATTGATGTCCTCGGGCTTGCCGATCGGGTAGATGGCCTGCACTTCGGCGCCGGCCGCTTCGACGATGTCGGTGATGCGGCCGATCATTCCGGGCTTGAGTTCGAGCGGCGCCAGGGTCACGCCGCTGCGCTTTTCCCAGGCGCCAAGGAAATGGGCGGCGAGCGAGAAGACCTCGTTGGCTGAAATGATGCCCACTACCTGGTCCTGATCCATTACCGGCAACTGCGCCACGCCGTTTTCCTGGCCGACCTGCAGGCAGTGTTCCATGGTGTCGTTGGCGTCGATGGTGGTCGGATTGCGCACCATGAGGTCCTTGACCTTGAGCCTGGTGGAAAAGAAGTTGAGCTCGTCCGTGTTCTGCGTACGTAGTGCGAAGTGGGCGGCGCGCAGGCAGTTGGCGCGGGTGATGAGTCCGCGCAGGCGGCCGCCATCAACCACCGGCAGGCCGTGCAAATTGTGTTCGGTGAGGATGCGCTTGGCTTCGGACAGCAGCGTGTCGCCGCTGACCACCATCGGATTGGCTTGCATCCAGTTTCTGACGATCATGCTGGCTACTCCTAACTCAGTTTTTTGCCGGCGATCAGGCTGGAGACGATGAAGTCCATCGCCGACATCGCGCCGCCGCTGGCGGGTGCGCTGGCCTTTTCGGCCCAGATGGTTTCCGGCCGCGCCTGGAGGATGAAAATGTTGCCGCCGGCCGGCAGGTCCTTGTCGATGGCCCACTCGATGTCCATCGGGCGGCCGTAGTGCTTCTCGATCTGCTTGCCCATCCAGGCCAGCTCGGTGATTTCGTCATCGACGATGGACTGGATGTTCTGCCGCTCGAAGGGTACTTCCAGCGCTACCGACTTCTGTTCCTTGAAGTCCACCGTGTAGCACACGGTCTTGGTCGAGATGGTCCGCTCCATGATGTCCAGGGCGACCTTGTTGACCACGAAATGGTCCGGGGTCACTTCGCCGGACACCACCGACTCGCCGAAGCCGAAGTTGGAGTCGATGACGATCACCGAGCGGTCGCCATTGGTCGGGTGGATGGTGAACATCACGCCGGCGGTCAGCGAGTTGGCCATCTTCTGGATGCCGACGCTGATTGCCACCTGCTCGTGGGGGAAACCCATCTTCATGCGGTAGGCGATCGCGCGCCCGGTGTAGAGGCTGGAGATGCAGCGCCGCACGTGGTGCATCACGCTGTCAACGCCGCGTATCCAGAGGTAGGTGTCCTGCTGGCCGGCGAAACTGGCGCCGGGCAGGTCCTCGGCCGTGGCGCTGGAACGCACCGCGACGGGCACGGCCGGAATGCAACTGCGCACCGACAGCTTGCGGTAGGCCTCGGCGATCTGGTCTTCCAGTTCGATCGAGATCGGACGCGACTCGATCATCTCGCGGATGATGCGCGAGGCTTCCTCCAGTTTGTCCATGTCCTGGTGGTCGAGTCCCTTGAGCCGGGCGTTAACCTCGGACTGGATGCCGGCGTCGCGCATGAACTGCGCGTAGCCATGCGTCGTCAGGGCAAAGCCCGGCGGCACGCGCACCCCGGCGTTGATGAGTTCCCCGAGCGAGGAGCACTTGCCCCCCACCAGGGCTACGGAGTCCTTGTTGACCTCCTCGAACCAGCACACGATCGGCTTGGCACTGTCCATTCCCGCCTCCAGTTGAGCTTCTACGACTGCCGAAACGCTACCCATGTTCATTTGTCCTTACGTCAGAACGACACTTCGCAACCGTCATTCCCGCCAATGCGGGAATGACGGAACGACAATGACTTAACGCGTGATGGTGATGGCGCCGGACGAACCGTCGACGCGCAGCATCATTCCGGTCTTGATCACCTTGGTCGAATGCCCGGTACCCACCACCGCCGGCATGCCGTATTCGCGGCAGACGATGGCGGCGTGGCTCATGACCCCGCCGACGTCGGTGACACAGGCCTTGATCTTGGCGAAGGCCGGTGCCCAGGACGGTGAGGTGGTCGGCGCGACCAGGATCTCGCCTTCCAGCAGATCGCGGATGTCCTGCGCGCTGCGGCAGACGCGCGCCCGGCCCTCGACGATGCCGGGGCTGCCGGCAAAGCCCTTGAGCTCGGTGATGCTGTCGGGATCGCCGGCATCCTGCACCGAGGCCCAGTCGGCCAGGGACTTGTTGGTCACGCCCCAGAGCACGATGGTGAAGGGTTCCTGGATCACCTCGGGCGCGATGCCGATGGCCGGCGGCGCGCTCCACTGGCGAAACTTCTCCATCACGCCCTTGCGCCACTCGATTTCCGTCGGCCAGGTGAAGGTGCCGCGCGGCTTGACGCCGGTGGCCCAGGCGGTAACGACGTCCCACAAGGCCTGCTTGATCTCGTCGCGGCGCATGTACCAGATGTCCTCGATGTCGTTGATCATGCCGTGGTCCTTCATGATCGCCGCGACTTCGCGCATCTTGTTCCAGAACACCGAGTGGAACCAGTGCTCGACGTAGAACAGGTGGTTCTCGACGTAGGGGAACACGGTCTTGGCGCAGCCCAGCAGCTCGTCGAACTGCTTGAGGTCGGCTTCGTTGGTGATCAGCGCGCGGTACTCGGCAGTGATGCGGTCGCGTTCGGCGCGCACGGCTTCGACCGGTCGGTCGATGCTGACGCCGGCCTTGATCTTGCCGATGTAGGTCTGGATGCCGGACAGCGGAATGTCGAGCGTGTCGTTCCAGCTGCGATCAGTATGGAACCAGCCGGTGCCGGTGGAGATGTTGAACCACGGATAGCGGGCCTTTTCGAACGCGGCCAGCCATTCGGCGCCCTTGGGCAGCTTTTCGACGGCGAGCTTGACGGCGACCCAGTCACGGTTGCCGACCACGGCCGCGTCGACGCCCAGCGCGACAGCCTTCTTCGCCAGCTCCTTCAATTCGTCGTCCGGCTTGTACATGATCACGTCGATGCCCGAGATCATCTGCGTGATGCGCTGCAGCGGGATCGAGGGAAACAGCTTCTGCGTGAAGTCCATGAAGAAGACATAGGCCGCATAGCCGAGGTTGAGGAACTCGAAGTGATACTGCCAGCACTTGATGCCGAGGTTGATCAGATCGTCGTAGTTCTTGATCAGGTGGTAGCCCTTGGATTCGCCGATGGCGTCATTAACCACCGAGATGTCCTCGAGGTCGGGCAGGGGCGATATCTTCAGGTCTTCCAGCTCCTTGATGGTGGCCTCCATCTTGACCTTCCACTTGGCCTCCAGTGCATCCCAGTTCTTGTAGTAGTAACCCGCGCGCTCCATGAAGTTCGGCACCCGGCTGCCGATCTCGGCGCCGTCCTTGACCGGCACCGGCGAGATGTAGACATAGCCGTTGATCATCCGATGGTCGACGCCGCGTACCGGCGGCACCTGGAAGATGCGGTTGTTGAACTGCGACAGGGCGAGGAACCAGGCTTCGTCCCAGATCGTGTCGAAGGGATACAGCGGCTCCGGGTAATGCAGGCCGTCGTAGAACCAGAACGTTTCCTTTTCGTACTTGTTGCGCTCGGGGTCGTCGGTGACGAACTGGTACTGGTACGGATACATCCGCTCCCAGCCTTCGGTACCGGGAATCGTGGCGGCTTTTACATCGTGCGGCACTGGAAACTTCATTGAATGTCTCCTTCTGTAGTTGTTTTGAACGTCGGATTGTTTGGTCCCGGAAATGTCCGGAGCGATAGTTCTATAGCAAGCGACGGGCCACCCGGCTTGTGGCGGTGCAATAAATTCCGCCCGGTGAAAGCGGGCGACCGCGGCGCAATGAAGGTGACAGGATGCGATCCGGCATTTTGCGCGCGCAGCAAAAATGACATGCAAAAGTCGGCGCTGGCGCCACGGCGAGGCTCGGACGAAAATCGACCCTTGATCATTTGGTAAACATTTCGGCCGCCGATATCGCCAATTGATGTTTCCATCAGTTGCCGCGATGGCTCCCGTACTCCGGTTCCGGATTCCGGATTCCGCTATCGCGGCCCCGGAATGACGGGCCTTTGACTGGACTGTTTGACATCCATCAAGGCAGGGTTCACGATCCACGGGTAAAAGGGCCGGCCGAGGAGGAGAGCGAGGCTATGACCAAACTCCGCAGCGTAGGACGCAACACCAGCGAGGATCTGCGCGCCCGCGTGCATTTCTGCGCCGAGACCGGGCAGATCTGGCTGCACGAACACCGCATGCTGCTGGTGCATGCCGAGGCGCAGGCGACCCTGCGCAAGGAACTGATCGACACCCTGGGCATGGAACGCGCGCGCGGCCTGCTGACGCGCATGGGCTACGCCTCCGGCGTGCGCGACGCCGAACTGGCGCGCACCCGCGCCGAGGATTCGAGCGACCTCGAAGCCTTCATGACCGGCCCGCAACTGCACACCCTCGAAGGCATCGTCCGCGTCACCCCGATCACGCTCGAACTCAACCGCCATGCCGGCAAGTTCCACGCCGAGTTCCTCTGGGAGCATTCCTGGGAAGGCCAGTGGCACCGCCACCATTACGGTATCCACAGCGAGCCGGTGTGCTGGACCCAGATCGGCTACGCCTGTGGCTATACCTCGGCCTTCATGGGGCGCACCATCCTCTACAAGGAGGTCGAGTGCACCGGCATGGGCCACAACAACTGCCGCATAGTCGGCAAGCCCGCCGAGGAATGGGACGACGCCGCCGAGCAGATGCGCTACTTCAACGGCGAGTCGATCGCCGACCAGTTGATCGACCTGCAGACCCAGGTGGTGCAACTGCGCTCTTCGATCGGCGACCGCGACCAGATGCCGGAGGACGTCACCGGCGCCTCGCCCGGATTTCGCGCCGCCTACGAACTGCTCAAGCAGGCCGCCGGCAGCCACATCAGCGTGCTGCTGCGCGGCGAAACCGGCGTCGGCAAGGAAGTTTTCGCCCGCAGCCTGCACGAGATGAGCGCGCGCCGCGACAAGTCTTTCGTCGCCGTCAATTGCGCCGCTATCCCGCACGAACTGGTCGAATCCGAACTCTTCGGCGTCGAGAAGGGCGCCTTTACCGGCGCGCTGGTGTCGCGACCCGGACGCTTCGAGCGCGCCGACGGCGGCACCCTGTTCCTCGACGAGATCGGCGACCTGCCGGCCTCGGCCCAGGCCAAACTGCTGCGCGTGCTGCAGGAAGGCGAGATCGAGCGCCTGGGCGACCAGAAGACGCGCAAGATCAACGTGCGCGTGGTGGCCGCCACCAATGCCAACCTGCAACAACTGGTCAAGGAAGGGCGCTTCCGCTCCGATCTGTTCTACCGCCTCAACGCCTACCAAATCGTCATACCGCCGCTGCGCGAGCGCAAGCAGGACATCCCGCTGCTGGCCAAGCATTTCCTCGCCAAGCACTCCGCCATCCACGGCAAGAAGCTGCGCGGCTTCACCGACAAGGCCAAGCGCGCGCTGCTTTCCTACCCCTGGCCGGGCAACATCCGCGAACTGCAGAATTCCGTCGAGCGCGGCGTAATTCTCGCCCCCAGCGGAACCCGCATCGAGGTCAGCCACCTGTTCATGTCCTGCGGCGACGTTCAGCCGCAAGAGTTCGGCCTCGGCTCCACCGGCAACGTCGACATCAACTGCTGGGAAACCGGCAAGGACCTGCGCGAAGCCGTGTTCAACGGATCGCTCACGCTCGACCAGGTCGAGGCCATGCTGCTGGAAACCGCCGTGGACAAGGCGCGCGGCAACCTCTCCTCGGCGGCGCGAATGCTGGGCCTGACCCGGCCGCAGATTGCGTATCGCCTGAAGCGCCTGCACGAAGGCAAGGACGCCGGCGTCCCGGCCTACGACGGCATCGATTCGCCGCGCGCCGGCCTGTCCTGATGGCCGCGCCTCGGCTGCCGGCCGACGCGGCAGCCTATCTCGCCGAGCACCATGTCATGACGCTGGCCACCCAGGGCGCCGCCGGCCCCTGGGCCGCCGCCGTGTTCTATGCCTGGGACGGCGCCTCGCTAATCTTCCTTTCCTCGGCCAAGTCGCGCCATGCCGGCGACCTCGCCGCCGACCCGCGCTGCGCCGCCACCATCCAGGAAGACTACAGCGACTGGCCGCGCATCAAGGGCATCCAGCTCGAAGGGCGGGTCGCCCGCCTTGGCGGCGCCGACGAAGCCGAGGCGCGCCGTCAGTACGGCGAAAAGTTCCCCATCGCCCGCCCGCTGGCCAAACTGCCGCCCGCCATCGTCGAAGCCTTCGCCCGCGTGAACTGGTACCGCCTCACGCCCAGCCGCATGTACTTCATCGACAACAGCAAGGGCTTCGGGCACCGGGACGAAATCGGGCTGGGCGGCTGAGGGGGTAGGGCGTTTCTCCCGGTGGGGAGTCGCGCCATCAACGCGTCAGCGGTTTAGTTCAACGTGAAGGTGACCGGCGCTGCGCGGCATTATTGCGCAGCGTACAGAGAGCGAAGCGAACGGGGTCGACCTCAAGGTTAGGCCCCACTTTCTGGCCCTTGAACTATATTGCCGGCAACTGCGCTGCCCGCCTGCCAAGCGGCAACAAGTGTGCGGCCCTTCTCGGTGAGTTCTACCTCGAACGAAGGCATGGAACTTCCCCAGGAGTTGACACCCGAGTAGTGCTTAGATATTTGAATGATGCCCGACGTAATTAGGCCGGCAAGTGCCGGTAGTCCGTCCCCAGTGAAGCGAAACGGCAGACTTAGCTTTCCTGGTTTTGACTCCCGTGTGCGCATCTCGTCGCTAGCAAGGACGAGGAGTAAATCGGCCGTTCCGTGATTCGCGGTGTTGAGGGCGACCAACAGGCTCTTCCAGGTCTGGATCGCCTCTTCAGGGATATGGCCGTAGGTGTGCAGCGAGTGACAGTTGGGGCATAGAGCTAGAAGATTGCTTTGATCGTTCTGGCCACCGTCCTTGACCCACACGATGTGGTGCAACTCCAGCGTGAGGATATGTCGACAAGTTGGATTTGCGCACTTATACCCTGCTTCGAGTAGCACGAGGGCCCGAACCGTGTCAGAAATACGTGTGCGTGGCATAGGGTTTGTCGTGGGGTCTACGTTAAATGTGGAAGCCTATCGACGGAATGCTTTCCATCATGACGGGAAGCTTTTCATCAATAGTGACGAATAAAAATCCGGCACCTGCAGGCGTGCTGATTGGGATCAGTCGCTTAGATCAGAATAGTGGGGCTTGAATCGGGCAAGGAAAGTTGGCGACCGGGACAGATTGCGAAACAGGCAATCAGAGTACGCCAACGGCAAGTTCTCGTCCAGCATAGGCACCGGCTAGGTGAATGGGCAGGTCTAGAAGTCGCCCCTGTGCCCGCCGCCGCCGCGGCGCCGTCCCGCCAGCGCCGACTTTCCCCCGGACAGGTCTGACCAAAGGGGTCATTCGATATTGTAAGCATATGACATGCCACTCCGCCCGGCCCGGCGGTCAACGCGAAAGCCAGGGATTCAGCGTAGCGGCGCCGGTGGGTTCGAAGTCGGCGGTGTTGCGGGTCACCACGGTCATGCCGTGGACGAGGGCGGTAGCGGCAATCATCCCGTCGCGCACGGGACGCGGATCGGGAATATGCAGTTGGGCACTGCGCAGAGCCACTGCGACATCGACGGCAAGAATCCGGTTGTCGAAGGCGGGCAGCACGTGACGGTGGACCCAGGTGCGCAGCAGAGATCCCTGTTTCGGGTCGCGACGCTCAACGAGGAGGAGGCCAATTTCGAGTTCCTGAACCGTGATGACTGAAATGAAGAGTTCATTCGCATCCACGCTGTCTGCCCACTTGGCGACATTGCGGGCGGCCTTGCCGGAACGGACCTTGCGCAGTTCGGAAACGACATTCGTGTCGAGCAGGTACATCAGGCGAGGTCGGCGGCTTGTGCGAGGTCGGGCGCCTTCGGGGCATCGAAATCGATGTCTTCGACGCCAGTCATCGACAGCAGGTCGGCGATACGGGTGCGCCCACGGGTGAGGCGCTTGTAGTCTTCGAAGCTCAAAAGAACGTGAGCGGGTCGTCCGCGATCGGTGATCACGACCGGGCCGGACTTCGCAGCCTTTTTGGCTTTGCTTGCATCCTGGTTGAATTCACGGCTGGAAAGGGTTGTGAGGGTCATGGCCTTACCTCTTGTCCAATGAATGTAGGTACGTTACCACAAACTAAGGCCGTTCGCGTTGAGCTTGTCGAAACGCAAGCCAGTCAATTCAAGGGCTTCGACCGTTCGACAAGCTCACGGCTCAGCCCGAACGGTTTGACTTGCTCAGCGTTTTCCTGGGCAAGTTTGGCGAAAAGTCGGCGCTGGCGGTACGGCGATCGTTGCTGGTAGCAGGAAAGAAAAGGCCCGTTCATTCGAACGGACCTAGATCTCTCTCGCGTTAGTGGAGCGGGGCGAACTATCGCGCGCAACTCCGGCGCCGTCGCGCCAGCCCGACCAAGCCGAGGCCGGCGAGGAGCATGGCGTAGGTTTCTGGTTCGGGCACGGCGGTGACCGCAACGCCGATGTCACCCTCATGGACGGCGATCGCCAGCCGCTGGCCGCTCAGGTCGACCTTGCTGAACATGAACTGGCCGCCATCGGCGGGAACGAAGGCCCAGGCATAGACGGTGTTCGGCGCGTACTCCTGGCCGAACCAGTAGTAGGTCGCCAGGGTCGGGGTGATCAGGTCTTCGAAGTTGCTGAAGTTGCCGGTGTTGGTAAGGCCGTAGTCGATGCCCATGATGCCGGGTCGCACGGCGCCGGCGGTGGTGTATTTGCCGACATTGCCGAGCGTTTCGTGGAACAGGTGGGCCAGTTCGCTATACACCGTGGCGCCGGACTTGGTCAGGGAATTGTGGCCACAGTCGGTGCCGCCGGCGAAGCTGAAGTTGCAGCCGGCCGTTCCGGTGTCGAGCATCTTCGGCAGGCGCCATTCGGTGTAGCCGCCGAGGGCGAGGTTTCCCGCCCAGGACATCGCCGCGCCCCAGGTCAGGTTGCCGCCGGCGTAGACGTAGGGCACCTGGTTGGCGTTGGCCAGGTTGGCATTGGCGTCGGCCAGCCAGGTGATGTTGAGCACGGTGTCGTAGAAGGCATCGGCGACGTTGTCGCCGGTGAGGTCGCGCGCCTGCAGGGTGGATTCCCAGGTGCCCTGGCCGGGGATCGGGCCGGCCAGCGCCGGCGCGGCGATCAGGATCGGGACAAGGGCGCAGCCGGTGCGCAGGATTCGGAATCGGGCCATCGTGTGTCTCCTCGGGCAGGGGGCCGATGGCGCCGAGTCTAAGGGCGGCGCGGGTGCCGGCGCAATAGTTCGTTCGGGCTATCCAAAGGGGATTTTCGGCGGAATCACTTGAGGCTTCTATAAAACCTGTCATTTCTGACAGGTGCTTTCCTGCGCCGGACCTGATAAGTTCCGGCCATTCAAATTGCGTGCGCCGCCGGCGCGGCCTTCCATCAGGTTTCCACTGAATTCAATGTCATGAACACAAGCAAGGTACTCAAGAAGATCGCGGACGAGATCGGCACCGGGCGGCAGGACCTGGAGGTTTGGACCTGGGCGCTGGCGGAAGCCGGCGGCGACGGCGAGAAGGCCGCGGCGCACTACGTGCAGCGGCGCATGGCGGCCCTCGCGGCAAAGGAGCCGGAGCCGGATTCCCCCGAGGCCAAGTTGGCCCGCCTGCGCGCGGAGATTCGCCGGCAACTGGCGCTGCAAAACCGCAAGTCGCTGTACTCGGTGCTGGGCGTGCCGGCCGATGCGGGCGACACGGAGATCGCGCGGACCATCGCGCTGCGGGTCGATGCGGGGGCGTCGCTCGATGCCGAAACGCGCTACGCGGTGGAAATCCTCGGCAATCCGCAAGCGCGCGAGCAGTTCGACAGGAACCTGCTGGGCCAGTTGAGCACCCGCTTCGTCGCCGCCGCGCGGACGAGCGACATGGCCGACCCCGAACCGGTCGTCTCGCGCGGCGCCCGCTGGCAGGCGTGGCTGGCGGTTGGGCTGGTGGTGCTCGGCGCCGGCTACCTGTGGCAGGGCCACAGCCGCGACATGGCGGAACGCGAAGTGCGCCTGAAGGAAGTCGAGGCGCACAAGGAGGAGGTTCGCCTCAAGGCCCAGGCCACCGAGCGGCTGGTCGAAACCCGTGCCATGCAGGTCGAGGCCTCGATCGAGCAGCAGCAGCGGGCCAACGAGCAGCGCGAACGGATGGTGCAGGAATCCATCCAGCGCCAGGACCGGCAGAACTTCGAATCGGCGCTGCGCCAGGAACAGCGTGCGGAGCAGGCGGAACAGCGTCGGGTACAGGCCGAACAGGCGCGGACGCTGGCGGAAATCCGGCGCCGCGATGCCGAAGCCCAGGCGGCGACGCGGGTGATCCGGCAACAGGCGATCCAGGATGCGATGGCGCGCGGCAACCACAACGAGGCGCAACGCCTGCGCAGCCAGCAATATTGAGCTCCGGCGTCCGGGCGCAGGAAAGTCGGTGCCCCACCAAGACGACTTCCTCCGGCCGCAGGCGCTGCGGCGCGCGGGCGCGGTCGGGGGCTCTCGCAGTACTATCCGTCCTCCATCTACCTACGGAATCGTTCCCATGAATCAGGAAACCCGCTGGAATACGCGCTACCGCGATGCCGGCGACGACTACCTGTTCGGCACCGAGCCGAACCGCTTCCTGGCGCATCGCGCCGACTTGTTGCGCAATGGCCGCTCGGCCCTGTGCGTGGCCGATGGCGAGGGGCGCAATTCGGTCTGGCTGGCGGAGCAGGGGCTGGAGGTCACCGCCGTTGAGATATCCTCCTTCGCCGTGGAAAAGGCGCGCCGGCTGGCCGCCGGGCGCGGCGTCGATATCCGTTTCGAGCTGGTCGACATGCTGGCGCCGGGCTGGCCGCCGGCGCCGCTGCACGGCCTGTTCGACTGGGTGATCGGCGTCTTCATCCAGTTCACCGGCGCCGTCGATCGCGCGCGGCAGTTCGCGGCGATGAAGCAACTGACTGCCCGCGGCGGACGCATCCTGTTGCAGGGGTACACCCCAAAGCAACTCGAGTACGGCACCGGCGGCCCCGGCGTGCTCGAAAACCTCTATACCGCCGACATCCTGCGCGCAGCCTTTGCCGACTGGGTCGTCGAGGAACTGGTCGAGTACGAGGACGAGATCGTCGAGGGCTTTGGCCACAAGGGGCGCTCGGCGCTGATCGGGCTGGTTGCGCGCAAGCCCTGAGCGGCGGGGGATTGCGGGCAATGCAAGTCGGCGCCGACGCTACGGCACCGGGGGCAGGTCTTCCCGGGTGACGAGAAAAATCTTGCCCGTCGCGTGCTCGGTATCGAGCCAGACGGCATTGAGCTCGGGGAAGGCGGCAGTCACCAGGTTCTGGTTGTGGCCGACCTCGATGGCGATCACGCCGCCCGGATTCAGGTGGGCGGCGGCTTCGGCGAGGATGCGGCGTACCACGTCGAGACCGTCGGGGCCGGCGGCCAGGGCCAAGGCAGGCTCGTGGCGATACTCCGCGGGCAGCGCGTCCATCGCCTGCGCCGTGACGTAGGGCGGGTTACAGACGATCAGGTCGTAACGCTTGCCGGGCACGGCGGCGAACAGGTCGGATTCGATGGCCTTCACGCGCTCGTTGAGGCCGTAGTCGGCGATGTTGCGGCAGGCCACCACCAGCGCGTCCGGCGAGATGTCGATGGCATCAATGGCGGCATTGGGGAAGGCGTGGGCCATCAGCACGGCGAGGCAGCCCGAGCCGGTGCACAGGTCGAGCGCGGAGCCGACCGCGTCGGGATCCTCGATCCAGGGCGCGAAGCCGTCTTCGAGGAGTTCCGCGAAGTAGGAGCGCGGCACGATCACGCGCTGGTCGACATAGAAGCGGAACTCGCCGAGCCAGGCCTCATGCAGCAGGTAGGCGGTGGGCATGCGATGGGCTACGCGCTGCTGCAGCATGTCGAGTAGCGCCAGGCGTTCGCCGTGGGTCAGTCGCGCGTCGAGCCAGGGCTCGAGCGTGTCGCGCGGCAGGTGCAGGGTGGCCAGCACCAGCCAGACCGCCTCGTCCCAGGCATTCTCGGTGCCGTGGCCGTAGCTGAGCCCGGCTTCGTTGAAGCGGCTGACGGCCCAGCGCAGCCAGTCGCGAATGGTGACCAAGTCGTCGGTGGCGCTGTTGATCATGGGCGTGAAGGGCCTCCAGCGTGGCGGACGAAGCGACCCGTCGCTGTCGAGCGCAGGGAGCTAACAGTCACCCCCGCCCGGGCGGGGGTTGGGGGGTGGGGGCGATTAAATCGCTTTCTTGTCATTGGGGGAGGCGTGGGAGAACAGCAGGCGCTCGAACGTGAGTTCGTAGATGCGCGCCAGCGGTTCGAGGTCGGC
This sequence comes from Sulfuritalea sp., assembly GCF_017302275.1. Taxonomy (GTDB): domain Bacteria; phylum Pseudomonadota; class Gammaproteobacteria; order Burkholderiales; family Rhodocyclaceae; genus Sulfuritalea. Next base: position 66,446 of record NZ_JAFLDR010000004.1, read on the forward strand.
GACCGCGACGCGTTCGTCGATCTTGTGGATGCTGGCATTGACCGGTCCGAACTCCACCAGTTGCGGGCAGATATCGGCGATGAAGCGGCCATCCGAAGTGCCGCCGGTGGTCGACAGTTCGGTGGCGACGCCGGTGGCTTCGGCGGAGGCCGCCGCCAGCGCGATGCAAAGTTCGCCGCGCGGGGTCAGGAAGGGCCTGGCGCCCAGCGTCCAGGCGATCTCGTAGTCGAGGCCGTGGCGCTCGAGCAGGGCATGGACGCGCGCTTGCAGGCCGTCGACCGTACTGGCGGTGGAAAAGCGGAAGTTGAAGTCGATCACGAAGCTGCCGGGCACCACGTTGCCGGCGCCGGTGCCGGCGTGGGCGTTTGAGACCTGGAAGCTGGTGGGCGGAAAATACTCGTTGCCGGCATCCCAGGTGGTGGCGGCGAGTTCGGCCAGGGCCGGCGCCGCCAGGTGCACCGGGTTCCTCACCAGCTGCGGGTAGGCAACGTGGCCTTGCACCCCGCGCACCGAAAGCTTCGCCGAGAGCGAACCGCGGCGGCCGTTTTTCATGGTGTCGCCGAGGCGGGCGACGCAGGTCGGCTCGCCGACGATGCAGAAGTCGATGGTTTCGTTGCGCGCCTTGAGCGCTTCCACCACGCGCACCGTGCCGTCGATGGCGTCGCCTTCCTCGTCGGAGGTGAGCAGCAATGCCAAAGAGCCGGCGCCGACCGCGTTTGCCAACTCGCGGCGATTTATCAGCCGTTCCATGCCGATGATGCAGGCGGCGATCGAGGTCTTCATGTCGGCCGCGCCGCGCCCGTAGAGATAGCCGTCACGTATGGTCGGCTCGAAGGGCGGCGAGGTCCATTGATCCAGCGGTCCGGTCGGCACCACGTCGGTGTGGCCGGCGAAGCAGATCAGGCGACCGGCGGGTTTGCCAGCGGGGTCGCGCCGCGCCCAGAGGTTCGACACGCCGCCGGCATCGATGCGCTCGATGCTGAACCCGAGCGGCACCAGCCACGAGGCGATCAGGTCGAGGCAGCCGGCATCGTCGGGCGTGACCGACGGGCGCGCGATCAGCGCCCGCGCTTTTTCCAGCACCTCCATCAGATGTCGCGAACGAATCTGCTGCGCGACCGTATTGCGGCGTTGCTCATTCGCTCACTCCTTGCCTATCCATTTGATATGTCTCGTCGTTCGCTCAATCGCGCCTTGCTCTCCGGCCTGCTCGCGACGATTCCTTCACAACATCCTAGCTGCCCATGTCCAGCTTGAAATCGCTGAAGGAACCGGGCGCGGTGGACTTGGTGTAGTCGGGTGCGGCGCCGGGCTTGTCGGCTTGTGCGCCGGCGCCCTCGGCCGCCGCCGCTCCCGGTGCCGCCGCGTTGTTGATCACCTGCTGCAGGTTGTTGGCCGAGTCGGCGTTGGCCAGGGCTTCTTCGAGGGTGATGACGCCGGTGCTGTACAGCGAATACAGGCTTTGCTCGAAGGTCTGGCTGCCCGGCACCATGCTCTTTTCCATGGCGTCCTTGATTTCCGCAAGGTCGCCCTTTTCGATCAGTTCGGCGATGTAGCGCGAATTGAGCAGCACCTCGATGGCAGGGATGCGCCCGCCATCGGGCTTTTTGCACAGGCGCTGCGAGATCACGCACTTGAGCGTCACCGCGAGGTCGGCCAGCAGCGAGGGGCGGTTCTCCAGCGGGTAGAAGCTGATGATCCGGCTCATCGCGTGGTAGCTGTTGTTGGCATGCAGCGTCGCGAGGCAAAGGTGGCCGGATTGTGCGTAGGCGATGGCCTGGCTCATGGTGTCCTTGTCGCGGATCTCGCCGATGAAGATCACGTCGGGGGCCTGGCGCAGCGCGTTTTTCAGCGCGATCTGGTAGGCCTTGGTGTCGGTGCCGACTTCGCGCTGGTTGACGATGGACTTCTTGTTCTTGAAAAGGAACTCCAGCGGATCCTCCAGCGTCAGGATATGGCCAGAGGCGGTCTCGTTGCGGTGGTCGATCATCGACGTCAGCGTCGTCGATTTGCCGGAACCGGTGGCACCGACCATCAGGATCAGGCCACGCTTTTCCATGATGACGTCCTTGAGGACGGGTGGCAGGCCGAGGGTCTCGAATTTCGGAATGTCCACCGGGATATAGCGCGCCACCAGTGCCGGCGTGCCGCGCTGGAAGAAGCAGGAGAGCCGGAAAACGCCGACGTCGGGCGCCACGACGCGCGTCTGCAGTTCCTTTTCGCGATCGAACTCCGCCATCTGGTCCGCGCTGAGCACTTCGGCGAGCAGGTTCCTCACCGTCGCGGCATCGAGGATGGCCGGATTGATCGGCACCGAGTTGCCCAGCAGCTTGATGGTGATCGGGGCGCCGACCGATAGAAACAGGTCCGAGGCCTTCTTCTCGGCCATCAAGTGAAACAGTCTGTCCATCGTGCCCATGGTGCGGTCTCCCGGTTTTAGTCGCGCAGCAGTTCGTTGATGCCGGTCTTGGCCCGCGTCTGCGCATCGACGCGCTTGACGATGACGGCGCAATACAGGCTGTACCTGCCGTCGGCCGACGGCAGGTTACCGCTGACCACGACCGAGCCCTCCGGAATGCGACCATACATGACTTCGCCCGTGGCGCGGTCGTAGATCTTCGTGCTCTGGCCGATATACACGCCCATCGAGATCACGCAGTTGTCCTCGACGATGACGCCCTCGACCACTTCCGAGCGGGCGCCGACGAAGCAGTTGTCGCCGATGATGGTCGGGTTGGCCTGCAGCGGCTCCAGCACGCCACCGATGCCGACGCCGCCGGACAGGTGCACGTTCTTGCCGATCTGCGCGCAGGAGCCGACGGTGGCCCAGGCGTCGACCATGGTGCCTTCATCGACGTAGGCGCCGATATTCACGAAGCTGGGCATCAGCACCACGTTTTTCGCGATGAAGCTGCCGCGCCGCGCCACGGCCGGCGGCACCACGCGGAAGCCGCCCTTCTGGAAGGAATGCGTGTCGTAGTTGGCGAACTTGGTCGGCACCTTGTCGAAGTAGCGCATCGGGCCGCCGTCCATCAGCACGTTGTCCTCGAGGCGGAAGGAGAGCAGCACGGCTTTCTTGATCCACTGGTGCGTGGTCCAGGCGCCGTCGATCTTCTCCGCGACGCGCAGCGTGCCGGCGTCCAGTTCGCCGAGGACGTGGGCCACGGCGTCACCGATGCGGGCGGGCGCCTTGCCGGGGCTCAGGCTGGCACGGTCTTCCCAGGCCTGCTCGATGGTTTGCTGCAGTTCGTTCATGCTGGAATCCTTCAAAGAGATTGACAGAAATCGTTGATGCGCCGCGCCGCTTCGAGGCATTCCTCGTGGCTGGCGACCAGTGCGATGCGGATGAAGTCGGCGCCCGGGTTGATGCCATTGGCCTCGCGCGCAAGGTAGCTGCCGGGCAGCACCACGACGTTCTTACGGCGCAGCAGCTCGCGCGCGAAATCGGTATCGGGTATCGGCGTTTTCGCCCACAGGTAGAAGCCCGCGTCGGGGATCTGGCAGTCGAGGTGGCGCGCGACCAGCGGCGTCACCTCGTGAAACTTCTCGGCGTACATGCGGCGGTTGTCGCGCACGTGGGCCTCGTCGTTCCAGGCGGCGATGCTGGCCGCCTGCACCGCCGGGTTCATGGCGCTGCCGTGGTAGGTACGGTAGAGCAGGAATTTCTTCATGATCGCCGCGTCGCCGGCGACGAAGCCGGAGCGCAGGCCGGGCACGTTGGAGCGCTTCGACAGGCTGGAGAAGATCACCAGATTGCGGTATTCGGCACGTCCCAGTTGCGCGGCGGCGGTCAGCCCGCCCAGCGGCGGCTTGGCCTCGTCGAAATGAATCTCGGAATAGCACTCATCGGAGGCGATGACGAAGCCGTGGCGATCGGAAAGTTCGAACAATGCCTTCCACGCGGCCAGGTCCATCACCTTGCCGGTCGGGTTGGCCGGGGTGCAGACATACACCAGTTGCACGTCGCGCCAGGTGGCCGCGGGCAGCTCGCTCCAGTCCATGGCGAAGTTGTTGTGCGGCACGGTATTGAGAAACACCGGCTGGGCGCCGGCGAGCAGGGCCGCGCCTTCGTAGATCTGGTAGAAGGGGTTGGGGCAGACCACCTTCGCCGCTCCGCCGTTGCGGTCGATCACGGTCTGGGCGAAAGCGAACAGCGCCTCGCGCGAGCCATTGACCGGGACCACCTGCGTCGAGAAGTCGGGCGCCGGCACGGCATAGCGGCGCGCGACCCAGGCGGCAATAGCCTGGCGCAGCGCATCGCCGCCCTGGGTAGTGGGATAGTTGGCCAGTCCTGCGAGGTTGTCGGCCAGCGCGCGCTGGATGAAGGGCGGCGTCGGATGCTGCGGTTCGCCGATGGACAGCTTGATTTCCTTGAAAGTCGGCGCCGGCGGTACGGCGGCGAACAAGTGGCGCAGCTTTTCGAAGGGATAGGGCTGCAGGCGGTCGAGGTCGGGATTCACGTCTGTCATGGCAAATTGGGCTAGGCCGCATTATACGAGGCGGCCCCCGCATCGATGGCGGCGGATTTCCGGTAAATTGCCGCCTGATCAACAGGACGGAGGATGACATGGGACAAATGATCGATTTCAAGCGCCCGGACGGCAGCGCCTGCCGCGGCTACCTGGCGAGTGCGGGGCAGGGCCGCCCCGGCGTGGTGGTGATCCAGGAATGGTGGGGGCTCAACGACCAGATCTGCGGCATCGCCGATCGCTTCGCCCGTGCCGGCTACAACGCGCTGGCGCCCGACCTGTTTCAGGGCCGCGTCACGCAGCAGCCCGATGAGGCCAGCCACCTGATGAACGGCCTCGATTTTCCCGGCGCCACGCACCAGGACATCCGCGGCGCGGTCGAGCACCTGAAAGGCATGGGTGGCAAGGTCGCGACCATGGGCTTCTGCATGGGCGGCGCGCTGACCATCGGGGCGGCGGTGCATGTGCCGAACATCGCGGCGGCGGTATGCTTCTATGGCATCCCACCGAAAGAGTTTGCCGACCCGGCCAACATCCGCATTCCCTTCCAGGGTCACTTCGCCAGCAAGGACGACTGGTGCACGCCGGCCGCGGCCGACGCGCTGGACGCGGCCATGCGCGCCGCCGGCAATCCTCCAGAACTGTACCGCTACGAAGCCGATCATGCCTTCTTCAACGAGCGGCGCGGCGAAGTCTATGACGCGGCCTGCGCCAACCAGGCCTGGGAGCGCATGGCAGCCTTTCTCGCCAAGCATCTGGGCTGACCCGTGCCTTTGAAAGCCATCGTCGAACCATGAAACGCTCCCACCCTTGTCCCGTCATGCGCGGGCAAATTCGGCCCGCCCCCCTTCGCCCCCCTCGCGGGGGGTTACCAATCGGCTCGCTGCGCTCGATATCACCGGCGACCCGATCTACAGTTTTCCGTTGATAACGTGCCGACCCCCGAACTGACGCCCGCCGACTGGGTGAACATCAGCTTGACAGAAGCGCTGCTGGCGCGCGACGGGCCGCCACTCTACGTCGCCGCCAAGCTCGGCTGCCTGGCCGCGGTGAAGGTGATGTGCGAGGCCGGCAGCAACGTCGAGGTGCTCGGCCCGAAACGGGAACGTCCGCTGCATGCGGCGGCGGCCGGCGGGCATGACAGCATCGCGGCGACGTTGGTCAGCGCCGGTTGCGAGGTCGATGCCCAGGACGAGGACGGCAACACGGCGCTGATCACGGCCGTGCTGCACGGCCACGCCGCGCCGGTGGAGCTGCTGCTGGCGGTGGGCGCCGACATGGATGTCACGCGCGTGGACGGTTTGACCGTGGTCGATATCGCCCAGCTACCGGGAACCCCGGGCGGCATTCGCGAACTGATCCTGCTCGGGCAGGAAGCGCTTGAGTAAACTGTATCTGGCCGGGCCCGACGTGTTTCGTCCGGACGCCGCCGCGTGGGCCGCACACGCCGTCGCCCGCTGCCACGAATGCGGCCATCGGGCACTGGTCCCGCTCGACGCCGCCGGCGCGACCGCCGGCGACATCTACCGCAACAACCTGCTTCTGATTGCCGAGGCCGATGTCGTGCTGGCCAACCTCAACCCGTTCCGCGGCGACGAACCCGATTCCGGCACCTGCGTCGAAATCGGCTATGCGCTCGCGCTGGGCAAGCCGGTGATCGGCTACGCCGAAGACCTGCGCCCCCTGCGCGAGCGGCTGGGCGCCAGCGGGCCGGGGGCCGATGGCCGTTACCGGGATGGTGCGGGCAATGCCGTGGAAGACTTCGGACTGCCCCGCAACCTGATGTTGGCGGTGCCGCTGCAACTGGTACAGGGCGGAATCGCGGTGGCGCTTGCGGCGCTGGAGCGATCAGCGTCGGGTCAGGAGCCGTGACGGCATCAATCCGTCGCAGGGGCCATCCGTACTTCCGGCACGATGCGGGTGCTTTCTCCATCGACGATCAGCCATAGCTCGCCGTCCTGCAGCGTGCATTGCACCTGCATGCCGCGCTCGGCCAGCGCCGCCAGCGCGCGCGTGTCCCCGGCGGCGAGGTTGATCACCGTCAGCTTGTCCTGGCGCCGCAGCGCGGCCTGGTTCTGCTGCCACCACATGTCGGCGACGCGACCGCCGTAGGTCAGGACCACGACCTTGTCCGATCGTCCGCAGGCGCGACGGACGCGCTTTTCGTCGGGCAGTCCGACGTCGATCCAGAGTTCGATGGCGCCGGTCAGGTCCTTGCGCCAGACGTCGGGTTCGTCTTCCGAGGAGAGGCCCTTGCCGAACACCAGCGCCTCGTCGGCATGCATGGCGAAGGCCAGCACGCGCACCATCATGCGCTCGTCGGTTTCCGAGGGATGGCGGGCGACCGTCAGCGCGTGGGTCTGGAAGTAGTTGCGTTCGAGGTCGGCGATTTGCAGCTCGACCTTGTAGATTGTCGACTTGAGGGCCATGGTGGCAGCGCGAAACGGCGCCACATTAGACTACAGATCGGAGCCTGGGGAACTGCGTAGCGCAGGATACGGGTCATCGGCGTCGCCTGCGGCTACGGGGCGGGCCTTCCACACTCCCAGGACGCTCGGAAATGCGGCGTGCCCTGCACTTTCTCGACGACCTGGCGGGCGCCGAACTGGCCGCAGCGCTGACACTGGCCGACGGCGACGAACGCCTGCTGGCGCTGGAGAGCGTCGAATACAACCCCTATCGCGACGCAGGCTTCGTCACCGCCCGCGCCATCCTCGACCTGTGCCGCTCGCTGATCGAAATTTGACTTTCGCCGCACGAGGGCATACATTGAAGCTGCGTTCGACTTGAAGGCATTTCAAGGAGGAACTTAGCGCTGAACAACACTTGCCATTCCATCGTTCTTCGCTGCACCCGGAAGTCTCTCTGACTTCAGCCCGATTGGGTCGCGCCATTTGAATTTCAGCTTGCGGGCGCATGACAAATTCGCTAAAGCGACAAGCAAAAAGCCTGTTTTGACGATATTGCCGAAACAGGCTTTTTGCCGTTCACTGCCTGCGAAAACCAGGACGGATCATCAGGAACTGCACGACAGCGCCGAGCAGCCGGCCTTGTTGCGCGCCCATTCGGGCTGGCGCGCGGCCAGTTCCTCGTGTTCCGGCTGCTCATCGCAGGGGTGTTCGAGCACCTTCATCAGGCGCTCGAGGACCGAGGTGTCGCCCTGTTCAGCCGCATCGATGGCGAGTTGGGCCAGGTAGTTGCGCGGCACGTACTTCGGGTTGGCGTGATTCATCCGGGTACGCCGCGCGGCCGCCGGCTCCCCGTCGCGCCGCACGCGGTCGAGGTAGCGGCGCAGCCAGGGCAGCAGGCGCGCGCCGGCTTCGTCGCCCGCATAGAAGGCGTCGCGCAGCGGCGCCAGCAGGGACTCGCCGTCGCTGTCCGCCGCAGGGCCATCAAGGGGCAGGTCGGCCAGCCGGCGGTAGAACAGCGTCATGTCGATGGACGCCTGCGGCAGCAGGTTCTCCAGGTCGTCGAGCAGGGCGGCATCGCTTTCGTCGATGGCGAGCAGGCCCAGCTTGTCGGCGGTGATGCGGTTCGAGGCCATGGCGAAGGTGCGGTTGAATTCGCGCAGGCCGGCTTCGAGGTCGGTGTGCTTCGGGATCAGCGGCAGCAGGGCCTCGGCCAGGCGGATCAGGTTCCATTGCGCGATCGCGGGCTGGCGGCCGAAGCAGTAGCGCCGCATCTGGGCGTCGGTGGTGTTCGGCGTCCACTCCGGATCGTAGCGTTCGAGCCAGCCGTAGGGTCCGTAATCGATGGTGAGGCCGAGGATCGACATGTTGTCGGTGTTCATCACGCCGTGCACGAAGCCGACGCGCATCCATTCCGCCACCATGCGCGCGGTGCGGCGGCAGACCTCGGCGTACCAGTGCGCGTACACCTCGGGCGAGGGCGCGCCGAGCGTGGGGAAGTGCGTGGCGATCGTGTGGTCCGCCAGGCGTCGAAGTTCGTCCGTTTCGTCGTGGGCGCCGTGGATCTGGAAATTGCCGAAACGCAGGAAGGAGGGCGCGACGCGGCAGACGATGGCGCCCGGTTCGTCCTTCGCGTTGCCGTCGTAGAACATGTCGCGCTCGACCGGCTCGCCCGTGGCGACCAGCGACAGCGCGCGTGTGGTGGGTACGCCGAGGTGGTGCATGGCTTCGCTGCAGAGGAATTCGCGCAAGGAGGAACGCAGCACCGCGCGCCCGTCTGCATGGCGCGAATAGGGCGTGCGGCCGGCGCCCTTGAGCTGCAGTTCGTGATGGCGGCCGTCGGCGCCGCGCAGTTCCGCCAGCGTCGTGGCTCGGCCGTCGCCGAGCTGGCCGGCCCAGTTGCCGAACTGGTGGCCGCCATAGCGTGCGGCATAGGGCTGCATGCCCGGCAGCACGAGATTGCCGGCAAGGACGTCGACGCTGGGTGCGGTTGCCGAGGCCGGGCGGGCAAGGCCGAGCAGGGCGCCCACGGCATCGCTCCAGGCCAGCAATCGGGGTGCCGCGACCGGCGCAGGTTCGACGTGGCTGTAGCAGGCATTGCGCACCGGGCGCGGAACGTCGCGCCGCAGCGGATCGGCCGGCAGTTCGCGCACGAAGCGGTTGTCGAAGCGTTCCGCCAGCGCGGGGTCGCAGAGGTCGAGCAGCGGGGCAATGCCGGATGGGTGACGCGGGATGTCGTTCATGGTGCGGTGCCGGGAGTGGGCCGGAAGGTGGCCAACCAAAAGTCGGCGCCGGCGACACGGCGTTTTTACCCGTGCACCGGTCGAATATCAACCTTGCGCACAGTGGGGTGGCAGCCTGGTGATATATGGCTTGTTTTCTCGTTTGCGCCACTGCCAGGGCGGGACCGGCGCTGCGTCCCGCCATAGCCCGAGGCGCCGGTTGCGGGCGTCGAATTCGGCATATTCGTAGTAGCCCTGTTCAGCCAGCGGTTGCTCACGGCGCTCGTCGCGGAACCACCAGGCGAGGCCCGCTTCCAGTTGCAACAGCGCGGCGTCGCGCGTCGGCGGGCATGTCGCGCAGCCCGCCGGCGCAACCGTGACGCGGCCGACGGTGCGGCCATAGGTGTCCTGCTTGCGGCGTTCGACCGCGATGCGCCGGCCGAGCAGCAGGTCGCTCAGGCCCTGGCGCGATTCCTTGCCGAAGGCCTGCTTCAGGTCGGGCGCATCGATGCCGGCGAGACGAACGGTATGGCGGGTCTTGAGCGCGTCCTCGACGACGACGATGTCGCCGCGAGCCACCTCGACCACGGTGGCCTGGAAGGTTTCGCACCGCGCCACGGGCGCGGCGAGCAGGCCTGCCAGGACCAGCCACGGCAGGCAGCGGCGGAACACCGACCGAACATCGATCATGGCGGGATCGCTCCAGGCGCCGCACGCGACGGCGGGCAGCCATGCTACCAAAGGCGGTCCGCCCTGGCGGTCGATCGCGATTGACGCGGTCGTGGCAGCTGCGGGATACTCCGTGCCCACGCCGATGCGGCCGGGATTGCGAAATCCCGCGGCGCGGCGGTGACTTTGGAAACGAACGGGGAGGCGGGGCGCATGGCGCTGATTCAGTGGGGTGTGGATTGTTACACCGGTCTGCCGGAAGTGGATCGCCAGCATCAAGAACTGTACGCGCTGGTCAATCGCCTGGACGCGGCGAAGGCCGGTCGCGGCGAGATGCTGGAACGGGTGCTGAACGAGCTGGGCGACTACGTCCGTGACCATTTTGCGCTGGAAGAGAAACTGATGCGCGACGCGGGCGTCGATGCCGCGCACCAGGACGAGCATCTTGCCGCCCACGCGGTGTTTGTCGAACGCCTCGGCGAGTTCCGCCGCCACAGCGTCGCCGGCAGTGACGCCGCCGCCGACGAGGTGCTGGCCTTTCTTACCGCCTGGCTGAAGCAGCACATCCAGTGGGCGGACCGCAAGATGGCGATGGAAATCCACAAGCGGATGGGGACCGAGGCGCCGCACAACATGTTCGCCCATTTCTGAGGCGAAGCCGCGCGGCCATGGCGCTTCAGTGCAGCAGGGTCAGGTGCGGTGCTTCGCGCCGCCCGACATTTACCACGATCACGTGCGACCCGAGCAGGACCACGCTGCCGCGGCATCGATCGTCGCCGGTATCGCTATAGTCGAAGGCGTAGGCGCGGCGCAGCAGCAGGCGGCCGTCGTCGTCGCGGGCCAGGCGCAGGCTGCTGATCGACACCGTGTCGTCCAGCAGTTGCAGGTTTTCGGCATCGCAGGCGGCCTTCGCGGCGCGCACGCCGATTTCGCGCACGTGGATGCTGTCGAACCACAACCAGGCCAGCGCGCCGAGTACCACGAAGCTGATGATCTCAAAGGTGGGCATGTGCCGATCTTACCTGTCGCGCGCTGCTTGCGCTCCGGGCCGTGCCGTCGATTCGCCAGAAAATTCGGCACCCCACAGGGGCTTCCTTCGGTCGCTGGCGACACGGCGTCCTTGAATCGCGGCGCGAGCAGGTAGACTGCGCCGGCCCACCGCCTCGGCCGGCGGACGGGGCGACCAACAGTTCGGAGCGAAAAATGGAAATCCCATGGCATCGGGTGGCATCCCTGGCGTTGCTGCTGTTTTGTGCGGCAGGCGTGCGGGCGGAACAGGTCGCTTGCGTGACGACGGCCTGGAAGCTGATCGGCTCCAACCACCGGATCTGCGTCGAAGCCTTCCACGATCCGAAGGTGCCGGGCGTCACCTGCCACGTCAGCCAGGCGCGTACCGGGGGTGTCGCCGGAAGCTTCGGCCTGGCGCAGGACCCGTCGGAGTTCTCCCTGGCCTGCCGCCAGACCGGGCCGATCGTCCTGCCGGAGAAGCTGGGCAAGGACGAGACGGTATTCGCCGAGGACACCTCCATCCTGTTCAAGGAAACCCGGGTGGTGCGCCTGTGGGACGAGAAGAACCGCGTCCTGGTCTACCTCGCGATCAGCCGCAAGCTGATCGAGGGCGCGCCGGCGAGCAGCATTTCGACGGTGCCGGTGATGCCCTGGGGCGGGCGCTAGGCGCTGCAGCCGGGCGCCGCCGGTCAGCCTCGCTTGCCGCTCAGCCTTTCGGCCAAAGGACCATCTGCGTGCAGCGGAACAGCGCGATCTTCTTGCCGTTCGCCTCGTCGGTGACCACGGCATCCCATACCTGGGTGTTGCGGCCGAGGTGCTGGGCGGTGGCCAGGCAGGCGATGCTGCCTTCCGACACGGTGCCGAGGTGGTTGCTCTTCAGTTCGATGGTGGTGAAGGACTGCGCGCCCTTGGGCAGGTGGGCCATGGTGGCGTAGCCGCAGGTCGTGTCGGCCAGCGCCACGATGCTGGCCGCATGGAGGAAATCGTTCGGCGCGAAATGCAGCTTCTTCACCGGCATGCGGCTGCGCAGCGAGTTTTCCAGCAGTTCCAGCATCTCGATGCCGAGATAGCCGGGCAGGTATTCGCCGCCGCGCCGGTTCAGCACTTCGATGGTGACGTCGTCGCGCAGCTTGCCCATGGCGGTGTCCTTTTCCGGATTACAGCTTGCTGCCGAAGGCCCGGACGATCATCGGCCACGTCGCAGGGCTGTCCCAGTCCTTGGCGTCGTAGTGCTTGGCCAGCACAGGGCCCTGCGCGGCGATCAGCAGGATCAGCGGGATGCGGTTGGCGCCGAGCATGTTCCCGAGCTCCAGGCGCGCCTCGCGCAGCGTGCCCGGCGTGGCGGCACAGGCGGCGAAGGCGAGCGCAAGCGAAGGGGCGGTCGCGGCGATGAGTTTTTGAATCACGGCGATATCCGGCAATGGAATCTGGCTACCGATTCTAGGACATGTTCCGGTCTGGCCGGCGAGCCATGTTGACGTCGGGAAGCGAGGTGGGCGAGGCACCCTCTGGAAAAGTCGGCGCCGGTGACACGGCATTGCGCAGTGCCGTGCCGCCAGCGCCGACTTTCCACCAGGCTTCAGGCGGGCAGGGCCGGATAGTCCGTGTAGCCCTTGGGGCCGGGGCTGTAAAAGGTGGCCGGGTCGACGGCGTTGAGCGCCGCGCCGGCCTTGATCCGCGCCGGCAGGTCCGGGTTGGCGAGGAAGGCGGTGCCGAAGGCGATGGCGTCGAGTTTGCCCGCGGCGACTGCGGCCTCGCCCTCGGCCGGGGTGTAGCCCATGTTGCCGACCAGTACGCCCCGGTAGGCGGCGCGCACCGGGGTCAGCACGTCGCCTTTCTGCCTGCCGAAGAAATCGCCGCGCATCAGGTGCAGGTAGGCCAGCTTGCAGTCGTTGAGCCGCGTCGCCAGCCAGGTGGCGAGCCCGACCGGGTCGCTGTCGATCATGTCGTTGTAGCTGTTGAGCGGCGAGATGCGCAGGCCAACGCGGTCGGAACCCCAGACCTCGCTCACTGCGGCGATCACTTCCAGCATCAGCCGCGCTCGGTTCTCCAGCGCTCCGCCATAGGGGCCGCTGCGCCGGTTGCTGCCGTCGCGCAGGAACTGGTCGAGCAGGTAGCCATTGGCGCCATGCACCTCGACGCCGTCGAAGCCGGCCGCCCTGGCGTTGTCGGCGGCCGCGCGGAAGCCGGCGACGATGCCGGGGATTTCGGCGTCGTCGAGCACGCGCGGCACGACGTAGGGCTGTTTGCCCTGCGGCGTATGCACGGTGTCGTTGGTGATCGCCAGCGCGCTGGCGCTGACCGGTTGCTTGCCGCCGTTCAGCAGCGGATGACAGGCGCGGCCGCCGTGCCAGATCTGCAGGAAGATGCGCCCGCCGGCGGCATGCACCGCGTCCGTTACCAGCTTCCAGCCGGCGACCTGCGCCGGGCCGTAGATGCCGGGTTCGCGCCAGAAGGCCGAGTTGCCCTCCACGGCCATGGTCGCCTCGGCGATCAGCAGGCCGGCGCTGGCGCGCTGCGCGTAGTGCTCTGCCATCAGGGCGTTGGCGACGTGCTCCTCGCCGGCGCGGCAGCGCGTCAGCGGGGCCATGAAGATGCGGTTGGGGGCGGTTAGGGCGCCGAGGCGCAGGGGATCGAACAAGCTCGTCATGGGGGCATCCGAAAGGTGGCAAACCGGTGCATCATAACCGCTGGCAAAACCCCGACGGAGTCCGCGCATGGTTACCCTCAAAGTCAATGGCAAGCCGCGCCAGCTTGATGTCTCGCCCGACACGCCCCTGCTCTGGGCTTTGCGCGACACGCTGCAACTCACCGGCACCAAGTACGGCTGCGGCCAGGCGCTGTGTGGCGCCTGCAACGTTCATGTCGATGGCGTGCCGACGCGCTCCTGCGTCACGCCGGTCTCCGCCGTGGCCGGGCGCAGCATCACCACCATCGAGGCGGTCGATGCCGGCCGGGTCGGCCGCGCGGTGCAGGAGGCCTGGCGCGAGCTCGATGTCGTGCAGTGCGGCTACTGCCAGTCCGGCCAGATCATGAGCGCCGTGGCGCTGCTGGCGGCGAACCGCAAACCAAGCGATGCCGACATCGACAACGCGATGGCCGGCAACCTTTGCCGCTGCGCCACCTACCAGCGCATCCGCGCCGCGATCCACGAGGCGGCGCGCAAGCTCGGCAAGGAGAAGCAGGCATGAACGCGCCCGTTATCGAGAACCTGAGCCGCCGCGGCTTCCTGCAGGGTGTCGGCGGATTGACGCTGGGCTTCTGCATTTCCGCGCCGCTGGGACCGGCCGCGCTGGCCAGGATCGCCGTCGCGCCAGCGACCAAAGGAAGCCCCCGTGGGGCGCCGACTTTCGGCTTCAACGCATTCCTGCGCATCGGCAGCGACGACACGGTGACCGTGATCTCCAAGCACCTCGAAATGGGGCAGGGCACCTACACCGGCCTGGCGACGATACTCGCCGAAGAACTCGACGCCGACTGGAAGGCGGTGCGCGTCGAGGGTGCACCGGCCGACGCCAGCCGTTACAACAACCTGTTCTGGGGCCCGGCGCAGGGTACCGGCGGCAGCACCGCGATAGCCAACTCCTGGGGCCAGTTGCGCGCCGCCGGCGCCACCGCGCGCGCCATGCTGGTGGCTGCAGCGGCCAAGCGCTGGCAGGTGCCTGCCTCCGAGATCACGGTGCGCGATGGCGTGGTCATGCATGCCGCCTCCAGGCGCCGCGCGCGCTTCGGCGAACTGGCCGAGGCGGCGGCGCAAGAGAAGCTGTTGATCGACGTGGCGCTGAAGAAGCCATCCGAGTTCCGCCTCGTCGGCCGTCATGCGCGGCGCCTGGACAGCGCCGACAAGGTCAATGGCAAGGCGCAGTTCACGCAGGACGTGCAGTTGCCCGGCATGCTGGTCGCGGTGGTCGCCCATGCGCCGCGCTTCGGCGCCGTGCTGCGCGGTTTCGACGGCGCGGCGGCGAAGCGGGTCAAGGGTGTGGCGGACGTGGTGCAGATCCCCTCGGGCGTCGCCGTGCTGGCGAGCGATACCTGGTCGGCGAAAAAGGGGCGCGACGCGCTCAAACTCGATTGGGACGAAGCCAAGGCGTTCAAGCTCGGCACCGACGAGATCCTGGCGAAGTACCGGGAACTGGCGAAGAAGCCGGGACTGGTGGCCCATGCGTCAGGAGACGTCGACGCGGCCTTCGCCAAGGCGGCCAAGGTGATCCGCGCCGAGTTCGACTTCCCCTACCTGGCGCACGCGGCGATGGAGCCGATGAATTGCGTGGTTCGGCGCACGGCCGAGGGCTGCGAGGTGTGGAACGGTGAGCAGCTGCACACCGGCGACCAGTACGCGCTGGCCGCCGTGTTCGGCCTCAAGGCCGAGCAGGTCAAGATCAACATGCTCTACGCCGGCGGCAGCTTCGGTCGGCGCGCCAACACCAGGTCGGACTATGTGGTCGAGGCGGCGAACATCGTCAAGGCGATCGATGGCCGCGCGCCGGTCAAGCTGGTCTGGCTGCGCGAGGACGACATGCGCGGCGGCTACTACCGGCCGCTGTTCCACCACGCGCTGGAAGCCGCGATCGACGCCGAGGGCCGGCTCGCCGGCTGGCGCCATCGCCTGGTCGGCCAGTCCATCCTCAAGGGCTCGCCCTTCGAGGGCATGGTCAAGAATGGCATCGACGCCGTCTCGGTCGAGGGCGCGGCCAACCTGCCCTATGCGATCCCCAACATGCGCGTCGACCTGCATTCGCCCGATGACATCGCCGTGCCGGTGCTGTGGTGGCGCTCGGTCGGGTCTTCACACACCGCCTATTCGACCGAGGTCTTCCTCGACCAGGCAGCCAAGGCCATGGGCAAGGATCCGGTGGCGTTGCGCCTGGAACTGCTGGCCAAGCATCCGCGCCATGCCGCCGTGCTGCGCCTGGCGGCCGAGAAGGCCGGCTGGGACAAGCCGCTGGCCCCGGGCAAGCCGGGCACGCGGCGCGGCCGCGGCGTGGCCGTGCATGAGTCCTTCCATTCCTATGTCGCCGAGGTGGCGGAGGTGACGGTGGCCGCCGACGGCACACTGACGGTCGACCGCGTGGTCTGCGCCGTCGATTGCGGCATCGCCGTTAACCCCGACAACGTGCGTTCCCAGGTCGAGGGCGCGGTCGGCTTCGCGCTCTCTGCCGCCCTCTATGGCGAGATCGCGCTCAAGGACGGCGTGGTGACCGCCGGCAACTTCGATGCCTATCCGATCCTGCGCATCAACGAGATGCCCAAGGTCGAGGTGCACATCGTTCCCTCGCCAGCCGATCCCACCGGCATCGGCGAGCCACCCGTGCCGCCGCTGGCGCCGGCCGTGGCGAATGCCATCGGCGCCGCGACAGGCAGGTATCCGGGACGGCTGCCGTTTCGCGCGGAGGATCTCAAGGTCTGAGCGCCGTATTGCCGGCGCCGACTTTTGGGTCTGCGCAGCAGATTCGGCGGATCACCGCTCCGTGTGTGTTCCAACTGGCGGGCTGCAGAGCGTCGCCGCTGCAAGGTAGGCGGACGCAGCAGTTCCACGGGCGCCAGGCAGAGCCGCAATCGACCATCGTGCGCCTGTTCGCGTCGTCCACCCCTGCGGTGGATGATGCGGCGCGACTGAAGGGCTTTCATGATCCGGCGGTGAGCCACCTGCTGGCAAGTTCTGGACGCCGTAAAGTGCCAGGTGAGCCAAGCCTGCAGAGGCAACTGCCATGTGTCCTCTAGGTGTCATCCCCGGAAGGCAATTCCCGCCGGTGGCGAGCATCCTTTTTTGCACCTTGTCGAGTCTGTCTCCCGGGTGGTGTTTGGCGCAAGGCGCGGGTTATGGCCTTCATTGCGGACTTGAGCCATACTTTCCGGCATTTCCCAGCCACCGAAAGTCCGCCATGAAAACCCGCCTTAGCCTCCTGTTCGCCGCCACCTTCCTCGCCAACCTGGTTTTCGCCGCCGATGCGCCGGCCAGCGCGGCCGAGAAGCGCTATGCCGAGGATCGCAAGCTGTGCGCCGACGAATCCTCGTCGAGCGCGCGCATGCAATGCCTGCGCGACGCCAAGGCCGAGTACGACAAGACAGTCGGCGCCGGCGTCACGGCGAAGCCGGCCGTGGCAAAGACCTGCGAGGGCTGCGGCAGGGTGGTTGCGGTGTCGGTGGTGGAGAAGGATGGCGAGGGCAGCGCGGTCGGCATGGTCGCCGGCGGCGTGGCGGGGGCCCTGCTTGGCAACCAGATCGGCAAGGGCGCCAGTCGCGACATCGCGACCCTCGCCGGTGCGGCCGGCGGCGCCTATGCGGGCAACAAGATCGAGCAGAAGGTGAAGGCGGTCAAGCGCTGGGACGTGGTGGTGCGCTTCGACAACGGTACCGAGAAGTCCTACAGCTTCGACAAGGACCCCGGTTTCGCCATCGGCAGCGACGTGAAGTCTGCCGGCAACAGCGTTGTTGCCCGCTGAGCGTCGGCCGTCGGGCCGGGCTCAGCGGTAGTGGATCGCCAGCCAGACCGAGGGCTGTGCCGGGTCGGTCCAGTCCACCCGGTGGCGGCGATGCGCCGCGATGTCGAGCCAGTCGCCGGGCGCCAGGGTGCGCGGCGCGGCTTCGTCTTCGAACCGGATTTGCGCGGCGCCCGATAGCAGCAACACCCACTCGGCCACCTCCTGGTCGTACCAGAAGCCCGGCGGACTGGCTTGGCCGGTGGATACGATGCGCTCCACCCGGAAGCCGGAGCGCGCCAGCAGTTCCTCGAACGTCTCGCCGGTATCCGCCGCCTCGGCCAGGCTGGCGAGGAGGTTGCCGCTGGTAGCCACGCCTAGGCCTTTTTCACGAACTCGGACTTCAGTCCCATTTGTCCGATGCCGTCAATCCGACAGTCGATGTCGTGGTCGCCGTCCACCAGGCGGATGTTCTTGACCTTGGTGCCGACCTTGACCACCGAGGAGGAGCCCTTGACCTTGAGGTCCTTGATCACGGTGACCGTGTCGCCGTCCTGCAGCAGGTTGCCGTTGGAATCGCGCACCACGCGCACCTCGTCCGGACCGGCGGCGGCCTGGCAGGGCCACTCGTGGGCGCATTCCGGGCAGACGAAGTTGTCGCCATCCGCGTAGGTGAATTCGGATTTGCATTGCGGACAGGGTGGCAGGCTGCTCATGGGCTTCTTTCGCTGACGTGGGCTCTTGGTCGTAAATGCTACTACGCCGGGTTCGGTCGCCGGGCGTTCGGACCGTTCGGCCAGCGCCGACTTTCGTGCCGGCGTGTGCGGTCTGCCGGTTCCTGAGTCGTCCACCCTTCGACATGGACATACTCGCAGCATTGCCGCATTCCCGGCGGCCGGGCAATGTACAGCCGCAAACCGAGCGCACCATGCGTCAGCGGCCGGTCGTGGCGAACGGAACTTCCGCGGCCATGGAAAGGGCGTCGCTATCGCGGCCGATCGTCGCCGGGGGGCAGCTTGTCATCGATCGCTCGGTAGTCTTCGATGACCACGGCTTCGCCATCGATCACCTGGCCGCTGGCCGCCCGATCGCGAGCGGCCTGTTCCCGCATGGCCCGCCGCAATTTGCGGGTCTTCCACGCCAGGTAACTCCAGACCGCAAGCCCGAGCACCGCAATTGCGGCGAACAGCACCAGCGAGAACATGAAGCCGAGCACCAGCAGGACGGAGCCGGCGATCAGCGCAAACAGGTTTCGGATCACGTTCATGTCTCCGGCAACGGTCGACGCGGACCGTGTTTCCATCGAGGATACTGCCACCAGAAATGCAAAAAGCCCAACCTAGGGCTGGGCTAAGTGCTGGAACAAAAACAAAATTCTTTGGCTCCTCGACCTGGGCTCGAACCAGGGACCTACGGATTAACAGTCCGGCGCTCTACCGACTGAGCTATCGAGGAACATTCAAGAGGCGCGGATTATAGCCGCGCCTGTTTTTGCCCGCAATAGCCGGATCAGCTTTTCAGCACGGTGGCGATGGCCTTGGCCACGTAATCGATGTTGCGCGTGTTGAGCGCGGCGACGCAGATGCGGCCGGTGCTGACGGCGTAGATGCCGAACTCGGTTTTCAGGCGCTCGACCTGGGCCGCCGTCAGCCCCGTGTAGCTGAACATGCCTCGCTGCACCTTGATGAAGTCGAAGCCCGTGGCGCCGGCGGCGCTGAGCTTGTCGACCAGGCTCATGCGCATGGCGCGGATGCGATCGCGCATGCCAGCCAGTTCGTCTTCCCACTGCTGGCGCAGTTCCGGGCTGGCGAGCACGGCGGCGACCACGGCGCCGCCGTGGGTGGGCGGGTTGCTGTAGTTGGTGCGGATCACGCGCTTGACCTGCGACAGCACGCGCGCCGACTCGTCCTTGCCGGCGGTGACGATGGTCAGCGCGCCGACGCGCTCGCCATACAGCGAGAAGGACTTGCTGAAGCTGCTGGAGACCACGAATTGCAGGCCCGAGGCGGCAAACAGGTCGAGGGCAATGGCGTCCGGCTTGATGCCGTCGGCGAAGCCCTGGTAGGCCATGTCGATGAAGGCGACGAGATCGCGCTGCCTGACGAGGTCGACGACTTCCGTCCATTGCGCGGCCGAGAGGTCGGCGCCGGTGGGATTGTGGCAGCAGGCGTGGAGCACGACGATGGACTTGGCCGGCATCGCCGCCAGCGCGGCCTTCATGCCGGCAAAATTGACGCCGCGCGTGGCGGCATCGTAGTAGGCGTAGTTGTCGACCGTGAAGCCGGCGGATTCGAACAGGGCGCGATGGTTTTCCCAGCTCGGGTCGCTGATGTAGACCTTGGCCTCGGGCAGCAGGCGCTTCAGGTAGTCGGCGCCGACCTTCAGCGCGCCGGTGCCGCCCAGGCATTCGCAGGTGATGGCGCAGCCGGCGGCGAGCAGTGCGGAATCCTTGCCGAAGAGCAGGTTCTGCACCGCGTTGTTGTAGGCGGCGATGCCCTCGATCGGTTGGTAGCCGCGCGCCGGCTGGGTTTCCAGGCGGGCCTTTTCGGCGGCCTTGACGGCGCCCAGCAGCGGGATCTTGCCGTCGTCGCCGAAATAGACCCCGACGCCGAGGTTGACCTTGTTCGGATTGGCGTCGGCGTTGAAGGCTTCGTTGAGGCCCAGGATGGGGTCGCGGGGGGCCATTTCGACGGTGGCGAAGAGTGAGGACATGGGGGCTCCGGATACTGAATGAATGAAAGAGTCGGCGCGGGCGCTACGGCGAATTTATGTTGCAGCGCAAAGCGCGCAATAATACCCGATAGGCGCGGGCGGTTTCATCAGGATTTGATCGGCTTTCCATAAATAAACAAGAGGGTAGGTCTTGGCGGCGATTCATGAACTGAAGGGCAGGATGGTCGAGTTCGCGGGCAGCCCCTGGCGCCTGCATCAGCCCTTTCCGCCGGCCGGCGACCAGCCCGAGGCGATTCGCCTGCTGAACGAGGGCTTCAACGACGGCCTCTCGTTCCAGACCCTGCTCGGTGTTACGGGTTCGGGCAAGACCTACACCATGGCCAACGTCATCGCCCGCCTCGGGCGGCCGGCGCTGGTTCTGGCGCCGAACAAGACCCTGGCGGCGCAGCTCTACTCCGAGTTCCGTGAGTTCTTTCCGGAGAACGCGGTCGAGTATTTCGTTTCCTACTACGACTACTACCAGCCCGAGGCCTATGTGCCTTCGCGCGACCTGTTCATCGAGAAGGATTCCTCGATCAACGAGCACATCGAGCAGATGCGCCTGTCGGCGACCAAGAGCCTGCTCGAACGGCGCGATGTGATCATCGTGTGTACTGTGTCGGCAATCTACGGCATCGGCGACCCGGTCGATTACCACAGCATGATCCTGCACCTGAAGCAGGGCGAGAAGATCGGCCAGCGCGAGATCATCAAGCGCCTGACGGAAATGCAGTACGAACGCAACGAGATCGACTTCAAGCGCGGCGTGTATCGGGTGCGTGGCGACGTGATCGACATCTTCCCCGCGGAGAACGCCGAAAGCGCGGTGCGCATCACCCTGTTCGACGACGAACTGGAATCGATCGCGCTGTTCGATCCGCTGACCGGACACACGCGGCAGAAGCTCGGCCGCTTCACGGTCTTTCCCTCCAGCCACTACGTGACGCCGCGCGCCACGGTGCTGCAGGCGATCGAAAAGATCAAGGAGGAACTGCGCCAGCGCATCGAGTTCTTCCAGGCCAACCAGAAGCTGGTCGAGTGCCAGCGCATCGAGCAGCGCACCCGCTTCGACCTCGAAATGCTGGATCAATTGGGCTTCTGCAAGGGCATCGAGAACTACTCGCGCCACCTCTCCGGGCGCCAGGCCGGCGAGCCGCCACCAACGCTCTACGACTACCTGCCGCCCGACGCGATCATGTTCGTCGATGAATCGCATGTGACGATCCCGCAGGTCGGCGGCATGTACAAGGGCGACCGCTCGCGCAAGGAGAACCTGGTGGATTATGGCTTCCGCCTGCCGTCGGCGCTGGACAACCGGCCGCTGAAGTTCGACGAGTTCGAGCGCTTGATGCCGCAGACCGTATTCGTTTCGGCGACACCGTCCGACTACGAGGAGAAGCATCAGGGCCAGGTAGTCGAGCAACTGGTGCGGCCGACCGGCCTCGTCGACCCCGTGGTCGCCGTGCGTTCTGCCAGCACGCAGGTCGATGACCTGCTGGCCGAATGCAAGAAGCGCATCGCGGCCGGCGAGCGGGTGCTGGTGACGACGCTGACCAAGCGCCTCGCCGAGCAATTGACCGGGTACATGAACGACAACGGCGTCAAGGTGCGCTACCTGCATTCCGACATCGACACCGTGGAACGTGTCGAGATCATCCGCGACCTGCGCCTGGGCGAGTTCGACGTGCTGGTCGGCATCAACCTGCTGCGCGAAGGACTCGACATCCCCGAGGTGTCGCTGGTGGCGATCCTCGACGCGGACAAGGAAGGTTTCCTGCGCTCGACCCGATCGTTGATCCAGACCATGGGCCGCGCCGCGCGCCACCTCAACGGCACCGCCATTCTCTATGCCGATCGGGTTACCGATTCGATGCAGCGCGCGATGGGCGAGACGGCGCGACGGCGGGCCAAGCAGCTTGCCTACAACCTCGAGCACGACATCACGCCGGTGGGCGTCACCAAGCGCATCAAGGACATCATCGACGGGGTCTACGATGCCGATACCGCGGTGCGCGACCTCAAGGCCGCGCAGGAAGCCGCGCGCTACGAGGTGATGAGCGAAAAGGAACTGGCGCGCGAGATCAAGCGCCTGGAAAAGGCCATGCAGGAGCATGCGAAAAACCTCGAGTTCGAGGAAGCGGCCGCGGCGCGCGACGAGTTGTTCCGAGTCAAGCACCTCGCCTTCGGCGGTGAGGCGCACGACACGCCGGGAGATGCGGCATGACCGTGCACAAGGTGCTGTTCGTTTGTACAGGGAACATCTGCCGATCACCGACGGCCGAGGGGGTGGCACGCGACCTGGCACGCCGGCTTGGCGTCGAGCAGCGTTTCGAGTTCGATTCGGCCGGTACCCATGGCTATCACATCGGCGATCCACCCGATCCGCGCACCGTGGCCGCCGCGCGCAAACGCGGTTACGATCTCGCACACTTGCGTGCTCGGCGCGTGACGGAGTTCGATTTCCTCCGTTTCCACCATGTGCTGGCGATGGGACATGACCATCTGCAGT
Source organism: Sulfuritalea sp. (assembly GCF_017302275.1). Classification (GTDB taxonomy): domain Bacteria; phylum Pseudomonadota; class Gammaproteobacteria; order Burkholderiales; family Rhodocyclaceae; genus Sulfuritalea. The sequence goes on from NZ_JAFLDR010000004.1 coordinate 88,862, forward strand.
GGTTGCGACGCGCTTGTCCGCCCGAGCAACGCGACAAGTTGCGGCTGTTTCTCGATTTCAGCCGGCGCTTCGACGGCAGGGAAGTTCCCGATCCTTATTACGGCGGACCCGACGGCTTCGAGCAGGTGCTGGACATGGTCGAGGATGCGGCAAGCCAACTGATCGCCCAACTGACGGCAAAGGCCTGAAGCGCGGCATTGCCAAGCCGGGGCCACGAAAATGCAACGGGCGCCCTTGGACGCCCGTTGCTGCGATGACCGAAGCGTATCAGTCGCGCTTGGTTTCCACCATCTGCAATGGTTCGCTGACGATGGTCGCGGCCGGTTTCGGCTTGCGGCCGAGAGGCTGCACCGGTGCGAAGTTGTCAGCCGCCGGGGCGCTGTGGCTGGTTTCGATCATCACCAGGCCGACTTGTTGCAGCGATTCCTTGATGTCGGCCGCGGCGGGTGCCGGCGGAACGATGATCGGATCGGCCGCCGGCGCCGGCGCAACCGCGACGGCGACCGTTGCCGGGATGGCAACCGGCTGCGGCGCGGGTTCGACGGCGACCGGTTCCGCCACTTCGACTGCTTCCACGGCGGCTGGGACGACGGTTTCCATGATTGCCGCTTCGATCGGGGCGGGAATCTCGGTCAAGGCGACGGGAACCGGCTCGGCGGCGGGTATCGGCGCCATGATCGGGGCCGTGGCCTCGACGGTGACGGCAGGTGCGGTGTATGCTTCCGTGTCCCCGGCCGGGAGGGCTGCGCCAACGTCGCCGGCGACAACTCCGGCGGCAACTTCGGGCGCGCTGCCTTCCTCGCTGCGGCCACGGCCGCGGCCGCGGCCGCGGTTGCGGCGCCCGCTACGGGCCTCGCCGTCGGCAGGGGCGGAATCCCCAACAGTCGGCGCCGGCGCCACGGCGTTTTGCATGCCATTTGCGTCGTTGCGCGGCTGGCGTGGCTCACGCGGTTCCCTCGGCTCGCGGCCTTCCTTGGGCTCACGTGGCGGACGTGGCTCACGTGCTTCCCTGGGTTCACGGACCTCGCGTGGTTCCCGAACTTCGCGCGGCTCGCGAGCCTCCCGCGGTTCGCGCGGCTTGCGGTTGCCCGCATCGCCTTGCTCGTCGCGCTTTGCCGCCAGGCGTGGCGTTTGCTCCATCTTTTCCTTGCGCTCGCCGTTTTCGCGGTTGTCACGTCCGTCGCGTCGATTGTTGCGATCGCGTCCGCCCCGTCCGCCATCACGGTTGCGATCGCGATTGCCCTCGCGGCGAGGCGCCCGCTCGGTCTTCTCTTCACTGACCACGGGGGCTTCCACCTTCGGACCGCCGGTGAATATCGACAATAGCTTGCTGAAGAAGCCAGGCTGGCTCACTGGTACGGGCGGCGTGGCGGGCTTGGGTTCGACGATGGGTGCCGGCTGGTCGGGGGTGATGCCCTTGACCGCGGCTTCGATCCTGGCGGGCTTGGCTTCGGCGTTGGCCGAGGGCGGCTGATAGTTCTCTTCGATGGGCTTTTCGGCCATCTGGTAGCTGGCCAGTGCCATGCCTTCGGCATTGAGCTGGTCGTGGCGCAGGCGGACGATCTCGTGGGCCGGAGTTTCCAGGTGGCGATTCGGCACGATGACCAGATTGACGCGGTGACGCATCTCGATGCGCGAGATATCCACGCGCTTCTCGTTGAGCAGGAAGGTGGCGACGTCCACCGGAACCTGACAGTGCAGGGCGCCGGTGTTTTCCTTCATCGCCTCTTCCTCGAGGATGCGCAGGATGTGCAGCGCGGCGGATTCGGTGCTGCGGATGTGGCCAGTGCCGGTGCAGCGCGGGCAGGTGATGTAACTGGTCTCGGCGAGCGCCGGGCGCAGGCGCTGGCGGCTGAGTTCGAGCAGGCCGAAACGGCTGATCTTGCCGGTCTGGACGCGGGCGCGGTCGTGACGCAAGGCATCGCGCAGGCGATTCTCGACCTCGCGCTGGTTCTTGGTCGATTCCATGTCGATGAAGTCGATCACGATCAGGCCACCGAGGTCGCGCAGGCGCAGTTGGCGGGCGATTTCGTCGGCGGCTTCGCAGTTGGTGCGGAAGGCGGTTTCCTCGATGTCGCTGCCCTTGGTGGCGCGGCCCGAGTTGACGTCGACCGAGACCAGGGCCTCGGTGTGGTCGATGACGATGGCGCCGCCGGAGGGCAGGGTGACTTGCCGCGAATAGGCGGATTCGATCTGGTGTTCGATCTGGAAACGCGAGAACAGCGGCACGTCGTCGTGGTAACGCTTGACGCGATTCACCGTACCCGGCATCACGTGCGCCATGAACTGCTGCGCCTGCTCGAAGATGTCGTCGGTGTCGATCAGGATCTCGCCGATCTCCGCGTGGAAGTAATCGCGGATGGCGCGGATCACCAGGCTGGACTCCTGGTAGATCAGGAAGGCGCCGCTCTGGGCCTTGGCCGCGCCGTCGATTGCGTTCCACAGCTGGAGCAGGTAATTGAGGTCCCACTGCAGTTCTTCGAGATTGCGGCCAATACCTGCGGTGCGGGCGATGAGGCTGGTGCCGCTGGGTACCACCAGTTGGTCCATCACTTCGCGCAGTTCCTGGCGGTCTTCGCCCTCGACGCGGCGCGAGACGCCACCGCCGCGCGGATTGTTGGGCATCAGCACCAGGTAACGGCCGGCCAGCGATACGTAGGTGGTCAGTGCCGCGCCTTTGTTGCCGCGCTCGTCCTTTTCGACCTGGACGATCAGTTCCTGGCCGTTGCTGAGGGCGTCCTGGATACGCGCCTTGCCGGGGTCGACGCCGGGCTTGAAATAGTTGCGGGAAATTTCCTTGAACGGCAGGAAGCCGTGGCGCTCGGCGCCATAGTCCACGAAGGCGGCTTCGAGGCTGGGCTCGATGCGTGTGATGACTGCCTTGTAGATGTTGCTCTTGCGCTGTTCCTTGTTGGCCGATTCGATGTCGAGGTCAATCAGTTTCTGACCATCGACGATCGCAACGCGGAGTTCCTCGGCCTGCGTCGCATTGAAAAGCATGCGTTTCATGTGTGCTCCCGCGCGCATTCACTGCAGGAGGGCACGACAAATCGCACACGGCGGGCGTCAGGACGCGGGCAGTGTGTCTCGGGTTTGCGTTTGGCTTGACAGTTTCATGACGCCTTTGTTATCGCGTGGCAAACGGGGTTGTCGACTTGTCTTCGGTAAAGCGGTCGCTGACTCATGATCAGCGTCCGGCAAACTGTGCCCAACTTTGTGCGTGTGTAGCGCGCAATCAAGTAGTATCGCTCTTTCGGGCGAGCGAAATACCCTGTGGTTCGCGGCTTGCGTGCCGGTCGGTTTGTGATTCCGACGGCCATCTTGATGGTGCTTACGTAAGCTTGTCGCCTCTTTGCATACGGTCGCTGGAATGCGAAAGCAAAAGCGGCAACAACATCCCGGAAACCGTGCCACCGACGCCACTTCGGGCCGCCGGGCACACCGTCACGGGACGGCTAACCAAGCGGTCAGTATATTGCAAATGAAGGACTTAAGCAAAGATTCGGTTACATGGCTTGAGGTCGGCGAGGACGCCGAAGGCCAACGCATCGACAACTTCCTGATGCGCATCGCCAAAGGCGTACCCAAGAGCCATATCTATCGCGTCCTGCACAGCGGCGAGGTTCGGGTCAACAAGGGTCGCGTTCCCGCCGAATATCGCTTGAAAGTCGGTGACCGCCTGCGGGTGCCGCCCATCCGTACCGCCGAGCGTCCATCCCAGGTCGCTGTTCCCGCACGGGATTTCGACATCGCATTCGAGGACGAGGCGCTCATCGTGGTGGACAAGCCCTCGGGCGTCGCCGTGCACGGCGGCAGTGGCGTGTCCTTCGGCGTCATCGAACAATTGCGTCGGGCGCGGCCGCTGGCGAAATTCCTCGAGCTGGCCCATCGGCTGGACCGCGAAACCTCGGGTCTGCTGGTGGTGGCCAAAAAGCGGGCTGCCCTGACCAGGCTCCATGACATGTTTCGCGACGGCGGAATAAGCAAGCGCTACTTCGCCCTGGTCAAGGGAAGCTGGCGCAACGAACTGCAGCACGTGCGCCTGCCCTTGCACAAGTATCTGACGGCCGAAGGCGAGCGCCGGGTCAGCGTCAATAAGGAAGGCAAGGCCGCGCATTCCATCGTGCGCCTGGTGGCACGCTGGGAGAATTTCAGCCTGGTCGAGGTCGAACTGAAGACCGGCCGTACCCACCAGATTCGGGTTCATCTGGCGCATTTGGGCTTTCCGATCGCTGGCGATGACAAGTACGGCGATTTTTCACTCAACAAGGCGTTGCAGAAGACCGGACTGGGCCGCATGTTCCTGCATGCGGCGAAGCTGGCGCTGCCGCACCCGCTCACCGGAGCGCCGCTGGAGCTGGAATCGCCGCTGCCCGAGGAGCTGCGCGCCTTCGTCGAAAAACTGGACAGGAATGAAACGGGAACGTATGGCCAAACGCTTTGAATTGATCGTCTTCGACTGGGACGGCACCCTGATGGATTCCACCGGCGCCATTGTTGCCAGCATCAAGGCGGCGGCGCGGGATCTCGGCCTGGAGCCGCCCTCTGACGAGCGCGCCAACCACATCATCGGGCTTGGCCTGATCGATGCCCTGCGCCATGCCCTGCCCGATCTGCCGCGCGAACTCTATCAGGATGTGGCGCTGCGCTACCGCCAGCACTACATGGCGCGGGACCATGAACTCCTTCTGTTCGACGGTGTCGAGGGATTGATCGATGAGCTGGCCGATGCGGGTTACATGCTCGCCGTCGCCACCGGCAAGACGCGCAAGGGACTCGATCGTGCCTTCGAGGTCAGCGGGCTGGGTTCTCGGTTCCATGCGTCGCGCTGTGCCGATGAGTGCCATTCCAAGCCGCATCCGCAGATGCTCGAACAGCTGATGGACGAGTTCGGCGTGGCGCCGGGGGCCACATTGATGATCGGCGATACCACGCATGACCTGCTGATGGCGAGGAACGCCGGGGTTCCCGCGCTGGGGGTTGCTTACGGCGCACATCCGCGCGAAAGCCTGGAGGCGCAAGCTCCGCTTTTTTGTGCGGCCGACGTGGCCGAACTGGCGGGTTGGCTGCGGCAACAGGCTTGAACCCGGATCGGCGCCTGCTTTGCGCCAGCGACGACCTGGTGGAGGGCGGCCGCGGTCTGCGTTTTATGGTGGATCGGCACGGTCACAGCGAGCCGGCATTCGCGGTTCGTTTTCGCGGCGAAGCGCGGGCCTATCTGAACCGGTGCGGCCATGTGCCGGTCGAACTCGACTGGCAGCAAGGCGAGTTCTTCGATCATTCAGGCTTATACTTGATTTGCGCCACGCATGGCGCGCTCTATGCGCCGGAATCAGGGCGTTGTCTGGGGGGCCGCTGCAACGGAAAGGGTCTGATCGCATTGGCTGTGGTCGAAGACGGCGGGCAAATCTATTTGGTTGAGGAAGGCGGAGAACGTGTCGGACAGCAATGATCAGCAGTGGGAGCGCAAGGTACTCGAGAAGCTGGCAATGGAGGCGCTCGCGGAGCAGCGGCGCGGGCGTCGCTGGGGCATTTTTTTCAAGTTGCTTGGATTCTCCTACCTGGTGGTGCTGCTGGGCATTGCGATGGATTGGGGGCGCGGTGACGGGATTGCGGAGGGGTCGAAGTTCACCGCCCTGGTCAATCTCGACGGGGTCATCAAAGCCAGGGGTGATGCGAATGCCGAGCACGTGATCAGCGCCCTGCAGGCCGCGTTCGAGGACAAGCACACGGCAGGCGTGATCCTGCGCATCAACAGCCCCGGTGGCAGCCCGGTCCAGTCGGGCATCATCAACGACGAGATTCGGCGCCTGCGCGCCAAGCATCCCGAGATTCCCCTGCATGCGGTCGTCGAGGACGTCTGCGCTTCCGGCGGCTATTACGTCGCCGCGGCCGCGGACAAGATCTTCGTGGACAAGGCCAGCATCGTCGGTTCGATCGGCGTGCTGATGGACGGCTTCGGTTTCACCGGCACGATGGACAAACTCGGCGTCGAGCGACGCCTGCTGACAGCTGGCGAAAGCAAGGGGTTCCTCGATCCATTTTCACCGCAGAACGAGAGCCATAAGGATCATGCGAAGCAGATGCTGGGCGAGGTTCACCAGCAATTCATCGACGTGGTCAGGAAGGGCCGCGGCAAGCGGCTCAAGGAAACGCCCGACATGTTTTCCGGACTGATGTGGAGCGGTGCCAGGAGCATCGAGCTGGGCTTGGCCGATGGCTACGGCACGGTCGAAAGCGTGGCGCGCGATGTGTTCAAGGCCAGCGACGTTCGCGATTTCAGCGTGAAGCAGAATTTCGCCGAGAAGTTCGCCAAGCAGTTCGGCGCCGACATGGCCGAAGGCATGGCCAACGTGCTGACGCGGATTACGTTGCGCTGACGACGCCGACACCCATGTCGGCCAGCAGGAGTTCCTGTGCGCTGACGCGTTTGCGTCGAGCCGGCTTGATCCGGTACTCGCCCGTTCCGTTCATTTCCCAGGCCTGGCAGTTGTCGGCCAGGTAGGACTTCAGGCCTTCCTTCAGCACGCGGCGCTTGAGCTTCGGGTCCAGGACCGGAAAGCTGATCTCTATGCGGCGGAAAAAGTTGCGTTCCATCCAGTCGGCGCTGGACAGATAGATGTCCTGCCTGCCGCCGCCGTGAAAATAGAAAATGCGGTGGTGTTCGAGGAAGCGGCCGATCACGGAGCGCACCCGGATGTTTTCCGACAGACCCTTGACGCCGGGGCGCAGCGAACAGACGCCACGCACGATAAGGTCGATGGTGACTCCCGCAGCGCTGGCGTCGTAGAGCGCTTCGATGATCTCCGGTTCGAGCAGGGAGTTCATTTTTGCGATGATGCGTGCTGGATGGCCAGCGCGGGCGGCGTCGATTTCGCCCCGGATCGCCTCGAGCATTCTTGGGTGCAATGAGAACGGCGCCTGCCATAGGTGCTTCAGGGCAGTGGCCTTGCCCAGACCGGTGAGTTGTTTGAATACCTCGTTCACGTCGTCGCCGATTTCCGTGTTGGCGGTCAGCAAGCCGAAGTCGGTGTAGAAGCGCGTGGTGCGCGGATGGTAGTTGCCCGTACCGAGGTGAATGTAGCGGCGATAGCCGTGATCCTCGCGGCGCAGCACCATCAGCATCTTGGCATGCGTCTTGTAGCCGACTACTCCGTACACCACGTGCGCGCCCACCTGCTCGAGACGGGCGGCGATCGACAGGTTGGCTTCCTCGTCGAAGCGCGCCATGAGTTCGACCACCACGGTGACTTCCTTGCCTTTTTCCGCGGCGCGCAGCAGGTGTTCCATCAGCACCGAGTCGGTACCGGTGCGGTAAACGGTCATCTTGATCGCGACCACCTGAGGGTCGTCGGCCGCCTGCTGCAGCAACTGGATCACCGGGCTGAATGACTGGAACGGGTGGTGCATCAGGATGTCGTGCTTGCGGATGCTGGCAAAAATGTCGTAGCGCTTGGCCAACACTTTCGGCAGTCCGGGCTGGAACGGCGGATACATCAGGTCCGGTCGATCGACCTGGTCGGGGACCGACATCAGGCGCACCAGGTTGACGATGCCCGGTACGCGGTACAGGTCACTGCGTTCGAGGTCGAACTGCTGCAGCAGGAACTCGGTCATGACCTCGGAGCAGTTGTCGGCTACCTCGAGGCGCACGGCATCACCGAAGTGGCGCTGCGGCAATTCGCCCTGCAGCGCAATACGCAGGTTCTTGACCTCCTCGTCATCGACGAACAGGTCGGAATTGCGCGTGACGCGGAACTGATAGCAGCCGAGCACGTTCATGCCGGCGAACAATTCGTCGACATATTCGTGCATCACCGACGAGAGGAAGACGAAACCATAGTCGAAGCCGCAAAGGTCCTTCGGCAACTGGATCACGCGGGGCAGGGCGCGCGGCGCCTGCACGATGGCGGCGCCGGAGTTGCGGCCGAAGGCATCGGTGCCTTCCAGTTCGATGGCGAAGTTGAGGCTCTTGTTCAGGACCCGTGGAAAGGGATGCGAGGGGTCCAGCCCGATCGGAGTCAGCACCGGCATCACTTCCCTGCGGAAGTATTCACGTATCCAAATGCGCTGTTCGTCGTTCCACAGGCTGCGGCGGACGAAGGCTATGCCCTCGGCAGCCAGAGCCGGCAGGATTTCGTCATTGAGCAGCACGTACTGCTCCGCGATCAGCGCGTGTGCCTGTTCCGTGACGCGCCGGAACACGTCATGCGCCGGAAGGCCGTCGGCGCTCGCGGTGTGGCTCGCCAGCTTGATCTGCTCCTTGAGGCCGGCAACGCGGATTTCGAAAAACTCGTCGAGGTTGGAGGAGACGATGCACAAGAAGCGCAAACGCTCCAGCAAGGGTACGCGATCGTCGGCGGCCTGGGCCAGCACGCGCCGATTGAACGCCAGCAGCGATAGCTCGCGATTCAGGAAATGTTCGTTGGCAAAGCGGCGCGCGGTCGACATTGGAAGAAGTTGTGGTTATGGGGGGCGGAAGCGGGAATTCTACCGGGGCAGGGAGCAGCAAATATTACAGTCATGTAGCGACGGACGGGAATCCGCGAATCGGTAGAATTGGATCATGGCCTACGAACTGATCGCCGCTGTCGACCTCGGCTCCAACAGCTTTCGCCTTCAGGTGGGGCGGATCGTCGCCAACCAGATCTATCCCCTGGACGGGCTCAAGGAATCGGTGCGGCTGGCTGCCGGCCTTACCCCGGACAAGCGCCTCGATGCGGCGGCGCAGAAGCGCGGCCTGGACGCCGTTGCGCGCTTCGCCGAACGCCTGCGCGATTTCGACCCCGGTGCGGTGCGTGCGGTGGCCACCAATACGCTGCGCGTGGCAAAGAATGCCGAACAGTTCCTGGAAAAGGCGGAGGCGGCGCTGGGTTTTCCGATCGAGGTGATTGCCGGGCGGGAGGAGGCGCGACTGATCTATCTTGGCGTCGCCCACACCCTGGCCAGACCCGAGACCCGGCAGATGGTGGTGGATATCGGCGGCGGTTCGACCGAATTCATCATCGGCCAGAACCTCGATCCTATCCGTCTGGAATCGCTCTACATGGGCTGCGTCAGCTTCAGCCTGCGTTTCTTTCCCGACGGACGGGTGGACAAGTACGCGTTTCGCGAGGCCGAATTGGCGGCGCGGCGGGAACTGCAAGCCATCGTCCACCAATTCCGCGAATCCGGCTGGGACGAAGCCATCGGTTCATCCGGAACCGCCAAGGCCCTGGTCGACCTCCTGGAGTTGAACGGCTGGTCGGACCACGGCCTGACCCGGGACGGACTGGAAAAGCTGCGCGGCGAGTTGCTGCGTGCGGGAAATGCGGCGCGCCTGAAACTGCAGGGCCTGCGTCCGGATAGGATTCCGGTGTTGCCGGGCGGGTTGGCCATCATGTCGGCCATCTTCAAGGAGTTCGGGCTGGAGCGGATGGCGTTTTCCGAGGGGGCGCTGCGTCTCGGCGTGCTGTACGACCAACTCGGGCGCTTCCATCACGACGACCTGCGAGAAGCGACCGTGAATCGCTTCATGCAGCGCTACGACGTGGATCGTCGTCAGGCGGCGCGCGTTGGGCACACGGCAATCGGCTTGCTCGGCCAACTGGTGCCCGCGAGTCGGGAGGCCGGGAACACGGATGCGCAGTTTCTCGTCTGGGCCGCGCGCTTGCATGAAGTGGGAATATCCGTGGCGCATTCCAGTTACCACAAGCATAGTGCCTACATCCTGGGCAATGCCGACATGCCGGGGTTTTCCCGGCGCGACCAGGCCCGCTTGTCACGGCTGGTGCTGGCCCATCGCGGCAAGCTGGAACGCGCACAGCCGCTGCGTGGCGAGGCGCCGGAATGGACGCTGATCTTCTGCCTGCGGGCGGCGGTGCTGCTGCATCGGTCGCGCGACGACCAGCCGTTGCCGGCGCTGGCCGCGAGTTTCACTCGCAGCGGATTCCAATTGACGCTGGGTTCCCGCGGCCTGGACGATTTGCCGCTCACGGCGGCGGCGCTGGAGGACGAGGCACAACAATGGAGCGGAATCGGCGGCGAACTGCGGATCAATCGAAACGCCTGACCACCGCCGGCAGCGTGCGTGGCTATAATCGGCCGCTCTCCAATCGCATCCGCAGGCACCCCAACGATGTCCGTCGCGCGCATTGAACTGGTCATTCACGATGACGAACGCGTGGTCAGGCTGTCCGGGCTGTGGACGCTGGCGACCACGTCAAATGACGCGACCAGCCTTGCCGCGGAACTGAAGGACGCCGCGCAACCCGGAGCCGGCTGGGATTGCCTCGGCCTCGAAGCGATCGACAGCGCCGGCGCCATGTTGCTCTGGCGCGCCTGGGGCAGGAAGCTGCCCGGGTTTCTGCTGATTCGGCCCGAACACCGGCGCGTATTCGAACGCATCGAAGCCGCCGATCACGAGCCGCGCCCGGTGGACGCCCCGATTTCGCCGCTGCACGGCGTGATCGTGGTCGGCTCGGCAACCATCGGCATTGGCCGCCATGTGATGGACTTCCTGGCCCTGATCGGCCAGTTCGGACTCAACCTGGTGCATGTTCTGCGCTTTCCCGCGGACCTGCCGCGCCGCGAGATTTCGGCCAACCTTTACAAGAGCGGCGTGCGTGCGATGCCGGTCACAGCCCTGGTCGGATTCCTCATCGGTGTGGTGCTGTCCTACCTTTCGGCGCTGCAGCTCAAGCAGTTCGGTGCCGACATCTTCATCGTCAACATCATTGGCCTCGGCATCGTGCGCGAACTAGGTCCGGTGCTGGTGGCGATCCTCGTTGCCGGTCGTTCCGGATCGGCAATGACCGCGCAGCTTGGCGTAATGCGCGTTACGGAAGAAATCGACGCCCTGGCGACGATGGGCGTGCAGCGCGGATTGCGGCTGGTGTTTCCCAAGGTGGTGGCGCTGATCGTCGCCTTGCCCCTGCTGGTGTTGTGGAGCACGGCGATCGCCCTGATCGGCGGCATGGTTTCCGCCCAGGTCCAACTCGACATTTCGTACGGGTTCTTCTTTCAGACCCTGCCGCGCGTGGTGCCGGCCGCCAACCTCTGGATCGGATTGGCCAAGGGGGCGGTGTTCGGCATGTTCATCGCTCTGGTGGCCTGCCACTTCGGGCTGCGCGTACGACCGAATACCGAAAGCCTGTCTTCCAACACCACGGCCTCGGTAGTTTCCGCGATCACCGTGGTCATCATCCTCGATGCCTTCTTTGCCATCGCTACGCGCGGCATCGGCTTGCCGATGTAATTTCGCGGTATGAACACTCCCGTGATCCGCATTCGAGAGCTTTCCACCCGCTTCGGTGAGGTGTGGATCCACAAGGGACTCGATCTTGCCGTCGAGCGCGGCGAAATGGTGTCGCTGGTGGGCGGTTCCGGCAGCGGCAAGACCACCCTGCTGCGCATGGTGGTCGGCTTGCTGCTGCCGGACAAGGGCGGCATCGAGCTCTTTGGCGAACCGCTGTTCGGCGGCGGCATCGCCCGCGAGCGCGAGTTGCGCCAGCGGTTTGGGGTCCTGTTCCAGCACGGTGCGCTGTTTTCCGCCTTCAACGTGTTCGACAACATCGCCTTTCCGCTGCGGGAACTCAAGCGCTACGACGAAGATGCAATCCACGATCTGGTGATGCTCAAGCTGTCGATGGTGGAATTGCTGCCGCGCCACGGCCGCCTTATGCCGGCCGAACTTTCCGGCGGCATGGTCAAGCGCGTCGCGCTGGCGCGCGCACTGGCGCTGGAGCCGGAATTGCTTCTGCTCGACGAGCCGACCGCGGGACTCGACCCCGACCGCTCCGACAGCTTCGTGCGCCTGATCCGCATGCTGGGCGAGGAACTCGGCCTCACCGTGATGCTCGTTACCCATGACCTCGATACCCTGGCCGCACTGTCGACCAAGGTCGCCGTGCTGGCCGAGCAGCGTATCCTCGCCTACGGCAGCATCGACGAAATCATGCACATCGACCATCCCTTCATCCGCAATTTTTTCCTTTCCGAGCGCAGCGTGCGCGCCCTGCAGAATTCCGGGCTTCCGGCTGTGCCAAACTGAGACCATGGAAAACAGATCCCACGCGCTTGCTGCCGGAATATTCACGCTGCTGTTCGGCGTCGCTGCCGCCATCGCCATCTGGTGGCTGGGCCAGAGCGACGCCTCGACCACGACCTATGTCCTCGAAACGCGACGCAATGTGACCGGACTAAACGTCCAGGCGCAGGTCCGCTATCGCGGCATTCGCGCCGGCAAGGTGGCGGCGATCGAGCCGGATGCGGCCGACCCGCGCCTGATCCTGGTCACCATCAGTGTCGACAATCGTTTCAGGCTGACCCGTGCCAGCACCGCGACGCTCGGTTACCAGGGCGTCACCGGCCTCGCTTACGTGCAGATCGAGGATGACGGTTCGTCGGTCGAGCCGCTGGCGGCCAAGGATGGGGTCATGCCCCGCCTGGCGCTCAAACCCACCTTGTTCGATACGCTGGGTGACAAAGCGGGCGGTATCGTCGGCCAGATAGATACCGTTGCGCTGCGCCTGGCGCAGTTGCTGGATGAGAAGAACCTGCGCAACCTTTCGCGTACGCTGGACAACCTCGCCAATGCGTCCGACGGGCTGCGCGAGATGCCGGCGATCCTGGCGTCGATGCGTGAAGTTCTGTCGGCGTCGAACCTGCGCAGCCTGCGGCAAGTCCTCGCCCATGTCGAGAAGACCGCCGGCGAAACCGCGCCGCTCGCCACGGAGATGCGCGAACTGGTAAAGACCATGGGTGGCCTGGCACGGCGTGTCGACCAATTGGCCGGGAGTACCGGCGAGCAGCTTGCGACCAGCACATTGCCACGCGCGAATGCGCTGATGGATGAACTGGCGGCCAGTTCGCGCCAGTTGAACCGCGTCCTCGATGGCCTCGAAAACAATCCGCAAATGCTCTTGTTCGGCCGTGATGCGGCGGCTCCCGGGCCGGGCGAACCAGGTTTTTCGGCGCCCGCGACGCGTGCCGGCGTCAACTGAGTTGCACAACGCCAGTCGAATGTGCCGAATCAACCAATGAATGAGGGGGAATCGATGAAGACGTGGCTGCTTGCACTGTGCGCCGGGATCTTGCTGGTGGCATGTGCTGCGAATCCGCGGGCCGGGGACGTGGTCCACTATGATTTTGGCAGTTCGGGCGCGGGCGGCACTGCCTGGCCCGTTTCGCCTGGTGCGGTGGAAGTTCAGGCGGCGTCATGGCTTGCGGGACCTGCGATGCATTATCGGCTCGGCTTTGCCGAACCTCTGCGCCGCCAGAGCTATGCAGGCAGCCGTTGGGCGGCCGCTCCGGCCGAATTGCTGGAAAGCGCGCTGAGGCGTCGCCTGGCGGCAGTGGACCCGAACGCGCGTGGCGCGGGGTGCCGGCTGCAACTGGTGCTTGACGAGTTCGAGCAGCGCTTCGACGACCTGCAGAACAGCCAGGCGGTGATCGAGCTGCGCGCCCAGTTGGTGCCGGCACGCGGTGGCGATTCCCTGGTGCGCCGCGGCTTTCGCAGCGCGCGGCCGGCGGCCACCGCCGATGCGCGCGGCGGCGCAGGCGCGGCACGTGATGCCGTGCAGGCACTGGGTGACGATCTGGGTCGCTGGCTGGCCGATCTTGCGCGCGAAAATCCCGGCATCCTTGATCGTTGCCGGACCTGACCGACCTGACTGGAATTCCCCCATGAGCAATCCCTACGCTTCAGGACTGGACAAGAACCCGGCGAACTATGTTCCGCTGACGCCGCTATCCTTCATCGAGCGCTCGGCTTATATCTATCCCGACCACGTGGCCACCATCCACGGCGAGCGACGCTACACCTGGCGCCAGGAATACGAGCGGGCCCGGCGCCTGGCTTCAGCGCTGGCCGCTCAGGGAGTCGGCGCCGGCGACACGGTGGCGGCGATGCTCAACAACACGCCGGAGATGTTTGAGTGCCATTTCGGCGTGCCGATGTGCGGCGCCGTGCTCAATACGCTCAACACGCGCCTCGATGCGGAGACCATCGCCTTCATGCTCAACCACGGCGAGGCAAAGGTACTGATCACCGACCGCGAATATTCTCCGATGGTGAAGAAGGCGCTGGCCGAACTGGGTCGCGAGATCTTCGTCGTCGATGTCGACGACCCCGAATACTTCGGGCCCGGCGAGCGCCTCGGCAGCATAGCCTTCGAGGCTTTCATCGCCGGCGGCAATCCCGACTATGCGTGGCAGACACCCGCGGACGAGTGGGATGCGATTTCGCTCAACTATACCTCGGGCACCACCGGCAACCCCAAGGGCGTGGTCTATCACCATCGCGGCGCCTATCTCAATGCCTTGTCCAACATCGTTTCCTGGGGCATGCCACCACAGGCGATCTACCTGTGGACGCTGCCGATGTTCCATTGCAACGGCTGGTGCTTCCCGTGGACCGTGGCGGCGAACTCGGGCACCAATGTCTGCCTGCGCCGCGTTGATCCGAAGCTGATTCTCGATGCCATCCGCGAACACAAGGTCAGCCATTACTGCGGCGCGCCCATCGTGCATTCGATGCTGATCAGCGCCCCGGCCGAGTGGCGCGCCGGGATCAACCACAAGGTGTCGGCGCTGGTCGCTGCGGCGCCGCCACCGGCCGCCGTGATCGAGGGCATGAACCAGATCGGCTTCAACATCACCCATGTCTACGGCCTGACCGAAACCTACGGCCCGGCGGCGGTCTGCGCCAAGCACGAGGCCTGGCTCGATCTGCCGCTCGATGAACAGGTGCGTCTCAATGGCCGCCAGGGCGTGCGCTACCACTGCCAGGAAGGCATCACCGTGATGGACCCGGAGACCATGCAGTCCGTACCCTGGGACGACCAGACCATGGGCGAGATCATGTTCCGCGGCAACATCGTGATGAAGGGTTACCTGAAGAACCCCAAGGCTACCGAGGAAGCCTTCCGTGGCGGCTGGTACCACACCGGCGACCTCGCCGTGATGCAGCCCGACGGCTACGTGAAGATCAAGGACCGCAGCAAGGACGTGATCATTTCCGGCGGCGAGAACATTTCCTCGATCGAGGTCGAGGACATGCTCTACCGCCATCCGGCGGTGATGGGCGTCGCCGTGGTTGCCACGCCCGACCCCAAGTGGGGCGAAGTGCCCTGCGCCTTCATCGAGCTGCGCGAGGGAGCGACGGTGACGGCCGAGGAACTGACCGAGTTCTGCCGCGAGCGGATGGCCCGCTTCAAGGTACCCAAGCGCTTCATTTTCGAGCCGCTGCCGAAGACATCGACCGGCAAGATCCAGAAGTTCGTGCTGCGCGAGAAGGCAAAGTCCACTGCCGCCATCGAGTAATCAAGGTGATCCCGAGGAGACAAGTATGAACGCACCCGAAACCCTGGCCCCGCTGCTATTGCGTGAAGATCGCGACGGCGTGACCACGCTGACGCTGAACCGGCCGAGCCAGTTCAATTCCCTGTCCGAGGAGATGCTGAGCGAATTGCAGGCGACCCTGGATGCGATCGCTCGCGATCCATCGCTGCGTGTCGTCGTCATCGCCGGCGCCGGCAAGGCCTTCTGCGCCGGCCACGACCTCAAGCAGATGCGCGCCAACCACTCCAAGGCCTACATGCAGAAGCTGTTCAAGCAGTGCGGGCGGATGATGATGACCCTCGTCGCGATGCCGCAGCCGGTGATCGCCCGCATCCACGGCATCGCCACCGCGGCGGGTTGCCAGCTGGTCGCCATGTGCGACCTGGCGGTGGCGGCGGACGGCGCCAGGTTTGCCGTCTCCGGTGTCAATCTCGGCCTGTTTTGTTCGACGCCCTCGGTTGCACTGGGACGCGCCATGGGCCGCAAGCAGGCCATGGAGATGCTGCTCACCGGCGACTTCATCGATGCGGCCGAGGCGCAGCGGCGCGGGCTGGTCAATCGCGTCGTGCCGCTCGAGCAGCTCGACGCGGAAGTGAAGAAACTCACCGATTCGATCTGTGCCAAGTCCGCCGTCGCCATCGGCATGGGCAAGCAGATGTTCTACAAGCAACTGGAAATGGGCCTGGAAGGCGCCTACCAGCTTGCTTCGGAGACCATGGCTTGCAACATGATGTCCGAGGACGCCGGCGCCGGCATCGACGCCTTCATGGACAAGCGCAAGCCGGAGTGGAAGCATCGCTGACGTACTGAAGAGTCGGCGCTGGCGCAACGGCGATTGAGGGGATGACGCAGTCGCCATCCGCTGATCCGGCATCGAGCCTGCTCGCGCTGGTCGACGGGCTTGTCGCCGAGTTGAGGCCGGGTGCGCGCGCGATGGCCCGGCTGGACAGCCGGTTGGACAGGGACCTGGGGCTGGACAGCCTGGCCCGGGTCGAGTTGCTGGCGCGCATCGAAGCCACATTCGGCATCCGCTTGGGCGAGGCCCTGCTCGGCAGCGCCGAGACGCCGCGCGACCTGCTCGCCGCCATCGTCGGCGGTGGCGAGGTCGGGGCCGATGACCGCCCACACGAGCGCCGTGCGGCGCTGGATTCGAGCCATACGGATGTTCCGGACCAGGCGGCAACCCTGGTCGAGGTTCTGCTTTGGCATGCGCGGCAACATCCGGCGCGGCCGCATGTCCTGTTCCAGCGCGGCCCGACGGAAATCGTGACGCTGACCTACGATGATCTGCTGGCCACCGCGCGCCGGCTTGCTGCCGGCTTGCGCGACCGCGGCGTGCGGCCTGGGGATTTCGTCGCGGTGATGCTGCCGACCGGGCTGGAGTTCTTCCACTCCTTCTACGGCATCCTGCTCGCGGGCGCCGTACCGGTGCCGATCTACCCGCCGACGCGGCCGGGCCAGATCGAGGATCACCTGCGACGCCAGGCCGGGATCCTGAAAAACTGCGAAGCGGTCGCGCTCGTGAGCTTCGATGCCGCGCGCATGGTGGCCCACATACTTTCCAGCCTGGTGCCCAGCCTGCGCACGGTGACCACGGCGGAAGACCTTTGCCGGGCGGGCGCCGACGGGGTAGGGCAGCTTGACCATCCCGGCACGCCCGGGGAGATCGCCTTCCTCCAATACACGTCGGGTTCGACCGGCAGCCCCAAGGGCGTGACGCTCGATCACCGCAACCTGCTGGCCAACATCCGGGCCTGGGGCGAGGCCGTCGCCTTGACCCCGGCCGACGTGGTGGTCAGCTGGCTGCCGCTGTACCACGACATGGGCCTGATCGGCGCCTGGCTGGGCAGCCTGTATCACGCCTGCCCGTTGGTGTTGATGTCGCCGCTGGATTTCCTCGCGCGCCCCGAACGCTGGCTGTGGGCGATCCACGAGCATCGCGGTACCGTAACCGCCGCACCCAACTTCGCTTTCGAACTGTGCCTGCGCCATCTCGACCCGCAGCGACTGCAGGGCCTGGACCTGGCTTCCTGGCGCTACGCAGCGAACGGTGCCGAACCGGTGGCGGCCGATACGCTGGCCCGCTTTGCCGCGGCCTTTCGTCCTTACGGCTTTCGCGGCCAGGCGCTGGCGCCGGTTTATGGTCTCGCCGAATGTTCGGTCGGGCTCGCCGTCTCGCCGCCGGGTCGCGGCCCGCTGATCGACCGGGTGCAGCGTGAGGCATTGGCCCTGGGCGAGGCACTCCCGGCGGCGAACGATGACGCGGAGGCGTTGCAGATCGTGGCCTGTGGCCGGCCACTGCCCCGCCACCAGGTACGCATCGTTGACGCTGAAGGCCGCGAATTGCCGCCACGCCGCGTCGGTCGCCTGGAATTCCGTGGCCCCTCGGCGACGCGCGGCTACTACCGCAATGCGGAGGCCACCGCCTTGCTCATGCGCGATGGCTGGCTGGATTCCGGTGACCTGGCATACCTTGCCGATGGCGACATATATATCGCCGGCCGCCTCAAGGACATGATCATCCGCGGCGGGCGCAACCTCTACCCCTACGAGTTGGAAGACGCCGTCGGCGGCCTGCCCGGCGTGCGCCGCGGCTGCGTCGCCGTGTTCGGTGCCAAGGTGTCGGGGCTGGGGACAGAGAAACTGGTGGTGGTGGCCGAAAGCCGATTGACGGATGCCGCGGCAAGACAGGATCTGGTCCGGCGCATCGATGCATTGGCGGTGGATCTGCTCGGCGCGCCGCCGGACGAAGTGGTGCTGGCGGCGCCCAACTCCGTACTCAAGACCTCCAGCGGCAAGATCCGGCGCGCGGCCACGCGGGATGCGTATTGCGGCGATGGCTTCGGTCATCGTCCGCGGGCTCCGTGGCGACAGTTGCTGCGCCTGGCGGTGGCCGGAGCCTGGCGCCGCCTGGACAACTTCGGCGCGATGCTGTACGGCGTTTATGCATGGGGCATTCTCGGCGCGTTGGTGGTGCCGTTTGCCGCCATCGCACTCCTGGTACCCGGCCTTGGCTGGCGCTGGCGCTGCTGCGCTGGCCTGGTGCGGACCGCTTTGCGCCTGTGCGGCATCCCGCTACAGGTGGATGGACTGGAGCGCCTGCTGCCCGGCCCCCAGGTTTTTGTCGCCAACCACGCCAGCTACATCGATGGTTTGATCGTGATCGCGGCGCTGCCGTTCCCCGTCGCCTTCGTCGCCAAGGCCGAATTGGCCAGCCACCCGCTGGCGGGCCGACTCCTGCGCCGCTTTGGCGTGGAGTTCGTCCAGCGTTTTGACGTTCGCCAGGGGGTGGATGACGTGCGTCACCTGGCCGTGCTTGCCGCCACGAGGCCCTTGTTCTTCTTTGCCGAAGGAACCTTCACGCGGAGGTCCGGGCTGCGAACATTCCGGCTCGGCGCGTTCCAGATTGCCGTGCAGAACGGCCTGAGCGTCACGCCGGTCGCTCTCGCGGGTACCCGTGATGTCCTGCGCGACGAGTCCTGGCTGCCGAAGCGAAGTGGCGTCCGTGTCAGCATCGGTGAAGCTGTCGCCGTCCAAGGCGATGGCTGGGCCGCCGCGCTGCGCACGCGTGATGCGGCACGAGCGGTGATCCTCAGGGAATGCGGCGAACCGGATCTCGGTGGCGATGAGGCGTGATGGCGGAGCATCGCAGCGGTGAGTCGGTGCGATGTTTCAGCAGCATGCGGCGGCGACACGATGCAGCTTTTCGATTACGACGAGCGCCTCTACCATGCTGTTGACCGGAATCATGGCTTCGCGGCCGCTGCCGAAGGCGCCACCAACGCAAGAGATCTTTGGTTCACAGCGAGTAGGCTCGACGAACTGGATGATGCCGAGGTTGATCCAACGCCGCTTGCCCGTTTCGTCAATCGGCACTTCGTGGACACAGAAGGCCGTGAAGCCGGGAATCACCGGCTGGGCGTAGCCCGTCGCCGTGCCGGCGGCTGTTTCACCTACCACCAGAAATGTCCGAAACAGGCTCAAGGGAGTCCTCCACCGCGAGCGCAGGATCGGCTCGCCGAAGGGCAACGCAGACTCGTTCGAAGGCTGGCGCCGTGGATGATCCCACAGGCTTGCGCATTCGAGAGCGCCACCGCATAATCGACCGACACAACAATTCATGTGTCGCCGACCGGCGCACCCATCCCGACGACTGGCGCTTGATGGCAGACGATTGCATTCTGGAGACGAAGGGTCTCGTCAAGGAATTTCGCGGTTTCGTGGCGGTCAATGGCGTAGACCTCAAGGTCAGGCGCGGGCATATCCATGCGCTGATCGGTCCCAATGGCGCAGGCAAGACCACCTGCTTCAACCTGCTGACCAAGTTCCTCGAACCGACACGCGGCAGTATACATTTCAACGGCGTCGACTTTACCCGCGATACTCCAGAGCGTATCGCGCGGCGCGGTATCGTGCGCTCCTTCCAGATCTCCGCCGTGTTTCCGCATCTCACCGTGCTGGAGAACGTGCGCATCGCATTGCAGCGCAATCTGGGCACCAGCTTCCATTTCTGGAAGTCCGATCGCAGCCTTGACCAGCTCAACGGCCGCGCCATGGAACTACTGACCTCGGTCGGACTGGAAGCCCATGCCGGCATGGTGACAGTGGAGATGCCCTACGGCCGCAAGCGTGCGCTGGAAATCGCCACGACCCTGGCGCTCGACCCGGAACTCATGCTTCTCGATGAACCCACCCAGGGCATGGGCCATGAAGACGTGCACCGGGTCATGGAGCTGATCAAGCAGGTGTCGGCCAACCGCACCATCCTCATGGTGGAACACAACATGAAGGTGGTGGCCGGAATTTCCGACACGCTGACCGTGCTCGCGCGTGGCTCGGTGCTGGCCGAAGGGCCTTACGCCGAAGTGGCGGCCAATCCCCTGGTAATCGAGGCTTACATGGGTACCGAGGTCGCGGAACTGGCCTCGCCGGCGGGTCACTGATGAGCGCTACCGAGTTCCTCCGCGTATCCGACCTGCATGCGTTCTACGGCGAGTCCCATGTGCTGCATGGCATGGACTTCGCGGTGCGGCGCGGCGAATGCATTTCCCTGCTCGGCCGCAATGGTGCGGGGCGCACCACCACCCTGCGCGCGATTCTCGGCCTGACCGGACGGCGCACCGGCTCGATCATGCTCAACGGGCGCGAAGTGATCAACATGCCCTCGCATCGCATTGCCCAGCTTGGCGTCGGCTACTGCCCGGAAGAGCGCGGCATCTATGCCAGCCTGAGTTGCGAGGAGAACCTGCTGTTGCCGCCGCAGGTCGCCAGCGGCGGACTGACACTCGACGAGATCTACGAGATGTTCCCCAACCTCAAGGAACGTCGCAACAGCCAAGGGACGCGGCTGTCGGGTGGCGAGCAGCAGATGCTGGCGATGGCACGCATCCTGCGCACCGGGGCGCGCCTGCTGCTGCTGGACGAGGTGTCGGAAGGCCTGGCGCCGGTGATCGTGCAGAAAATAGCCGAGGTCATCCGCCAACTCAAGGAACGTGACTACACCATCATCCTGGTCGAGCAGAATTTCCGCTTTGCCGCCCCCCTGGCCGATCGCATGTTCATCGTCGAGCACGGCCAGGTGGTAGCGGAAATCCTGCAGGGCGAGATCGAACAGAAGCAGGATTTGCTGCAGGAATACCTCGGGGTCTGACGCTTCCGGCCCTGATCATTTTTTTCAAGGAGGAGACACCATGATGAAACGCAAGCTGCTGGCCCTGACCCTTTCCGCGTTGTTCCTGCCGGCCGCCGGGTCCGCGCTGGCGCAGGCCGGAAAGATATCCGGCGACGTGGTCAAGATCGCCGTGCTGACCGACATGTCCGGCGTGTATTCCGCGCTGGGCGGAAAGGGTTCGGTGCTGGGGGCCGAGATGGCGATCGAGGATTTCAAGGCCAAGTTCAAGCCCAAGTTCAAGATCGAACTTGTCTCCGCCGACCACCAGAACAAGGCCGACGTGGGTTCCAACAAGGTCCGCGAGTGGTACGACACTCAGGGCGTGGACATGGTCACGGACGTTCTGAATTCCGGCGTGGCGATTGCCGTGGCCAAGGTCACCACGGAAAAGAACAAGATCATGCTCAACACCGGCGCCGCGTCGACACGCCTGACGAACGAGGATTGCGCGCCCAGCAACGTGGTGCACTACGTGTATGACACCTACGCGCTGGCCAACGGCCCCGGCAAGGCGGTGACCAAGCAGGGCAAGGACAGCTGGTTCTTCCTGACCGCCGACTACGCCTTCGGCCATTCGCTGGAAAAAGATACTACCGATGCGGTCAAGGCCAACGGCGGCAAGGTGCTCGGTGCCGTCCGCCATCCGCTGAATGCGTCGGACTTCTCGTCCTTCCTGCTCCAGGCCCAGGCGTCGAAGGCAAAGGTGGTCGGCCTCGCCAACGCCGGTGGCGACACCATCAACTCGATCAAGGCGGCCAACGAGTTCGGCCTGACCAAGAACCAGACCGTGGTCGGCCTGCTGACGACCATTGTCGACATCCATGCGCTCGGCCTGCCTACCACGCAAGGCATGATGTTCACCGAGGGCTTCTACTGGAACCTGAACCAGGAAACGCGCGAATTCAGCCGCCGCTTCTTCAGCAAGCACAAGGGGATGCCCAACATGCTGCCCGCCGGTACCTATTCGGCGGTTTTGCATTACCTCAAGGCGGTGCAGGCGGCCGGTACCGACGATACGGCGGCGGTGATGAAGCAGATGAAGGCCACGCCGATCAACGACGCCTTTGCCAAGGGCGGCAAGATTCGCGACGACGGCCGCATGATCCATGACATGTACCTGGTCGAGGTCAAGAAGCAGAGCGAGTCGAAAGAGCCGTGGGACTACTACCACGTGAAGCAGGTGATTCCCGCCGAGGAGGCGTTCCAGCCGATGGCGCTGTCGCGCTGCGCCGCCGTGGCGAAAAAGTAGGCCGTCTGCCAATGCAGGGGATGTTCGCATGACGGAGATTTTCGGCGTACCCATACAGGCCCTGTTCGGCCAGCTCATGCTCGGGCTGGTCAACGGGTCCTTTTATGCCGTTCTGAGTCTTGGGCTGGCCGTGATCTTCGGCATGCTGAACATCATCAACTTCGCCCATGGCGCCCTTTACATGACCGGCGCCATGCTGGCCTGGATATTTCTCGAATACCTTGGCGTCGGCTACTGGTGGTCGCTGCTGCTGGCGCCGGTTTGCGTTGGCCTGATCGGCATCGCCATCGAGCGACTGATGCTGCAATGGCTGTACAAGCTCGACCACCTTTACGGCCTGTTGCTGACCTTCGGCCTGGCGCTGATGATCGAAGGCCTGTTCCGCGATCTGTATGGCGTCGCCGGCCAGCCCTACTCGATCCCCGAGGAACTGTCCGGCGCCTTCAACCTCGGCTTCATGTTCCTGCCCAAGTATCGCGCCTGGACCATCGTCGCTTCGCTGTCGGTCTGTCTGTTGACCTGGTACATGATCGAAAAGACGAGGCTCGGCGCCTATCTGCGTGCCGCCACCGAAAACCCCAGGTTGACGCAGGCTTTCGGCATCAACGTGCCGCTGATGGTGATGCTGACCTACGGCTTCGGCGTCGGCCTCGCCGGATTTGCCGGCGTGCTGGCCGCCCCGGCTTCCCAGGTCGGGCCGCTGATGGGCTCCAACCTGATCATCGTTGTCTTCGCCGTGGTCGTGATCGGCGGCATGGGTTCCATTCTCGGTTCGGTGGTAACGGGCCTCGCGCTCGGCATCATCGAGGGCATGACCAAGGTTTTCTGGCCGGAAGCCAGTGCCACCGTGGTGTTCATGATCATGGCGGTGGTGCTCATGATCCGTCCGGCCGGCCTGTTCGGGAGGGAGAAATGAGCCGGCGCGTCAGCATTGCCTACCTGATCGGACTCGGCTTGCTGCTGCTGGCGCCGATGTTCATCTATCCGATCCTGGTGATGAAGGTGCTGTGCTTCGCGCTGTTCGCCTGCGCCTTCAACCTGCTGCTGGGATTTACGGGTCTGCTGTCCTTCGGCCACGCGGTGTTCCTCGGCAGCGCCGCCTATGTCACCGGCCACGCCCTGAAGGTATGGGAGTTGCCGACCCTGCTCGGCCTGCTGGCCGGCGCCGGCGCCGCGACGCTGCTGGGCTGGGTGATCGGCAGCCTCGCCATCCGCCGCCAAGGCATCTATTTCGCCATGGTGACGCTGGCACTGGCGCAGATGGTGTTCTTCTTCTTCCTGCAAGCGCCCTTTACTGGTGGCGAGGACGGCCTGCAGGGCGTGCCGCGCGGAACCCTGTTCGGCCTCGACCTGGCCGACGACATCAACCTCTACTACCTGGTGCTGGCGATTTTTGCCGGCGCCTTCTGGCTGATCCAGCGCACCATCCATTCGCCTTTCGGGCAGATCCTCAAGGCCATCCGCGAAAACGAACCGCGTGCAATTTCTCTCGGCTACGACGTGGCGAAGTACAAGCTGCTGGCCTTCGTGCTGTCCGCGGGGCTGGCCGGCCTCGCCGGGGCGACCAAGACCCTGGTGTTCAAGTTCGCCACGCTGACCGACGCCCACTGGCACACCTCGGGCGAGGTGGTGCTGATGACGCTGCTGGGCGGCATGGGCACCGTGTTCGGGCCGGTGGTGGGGGCGACGGTCATCGTCACGCTGCAGAACGAACTGGCCGACAAGGTCGGGTCGCTGGTCACGGTGATCATGGGAGCGATCTTCGTCATCTGCGTGCTGGCTTTCCGCCGCGGCATCGTCGGCGAATCGCTGGCGCTATACCAGCGCATGATCGGTCAGAAGAGCCGCTGAAAGTTCCCAAAGGGACGCAGGGCACTGGCGCCGGCAACACGGCACCGTTGCCGCATCAGGGCTTGCGCAGCAGGGCCACCAGCATGGCCAAGGTCATGGCGCTGAACGCCGTCAGCGACCATTCCGCAATGGACAGGCCGAGGAACTTCCAGCCGGCCTCCGAGCACAGGCCGGATGCCTCGAACATCATCGGCCATCGCGTGCCGGCCCAATTCACGAAATGCTCCCACCACGGCTGGTCGGCGGTGCAATTCACGCCCTTGGCGAAACGTTGCAACCAGGTCTGGTAGGCCGCGATCCAGACTCCGGTCGCCGCCGTGGCGGCCATGACGAGCGCCATCAGACGTCGCGGCTGCTTTGATCCGGCGAGCATCCAGGCGGCACCCGATTCCAGCACCAGCAGCAGGTAGAGCATGCGCTGCAGGATGCACAGCGGACAGGCGGCCAGGTTCAGCGTCTGGGCCAGCACCACGCCTCCGGCGACCAGCCCCAGCGCCGTTGCGCCCGTGACGGCGAACAGGCCGCGCGGGGCGAGCAGGAGGGCGGACGCCAGAGGCATCGCCTACTTGCCCTTGCGCTCCTTGCGCACCTTGTCGACGATCGCTTCGGTGATCCTCAGCAGGTCCTGATAGCTGCTGGCGGCCTCGTTGTTGACCAGAAAGCGCCCGTCGACGGCAATGGACGGCACGCCGCCGATCCGGGCGGCGCCGGCGTCCTGGTCGGCGCGCTGAACCTTGGCCTGCATGGAAAAGCCGCTGAAGGCTTCGGCGAACTTCTTGGCGTCGGCGCCCTTGCTCGCTACCCAGGAGAACACGGCCTCGTCCGTCTTGAACTGGACGCGCTGTTCATGGATCGCGACGAAGACTGCGGCGTCGAGCTTGGCCAGGTCGCCGGTGGCTTCGAGCGCGTAGAAGATCTTCGAAAGGCGCGCCCACTCGGGGCGGTTGAAGCTCACCGGAATCCGGCGGAAGCTGACATCCTTGGGCAGGCTGGCGGCCCACTGGCTGATGGTGGGATGGAAATCGCTGCAATGATTGCAGCCGTAAGAGAAAAACTCGACGACCTCGATCTTGTCCTTGGGGCTGGCCAACGGGGGAGCAATAGCCTTGTACTCCTTGCCGGCCTGCGGTTCGGCGGCATGGCCGAGGCCGGGTGCGAGTAGCGCGGGAAGAAGGACGGCGAACAGCAGGGCAATCAGTTTCTTCATGAAAATCTCCGTGTAAAAGTGCTTGGAGCGGAATTCTAAGACAGCGTTCCCCATACAATGATGAAAGAGTGATTTTTTTGGCGTCGGCCGCGGCAAAGCGGCGTGGCCCGATTGCATTGCGGGCTTGCCGGAATTGAAGGAGCGATTGGGATGGACCGTTTGGCGGCAATGCAGGCTTTTGTCAGGGTGGCCGAAGCCGGCAGTTTCACGGCGGTGGCGGACCAGATGAATGTCGCGCGCTCCGCGGTGACGCGCCAGATCGCCGCGCTGGAAGCGCACCTGGGCGTCAAGCTGATGGCGCGCAGCACGCGGCGCCTGTCATTGACCGAAGCGGGCGCGACCTACCTGGAAGAGTGCCGCGCCATCCTCGACCGCATCGCCGAGGCCGAAGGCGGCCTGGCCGGCGAGCGTCAGACCCTGCGCGGCACCATTCGCACCACGGTGCCGCTGTCCTTCGGCCTGTTGCACCTGACGTCGCTGATCCTGGAGTTTTCGCAGGCGCATCCGGACATCCGCATCGACCTTGACTTCAACGACCGGCGCGTCAACCTGATCGAGGAGGGCATGGACCTCGGCTTGCGCATCACCGACCGGCTGCCCGACACCACCGTGGCGCGGCACCTGACGACCTGCCGCTCGGTGGTGGCCGCCGCGCCCGACTACCTGCGCCGGCATGGCGAACCGCGACATCCGGACGAACTGGCGCGGCACGACTGCCTGGCCTATTCGCTGACCTCGCGCAGCAGCTGGACCTTCCTGGTCGATGGCCAGCCGCATGCCGTCGAGATACGCGGGCCGATCACCGCCAACAACGGCAACGCGTTGCTCGAAGCCGCGCTGCGCGGCATGGGCATCCTCTACGGTCCGACCTTCATCGTCGCCGAGGCGATACGCGCGGGCACGATGGCGCCCATCCTCAAGGACTATCCGCTGCCCCTGCTGGGCATGTTCGCCGTGTTTCCCGGCAATCGCTTCGTACCGTGGCGCGTGCGCAGCTTCGTCGATTTCCTTGCCTCCCGCCTCGGTCCCGAACCCTACTGGGATCTTGGACTCGAACTGGGCTGAGCCATGGACATGCCGAAAAACCTCTTCAAGCAGCGCCTGCGCGAGAAGCGCCTGCAAGTCGGGCTGTTCGTCGGCCTCGCCAGCCACTACAGCATGGAGATACTCGCCGGCGCGGGTTTCGACTGGCTGGTGATCGATGCAGAGCATACGCCCAACATTCCCGCCAGCGTTCTGCCGCAATTGCAGGCCGCTGCCTCCTATTCGCCGCAACTGCTGGTGCGCCCGATGAACCATGATCCGGCGTTGATCAAGCAGTACCTCGACATCGGAGCGCAGACCCTGATGCTCCCACTGGTCGACGATGCGGAACAGGCCGGGGCGCTGGTGCGTGCCATGCGCTATCCGCCACAGGGTATCCGCGGCGTCGCATCTTCCATGGCGCGGGCCGCATGCTGGAATGGCGTCGAGGGCTACGTGCGGCAGGCCAATGACGAAGTCTGCCTGGTCGTGCAGATCGAAACCCGACAGGGACTGGAGAACCTCGACACGATCCTCGCCGTCGAGGGAGTCGATGCCGCCTTCATCGGTCCCGCCGACCTCGCGGCGTCGCTCGGCCACCTCGGCGACTCCGGGCACCCGGAAGTTCGGGCGGCCATCGAGGCTGCGCTGCAACGAATCGCCGCCTCGGGCAAGGCCGCCGGGGTATTCGTCACCGACCCGCAGTTGGCCCGGCACTATTGCAGTTGCGGCGCCGGCTTCATCGCCGTCGGCGGCGATACCACGTTGTTGCGCAATGCGGCCGTCAAACTTGCCGCCGCGTTTCGCGACGACGGGGCCGGAGTCGCGCGCTGACTTCTGGCACTACTACCTCGCTGGCGGGCAATACGGCAAAATCCGGCCTCTGTCGACACGACGAAAGCCTGCCATGAAGAATCCCGAACTCCTGCGCAATGCCTGCCTGATCGGCGGCGAATGGCTGGCGGCCAACGGCGCCATTATCGAGGTGCGCAATCCGGCCAATGGCCAACGGGTCGGCTCGGTGCCGAATTTCGGCGCGGCCGAGACGCAACGGGCCATCGATGCGGCGCAGGCCGCTTTTCATCCATGGCGGGCGAAGACGGCGGCGGAACGGGCGAAGATCCTCAAGCGCTGGTTCGAACTGATGATGGAGCACCAGGACGAGCTGGCGCGGCTGATGACGGCGGAGCAAGGCAAACCGCTGGCCGAAGCGCGCGGCGAGATCGCCTATGCGGCCTCCTTCATCGAGTGGTTCGCCGAGGAGGCGCGGCGCGTATATGGCGAGGTGATTCCGTCGCCGCTGCCCGACCGTCGCCTGATCGTGCTGAAGCAGCCGGTCGGTGTCTGTGCCGCGATCACACCGTGGAATTTTCCCGCGGCGATGATTACGCGCAAGGTGGCTCCTGCACTGGCGGCCGGCTGTACCATGGTGGTCAAGCCGGCCGAGCAGACGCCGCTTTCCGCGCTGGCGCTGGCCTGGCTCGGGCAGCAGGCAGGAATCCCGCCCGGGGTGCTCAACATCATCACGGGCGACCCGGTGGCGATCGGGGGCGAACTGACCTCGAACCCGAAGGTGCTGAAACTGTCCTTCACCGGCTCCACCGAGGTCGGCCGGCTCTTGATGGCGCAATGCGCGCCGACGATCAAGAAGCTGTCGCTGGAACTCGGCGGCAATGCACCTTTCATCGTGTTCGACGATGCCGACCTGGATGCGGCGGTTGCCGGGGCCATGCTGTCGAAGTATCGCAACACCGGGCAAACCTGCGTCTGCACCAACCGATTCCTGGTGCAGGAAGGCGTCCAGGAGGCCTTCGCACGGAAACTGGCCGTCGCCGTCGGTGCGCTCAAGGTAGGCGACGGCACCGAGGAAGGCGTGACGCAGGGTCCCCTGATCGACGGCTCGGCGCTGGCCAAGGTCGAGGAACTGCTGGCCGATGCGCTGGCCAAGGGTGCCCTGGTGCTATGCGGTGGCCGGCGCCACGCCCGCGGCGGCACCTTCTTCGAACCGACCGTGATCGCCGGTGCGACCGCCGCGATGCGCCTGGCGCGCGAGGAGATCTTCGGCCCGGTGGCACCGATCTTCAGCTTCAAGGACGAGGCGGAGGCGGTGTGCATGGCCAACGACACCGAGTTCGGCCTTGCTGCCTATTTCTACAGTCGCGACATAGCGCGCGCCTGGCGCGTGGGGGAAGCGCTAGACTATGGCATGGTCGGCGTCAATTCCGGGGTGATTTCCAACGAGGTGGCGCCCTTTGGTGGCATCAAGCAATCCGGGTTGGGCCGCGAAGGCTCGCGCCATGGCATCGAGGAATACCTGGAGATGAAATACCTGGCGATGGCCGGCTTGTAAGCATCCCGTCACGACGCGGGTGCTACCATGGTTTTCCACCTGACCGGCCCGGCACCATGATTCCGTTTGAAGTCCTGCTCGCTTTCCTCGCCGCCTCGGCGCTGATCACCATCGCGCCCGGGCCGGACAACCTGATGGTGCTGTCGGTCGGCATCAGTCGCGGACGCACCGCCGGGATCGGTTTCGGGCTGGGCTGCGCGCTGGGGTGTTTTGTCCATACGCTGTGGGCCACGCTGGGCATAGGCGCCGTGGTGCTGGCCTCGGAAGAGACCTTCACCACGCTGAAAATGGCCGGTGCGGCCTACCTTGTGTACATCGGCATCCAGGCCTGGCGCCATGCAGGAAAGATGGCCATGATCCAGCTCGATCCGGCGGCGGCGGAGCCGTTGTCGGTGCACCTGCGTCGCGGCTTCATCGCCAATGTGGTGAACCCGAAGGTCGCCCTGTTCTTCATCGCCTTCCTGCCGCAGTTCGCCGACCCGACGCGCGGCGCCGTGTGGCCGCAACTGCTGCTGCTGGGAGCGCTCTTTGCCGCGCTGACCGTGGCGATCTTCGGCACCCTGGGCTGGTTTGCCGGAAGCGTCGGTGCGCGCCTCCAGAAGAAGCCGGTTCTGGCGGTCTGGCTCGATCGTTGCGCGGGCGCCATCTTTTTCCTGCTGGCCCTGCACCTGGCGACTTCCGGCCGCTGAAAGCCGGCCGCCGGTTTCGGCTGCCGCGTCAACCTCGCGTGTTCGACTGCAGCGAAAACTCCGCCAGTTCGATCTTCGCCGCCGGTTTCCAGCCCTTCTTGCGGTGTTCCGCAACGATGTTGGTGAATATTCCCCCACGCACGTAAAAGCGGGCAGCGAGTCGCATGAAGCGCGGCTGCGTGGCGCGCACCAGGTCGTCAAGGATGCGGTTGGTCACATCCTCGTGGAAATGGCCCTCGTCGCGAAAACCCCAGATGAAGAGCTTGAGGCTTTTGAGCTCGACGCAGAGTTTGTCGGCGACGTAATCGAGGGTCAGCACGGCGAAGTCCGGCTGCCCGGTCTTGGGGCAAAGACAGGTGAATTCCGGGATTTCCATGTGGATCTGGTAATCCCTGTGCGGCGCCGGATTGGCAAAGGTTTCCAGGAAGGTGGAACGGGTCCGGGCGGAGGGTTTTGGCATGCTCTGGGGCCGCAGGTAAGAGGGGCGGGACGGATTATAATGGCGCGCCAGATCCACGGCTTCTTCGCGATCATCTTTCCGGTTCATCCCACGTGCGTCTATACAAGCTGAAACTCTCGGGCTTCAAGTCCTTTGTCGAGCCCACCACGGTGCTTTTTCCGGGCCAGCTGGCCGGGGTCGTCGGTCCCAACGGTTGCGGCAAATCCAACATCATCGATGCCGTGCGCTGGGTGCTGGGCGAATCCAAGGCCTCGGAACTGCGCGGCGAGTCGATCCAGGACGTGATCTTCAAGGGATCGGGCAATCGCAAGGAAGTCTCCCGCGCCGCGGTCGAACTTCACTTCGACAATGCCGCGGGTCGCGCCGCCGGCCAGTGGAGCCAGTACGCCGAGATCACCGTCAAGCGCGTGCTCGACCGCGAGGGCAATTCCAGCTACTACATCAACAACCTGCACGTCCGTCGCCGCGACGTGATCGACCTCTTCCTCGGCACCGGCCTGGGGCCGCGAGCCTACGCCATCATCGGCCAGGGCATGATTTCGCGCATCGTCGAGGCCAAGCCCGAGGAACTGCGCTTCTTCCTCGAAGAGGCGGCCGGCGTCACCAAGTACAAGGAACGCCGCCGGGAAACCGAACATCGCCTGGAAGACGCCCGCGAGAACATCGCCCGCGTCGATGACATCCGCAACGAACTCAAGAAGCAGGTCGAGCACCTTCAGGCGCAGGCCGCCGTGGCACAGCAGTATCGCGGCCTGCACGAGGAGATGTCGCGCAAGCAGACCCTGCTCTGGCTGAAGAAACGCAATGACGCACGCAGCGACGGCCAGCGCCTGTCGCGCCAGGTCGAGGAAGCCGTCACCCGGGTCGAGGCCGAAACCGCGCAGTTGCGCGAAATCGAAGCACGCGTCGAGCACTCGCGCGAGAGCCACTATTCGGCGTCCGATGCGCTGCATGCCGCGCAGGCGGAAATGCATGCCGCGACCAACGAGGTCGGCCGGCTGGAAAGCGAATTGGGCCATCTGCGCGATTCACGCAGCCGGTTGGAAACGCGGCTGGCCCAACTGGGTGCTGAACAAAGCCACTGGAGCGGCCAGCAGGCGACCCTGGCGGAAGATTCGGCGCGCTGGAACGCGCTTCTGGATAACTCCCGCAATCGTGTCGCCGCCGCTGCCGCGCGCCACGAGGAGGCTGCCGCGCGCCTGCCGGAGTGCGAGGACGCGGTGCAAAGTGCCGGCGGCGATGTCACCGAGGCCCGTCGCGCCCTGAGCGAGGCCGAGCAGGCCTTGCGCCTGGCCGAGGCCGATCGCGGTCATGCCCAGCGCGCACTTGAAAATCTTGCCCAGCGGCGCGGCCGGCTGGAACAGGACAAGCAAGCGCTCGGCGCGCCCGACCCTGCGCAACTGGCCGCGTCGCGCGAGGCCGAGGCACGCGGCGCCGAAGCGCTCGACGTGGCGCAGGAACGCCTGACCGAACTGCAATCCACCGTGCCTGGAGCGGAAGCCGCGCTGCGCGCGGCACGCGAATCCCTGCAGGCGGCGCATCGCGGCCTGACCGAATCCCGTGCCCGCCACGATGCCTTGGCCCAGCTGCAGGCCAAGGTGGCCAAGGGCGGGGAGATCGGTGACTGGCTCAAGGCGCGCGGGCTCGCCGAAGCGAAACCCCTGTGGCAGTCGATCCAGGTCGAGGCGGGCTGGGAAACCGCGGTCGAGGCGGTGTTGCGCGAGCGCTTTTCGGCGCTGGCCGCCGATCCCGAAACGCTGCGTGCGGCGCTGCAATCGCCTCCACCGGCGATTCTGACCCTGGCCGTGACTTCCGCATTGGCGGCAGCAAGTGCGCCGATGGAAAGCCTGCGCGCCAAGGTGCGCTGCGAGGATGCGCGCTGGAACGGCGTGCTCGACGAATGGCTGGCCGAAGTGTCGGTCAGCGAGGATCTCGCGGCCGGCTTGCCGCTGGCAACTGGTTGCCGCGTTTCGCGCGCGGGCCATTTGCTGACGCCGGCCGGCCTCACGCTGTATGTCCCCGATGCCAAGACCCACGGTGTCATCGAACGCCAGCGCGAGATCGACGATCTCGCCGCGCAACTCGACGCGCGTGCCGAAGCGGAAGATATCGCGCGCGCGCGCCAGCAGGGCGCGGAACAGGAACTGGCCGAGTTGCAGGTCCAACTGACGAGCGCCCGGCGTGCCCTGCAGGAAGCCCAGCAGGCCCTGCACGCTGCCCAGGTCGAGGCGCTGAAGCTGGCCCAGGCCCAGGCGCGCTACGAGGAACGCAGCGCGCAGATCGACCGCGACCTGGCAGAGTTGCAGCGGCAGGAGGAAATCGAGAAGGCGCGCATCGGGCGCGCCGACGACGAGGGAGAACTGCAGCGCGAGCGCCTCAGCGCCGTGCGCGAGCGCGTCGAGCGCGCCATCGACCTGCACCGGCAGAGGGACATGGCGCTGCGCGACGCGCGGGCGGTCGAGACCCAGCTCGGGCGCGAGTTGCAGGAAGCCGGGTTTTCCGAGCGTGAATGCCTCTCCAAACTCGATGACAACGGCCGCGCGGCGGCGACGGCCAGCAGCCAGTTGCAGCGCATCGACGCCGAAACCGCGGCGGCGCGCACCGAGGTCGCCGGCATCAGCGACACCGTGCTGCAGGAACAACTGCATGCGGCGCTGGATGCGCGCGGCATCAAAGAGTCGGCGCTGGCGGAACGGCGCAACGTGCTCGAAGCGGCGGCCGGCGAACTGCGCAACCTCGACGAACAGCGCCTGCGGCTGGAGCAGGGCCTGACGCCGCTGCGCGACAAGATCAGCGACTTGCGGCTCAAGGCCCAGGCGGCGCAGCTCAACGAGGAGCAGTACCGCGAGCGCCTCGCCGAAGTACGCGTCGTCAGCGAGGCGGACGAAGCCCCCTTCCTCGGCGAACTTTCCGCGGGTGGCGCCGATAGGCTCAAGGACAGCGTCCTGCAGGGCGACATCGCGCGGCTCACCGCCGAAATCGAAACGTTGGGCCCGGTCAATCTTGCGGCGCTGGAGGAACTCGCCACGGCGTCCGAGCGCAAGAGCTTCCTCGATGCGCAGTCCGCCGATCTGGCCGAGGCCATCGGCACGCTGGAGGACGCCATCCGCCGCATCGACCGCGAAACCCGCGAGCAGTTGCAGGAGACCTACAACACGGTCAACCTGCATTTCGGCAACCTGTTCCCGCAGCTCTTCGGCGGCGGCGAAGCGCGGCTGATACTGACCGGCGACGAAATCCTCGATGCCGGCATCCAGATCATGGCGCAACCGCCGGGAAAGAAGAACACCACGATCCACCTGTTGTCCGGCGGGGAGAAGGCGCTTACCGCGATCGCCCTGGTGTTCGCCATCTTCAACCTGAACCCGGCCCCGTTCTGCATGCTCGACGAAGTCGATGCACCGCTCGACGATTCCAACACCGTGCGTTTCTGCGAGATGGTCAAGCGCATGTCCGTGAATACGCAGTTCGTCTTCATTTCGCATAACAAGATCGCCATGGAAATGGCGCAGCAACTGATCGGCGTGACCATGCAGGAGCAGGGCGTGTCGCGCGTGGTGGAAGTCGATATCGAAGAGGCGCTGCGCCTCGCCGACGAACAGAAAGTGGCTTGAGCATGCAAATCAGCGATCTGCAAGTTGCCCTGATCGGCGCCGGCGCGGTGGGCGTGGCAATGGTCTGGGGCTACAACGTCTGGCAGGACCGCCGCCATCGCAGGGATGCGGAGCGCATCTTCAATGGCCGGCAGCCCGATGTGCTGCTCGACGGCGAAGCCGGCAAGACCGATGGGCCCGAGGATGGCGACGCGGGGCGTCGCGAGCCGAGCTTTTCCGAGCCGGGCGGGGAATTCAGCACGGCGACGGAACGGGGTGCGCCCGATTCCGCCGCCGTGGACCTGCCGCCTGTCTCCGCGCCGTCCCTGCAATCACTGCCTGCGGAGTGGGCCGACGAGGTGGTTGATTGCGTGTTGCGCATGACCGCCGCCGAGCCGATTCCGGCGCCGGTCGTGTGGGCCATGCAGAATGTTTGGGCCGCCGACTGCGGCAAGGCGATGCACTGGCTGGTGTGCAACGCTGGTGCCAGCGCCTGGCGCCTGATCGATGCGAACGACAGCGGTCGCTATGGCGAATGGGCGATTGCCCTGCAGCTCGCGGATCGTCGCGGTGCGCTGTCGGACGGTGACCTGGCGCGCTTCTTCGACGGCGTGCAACAGGTAGCGCTGCAGACCGGTGCCACGCTGGAGCTTCCCTCGCGCGGTGAAACCGTGTTGCGCGCCGCCAGCCTCGATGAATTCTGCGCGGCGGTGGATATCCAGTTCGTGCTGCATGTGGTCGAGGCCGGCGGTGGCGTGTTCCCCGGCACCAAGCTGCGCGGCGTCGCCGAGGCGGCGGGGCTGGTGCTGGAAAGCGACGGTGTGTTCCGCGCCCGCGAGGCGGCCGGGGGCGAGCTGTTTTCGGTGGCCAACCTTGGCGCCGAACGCTTCGATGCCGAAACGCTCAAGACCCTGGCGACCAACGGGCTCACCCTGAGCCTGGACGTGCCGCGCGTCCCCGATGGCGTCGCCGCATTCGATCGCATGCTGGACACGGCGCGACTTCTGGCGGCGGCGCTGGGCGGCGTTCTGGTGGATGCGCAGCGCGCGGCGCTGGCGGACGCCATGATCGCCGCGATCCGCGCCAAGACGGCGGAACTGCAGCAGCGCATGAATGACGGCGGGATCGTTCCCGGCAGCGTGCGGGCGCTGCGCCTGTTTTCATAGACTCGACCGGCACGATGGATGCTGCACAGCGCGTCGCGGCCCTGCGGCGTGAAATCGAGCGGCACGAGCATGCCTACTATGTGCTCGACGCGCCGACGATTCCCGACGCCGAGTACGACAGGCTGTTTCGCGAACTGCAGGCGTTCGAGGCGGCGCATCCGGACCTGGCTACCGCCGATTCGCCAACGCGGCGAGTCGGCGGCAGGCCTCTGGTTGGGTTCGCCCCGGTGCGGCATGTCGTCCCCATGCTGTCGATCCGCACCGAGACCGATACCGAGCCTTCCGGTGCGCAGGCCTTCGACGCCCGCGTGCGGCGCGAACTTGGCCTGATCGAATCCGATCCGCCCGTCGAGTATGCGGCCGAGCTCAAGTTCGACGGCCTGGCCATCAACCTGCGCTACGAGTCCGGGCTGCTGGTGCAGGCGGCGACGCGCGGCGATGGCGAGACCGGCGAGGACGTGACGCAGAACATCCGCACCGTTCGTTCCATTCCCTTGCGCCTCCGCCCCGATGGAAGTGCCCTTGGGGCGCAGCGTGGCGTGCCGCCGGTGCTGGAGGTGCGCGGCGAGGCCTTCATGAGCCGCCCGGACTTCGAGCGCTACAACGCCAGGCAGCGGGCCCTGGGGCGGGCGCCGCTGGTGAACCCGCGCAACGGCGCCGCCGGCAGCATCCGCCAACTGGATCCGGCCATGGCTGCCGAGCGGCCCCTGTCCTTTTATGTCTACGGGCTGGGCGAAACGCGGGGCTGGGAACAGCCGGCCACGCATGGCGCCGTGCTCGATGCGCTGGGTGCGCTGGGTTTGCCGGTTTGCGAGCATCGCGCTGTAGTGTGCGGAGCGCAGGGCCTGATTGCCTTCCATGCGCGCATGCGCGAACTGCGCGATGCGCTGCCCTTCGACATCGACGGCGTGGTGTACAAAGTCAATTCGCTGGCGTTGCAGCAGCGCCTCGGCTTCGTCACGCGCGAGCCACGCTGGGCAGTGGCGCACAAGTATCCGGCGGAGGAAATGCTGACCGCGGTGGAGGCGATCGAGGTCCAGGTCGGACGTACCGGCGCCATCACGCCGGTGGCACGCCTGGCGCCGGTCTTCGTCGGCGGCGTGACAGTCACCAATGCCACCTTGCACAACGAGATCGAGGCGCGCCGCAAGGACGTGCGCGTCGGCGACACGGTGGTCGTGCGCCGGGCCGGCGACGTGATTCCCGAGGTGGTGTCGGTGGTGCTGGAGCGGCGGCCGATGCGGGACCTCCCGGGCGACGAGCCCTTGCATCCGGCCTTCGAACTGCCGAAATCCTGTCCGGTGTGCGGCTCGGCGATCGAAAGGCCGGAAGACGAGGCGATAGCACGCTGCACCGGCGGCCTGATCTGCCCGGCGCAGCGCAAGCAGGCGCTGCTGCATTTTGCCGGGCGCCGCGCGATGGACATCGAAGGGCTCGGCGACAAACTGGTGGAGCAACTGGTGGACAACGCCATCGTCAAGACGCCGGCCGACCTCTACAAGCTTGGCCTGCTGGCGATGGTCAATCTCGAACGCATGGCCGAGAAGTCCGCGGCGAACATCCTCGAGGCGATCGAAAAGAGCAAGCAGACCACCTTGGCGCGTTTCATTTTTGCATTGGGCATCCGCAATGTCGGCGAGGCGACGGCGAAGGATCTTGCGCGCCACTTCGGCGCGCTGGATGCGCTGGTGGCCGCCGATGTTGACGCCCTGCAGCAGGTGCCCGACGTCGGTCCGGTGGTGGCCGCGTCCATCGCGCGTTTCTTCGCCGAGCCACATAACCTGGAAGTGATAGAGCAGTTGCGCGCCGCCGGGGTGTCATGGACAGAGGGCGAGCCGTCCGCGGTGGTCAATTCGCCCATCGCCGGCAAGACTTTCGTTCTCACCGGCACCCTGCCGACCTTGACGCGCGACGAGGCGAAAGACATGATCGAGGCGCTGGGCGGCAAGGTCGCCGGCTCGGTATCGAAGAAGACCGATTACGTGGTGGCCGGCGCCGAGGCGGGCTCCAAGCTCGACAAGGCGCAGGCGCTGGGCGTTGCGATTCTGGACGAAAGTCAATTCAGGGAGCTGTTGCAAGCATGAAGAAAGTCATCAAAACCGTTTTGGCTACGGGCGCCAATCGAAAGACGATTGGCTTAATCTCCGCTGCGCGGGCGTTAGCTTTCACCGAAGACCGCCTTGAAAGGGAATGGAAATGAAAAAAGTCACCAAGGCGGTCTTTCCCGTGGCGGGCCTGGGCACCCGCTTTCTGCCGGCGACCAAGGCCAGTCCGAAGGAGATGATGCCGATCGTCGACAAGCCGCTGATCCAGTACGCGGTGGAAGAAGCCGTCGCGGCCGGGATCACCGACATGATCTTCGTCACGGGCCGCTCCAAGCGCGCCATCGAGGACCATTTCGACAAGGCCTACGAGCTGGAGAGCGAACTCGAACAGCGCGGCAAGACCGAGTTGCTGGAGTTCGTGCGCAACATGATTCCGAAGAACATCAACTGCATCTACATCCGCCAGCCCGAAGCGCTGGGTCTGGGCCATGCGGTGCTGTGCGCCTATCCGGCGGTGGGCGACGAACCCTTCGCCGTGTTGCTGGCCGACGACCTGCTCGATGGCGATCCGCCGGTGATGAAGCAGATGGTCGATGTCTATGACTACTACCGCGGCTCGGTGATCGGCGTGCAGCAGGTCGCCCGCGAAGACACGCCCAGCTACGGCATCGTCGAATCGAAACCGATGACCGATACCCTGGAACAGATCGTGCGCATCGTCGAAAAGCCCAAGCCCGAGGATGCACCCTCGACCCTGGCGGTGGTTGGCCGCTATGTGTTGACGCCGCGCATCTTTCACCACCTGGCGCGCATCGGCAAGGGTTCCGGCGGCGAGATCCAGCTCACCGACGGCATCGCGGCGTTGCTTACCGAAGAACAGGTGATGGCCTATCGCTACCGAGGCACGCGCTACGACTGCGGCTCCAAGCTGGGCTACCTTGAGGCG
Source organism: Sulfuritalea sp. (assembly GCF_017302275.1). GTDB lineage: Bacteria > Pseudomonadota > Gammaproteobacteria > Burkholderiales > Rhodocyclaceae > Sulfuritalea. The sequence continues at coordinate 126,433 of NZ_JAFLDR010000004.1, forward strand.
ACCGTGGCCTTCGGCCTGCGCCATCCGGAAGTGGGTCCGCAGTTCGCGACGATGCTGAAGAACCGGAAATGAATCCGCAGGAAGCGCGCCGCATCCTTGACGAAGCGGACCCGATCTGTTCGGCTGAAGAGTCGGCGCTGGCGGTACGGCGGGTGGCGGCCGAAATCGGCCAGCGCCTCGGAAAAGCCAATCCGCTGGTGCTGTCGGTGATGGGCGGGGCGGTGGTGTTTACCGGCCAGCTGCTGCCACAACTGGATTTCCCGCTCGACTTCGATTACCTGCATGTCACGCGTTATGGCAACGTCACCACCGGCGGCGAACTGGAATGGATAGTCAAGCCGCGCTCGGCCGTCGCCGGGCGCGTCGTGCTGGTGGTCGATGACATCCTCGACGAAGGCGTGACGATGGCTGAAGTCGCCACGCACCTGAGAGCACTGGGTGCGCAGGAGGTCCTGTGCGCCGTGTTCGCTGACAAGGACCTAGGTCGGGCCAAGCCAATCGTCGCCGACTTCATCGGTGTCCACGTGCCCAATCGTTACGTGTTCGGCTACGGCATGGACGTCAAGGGCGCCTGGCGCAATCTGCCCGCCGTGTATGCGGTGAAGGGCCTGTAAGGGCAGGTCACCGTTGCGCGAAGGAGGTGTTCGCCGCAAGCGCTTGCGTAAGTGCAACAGTTTTTTTTGCGTGGAGCCGCGCAGGGCTTGCAAGTTGCGCGGAAATAGTGGAACAATGCGGCTTTCCAAACCAAAGGGGTACTCGATGAACAAGAGCGAACTGATCGATGCAGTAGCCGAGCGTGCCGAACTGTCGAAGGCCGCAGTCAACAAGGCAATCGACGCGATGACCGAAGTGATCACCTCCGTAATCGCCAAAGGCAATCCGGTTGCCCTGATCGGTTTCGGCACATTCAAGTCCGTGATGCGTTCCGCACGCACCGGCAAGAACCCGAAGACCGGCGCGCCGCTGAAGATCGCCGCCAAGGCCGTACCGAAGTTCTCCGCTGGCGCCGGCCTCAAGGCCGCCGTGGCTGGCAAGAAGCCCGCCGCGAAGAAGGCTGCCGCTCCGGCCAAGAAAGCCGCCGCCAAGCCCGCCGCCGCGAAGAAGCCCGCCGCCAAGAAGAAGTAATCCTTCCGGCATGTAAAAAAGGCAACCCCCGGGTTGCCTTTTTTTTCGCGACGCCTGAGCGGCCGGTATCCGGCGGATGGGGCGTGCCCTTCAGTCGAGCACGTGGGACACCAGGCCGTCCGCCAGCTTGGGTTCGAACCAGGTCGATTTCGGCGGCATCACCTCGTTGCTGTCGGCGACCGCCATCAACTGATCCATGCGTGTGGGATGCAGGGCGAATGCCACGGCCATTTCGCCCGAGTCGACGCGCTTTTCCAGTTCGGCAAGGCCGCGGATGCCGCCGACGAAATCGATGCGCTTGTCGCGGCGCAGGTCGGCGATACCCAGCAACGGGCCCAGCACGTGATCGGACAGCAGCGACACGTCGAGGCTGGCGACCGGATCCTGCGGTACCAGCGCAGGCTTGATTGAAAGCCTGTGCCATTTTCCGGCGAGGTACATGCCGAACTCGCCGGGGCGCGACGGATGCACCCGCTGCGCGCTGGCTTCCACGCTGAAGGCGCCGCTCAGCTTCTGCAGCAGCGATGCTGCGTCGAGTCCACGCAAATCCTTGACCACGCGGTTGTAGTCGAGGATCTTCATCTGGTGATGCGGGAAGATCACGGCCAGGAAGGAGTCGGCCGAGTTCGTCCGACCCTGCTGGTGGCGCGCCGCGGCGACACGCGAGGCGGCCGCCGAACGGTGGTGGCCGTCGGCAATGTAGAGCGCCTTCATCGCGGAAAACGTTTCGGTGATGGCGGCGATCGCCGCGGGATCGGCCAGCACCCAGATCTGGTGGCGGATGCCGTCGTCGGCGGTGACATCGGAGTCCGGCGTGCCGCGGGCGATGGCGTCGATCAGTGCATCGGCGGTGGCCGAGGTCGGATAGGCAAGCAGGACGGGCCCGGTCTGGGCATTGAGCGCCTCGATCTGCCGCACGCGGTCGTCTTCCTTGTCGGGCCGGGTGAATTCGTGCTTGCGGATGCGGTTGCTGTCGTAGTCGGCGACGTTCGCCGCCGCCACGATGCCTGTCTGGACATGGTCTTCGCCGCTTTCACCAATCGCGCCGGGCATGGTCAGGCGGTAGGCGTAGTAGCAGGGCGCCGAATCGCGCACCAGGATGTCGGCGTCGAGCATTTTCCGCAGGTTTGCGGCGGCCTTGGCATAGACCTCCGGCGCATAGGGGTCGGTGTCGCGCGGCAGGTCGATTTCCGGTTTGGAGATATGCAGGAAGGACCAGGGCTTGCCGGCAGCGCGGGTTCTCGCCTCGTCGCTCGACAGCACATCGTAGGGAGGGGCGGCGATGGCGCTGGCCTGGCCGGCAGCCGGGCGCAGTCCGCGGAAGGGTTGGATCAGGCTCATGGCGGTGGCTCAGGAATTGGCGGGTTGGGGAATGACGCTGCGTAGGGCCGCGTCGGCCTCGCGAATCATGGTCTCGGTGGTCGCCCAGTCGACGCAGGCGTCGGTGACCGAACAGCCGTATTTCAGTTGCCCATGCAAGGCCGGGTCGTCGGGAATCGGCTGGTTGCCGGCTTCGATGAAGCTCTCGATCATCAGGCCGACGATGGAGCGATGTCCGCTCCTGCGCTGGTCGCGGATCTGGTTGATGCAGTCATGCATCACCAGCGGTTGCAGGTCCGGCTTCTTGTAGCTGTTGGCATGCGAGCAATCGACCACGATGTTGTGCGGCAAGTTCGCCTTGGCCAGTGCATCTTCGGCCAGCGCGACGCTGACCGTGTCGTAGTTGGGCCGGCCGCCGCCGCCGCGCAGCACCAGGTGGCCGTAGCGGTTGCCGGCGGTGCGTACCACGCAGGAACGGCCCTGCATGTTGATGCCGAGGAAGCTGTGCGGGCTGCCGGCCGAAATGATCGCATTCACCGCGGCGTCGAGCGAGCCGTCGGTGCCGTTCTTGAAGCCGACCGGCGTTGAAAGTCCCGAGGACATTTCGCGATGGGTTTGCGACTCGGAGGTGCGCGCGCCGATCGCGGTCCACGCGATCAGGTCACCCAGGTACTGCGGCGCGATCGGGTCGAGCGCCTCGGTGCCGGCCGGCAGCCCGAGCTCATTCACCGCCAGCAGGAATTCGCGCGCCTTGTGCAGTCCTTCCTCGATGTGGAAGGAATCGTCCATGCGCGGATCGTTGATGTAACCCTTCCAGCCGGTGGCGGTACGCGGCTTTTCGAAATACACCCGCATCACCAGCTGCAGGGTGCCGGCCACTTCGTCGGCGAGTTTCTTCAGACGCCGCGCGTAATCGATGCCGGCGACCGGGTCGTGGATCGAACAGGGGCCGACCACGACGAAGACGCGAGGGTCGCTGCCGTCGAGGATGCCTTGCAGGGCGCGCCGTCCCGCCAGCACCGACTCGGCGGCGGCATCGGACAGAGGCAGGCGGGCATGGACTTCCTCCGGCGTGGGCAGGAGGTCGAAGGCTTCGATGTTGAGGTTTTCGGTTTGTTGCATGTCGGCTACCAGATACGTTTGATGCCGTAATCGGAAAATGCCCGGTCGGAACTGACTACGGGCAGCTTGCGGTTCTTCGCCTGCGCGACCAGCAGCCGGTCGAAGGGGTCGCGATGATGAAGAGGGAGGGTTTCGATGGCGGCCACGTCGTCGATTTCGATACCGAGCAGGCGAAAGCCGTTGGCCTCGATATGGCTCGCCACATAGCGGCCGACCGGCAACGCCAGCTTGATGCCGCCCTGGCCGGACTTGATCGCCAGTTCCCAGGCGACGACGACGCTGACCAGAATTTCATTGTCCGGATTGGCGATGCAGGATTTGGCCCGCGTCGACAACTTGTCGTCGCCTTCCACCCAGCGCAGGAAGGCATTCGTGTCGAGCAGAGCAATCACCCGGTGTAGTCCTCGAACCCCTCCGGGATCGCATCGAAGTTTTCCGCCATGAACAGGATCTGCCCCTTGCCAGAGCCGGGCTTACGCTTCTGTTGTGCGCGCTTGATCGGCACCAGCATCGCCAGCGGCTTGTTGTCGCGGGCGATGACGATTTCCTCGCCCATCATGGCTTTTTGCACCAGCTCCGAGAGATGGGCCTTGGCTTCGGCAATGTTGAACTGCTGCATGGCAAACTCCTTGTATGTTGGTCATTTTAAATGACCAACAGCTAGAGGTCAAGGTTTGGGCTTGAGAAATTGCGGAGGGCTGGAGCGCGGTTCGACGTGAATGAGGTTGCCTGATCTTTTTGTTGGCGCGGTCATGCAGTCCGATACCGAAAGTCGTCGCTGGCGGGACGGCGGCTGTTCGGCCGAAGCGGTCCGTCCATTGCATCCCCGTCGGCGGCGGCACTCGGCCAGGAACCGTCATTCCGGGGCCGCGAAGCGGAACCCGGAGTCCAGCATCCTTGCTCGAACGCCGCTGGATTCCCGCGTTCGCGGGAATGACGGCAAAGGGCACGAAGCGGAAATTCTCATCCGTTAGCAACAATGTCGGCTTCGGCCGAGAGCCTGCCCGTCGTCCACGTCACCATCCCGGAGCCGCTTCTCCTGAGTTCATCAATCGTCGTCACACCAGCGCCATCCGCAAAGGACACTGCCTCCGGCTTCGCCGTAGACATAGTTCGGCGGATCAGCGCTTGAGGCGGCGGAAGAGTTCCTTCACCGCCGCGACCCGCTCGTTGAGCGCGGCGGTCGGCTTCTGCCAGGTGAGCTTGTCCGGGCCGGCGAGTTTGAAGCTGCGGTCCGACTGGATCAGCAGAATGATGTTGGCCGGGTCGAGCGGAGGGTTCTTTACGAACTGCACTTGTATCGCCTGCGGGCCCGCATCCAGTTTGGCCAGGCCCAGCGCGCGTCCGTACAGGCGCAGGCGATGTGTTTCCATCAGGGCCAGGGTCTGCGGCGGCATCTCGCCGTAGCGGTCGATCAGTTCCTCCTGCATGGCGCGCAGGTCGTCCTCGCCGTCGCAGTTGGCGAGGCGCTTGTAGAGCGTCAGGCGCTCATGCACGTCGGGGCAGTAGTCGCTGGTCAGCAACGCCGGTACGCGCAGGTTGATTTCCGAGGTGATGGCCAGCGGTTGCGTCAGGTCGGGCACCTTCTCGCCGGCCTTCAGTGCGCGCACCGCGGCGTTGAGCATGTTGGTGTACATGGCGAAGCCGACTTCGTGGATCTCGCCGCTTTGCGATTCGCCGAGCACCTCGCCGGCGCCGCGGATTTCCAGGTCGTGCATGGCGAGGAAGAAACCGGAGCCGAGCTCCTCCATGGCCTGGATGGCTTCCAGCCGCCGCTTGGCCTGCGCCGTCGGCTTGGCGTCCTCGTGGGTCAGCAGGTAGGCGTAGGCCTGGTGGTGGCTGCGGCCGACGCGGCCGCGCAGCTGGTGCAGCTGGGCCAGGCCGAACTTGTCGGCGCGGTTGATGACGATGGTGTTGGCATGCGGGTTGTCGATGCCGGTCTCGATGATAGTCGAGCACAGCAGCAGGTTGTGTTTCTGCTGGGTGAATTCGCGCATCACGCGTTCCAGCTCGCGCTCGGGCAGCTGGCCGTGGCCGACAACGATACGCGCCTCGGGCAGCAGGGCTTCGAGGCGCTCCTTCATGTTGGCTATGGTGTCGACTTCGTTGTGCAGGAAATAGACCTGGCCGCCGCGCTTGAATTCGCGCAGGCAGGCTTCGCGCACCTGGCCGTTGGACCATTTGCTGACGAAAGTCCTTATCGCGAGTCGCTTCTGCGGCGGCGTGGCGATCACCGAGAAATCGCGCAGGCCTTCGAGCGACAGGCCCAGCGTGCGCGGGATCGGCGTCGCGGTCAGGGTCAGTACGTCGACCGAGGCGCGCAGCGCCTTCAGTGCCTCCTTCTGGCGCACGCCGAAGCGGTGTTCCTCGTCGATGATGATGAGGCCGAGGCGTTCGAACTTGACGTCCTTCTGCAGCAGGCGATGGGTGCCGATCAGGATGTCGATCTTGCCCTCGGCCAGCAACGCCACCGCTTCGTCCTGTTCCTTCGCCGATTTGAAGCGCGAGATTTCGGCGATCCTGACCGGCCACGAATGGCCCACCTGCGCGAAGCGGTCACTGAAGTTCTGGTAATGCTGTTCGGCCAGCAGCGTGGTCGGGCAGAGGATCGCGACCTGCTTGCCGTCGGCCACGGCGACGAAGGCGGCGCGCATGGCGACCTCGGTCTTGCCGAAACCGACATCGCCGCAGACCAGGCGATCCATGGGCTTGCCGGACCTCATGTCCTCGATCACGGCATTGATCGCGGTCTGCTGGTCGGGCGTTTCCTCGAAGCCGAAGCCGTCGGCGAAGGCCTCCAGGTCGTGCTGCTTGAATTCGAACTTGTGGCCCTCGCGCGCGGCGCGCTGGGCATACAGGTGCAAGAGCTCGGCGGCGGTGTCATGCACCTGCAGGGCGGCCTTCTTCCGGGCCTTTTCCCACTGGCCCGAGCCCAGCGTGTGCAACTGGATGGATTCCGGGTCGGCGCCGCTGTAGCGCGAGATGACCTGCAGTTGCGAGACCGGCACGTAGAGCTTGGCGCCATTGGCGTATTCGAGGTGGAGGAACTCGGTGTCGCCCTCGCCGAAATCCATGTGCACCAGGCCCAGGTAGCGGCCGATGCCGTGGGCTTCGTGCACCACCGGATCGCCCACCTTCAGCTCGGACAGGTCGCGCAGCCAGCCTTCGAGATTGGCGCGGCGCGCGTCGGTGCGGCGCCCCATTCCACTCCTGGGGCGGGCGGTGGCGGCATAGAGCTCGTTTTCCGTGACGACGGCGATGCCGTCCCCCAAGGGGGCTTCCTTCGGGGCGTCGAGCAAAAAGCCGCCGGAAAGCGGGCCCACGCCGAGCATGAAGCGCGACTCGCTGCCAAGGAAGCCGGCGAAATCGATGCAGGGTTCGGGCGCCAGCCCATATTCGGCAAGGTAGTCGGCCAGCGTCTGGCGCCGTCCCGCCGATTCGGCCATCAGCAGCACGCGGCCGGCATGGCCGGCGAGGAAGGCGCGCAGGGCGGCGAGCGGGTCGTCGGCCTTGCGGTTCACGGCGAGGGAAGGCAGGGCCGAGTTGCCTCGGTTGTGTTCGTCCCGTTCGGGCTGAGCCGTGAGCCCGTCGAACGGTCGAAGCCCTTCGCTAGGCTCAGGGCGAACGGGAATCGATGCTTCACCACGCTGCGTCAATAGGTGCAACTGCGGCAACGCCTTGGCGGCGACGAAGAATTCCTCGTCGCGCAGGAACAGTTCGCCCGGCGGCAGCACCGGGCGCGAGCGGTCGCCGCCGAGCATCTTGTAGCGGCCTTGCAGGTCGGTCCAGAACTCGGCGATGGCGCCGGCGACGTCGCCGTGCAGCAACAGCGTGCTGTCCGCGGGCAGGTAGTCGAACAGGGTCGCCGTGGTTTCGAAGAACAGCGGCAGGTAGTATTCGATGCCCGCCGGCAGGATGCCGTTGGACACGTCCTTGTAAAGCCCGACACGCGAGGCGTCGCCCTCGAAGGCTTCGCGGAAGCGCTGGCGGAACAGGTTGCGGCCGGCCTCGCCGGCGGGGAACTCGCGCGCCGGCAGCAGGCGGATTTCCGGCACCGGGTAGAGGGTGCGCTGGCTATCCACGTCGAAGCTGCGGATGGTTTCCACCTCGTCGTCGAACAGCTCGATGCGGTAAGGCAGTTGGGTGCCCATCGGGAACAGGTCGACCAGGCCGCCGCGCACGCTGTATTCGCCGGCGGCGATCACCTGCGTCACATGCTGGTAGCCGCCCAACGTCAGTTGCGTGCGCAGCTTGTCGAGGTTCAGCCGCTCGCCCTTCTTCATGAAGAAGGTGTGGCCGGCAAGGAAAGCCGCCGGCGCCAGGCGCGTGACGGCGGTCGACGCGGCGGCGATCAGCACCTCGCATTCATTGCCGGACACGGCATGGAGCGTCGCCAACCGTTCCGAGATCAGGTCCTGGTGCGGCGAAAAGCTGTCGTAGGGCAGGGTTTCCCAGTCCGGCAACAGATGCACGCGCAGCGCGGGATCGAACCAGGCGATCTCCTCGGCAAGCCTTTGCGCCTCCAGCGGGCTGGCGCTGACCACCGCCAGCAGGCGTCCCGGCCGCGCCAGCTGCGCCAGCGCGAGGGCGTCGGCGGAAGGCGCGAGGGATGGCAGGTCGAGACGCTGGCCGGGTTTGGGCGAGGCAGGGAGCGACAGCAGGGACTTCATCGAATGCAGGGTGCCGCAGGGGGCGCGGGAGGCCGCGAATTATACGCAGTGCCGTGCCGCCAGCGCCGACTTTCGGGGTTGGCGATGGGTCGCGATTCCGGGTGAAAGCCGCACTACTGCAAGGTCGCGCCGTGCTGGAAGTCTGCATCGTGCCCATGACGGCCCTTCAGCTTTCTCCAAAGCGGTCGTCCAGCCAAACCCAGCCTTTACGCAATGGAATTCCACGAAGCAGTCGTTGGTTAGATCACGCTGCCGACGACAAGAGAGATGCTCACTGAATACCAGATCGGCACTTCTGAGTGACTGGTATCCTTGCTAGGGAACGCATCGCGCTGTGGCCAATCCAACCGGTAGCCCGCCGAGCACCAATCTTTGTACTCCAGGAGAATTCCATGAACGACCTGCCAGACTGCCGGGTTACGCTCGCCGGCGTGCCCTGCCGGTGCCTCATCGAATCGTTGCCAGTCCTGAGCCGCCGTTTTCCCAACGTGCGCCGCCTGCCCCGCGCCCTGCGCATCGTGCTCGAATCGGTGCTGCGCCACCGCCACGGCCATCTGGTGACTGACGATCACGTCCGGCAACTTGCCGAATGGCGCCCCGACACCGAACGCCTGAACGAAATTCCCTTTGTCGTCGCCCGCGTCGTGCTGCAGGACTTTACCGGCGTTCCGCTGCTTGCCGATCTCGCGGCGATGCGCGATGCGGCGGCGGCCCAGGGCCACGATCCGGCGCGCATCGAACCGCGGGTGCCGGTCGATCTGGTCGTTGATCACTCGATCACCGTCGATCACTACGGCAGCGCCAACTCGCTGGACCTCAACATGAAGCTCGAATTTCGGCGAAATCGCGAACGCTACGAGTTCATGAAGTGGGGCATGTCGGCCTTCGAGACCTTCCGCGTCGTGCCACCCGGCACCGGCATCGTGCATCAGGTCAATCTCGAATATCTGGCGCGTGGCGTGGTCGTCCGCGACGGTGTGGTGTTTCCCGATACGCTGGTCGGCACCGACAGCCATACGACGATGATCAATGGCATCGGCGTCGTCGGCTGGGGCGTCGGCGGCATCGAAGCGGAGGCGGCGATGCTCGGCCAGCCCGTGTATTTCCTGACACCCGACGTGGTCGGGGTCGAATTGCGCGGACGGCTGCGCCCCGGCGTTACGTCGACCGACCTCGTCCTGACCCTGACCGAACTGCTGCGCAAGGCGCGCGTCGTCGGCAAGTTCGTCGAGTTCTTTGGCGAGGGTACGGCGAGCCTGTCGGTGCCCGACCGGGCGACGATCGCCAACATGGCGCCCGAGTACGGGGCGACCATGGGCTACTTTCCGGTCGATGAGAAGACCGTCGCCTACCTCGAAGTTACCGGCCGCAGCGCAGAGGAGGTACGACTTTTCGAAGCCTATTACCGGGCGCAGGAGCTGTTCGGCGCGCCGGCGGCCGGCGAGATCGACTATTCGCAGGTGCTGGCCCTCGACCTGGCGTCGGTCGCACCCTCGCTGGCCGGGCCGAAGCGACCGCAGGACAGGATCGAGATCGGCCAAGTACGCGATGAATTCATGCGGCTTTTTTCGGCACCCGTCGATGCCGGCGGCTTTGGCCGGCCGGCGGCGGCACTGGCCAGGCGCGTGCCCCTGCCCTCGGGCGCCGACATCGGTTCCGGCGACGTGCTGATCGCCGCCATCACCTCATGCACCAACACCAGCAATCCGAGCGTCATGCTCGCCGCCGGCCTGTTGGCCAAGAAGGCAGTCGCGCGCGGGCTGCGCGTCAAAGCGCATGTCAAGACCTCGCTGGCGCCCGGCTCGCGGGTGGTCACCGACTACCTCGAGCGCACCGGCCTTCTGCCGGCGCTGCAGGCGCTCGGCTTCCATGTCGCGGGCTACGGCTGCACCACCTGCATCGGCAACGCCGGCGACCTCGCGCCGGAAATCAATGCGGTGATCGACAGGGAACAATTGGTTTGTGCCTCCGTCCTGTCCGGCAACCGCAACTTCGAGGCCCGCATCCACCCCAACCTGCGCGCCAATTTCCTGGCTTCGCCGCCGCTGGTCGTCGCCTATGCGCTGGCCGGGACGGTCTGCAGGGATCTGATGACCGAGCCGCTTGGGGTCGATTCGCAGGGGCAGGCGGTCTGGCTCGGCGATCTGTGGCCGAGTGTCGACGAGATCGACGCCGCGCTGAAGATGGCGGCCGATCCGCAGGCGTACCGCCGGCTCTATGGCAGCTTCGCGCAGGCCAATCCACTCTGGGCGCAGATCGCGCCACGGGCGCAGGGTGCCGTGTATGGCTGGCCGGAATCGACCTACATTGCGCGACCGCCATTCCTCGATGCCTTCGCACCGGCCCAGCGCTTGCCGGGCGCGATTCGCAATGCACGGGCGCTGGCGGTCCTCGGCGACTCCGTGACGACCGACCACATTTCGCCGGCCGGCAACATCGCCGAAGCGACCCCCGCCGGTCGATGGCTGAAGGCACACGGCGTCGCCAAGGCCGACTTCAATTCCTACGGCGCCCGGCGCGGCCATCACGAAGTCATGCTGCGGGGCACCTTCGCCAACGTCCGGTTGAGGAACCTGATGTTGCCGCCGAAACCCGACGGCGGACGTGAGGAAGGTGGCTGGACCCTGTTCCAGCCTTCCGGAGAACGCATGGCGATCTTCGATGCCGCCGAGCTTTACCGGGCGACCGGCGTGTCGCTGATTGTCTTCGGCGGCGAGGAGTACGGCACCGGGTCGTCGCGTGACTGGGCGGCAAAAGGCACCGCATTGCTGGGCGTGCGCGCCGTCGTCGCGAGCAGTTTCGAACGCATCCACCGCGCCAATCTGGTCGGCATGGGCGTCTTGCCACTGCAGTTTCCGGCCGGCGTGACTGCGACGACGCTGGGCATCGACGGCAGCGAGACCTTCGACCTCGACGTCGATCTGGCGAACCTCGCGGCTGGCCAGGACGCGAGCCTGGTCATCCGACGGGCCGATGGCCGGATCGAGCACCAGGTGCTTCGCTTGCGCATCGACACGCCGGTGGAGGTCGACTATTTCCGCCACGGCGGGATACTTCCCTATGTGCTGCGTCAAATACTTCAGGCAAAAGCCGACTGAAATCGCTCACTGAATTTTCAGGAAAAAGGTACTTGTCCGTCCCAAGGAGCGCTCTCTCCCCTGCGGGCATATCCATGCGAGCGCTGCCGTGCGTTCATTCTTGATCCGGAGGACTCTTTTTTGGCGATTATCTTTTTGTGGATCTTGTGCGCCGCCCTGATCCTGGCAGGCCTGGCGGGCTCCGTGCTGCCCGTGCTGCCGGGCACCCTGCTGGTCTGGGGCGGCATCGTGCTGGGGGCATGGATCGACGACTTCACGCGCGTCGGGGTGACCACCCTGGCGGTGGCCACCGTGCTGGCGGTGCTGGCCTGGGGTTTGGACTATGTCGCCGGGCTCATGGGAGCAAAAAAGGCCGGGGCCAGCAAACTGGCCCTGCTGGGCGCAGCGGCAGGCACGGTGGTCGGGCTGTTCATGGGACTGGTCGGGGTGCTCTTCATGCCGCTGGTCGGTGCCGCCGCCGGCGAGTACCTGGCGCAGAAGGACCAGGCACGCGCCGTCAAAGTCGGCGTGGCGACCTGGGTCGGGATCATGGTGGGGCTCATCGCCAAAGTGGTGTTGTCTTTCATCATGGTGGGTATTTTCCTGGCGTCCTTGCTGATCTGAGACGGCGAAACCGAGCGGCGACGGCCCGCACATCGCCCTGAACTCCATCGGAATTCCATAGCGATCAACCGCGCTCCGGCTGCACCGATGTCACTGCGGTGCGGACGAAACTTCGATCCTGGCGCGCAAAGTCCCACTGTTCGATAAGGCAGATCGCCGGTGCTTCGGCCCCGGTCAGCGCCTCGTCACCGCGTGCGCCGGACGCATCGCCCCAGCGCAGGATGTGCACCGAGTTGGGCACCCCGGGGCGTGTGCGCGACGAAACGGCGGTGCCGGCCTGGACCACCCACAGTCGCCGCGCCAGACCTTGTTGCGCCAGCGTGTAAGGCAGATGGATGTGCCCACCCAACACGAGGTCGGCCCCGGCGGCCGACCAGGCCCGCAGGGCGGCAGGGTGACCGCGCAAGAGATCGGGCCGGTCGCCAGCCGCGGTCACGGCCACGGGTTGGTGCACCGCCACCACGCGCAGCTGCCGCGGGCTGGCTGCGCTCAGCCGCTGGGCGACACGATCGATCTGTGCCGCAGACACCTCTCCGTTCTTGTGACGCCACGCGCGCGTCGTGTTGACGCCGATGAGCAGCAGATCCGGCGAGGAGTGCACGGGCTCCAGATCGGCCCCGAACACCCTGGTGTAGCGCGCGTAGGGTCGGGTCAGCCGCGCCCAAAGGTCGAACAATGGAATGTCATGGTTGCCGGGGATGGCCAGAACCGGCGCACCCAGCCGCTCGACGAAGGCCTTTGCCGCGCGAAACTGCGCCGGCTGCGCGCGCTGGGTGATATCACCCGACAGCACCACCAGCTTTGGCCGCTGCTCGGCTGCCAGGGTGAGCAGGGCCTCGACCACCTGCGCCTGTTCGGTGCCGAAGTGGGTGTCGGAGATCTGCAGCAGCACGCTCATGCGGCAGTCCGCGGCGCGTCTGCCGTGTCCGCTGTACCCGCTGCGCCACTGGGCTGGAGCAGGTACAAGGGTTGGTCGAGCACGCGAATGTCGATGGGCGAGCGCATGCGTGTCACCTCGCCGTCGAACGCCACCACGACCTTCTTGCGGCCCGGTGCCAGCGTGGGCTTCACCAGCATGCGGTGGAACTCGAAGCTCTCGACGCCGGCGGCTTCTCCCAGCCTTCCCATCGCGCCATGCAGCATCAGCCAGATCATCGACAGCGTGCCGATGGGACGCAGCATCAGCGCCGCCATGCTGCCGTCGCCGGGAGTGCCGGCCAGGGTATCTTCCGGCTCGGCGCCGAACTGCTGCAGTTGCAGCCGGTTGTTGCCGACGAAGAGCGTCAAAGTCTGCACGTCGCGAACCGTGTCACCCATCTCGATGTGCAGACGCAGCCGGCGCTGCGCGCGCAGCAGGGTCGCACAGGCCGCCACGAACGCTACCCAGCGGCTGCGGCCGAAGCGGGCTTTGTAGGCCTCGCGGTCCTGCAGGAGTTCCGGATAGATGCCCAGGCTGGCGTTGACCAGGAAAACCCGGTCGTTGATGGCCGCCACCTGCACCGGCAGCGGGTGCGCATCCAGCAGCAGCCGTGCCGCAGCCGCCGGATCGGTGGGGATGCCGTGCGTCCTGGCAAAGTAGTTGAACGTGCCGTAGGGGATGACGCCCATGGCGCAACCGGCGCCATGCGCGGCCTGGGCCACCGTGTTCAGGCTGCCGTCGCCGCCGACGGCGATCACCGCCGTAGCGCGCGCCACCGCGGCTGCTGCGGCCTCGGCGGCCACCTGCGGCAGATCACCGGGCCCGCAAACCAGCAGTTCGCCCTTGCGCCCGCGCGCTGCCAGGGCCGCTTCGATCACCCCACGCTTGGCGTCGATGACCTGCGCTCCGGCAGAAGCGTTGATCACGAACAGGAGGGCCGCCCCGGGGTCGAGACAAGGGACCGCCAGCGCCGACTTTTTGCGCCCGGGCCGGCCTTCCCCGGATTCTTCTTGCCCGGTTTGCTCCATTCAATGCTCGCGCAGGAGGATGCGGTTGCGGCCGCCGTGCTTGACGTCGTACATCACGGGGTCGCCTGGGCCGCGGCGGCCCTCATGCCCGACACGGTGAGAAAGACCGGAAGGCCTTCCGGAGCTTCATGGCCTTCCTTGTCCGATGTACTCCCGTTCCGCAATCAGCCGGGCCCAGGCCAGAGGTGTCGCTTCGCTGTCGGCGAGCATGCCCGCGGTCAGCGTCGCGGCGGCGGTGAATAACGGGGGCAGTAGCAGCAGCAAGGCCGTTTCCCGCCAGCCGCGGCGGGCGATGTGTTCTTCCGGCCACGCGGCCGGCACGGGACGCAACCATGCGCGCCAGAGTATGGGCAGGAAGTAGGCGGCGTTGAGCAGGCTGGAGGTCCACAACACCCAGATCGCCCAGTCCATCCGGGCTGCCGTGGCGCCATCCATGAGCCACGCCTTGCTGACCGCGCCGGCCGTGAGCGGCGCCCCCATCATCCCCAGCGCGCCGATGGAGAATGCCAGCGTGGTGAGCGGCATGCGCCGCCCGGCACCATCCATTTCACTGACCTTGTGGATGCCGAGGGTTTCGGCGAAATTCCCGGCGCAGAAGAACAGGGTGATTTTCATGATGCCCTGATGCACCAGATGGACAAGGCCGCCGATGGTGCCGATGGGGCCGAACAGCGCGACGCCGAGCACGATATACGACACCTGGCTCACCGTGGAATAGGCCAGCCGCTTCTTCAGATCGTCCTGGAACAGCGCGCGGAAACTGCCCCAGAGGATGGTCACCGCGGCAAATATGGCAAGCGGGTACAGCAGGTCGAGCGACTGCGCGAATTCGACGCCATACACCTCGTAGACAATGCGCACGATGCCAAAGGCGCCGGCCTTGACCACGGCGACGGCGTGCAGCAGCGCCGACACCGGCGCCGGGGCCACCATCGCCTGCGGCAACCAGCCGTGCAGCGGCACGATGGCGGCCTTGACGCCGACGCCGGCGATCAGCAGCAGGAAGATGATTTTCAGCTGGCCGGCGTATTCCGGGCCGAGCGCGGCGGCGATGCCGGCATGGGCGAATTCGGTATGACCAAGCAGGTGGTGCAGCCAGACGATGCCGGCCAGCAATGCCGTGCCGCCGATCAGCGTGTAGGCGAGGTAGATCGTGCCGCCCTTCATGGCCTTGTCGGTGCCGCGATGCACCACCAGCGGGAAGGTCGACAGCGTCAGCAATTCGTAGAAGATGAAGAAGGTAAAAAGGTTGGCCGCCATGGCGATGCCCATCGTCGCCGTCACGCACAGGCTGAAGAAGCCGAAAAAACGGCTGCGGTGCGGCGCGCCTTCGAGGTAGCCGATGGCATAGAGCGTGGTGAACAGCCACAGGATGGCCGACAGCGTGATGAACAGCATGCCGAGTGCGTCGGCCTTGAGCGCCAGTTCCAGACCCGGCAGCACCGCGTAGCGCACGCCGTACTCCTCGCCGGCCGCGACGCCGGCCAGCAGCAGGGCGACCAGGCCCAGTTTGGCGATGGCAGCGAAGAGGTTGAGGAAAGTGCGGACGCCGATCCAGGCTTCCGGCAGCGCGAAGATGATCAGTCCGGGCAGCAACGAGGAGGCCAGTACCGCCAGCGGCAAGAGTTCGTGGCTGGTCATGTCACCGCTCCCGGCAACTGCATCAATTCGACGCCGCGCAGGCCGAGCAACACGCTGGCCGCCGCGAGCGCGAACGCGCTCCACTCCAAGGTGCGCGGTACGGGCGCGAGCGTCGCGCTCGCCGGCGCCATGAGGAAGGCCTGGCGCAGCACGCGCAAGACATAGACGGCCGCCAGCAGGCCGCCGGCCAGCACCACTGCGGCGATGATCCAGTGGCCCTGTGCCAGCGCCGCCTCGATGATCTGCCATTTGGCGAGAAAGCCCGAGGACGGCGGCAGCCCCATCAGCGTCATGCCGGCAAGGCCGAAGGCGAACATGGTCACCGGCAGGCGCTCCACCGCGCCGGCCAGACCGGCCACCGTATCCTGCCCGGTGGCCTTGATCAGCACGCCGGCAGCGGCGAACATGCCGGCCTTGGCCAGGCCGTGGGCAAATACCTGCATCACGCCGGCATGAATCGCGCCAGGGGCCGCCAGCAAGGGAAAGATCAGGAACAGGTAGCCGAGTTGCGCCACGGTCGAATAGGCGATCAGGCGTTTCAGTTTCACGGCGCGAATTGCCTGCCAGGACCCCCAGAAGATTGCCGCGGCGCCGAGCAGTGCCATCAGCCAGGCGAAGGCGGGCAAGACGGCTTGCAGCGGCCCCAGCCAGAGCCGCAGGATCAGGTAGAACGAGGCCTTCACCACCAGTGCCGAGAGCAGCGCCGAGACAGGTGCCGGCGCGCCACCGTGCGCCGGCGGCAACCAGAAGTGGAAGGGGAACAGCGCCGTCTTGAGCATCAGGCCGGCCACCATCAGTCCGCCGGCAATCCACGCCAGACGCGGCGCGTCGTCGGTCACCAGCGGCAACAGGGTAGCGATCGACACCGTGCCGTAGGCGCCGTAGATCAGCGCGACGCCGAGCAGGTAGGCGCCCGATCCCACGAGCGTGGCGAAGAGATAGCGCAAGGCGGCGGCCACCTGCTGCGCGCCGCCGCCCGCCGCGACCAGGCCCACGGCAGCGAGTCCGACCAGTTCGAGGGTGACATAGAGGTTGAACAAATCGGCGGAAACGAACAA
This sequence comes from Sulfuritalea sp., assembly GCF_017302275.1. Taxonomy (GTDB): domain Bacteria; phylum Pseudomonadota; class Gammaproteobacteria; order Burkholderiales; family Rhodocyclaceae; genus Sulfuritalea. The sequence continues at coordinate 143,017 of NZ_JAFLDR010000004.1, forward strand.
GGCGTTCAAGCCGGCGATCAGGAAGCCCGTCAGCGGCCAGAACCAGGTGCCGGCAGGATCCCCCGGCTTGAAGTAACTGCGCGCGTAGATGGCCAGTGGCAGGGCCACGGCCTGTGTCAATAACAGCATGGCGGCCGAGAGGCCATCGACGGCGAGGTCGATTCCCAGGGGCGCCCCCCAGCCGCCAACAACATGAGCCGCCGTCCCGCCAGCGCCGACTTTCTGAGCAAGGTCGAGGGCCAGCCAACATTGCGTTGCCAGACCGGCGATGGCCGGCCACGCGCCGCGCCCCGGCCCGAGCACGAAGGCCAGCGTCGCCCAGGCCAGCGGCAGCAGGATCAGCCAGGCCAGGGGATCGAACAGGGGCTCACTCATCGACATCGCCCGGCAATCCGAGTTGCCCGGTCAGCGCGTGCAGTTTGCGCACCAGGGCCAGGGCCAGCGCCGTCGCGGCAACGGCAACGACGATGCCGGTGAGCACCATGGCCTGTGGCACCGGATCGGCCACGTCCTGGCGCTGGGCCAGTCCCACCAGGACGAGGAAGGCGCCGCTGCCCATCAGATTGAAGGCGAGGATGCGCCGCAACAGGTGGCCGATCAATACCACGCCCGCCACCCCCAGCGAGAACAGGACAGCGCCCGCCAAGGCGAATACGAAACCCGTGCTCATGCCCCTTCCTCGCGCGAGAGGAAAAGGAACAAGCTGGCGAGGATCAGCGCCAGCGAGACGGTGAGACCGCTCTCGATCAGCAGGATCAGCACGCCTGCCGCTGCGGGCGGATACTGAAGCAAGGAGCCCTGCGTCAGCAGCCCGGTGGCCACCGCCAGAAACAGCACGAAGCCGGCCGCGAGCCCGATGCGCAGCCCCAGCCGGGGCCTGCTCCATCCCGGTTGCAGGCCGACCAGATGCAACAGCACGGCGGCCGCAGCCAGCACCGCGCCGGCCTGAAAGGCGCCCCCCGGTCTGAATGCGCCGGCCCAGAGCAGATAGACGGCAACGACGATCATCAAGGGGGTAGCCAGCCGCGCCAGAGTCTGGAGCACCGGATGCGCCGCACGGGAGGGCGGCACAGGTGCGTCGCCGACGACCGCCAGGAGGGCCAGCAGCGCTACCAGCAGCACCGCGATTTCGAGCAGGGTATCGTAGCCGCGATAGTTGAGCAGCACGGCGGTGACCGGATGGGTCACGCCGCTCTGGGCCAGATGCGCTGCCACCGGTGCCCGCAGGTCGATGGTGGTCGGTCCGAGGTCCAGCATCGCGCCGGCCAGCAGGAAGACAAATGCCAGGGCAAGCGTGAGCACGAAGGCGACAAGCACTCTGCGCTTCATGGCCTTACCCTCCGCCGCAATACTCCGTAGGCGTCAAGCAGCAAGGCGCCGGTGAGGCCCGCACCGATCGCGGCCTCGGCCAGCCCGATGTCGGGCGCCGCCAGCCGCGCCCAGGCCAGGCTCATCAGCAGCCCGAAAACAATGAACAGCACGAGGGCGCGGTCGAGCCGGGGTGTCGCCAGCGTGCGCCAGGCAGTCCACAGCAGCGACAGCGCGAGCAAAAGGTCGAACGCGAGCGTCATGGCCGTTCCTGGCGCCAGGGAGTGATGCCGAGCCTGTCTGCGCGGCGGGCGATGGCGAAGCTGATGCCGGCGCTCGCTGCCATTACCAGGGGCCAGATCAGCAGCAGCTTGAGCGCCACCGCGATGCTCTCGGCCTGGAGCGCGAGTCCGAGCAAGACGCAACCCAGGCCCAGATTGTCCGCCTTGGCCAGCGCGTGCAGGCGGCTATACACATCCGGAAAGCGCAGCAGCCCCACGGTCCCGGCGAAAAAGAAGAAGGCGCCGACCAGTAGCAGGGCCATGCTCAGCCACTCAATCATGCTCACCCTCCGTGCGCTGCCAGGCGCGCTTGGCGAAGGCGATACCGCCGATGGCGGCGAGCAGCGCCAGTACCAGCGCGACATCGACCAGCGCAGGCAGATGCATCACAGGCGCCAGAAGGACGAGGATGCCCGTGCCGGTGGTGCCGATCAGCAGCGCCACCAGCATGCCGTCGGCCGCTGTCGGGCCGCGCGCCGCGGCAATCAGGGCGACCGCCAGATTGGCGAGCAGGAACAGCGCGACGGCGAGCACCAGCGTGGTCATGGCGCCTCCCCGAACAATCCGGCGATCGAGGTTTCGAGCGCCCGCGTTTCGGCAACGACTGGCAGGGAATCGTCCAGCACATGCAGGCGCAGGCTTGTGTCATTCAGGTCGACGCCGAGCGTGCCCGGCATCAGACCCAGGGCGTTGACCAGCAGGATCCGCGCTTCACCCGGCGGCAGCATAACCCGCAGTTCGATGATCCCGGGGCGCAAGGCCGCGCGCCCGCGCAGTGCCATGGCGGCCACCTGAAAGCCACCGCGCAGCGAATTCCAGAGGAAGAAGCGCAGAAAACGGACCAGCCCGGCAAGGCGCATGGGCAGCTTGCCCGGCGGCTGAAGCTTGAGGCTCGTCCAGGTCGCCGCCGCGACGGCAACACCGCCCAGCAGCCAGCCGTCGAGGCGGCCTTCGGCGAGGATCCACCACAGGAGGCCGAAGGCCAGCCCGCGCAAGAAAGTCGACCGAATCACCGCCCCATCCCGTCAGCGGTGGCGAACTCGCCATTGGCGCAGGGTGATCACGGCCAGCGTGATGGCGGTCAGCGGTAACACGACCGTCGTCATGGCCGCTCCGTAGGTCGTGAGTGCATCGTGCTGTTGCGCCGCCAGGAGCAGGAAGGCTGTATACACAAAGTAGTAGAACAGGAACAGCGCGCCTTCCCAGCGCTCGATCGCGTAACCGGAAAAAAAGATCGGCAAGCAGGCGACGGCAACGGCGATCATGGCCAGCAGGTCGAAACTGAGCATGGCCGGGGCCACGGGCAAAGCCGCCGGGGCGACCAGGCTCGAAACCCCGAGCACGCCGAGGATGTTGAAGGTGTTGCTGCCGATGACGTTGCCGACCGCGATGTCGCGCTCGCCGCGCAACGTGGCAATCACTGATGTCGCCACCTCGGGCAGCGATGTGCCGGCGGCGACGATGGTCAGGCCGATCACCAGTTCGCTCAAGCCGAGGGCCCTGGCAAAACTGACCGCCGCATCGACCAGCCAGTGTGCGCCGAGCACGAGCATGCCAAGCCCGCCGGCGACGAGCAAGAGCTGCATGCCCCAGTGGCTATCCCACGCCGCCCCTCGCGGCGCGGCAAACTCAGTCGCGTATTCGTCCTTCGTGCTCTGCGTCTCCTTGCGGCTCTGACGGATCAGGAAAACGGTGTACGTGACAAGCAAACCGAACAACAGTGCCCCATCCAGCCGGCCGATGCCGCCATCCAGGGCCAGCGCAAACAGCAGCACCGAGGCGCCGACCATGATCGGCACTTCCTGGCGGATCAGTTGGGGCGCCACCAACAGCGGTGCGATGACTGCCGAGACGCCAAGAATGAACAGCACATTGAAGATGTTGCTGCCGACGACGTTACCCAGCGCGATATCGACCTGCCCACCCCATGCCGAACGCACCGAGACGGCGAGCTCCGGCGCGCTGGTACCGAAGGCGACGATCGTCAGTCCCAGTACCAGCGGTGAAATGCCAAACGACAAGGCGAGCTTCGAGGCGCCGCGAATCAGGAGCTGAGCGCCGAAGACCAGCGTGACGAGACCGAGGGCGAAGATCAGTGCGGTCAGTTCAATTTCTCCTCGAAGTGAATGGGATCTGCCCCAAGACAATCAAAGCGGTGAGCAATGCGCCGTGGGAGAAAGGATGCCAGTGGCTCACTTGGGTGGTTCAGTCCGAAAAAGAACGCCCTGGCCCTGGCGCAAAAAATAGTGCCGGGCCGCCAGCAGGGCGACGAAAGCCAGTGCGCATAAGAAAATATCGAGGGCATCGACATCGGCCTTGAACGTCTTGCGCGCGACCACAAACGCCAATAGTTCGAGAATTGCCTCGAGACTGTGCGTGAGCAGTGTTCGGACAAGTTCGATCCCGATCACCATCAGCAACACTCGGTAGATCAATTCATAGAACGTCGCTGTGTCATGCCAGTCCATATGAACCAGTTCGGTCGTACTCGCAATCCCATAGGCAATAATCCCGGCAACGATCCCGGATGCCAGAAGGCGCTCGAGCCATGTACCGAAATGCCTGGCCAAGCTAGTCAGTCGTTCTGAATTCACGGAGCGCCTCCTGTGGATATGGCCGGTCGGCAATCATCAAATTGTACAGGCCGTATTTGGCTCTGGAATTTTGCTTCCCTGAAGCCGCCGGTCGCCACTGCATGCTTGATGCCCGGATCAACTGTAGGGCCATCGTAATTTCACCGAACTCTTCGATATGGGAGGTGGTGCATGGAAATCCAACGGCATGCGCGAAACAAAAATTCACGGCAGCTGTATTGTTAGCGAGGGTGTTCCCAATCATGCTTGTCTACAGTGCTCGCATCGCACGGGACTCAGGAGAAAATTGAGTTATCTACGCTGATCGGATCCATCACAGAGTCAAGGCAGTTCAGATGTCAATCTGATCGTCGCGAACCGGACATTCAACTGGGGCAGAATGCGCCTCCACTATTGACATTGGATCGCAACCTCGATCGGCAAGTAATGGCCGGGGTGGCACAGTGCGGATGACAGTTGCTCGCCATGAACCGGACCTTCAGCCGAGGCAAAGGTCACGCTAGCCACAGGAACTAGACGGCTATCTCGAATGGCATAATGGCCGATCCCTGCCGGTCGAACGATCGATCGGCACATAGCGGGGCGTCACGTCCCACCTTTCGCGGCATTGCTCTGCCGGGCCTCCATCCAGCGCCCATCGCCCAGCACGACCGAGGTTTCGACTTGCCGCTCGGGAATCGACCAGTATTTGCGGAGCAGGGAATCCTTGTCCTCTTTCGGTACCAGAGCAAAGCCGTTCCGGCGATAGAAATCGATGGCCCAGGACGCGTCCGCCCAGGTGCCGACCAACAGGGGCTTTTCCGCGAGGCTTGCCACCTGGCGCAGGAGCATTGTCCCCACCCCTTTCCTCTGTATGGCCAGCGCGATGTAGGCATGGCGTATCAGGGCGACGGCTCCCTTGTCCTGCATTCCCATCACCCCGGCCAGTCGGCCGTCGTCCTCCGCGACCCGGAACATGACGCCATTCGCAATTTCACCTTCGAGTTCATCGCGTGGCATGTAGGGTTCGTGCCACCTGTCGACTGGGATCACGCCGCGATATGCCTGGGCGGCTGCGTTGATGATCGCCAGCGCCGCATCCACATCCGTCGCCAGCATTTCCCTGATCCCCATCATGCGCTTCGAGTGGCGCTGCCTTGCCAGCGCTCGCGCAGGATCGGCAGGCGATGGCAGAGCGGACGCAACAACGCATAGGCGGCGAGGCCGAGGGCGTCCACGGCAAGGTCGAGCATCGAGAAATGGCGGAAGGGCAGGAAGTACTGCACGATTTCGATCAGCAGTCCGTAGCCGAGCAGTGCGCCGGCCTTGGCGAGGGTGAATTCCTCGCGCGGGAAGGAAAAATCGAGCAGCGCGGCCAGGACCAGGAAGGCTGCCATGTGGTTGAGCTTGTCGCTGACCAGATGCGACAGCTTGTGCTCCGCAGGTGTCACCGCGAGGTAGCTGACGACGACCAGCGTCACCGCGAACGCGATGCGAAACGCCGGAACGTAACGCAGAAAGCGGTCGCTCATGGCTCGGCCTGGCCCCGGTCAGGCGCCGGCATGCATGCGTACCGGTATCCGTCGCGGCCCGAAGGGTTCGCCGAAGGCGCCGAAGCGCCCGGCGATGGCGGTGCCGCAATGGCGGCAATGGCCGCTGTCGTCCAGCGCGTAATCGAGGATGCGGTACCAATCGCGCTGGATCACCGTCTTGCCGCAGCCGGGACAGAGCGTCGCGTCGCCGGCCTTGTCATGCACGTTGCCGGTGTAGACGTAACGCAGCCCGGCATCCATGGCGATGCGACGCGCGCGGGCCAACGTCGCCGGCGGCGTGGGCGGGATGTCGCCCATCTTCCAGTCGGGGTGGAAGGCGCTGAAATGCAGCGGCACGTCGGGGCCGAGTTCCTTCGCCACCCAGGCGGCGAGTGCCTTGAGCTCATCGTCGCCGTCGTTCTTGCCGGGGATCAGCAGGGTGGTGATTTCGAGCCAGCAGTCGGTCTCGTGGTGGATCATGGCCAGGATGTCGAGCACGGGCTGCAGCTTCGCGCCGCAGAGCTTGACGTAGAAGTCGTCGGTGAAGGCCTTGAGGTCGACGTTGGCGGCGTCCATCTTCGAGTAGAACTCGCGCGCTGGATCGATGTGCATGTAGCCGGCGGTGACCGCGACGGTCTTGACGCCAAGCGCATGGCAGGCGTCCGCCGTGTCCATCGCATACTCGGCGAAGATCACCGGGTCGTTGTAGGTGAAGGCCACGCTGTGCGAGCCATGTTTCAGTGCGGCGCGGGCGATGGCCTGCGGCGTGGCATCGTCCATCAGGCGATCCATGTCCCGCGACTTGGAGATGTCCCAGTTCTGGCAGAACTTGCAGGCCAGGTTGCAGCCGGCGGTGCCGAAGGACAGCACGCTGGATCCGGGATAAAAATTGTTGAGCGGCTTCTTCTCGATCGGGTCGATGCAGAAACCCGAACTGCGGCCGTAGGTGGTCAGCAGCATTTCGCCGCCCTGCATGGCGCGCACGAAGCAGGCGGCGCGCTGGCCTTCGTGCAACTTGCAGTCGCGCGGGCAGAGGTCGCACTGGATGCGGCCGTCGTCCAGTTTGTGCCACCAGCGGGCCGGCACCCCGCTTATGGGATCGGCGCTTCTTTCCATTTCTGCACCTCGTAGCGTTGCAGCCTGACGTCGGGCGACCAGTAGTCGGCGGGCAGTCCGGCCTTCTGTTTCAGGTGGGCCATGAACTGGCGCGGATCGGGCAACTGTTCCCAGACCTGGGGCAGGAAGGTGCTGCGGCCGAGTTTGCCACCCTCGCCGGCGCTGAAGATCACGCCATCGACATTCGGCCGCAACTGGCGCAGGGCGTCGGCTTCGTCGCTGAACGCCATCGGCTGCGGCGCGGTCAGCAGCGAAACCTCGACCCGGGTGCGCGTAAATTCGGCCAGGGTCAGCGGCGGAAAGCGCGGGTCGCGGAACGCGGCGGCGAGGGCATTGGCGCGCACGTCCTGGTCGAGCGGACGATGGGCTTCGAGCGAGCCGATGCAGCCGCGCAAAAGCCCATTCTGGGTCAGCGTGACGAAGGTCGCACCCGGTTGGTCCAGCGCCGGATGCGCCGGTTCCGCCCGGGTGGCCTGTCCGAGTTTGGCGGCGATGGCGTTGCGGGCGCGCACCAGCAGTGCCGGGCCGGGATCGGCGGCGGCGGTCGGCGGCGCTTCGTAGAGGGCGAAGGAGGCATAGCCGACCACGCGGCCCTTGTCGCCGGCCGTGTCGCCGGAGTTGCACTGGGCGATGCGCTCGATGCGCAGTCCGCGTTTGCGTGCGACCGCCAGCAGGCCGTTGATCGGCAGCGCGCCGCAGGCCTGCTCGAAGCTGGTCAGTTGCTCCAGCGCGAGGATGCGCCCGGCCGTGGCCTGGTCGATCTTGCGTGCCTCGGCGTAGGCGTGGAAATGCGACAGGTCGGAGCTGATCACGATCAGGGTTTCCGGCCCGCCCCAGAGCCGGTCGATGACCTGGGCGACTTCGGCGGCACCGGTCTGGCCAACCGCGAGCGGCACCAGTTTGAAATCGCCGAGCACGGTCTGCAGGAATGGCAGTTGCACTTCCAGCGAATGCTCCTGGGCATGGGCGGCGTCGCTGGACACGATCTGCGGCAGGTCGGCCAGGCCGTCGAGCGCCGCGCGGTCGACGGCGATCCGCCCAAGCGGCGTGGCGAAGGCCTGCGCCGTCGGCGCGGCAAGCCCGCGCACCGAAACGCGGTGGCAGGGACCGAGCAGCACCACGCGACGGATGCGGCCGGCCAGCGCGGCAAGCAGGGCGTAAGCCTTGCCGGCGGTGCCGCCGGAATAGATGTAGCCGGCATGCGGCACGATGAGGGCCTTGAGCAGGCCGTCGCCAGAAGTTATGCGAAGCGGTATCCCCTTGTGGGACGGCGCCGGCGACACGGCGAGACAAACTGCCAATTCGTCCCGCAGCGCATCGGGATCGCCGGGATAGAAACTGCCGGCCACGGCCGGCGGGCGTTGCGTGGTGGCGGTAGTCATGGTCACTCCATCAGCAGGAGGCCGCCTACCAGTCCGGCGGCAATGGCGGCAAAACCCGGCAAGGTGAAGCGAGCGAGCGCCACACCGCCGATGATGGCCACCAGCCCGGTCTTGAAGGCGAGGTTGGAAAGCGTTGCCAGTGTTATCGCAGTAATAGTTTGGGCCTCGCTCAGCTTGTTCAAGCTGAACATGCGCAAGGAGGACAGCGTGATCGCATCGACGTCGGTCAGGCCCGAGGCCAGCGCCAGCAAATAGAGGCCGCGATTGCCGGCGATGTCCTGCAGCCAGGCCGAGAGCACCAGCACCAGGGCGTAGAGGGCGCCGAAGGTCAAAGCGGTCTTGATTTCGGTCGGATTGGCGACCTGCGGCAGGGGCAGCGAGTCGCCGCCCTGCAACTGGCGCCAGCCCCACAGCGTGGCGCCGACGCCCAGCACCAGGCCAGCGCCCAGCACCGCGACCAGCGAAGGCAGGATCTCCGGTGCGACGATGAAGGAAACCACCGACAGGCGCACCAGGACCACGATGTTGGCGAGCAGGATGACCACCATCGCGGTGCGCGCCAGTTCGACATGCGCGCGCGCGTGGCGGGCGAAGATCATGGTGGTCGCGGTCGATGAAACCATGCCACCGAAGATTCCGATCAACGCCGCGCCGTGGCGCGCGCCGACCACGCGCAGGGCGGCGTAGCCGGCCAGCGAAACGCCGGAGATCAGCACCACCATCCACCAGATGTTGCGCGGGTTGAGCGCGTCGTAGGGGCCGAAGTCGCGGTCGGGCAGGATGGGCAGGATCACCAGCGCCAGCACGCCGAATTGCAGGATCGACAACAGGTCGACGTGCGTCAGGCTTTTCGAGATGCCGTGCAGTTGCGCCTTGAAGTAGAGCAGCACGGTCGTCGCGATCGCCAGCATCACCGCGACGGAAGCATGGCCGAACCAGACCATGGCGCCCAGCGCATAGCAGACCATCAGCGCGACCACCGAGGTGGTGCCGGGATCGCCGGTGTCGAGCGGATCGGAGACATGGGCGGCGATCATCATGGCGGCCACCGCCAACAGGCCGGCGGCGATGATCCAGCCGCTGTCGGTGATCTGCGCCAGAAGGGCGCTGACGCAGCCGAGCAGGCCGACCAGGGCGAAGGTGCGCAAACCGGCCTTGAGGTCGGACTGGCGCTCGCGCTCCAGGCCGATCAGCAGGCCGATGCCGATGCTGGTGGCAAAGGCCTGCAGGCTTTCGTACTCGGTTCCGCCGGCGAACATGGGATTTCCCGCGCAATGTCCTATAGGCTGATTATAGAATCCGGCCATGAGATATCACGCACTGGTTCCCGCTGCCGGTTCCGGCTCACGCATGGGCGGGCAGGACGGCGCTGCGCTGCCCAAGCAATACCTGCCGCTGGCCGGGCGGCCGATGATCTGGCACGCGCTGGCGACCTTGTGCGCGACGCCGGCGATTGCCAGCGTTTTCGTCGTGCTGGCGCCCGAGGACATTCATTGGCCTGCACCGATGATGGAATCGCTGGGACCCAAACTGCGCGTCCTGCGCTGCGGCGGCGAAACCCGTGCCGCGAGCGTTACCGGAGGCTTGCGCGCGATGGCCTCCGAACCGGGCGCCAGCGGCGACGACTGGGTGCTGGTGCACGACGCGGCACGGCCCTGCCTGACCGTCGCGCTGGTCGAGAAGCTGATCGCCGAAGTCGGCAACGACGATGCCGGCGGCCTGCTGGCGGTGCCGGTCGCCGATACCCTCAAACGCGGCGACGAACGCGGCTACGTGCTGCAGACCGTGCCGCGCGAAGGATTGTGGCAGGCACAGACGCCGCAGATGTTCCGCCACCGGCTGCTGCTCGATGCGCTCGATTTCGCGCCCAGCGTCACCGACGACGCCAGCGCCATCGAGACGCTGGGCCTGTCGCCGCGCCTGGTGGCGGCCGACGCCAGCAACCTCAAGGTGACATGGCCGCGCGACCTGCAACTGGCGGAAAGGATTTTGCAGAACCGGGGGCCGGAATGAACGACGCGACGGAACCGACCCGCGAGGAAATCGACGCGATTGCGGAACCCCTGGTCGTCGAATTCGGCACCTCGTGGTGCGGCCATTGCGCGCGCGCCCAGTCGCTGATCGCTGAAGCATTGGCAGCGCATCCCGGACTGCGGCACCTGAAGGTCGAGGATGGGCCTGGCCGTCGCCTGGGGCGCAGCTTCCGCGTCAAGCTGTGGCCGACCCTGGTATTCCTGCGCCAGGGCGTCGAAGTGGCGCGCCTGGTGCGTCCGGACGATGTGGCCACGATCGAAGGTGCGCTGGCGCGGATCGACGCGGCGACCGATCCGCGCCCGTTACCGAATTGATGGTTGGAATTCGGCTATGCTGATCGCCTGCAACTGCCACCGGGATTCTCCGTGATGAACTCTCCATTTCGCATCGGCCAAGGCTACGACGTCCACGCCCTGACGCCCGGCCGCGAGCTGATCCTGGGCGGGGTGCACATCCCGCATCCGCAAGGCCTTTTGGGGCATTCGGATGCCGACGTGCTGCTGCACGCCATCACCGACGCCGTCCTCGGCGCCGCCGGCATGGGCGACATCGGGCGCATGTTTCCCGACAGCGACGCGCAATGGGAAGGCGCCGACAGTCGGCGCTTGCTGCGTGGTGCCGTTGCGGCGGTGAATGCCGCCGGCTGGCAGGTGGGCAATATCGACGCCACCATCATCGCCCAGGCGCCGCGCATCGCGCCGCATGTCGCCGCGATGCGCGCCAACATCGCCGCCGACCTCGGCATCGAGGTCGATGCCGTCAACATCAAGGGCAAGACCACCGAACGCCTCGGCTTCACCGGTCGCGGCGAAGGCATCGCCGCCGAAGCCGTGGCCCTGTTGCTGCGCCAGGAATAGCCGCACTTGGGCGAGGCGCGCCCGCACCGGGTCTTCTTCGCGCTGTGGCCGGACGCCGCGGCGGTGAGCCGCCTGTCGGCGCTGGCGCAGGAAATGGCCACTGCCGGCGGACGTGCCATGCACCCGGCGACGCTGCACATGACTCTCGCCTTTGTCGGCTCCGTCACTACGGTGCAACTTGAGGCACTCGAAGGCCTGGCCGCCGGGATACATGGTGAAGCCTTCGACCTCAGCCTCGACCACCTCGGCTTCTTTCCCCGTGGCGGCATCGCCTGGGCCGGTTGCCGGCGGACGCCGTCGCGCCAGCGCCGACTTTCCGGGGAATTGCACGCGGCGCTGCAGGCCGCCGGCTTCGTCGTCGATCCGCGGGCGGGGCAGGTGCCGCATGTCACGCTGGCGCGCCGCGTGCGGTCGCCAGAGCTGCCGCCGCTCGATCCGCCGATCGGCTGGCGGGTGAGCGAGTTCGCACTGGTCGAAAGCCAACTGCATCCGTCGGCCGCAACCTACCGGACCCTGGCGCGCTTTTCCCTCGCCGAAGCGCGCGCCGATTGAATTAGAATCGCGTCATTGTTGTTGCGCCAGGCCGGCCAGTGCAAGCGGCGGGTGCAAACCCCGCCGAGCCGATCCTGGAGCCGTTGCCGTGGTCAATTTGTTTCGCCTCAGAAAATCGACGCCGCGCCTGGAGCGCCTGCATACGCTCAGCCTGTTCGTGAACCTGACGCCGGCCGAATTGCGCATCGTCGATGGCCTGCTGCACGAACGCGACTACCTGGAAGGCGAGGTGATCTTCGACGAAGGCGAGGAAGGCCAGGCGATCTACATCGTCGCTTCCGGAGAAGTCCTGATCTGCCGCCAGGAGCATGCGGAGGCGGGGAGTTCCAAGATGGCCGAAGCGGCGATGCCCCACCCGCGCCGGCGCCAGGGCGACAGCGGGCGCGTCGCCCAACTCGGCCCCGGCACCTTTTTCGGCGAACTGGCCCTGCTCGACAATTCACCGCGTTCGGCGCAGGCGCGGGCGGCGAAGCCATGCAAGCTGATCGTTTTCTTCCGCGACGATTTCGTCAGCCTGCTCGACACCCATGCCCGCATCGCCTCGAAGATCTCGCGCGAACTGGCCCGCCACCTCGGCGCCCGGATGCGCACCATGGCGCAGGCGATGGGCGCCAACCAGCACGTTGTTTGACAGGTGAACGCCTCGCATCCGCCCGAACACGCGCACAGTGCCTCCGGACCGGTGGTCTGGGTGGCGATCATCGGCGTCACTTGCCTGCTGCTGCTGGTGTTCCAGAAGGTGTTGTGGCTGGTGGTGCCCTTCCTGCTGGCACTGATCCTCTATTACTTCCTCTATCCGGCGGTCCGCAGCCTGATCTTTCGCGGCATGAGCCGCGATGCCGCGGCCAGCGTCGTGACGCTGGCCTTCCTGGTGCTGCTCGCGCTGGCCGTCGTTTCGCTGATGCCGCGCCTGACCAGCCAGGTCAGCCATTGGCAAAATACCGTCGATCGTTACGTGCAGGGCGGCACGCAGTTGCTCGACGCTTCCTTGCGTTCGCTTGAACGCCACTGGTCGACCCTGGAGCGGGCGAAGCTGGCCGATACCGTCGCCGCGCGCCTGAACCAGGGCGCCGGCAACATCAGCGACCACATCGAACCGGTGGCGCTGGGCATCATGGCCTGGACGCCGTCCTTGTTGCTGGCGCCTTTCCTCGCCTTCTTCTTCCTGCGCGACGGACGCCGCTTCAAGCGCTTCCTGAGCGCCGCCGTGCCCAACGCCTTTTTCGAACGCACGCTCTACCTGCTGCACGAGATCGACCGCACCGCGCGCGCCTACTTCCAGGGTCTGATCAACCTCACCATCCTCGATACCGTGACGCTGGCGGCAGGGCTATGGCTGCTGGGTATCCCCGGGCCGCTGACGCTGGGCGTGATCTGCGCCGTGCTGGCCTGGGTGCCCTACGTCGGTTCCATCCTCGGCGGCCTCCTGGTGGTGCTGGTGGCCGCCACCGATTTCCCCAACGATCCGGCGATGGCCTACTGGGCGATCGGCCTCTTCGGCCTGGTGCGCCTGCTCGACGATTTCCTCTACATGCCGCTGACCATCGGCAAGAGCCTGGAACTGCATCCGCTGGTGACCGTGCTGATGATCTTCGTCGGCGGCGCGGTGGCCGGCGTGTCCGGCCTGATGCTGGTGCTGCCGGTGTTGGGCGTGGTGATGGTGGTCGGCGAGACCATCGGCATGATCGTAACCGACTCGCGCCTGATGGCACGCCATCGACACGCGCGCAAGCTTCTGCGCGAACAGGTCAGTAGCGACCTCTGATTATTGAGACTTCCGTAATTCATGACATCACCACAGCGTAGCCTGCATCCAGCACGCAGCGATGATCGAAGGGCGTTTCTGAGCGCTCTTGAGTTTGTTTCGCGCGGTCGCGTGCAACTCGCCCAGGT
>NZ_JAFLDR010000040.1 GCF_017302275.1 Sulfuritalea sp.
CTTCAATCGCTTCTTTGTCGCTTCGCTCAACCGCTTTTGTGCCATGACAACATTCTCCAATATCACTCTTGGAGACACAACGTTTCAGATGCTCAAGAGTTGTCATGCTTTACGGAAATATCAATAGTTCAGCCGCGAACTCTGGCGAGCCGCCCAATGCCGTTCGCCCTGAGCCTGTCTTTCCGATCATCCTGAGCCTGTCGAAGGAAGGGCCCTTCGACAGGCTCAGGGCGGGCGTTTTCATCATCGACGCACCTATTGTTGCCTGGACACTCAGTTGTCCACCGGGTCATTTCGGTTGCGCATGTGCAGGGCCAGGTCGGTCAGGGCCTTGTCCAGGCCTTTTCGCAGATCTTCGTCGGCGATGGTTTCGGCCATGGCCTGGCGCATGCACAGCATCCACTGCGCGGCCCCGTCGCTGGCGATGGCGAAGGGCAGGTGGCGCGCGCGCAATCGTGGGTGGCCGTATTTCTCGACATAGAGCTGCGGCCCGCCGAGCCAGCCGCAGAGATACATGAAGAGCTTTTCCTCGGCACTCGACAGGTCGGGCTGGTGCAGCTTGCGGATGCCGTAGGCCTCGGGCAGCGTATCCATCAGTTCGTAGAAGCGCTTGACCAGGGTGCGCAGGCCGGCTTCGCCGCCGATGCGGGCAAAAGGTGTTGTCGTTTCGTTCATGGCGTGGGGACGGATTGCGGATCGATGGGACGCACGGCCAGGCGCGCGCACAGGCCACCGCCGGCGCGCGGCAGCAGTTCCAGGCGGCCGTTGTGGGAGCGCGCGATGCGTTCGACGATGGCCAGCCCGAGGCCGGCGCCGACGGCATTGCTGCGCGCCGCGTCGAGCCGGGCGAAGGGCCGCTTGATGCGTTCGACATCCTGCGGCGGGATGCCTGGACCGCGGTCGCAGACCTCGATCACCAGTTCGTCGCCAGCGGCGCCCAGCGCCAGTTCCACCGGCTGGTCGTTGCCGGCATAACGCAGCGCGTTGTCGACCAGGTTATTCACCGCGCGGCGCAGGGCCTGCGGCCGGAGCTTGGCGGCCATCACGCCGGGGCTTGCGCCGGCGGCCAGTTCGACCTTGAAGCCGCGGCGCCGGTACTGCGTGGCGATTTCAGCCAGCAGCGCGGCGACATCGAGTTCGAGCGGCGCTTCGCCGCCCTCCGAGCGGGCGAAATCGAGGAACTGGCCGATGGTCTTGTCCATTTCCTCCACGTCGGCGCTCATGCCTTCGTGCAGGTCCGCGTCGGCCGACATCTCGATGCCCATGCGCAGCCGTGTCAGCGGGGTGCGCAGGTCGTGCGAAATGCCGGCCAGGATCAGGGCGCGGTCCTGGTCGATCTGCGCCAGGTCGGCGCCCATCTGGTTGAAGGCATGTGCTACGGTCGCCAGTTCGGTCGGGCCGGACTCGTCGAGCCGCGTCGCCGTCTCGCCGGCGCCGACTTTTCGCGCGGCCTGTTCCAGGGCCTTGAGCGGCCGCGTGATGCGGAACACGATGAGCCAGGCCCCGAACAGCGAAATCAGCAGCGCCGCCACGCCCCAGCCCAGCCAGCTCAGGGGGAACACCCGGTCGATGCGCTCGCGCGGCAGGGCCAGCCAGTAGTCGCCTTCGTCGCCGTCGTCGATGCGGAAGTTGACGAACAGCGCGCGTTCTCCTTCGCGTTCGAGGCTCAAGCGGGTATGCGGCCCCAGCTGTTCGCGCGCCAGTTCCTCGACCCTTTGCAGGAAGGGCCGCTCCGGCAGCGGCGCGACGCGGTCCGTTGCATCGGCCGGGTAAATGTGGATGCCTTCGCGGTCCGACAGGTCGCGCAGCAGTTCACGGCGCGCCTCGGGCCGCGCCGAGATCAGCGCCGCGCGCGTCAGGTTGGCGACACTGACCAGGGTCTGCGCCAGCTGCCGCGCACGGGGTTCGCGCTCATAGGCATTGAAGATCGCGAACCAGGCCGCGACCGACAGCAGCATCAGCAGCGCGACGAGGAGGAAGGTGCGCCACAGCAGGCTCTGCGGCCATGGCCGCAGCCGATCAGTCGCCCCCTTCCTTGGGGCGTAGGCGGGGTTTCGCGAAGCATCGCTTCGCGCCGCCGCAGCCGGCCGGCTGTGCAAAGCCGGCCGTGGGGGTGGGGGTGGGGGGATGGTCGTCATCAGTTGCTATGTTTCGTTCCGTCAGGAACGTAAACATAGCCGAATCCCCAGACGGTCTGGATGTAACGCGGCTTGCCGGGGTCTTCCTCGACCAGCTTGCGCAGCCGCGAGATCTGCACGTCGATGGCGCGATCGAAGACTTCGTATTCGCGGCCGCGCGCAAGCTCCATCAGCTTGTCGCGGCTCATCGGCTGGCGCGGGTGCTCCAGCAGCACGCGCAGCAGGCCGAACTCGCCCGAGGTGAGCAGCGTCGCCACGGCGTCGCGCTCCAGTTCGCGCGTCGCCAGGTTGATGGTCACCTTGCCGAAGCTCACGCTTTCCTCGACGATGGCGGGAGCCCCCGGCGGCGGCGGCGCGGCGCGGCGGCGCAGCACGGCATGGATGCGCGCCACCAGTTCGCGTGGGCTGAATGGCTTGGGCAGGTAGTCGTCGGCGCCGATTTCGAGGCCGACGATGCGGTCGACCTCGTCACCCTTTGCCGTCAGCATGATGATGCTCACCGGGTTGGCGTGGCCGCGCAGGCGGCGGCAGATGGCGAGGCCGTCCTCGCCGGGCAGCATCAGGTCGAGCACGATCAGGTCGTACAACTCGCGTTCCAGGGCGCGGTCCATGCCCTGCGCGTCGGGTACCGCCTTGACCGCGAATCCTTGCTCGGACAGGTAGCGCTCCAGCAACTGGCGCAGTCGCAGGTCGTCGTCGACAACCAGAATCTTGGCTTTGGCTTCGGTCATGGCATGCAGTCTATTCGAGGGGGAATTGGCTGCGAATCCTAGCCGGATCGCCATGATCCTGCCAGCGGGCTTTACAAACGATTACAAAGCCGGCAGGGCGGCAACACTTGCCTTACAGGGCCTGCCGAAAATGCAAGCGTGCCGGAAAAGCGGCTGTGCGGGACGAGGATCGGGAGGCGGGCATGAGAGCATTGTTCTTCAGCATGGCGCTTGCGGTGGGCCTGGCGCTGTGGGGCGCGGAACCGCAGGCCGGCGTCGACCGGTTGATGGCGGCAAGTCGCATCGCCGGCGAGCAGGTCTACAATATCTTCCGTTGATGAGCCGAGAGGGGCGGATGTGAGCGCAAATCGTGGATTGGTGTGGACCGCACTGGCGGGTGTGCTGTGCTTCAGCATTGCCGGTGCGGCGGCCCAGGGTCCGCAGCGCATGGGCCCGGGGCGCCATGCCGACGGCGAGGCGCCGCGTCGCATGGTCCCGGGCGAACAGAGTGCGGAAGCGTCGTCGGTCGATTCGGCGGACGCCGGCGACCGGCGCGGTGGCCGCATGTCGCCCGAAGAGCGGCGGCAGTTGCGCCGCGACGTGCATCAGGCCGGGCGCGACCTCTATCCCGATCGCATGCGAGGCGGCAGGCGCGGTGACCTGCGGGGCCAGTAGGCGCGGTCCTGGTGCCGAACCGTCGGCCTGCAAATCGAAACGCCCCGGCGACAACGTCGGGGCGTTTTCACTCCATGGTGCGGCGTCTTGAAATCCACACAACAGAAGTCGGGGCCCCACAGGGACTTCCTTCAGTCGCTGGCGCCACGTTAAATCGGTCGCGTCGAGGCGCGCATTCGGCGGCTCGTGGGTGGAAACGGCCGCAACTACCCGCTTCACGGTAGTCGAGATACGGCCACCACGGTATTCCGGGTTTCGCGGCGGCGACTTATCGTGACACCTTCGGCGGGTGGGCGGGTTGGCATTGTCGGCGACCGGATGCCGCCGCAGAAACGGGAGATGCCATGGAACTTGGATCAGGCTCTGGCTTTGTGATTCCCGCAAGGGCGACAGGTGGTGCGCCCGACGAAAGCGCTGCAATCGAAGTGGTGCATGCCACCCTGATACTCGATATCCGTGGTCGAATCCTGAGCTGCGGCGAACCGGCGGCCCGGTTGCTGGGCGCAAGCCAGGCGAGACTGATGGGGCGATGGATTTCCGAGTTCATTACGGGCTTGTTCCGGGCCGGAAGCTCGCCCAGTTTTTGCGCCCGCTACCTCGCACATCTCTGTGCCGATGACGAATGGCGCCGCTTCGAGGCGGTCGATGGCAATGGCCAGCCCTTCCTGGTGGATGCCAGCCTGGCGCGTATGGCTTCCGGGCGTTCGACGGGCAAGATGTTCCTGCTCAACTTGCGGCGCCTGGAATAGCCGATCGGCACGACATTCGACCGGGCCCACGTCGATGCGCTCCGTATATCAGCAAGCCACTGGATGTCGCTCTCTTGCGCCGGACGGCGATCGAAGGGCGCAGACGCAGGGGGGGGCGGGCTGACAAACTCATGGCTGGAGCGCATCGGGACACTTGACCCGCATCGCGAACAGGTGTTGCGGATGGGCCTCCTGGCCGAAAACCTCGCGGCTGGAGGATCGCCGTTGCCATCGGCGGTCGCGGCGATCGCGGCTATTCGGGGCAGGTACTTGAACGCAGCCGGCTGCTGGCCACAGCGGAGATCGAACGTCGGTGATGAATCCTGCAACCGGCGTTCCGGCGTGGAAAAGATGGCCGACCGCGAAATCCGGACGCTGCTGGCTTCGGGTTCGACTGGCGGGCTACGTAGTTGCCGCAAAATTTCGCGGAATTCACGAATAAACAAGCAGCAGGCATTCTGCGAACCTTCCCGCAATGACATTAGGGTGATGCCGGGAGGATGCGTGGGTGAATCGGGATACACGGAATTTCAGCGGGTCGCGCTGGAGCAATGGGCTTCGAGCGTGCCGCCGCGATTCCGCAGTCGCAAGGAATCCAGCACGCTGGTGCTGGACCAGTTCGGCCGGATACTGAGTTGCAGCCCCTGCGCGGAGCGGATTTTCGGCACCAGCCAGATGTCCATGCTCGGCTGCGGGATTTCGGATTTCGTGAGCGGGCTTTTTCATGCAGGCAGTTCGCCCAGTCATAGCGCCCGCCACCTGGTCTACTTATGTGCCGGTGGCGGCTGGTGCCGTTTCGAGGCGCGCGACGCGGCCGGCCAGTCATTTCCGGTGGAAATCAACCTGACACGGATGGCGTCGATCGATACCGGGCGCGACAGATACCTGATGGACGTTCGCCAACCGGCGCCGGCACCGACATACTGATCGTGGACGGCGCCTCGAAGCGCGTTACGTTCAAATCACCGGGGCAGAACAAAGTGAGGCGGCGAGGATGAAAACCAGGACCGAAGCAACAAAAAATTCTCGGTAACCGCGAGTCGTCGAGGCCTTTGCGAGGAGGGGCTACTGCCGCTGGCGTGGATGATTCCGCACCGGCGTCGTCGTGTGACCAGATGATCGCGGAGGCGGCCTATTACCGGGCCGAGCAACGCGGTTTCGCAGCCGGCCAAAAAATGGCTGACTGGCTGTTGGCCGAGGCCGATGTCGAAAGGGAATTGGACACCCTGCACTGATCCGCAGGTCACCCCGGCGCAGGGACTAACAGAAGCCGGCATCTTGCGGATCGAAGTGCGTCGCCGTTAATATCCAAGGTATTCCGCGTGGCGAAATGCGCCGCGCCTTCTTTTCGTCACTTGGAGCAGACGATGCCGCCGGCAGTTGGTTCGACAACATCGCGTTCGTTCGTGTTGGACGGAATCGGTGCGTCGGTTGACCTGTTGGATCTTGCTCCCGTCGGCCATTTCATCCTGGGGCGCGACGGCCAATTCCGCTTCAGTAATGCAGAGGGCGCGCGACTCCTGGGGGAGGAACCGGTTGCCCTGATCGGAACGGATTTTGCCGGATTCCTCAAGGCGACGGATGCAGCCCGGTTCGAGACCTTTCTGTGCGACGTGTTTGCCGGAGCCGCGGCTACCAGGCACGAACTGGAACTGTCGCTGAATGGGCAGGCAGCGCGAATCCTCTGGATCTGCGCAACCGGCGACCCGGGACGGCAGGAATGTTCGGTGGTCGCGTTGGAAATCACCGGGCAGAAGCAGGTGGAACGCGCCCTGCGCGATTCCGAGCGGCGTTTCCGTGACATCGCCGCCATTTCCGCCGACTGGATCTGGGAGGTGGATAGCAGTGGCCGATACACCTTTGTGTCGGACAGCGTGCAGACCTTGCTCGGCTATGTTCCGGAAGACATCATCGGCAAGACCGCCTTCGACCTCATGCCTCCCGACGAGGCGGGCCGTGTCGGCGCGTTGTTCGACACGATCGCCATCCGCGGCGAAGCCTTCCGCGACCTGCAAAACATCGTCCTCGATGCACGCGGCGGGCGTCACGACACGCTGACCAACGGCACGCCGATCCGCGATCCGGACGGTACGGTGATCGGCTATCGGGGGGTCGACCGCGACGTCACGCAGCAACGCCGGGCGGAAGCCGCCCTGGCCGCATCGCGCCAGCGCTTTCAGGACATCGTCGACACCACGGACGGCATCGTCTGGGAAGCGGATGCGCGGAGCTTCGACTTCACCTTCGTCAGCAAGCAGGCGGAGCGCCTGGTGGGCTACCCGATCGAAGACTGGCTGCGGCCGGGATTCTGGCTGGAACACCTGCATCCGGATGACCGGAACTGGGCGCCGGAGTATTGCAGGTCCTGCACCGAACGCCTGGAAAGGCACGAGTTCGAGTACCGCCTCCTCAGCCGCGACGGGCGCGTGGTCTGGTTGCACGATCTGGTGACGGTGGTGGCGGAGCATGGCGCGCCGCGCTGGCTGCGCGGGATCATGGTCGATATCAGCCGCCGTCGCAACGCGGAGGAGAGGCTGCGCGGGCTGGCGGACGAACTCGAAACGAAGGTGCAGGAACGGACGGCGCAGCTGCGCAGGATTTCGGCGCAATTGACCATGACCGAGGAACGCGAACGCCGCATGCTTGCCGAAAGCCTGCACGATAACCTCTGCCAGATGCTGGCCGTGATCAAGATCAAGCTGACATCCCTGCCCGAGCAGTCGCAGGGTGCCGTGATAGGGGAGATCGTGGCACTGGTGGAACAGGCCGACCAGGAGGCGCGCCACATCACCCTGCAACTGAGCCCCCCCGTCCTGCGCACGCTCGGCCTGTTGCCGGCGCTGGAATGGCTGGCCGAGGAAATGAAGCGCGTGCATGGGCTCACGGTGCATGTCGAGATCGATAGCTGCGACAAGCGCCTGGTCGACGAGGTGCAAGCCGTGCTCTACCGTGCGGCGCGAGAGTTGTTGATCAACGTTACCAAACACGCGGGGGTCGCCGACGCCAGTCTCGCCTGCCTGTGCGACCGCAACCGCCTGGTGCTGATGGTGAGCGACGCCGGGCGCGGTTTCGATCCCGCGGAGCATTTCGGCGACTGGCCGGGACACAACAGCTTCGGCCTTCGCTCGATCTACGAACGGATCGCCAACCTCGGCGGCGAGGTCGATATCGACAGCAGTCCCGGTAACGGCACCACGGTCACGCTGAGCGTGCCGCGTTGCATTGGCGAAATGGAGATATGCGATGATCCGAATAATGCTTGTCGATGACCATACGATGGTCCGCGAGGCCCTGCGCGACGTTCTCGAGCAGGACAGCAACATGGAAGTGGTGGCGGCGGTCGGCGATGGCGAGACGGCGCTGCAGCTGGCTGCGGAACTGTCGCCCGGCGTGGTGGTGATGGACGTCGCCCTGCCGGGCCTGTCCGGCATCGAAACCACCCGGCGCCTGCGCTTGAAGCATCCCGAAATCAAGGTGCTGGCCCTGTCCACTTGTCTCGACCGCCGCATCATCCAGCAGATGCTCGATGTCGGCGCCGCCGGCTACATCGCCAAGTCGGCGGCCGGGTCCGAGCTGAAGCAGGGCATTCGCAATGTGGTCAATGGCCGCAGTTACCTCTGTTCGGAGGTCGCCGCCCTGGTGGCGGATGGTTTGCGCGACCGTGGATCGGGGCCGGATTCACCGGAGGCGAGTTTGCTGTCGCGGCGCGAAATCCAGGTCGCGACGCTGCTCGCCGAAGGCAAGACCGCGCCGGACATCGCGGCCGAATTGCACATTGCCGCGAGCACGGTGGATGTCCATCGCCGCAACCTGATGCGCAAACTCGATCTGCACAACGTGGTGGAATTGACCCGCTACGCGATCCGCAACGGGCTGGTGATGCCCTGATCGGCCCGGCTGCCGTGGTTCGCGGCGCGGGTTCCGGGTACCGGAAAGCCGGTAGCGCGAATACTCCTCGACGGGTATTACAAATCGTGCACGTCTGAAAGATACTTTCCAAAGGCGTCCGCCATGGACGAGCCCGGCCGACAGCCGCTCGGTCACGTTCCGCGCCTTTGATCGCGGGCAGTTCCGCAGTGCAGGCCGGGCGATGTATACGAGGAAACATGATGGGAGCAGTGAAGGTCGAGGCGCCCGAAAGGGAGTTGATTCCTGCGAGTGTCGAATCCGGAACTACCACCGCTAGGCGCGTGAGGCTTTCCCAGGCGCTCGCAGCGATGGCGAAGGCAAAGACGTCCGGCACGACGAGCCCGCCGAAACGGGCAGGAGGGAAGGGAAAGAAGCAGATCAAGCCGGGATTCCGCCGCTGCAAGCTCACGGCCGACGACCAGGCGCGGGTTGTCGCACTCAAGCAGCGTCTTGAAATCCTCGGCCGGCGCACCAGGCGCGGCGACCTGGTTGGCGCCGGACTGTTGGCGCTGGCCGCAATGAACGACGAACAGTTGCTGCGGACCGTGGCCATGGGCGCGATCGCCGAACTTCCGGGCCGCAACCGCAGGCGGCCTGGCGGCCACTCCGACCGAACCGCGTGAGGACGACCATGGCACACGGAATCCAACCACTCAATGAACCTGTCCGGCTGTCGGCGGCGGGCGCCGCGGTGGAGATCGCCGGTGCCAGCGAAGAATGTTTTCAGGCACTGGCGGGACGGGCGTCACACGGCGATCCGGCGGCGCAAAGCGAGTTGATTCGCCTGCGCCTCCCCTATCTCAACTGGACCTGCGCCGGCGGGTGGTCGCTCGACCGCGCGGCGCAGCCATCGCCATCATGAGCCCCAGCGATCGGCACGGGCGGGGGTTCGGCGCGTCGAGCCCGGAGCGAAGCTCGTCAGCACCAAAGGCGGGAGCCTCGAGGAAACCGGCACGGCGCCAACACGGCGTCGGGCCGGACGCGCCGGAGGCATCAAAGCGGTTCCGCAACAACTACGCCGACTATTTCGAGTTTGCGCCGAGCGCCACTCTCGTGTTGGCGGAGGATGGAAAGATCGCCGGGGTAAATCGCGCCGCTGCCGCCTTGCTCGGCCTGTCGCGCGAGGATCTGCTGAACGTTCCGTTCGAGCGCTTCGTGGCGCCCGAGCAGCGGGCGGAGCTGCGCAGCAATCTGGCGGCGACGATGGACGGCAGTCCGCATCAGGCCTGGGAACTGAGCCTTTTGCGCGGCGACGGCTCGTGCTTTGCGGGGCAGCTCGACGGAGCCCGCCTGACGCGCCGGGGCCAATCCCGGCTCGCGCTGGTCCTGTCCGACATCACCGCGCGCAAGCAGTCCGAGGCCGCGCTGCGGGAGCAGGAAGAGTTCTTTCACCTCATCGCCGAACGGCTCGGAGACTTGGTCGCCGTGCTCGACCTGGAGGGGCGGCGAATCTACAACAGTCCATCCTACCAGCGCCTTTTCGGCGATGGACGGAACCTGCGCGGCACCGATTCCTTTGCGGAAATCCACGAGGAGGACAGGCCCCGTATCCGCCGGGCATTTGCCGAAACCGTCAGGACCGGCGTCGGCCGCCGCGGCGACTACCGCTTCGTGCTGGCCGATGGTAGCGTGCGGGAGATGGAATCGATGGGCGATGTGATCACCGATGCCGACGGACGGGTGACGCGGGTGGTGGTGGTGTCCCGCGACGTCACCGACCGCAAGCTCGCGGAAACCCAATTGCGAATCGCCGCGACCGCTTTCGAGACGCACGTCGCCATGATCGTGACCGATGATTGCGGCGTGATCCTGAAGGCGAACCGGGCCTTTTCCGAACTGACCGGCTATGCGGCCGAGGAGGTGGTCGGGCTGACGCCGAAGTTGTTCCAATCGGGTCGCCACGATGCTGCCTTCTATGGACGGATGTGGGACTGCATCCGGCGCAGCGGCTCGTGGCAGGGGGAAATCTGGAACCGGCGCAGGAACGGCGAAGTGTATCCGCAATGGTTGACCATCACGGCTGTGCCCGACGGCGGCGACGGCACGACGGACCACTACGTGGCGACGATGACCGACATCAGCGAGCGCAAGGCGGCCGAAGAGAGGATCCGGCACCAGGCACTCTATGATGACCTGACCCAGTTGCCCAACCGCCGCCTGCTGATCGACCGCCTGAAATGGGCGCTCACCGCATGTGCGCGCAACCGTCGATGGGGCGCATTGATGCTGATCGACCTCGACCACTTCAAGGATCTCAACGACACGCATGGACACGACCACGGCGACCTTCTTCTGCAGCTGGTCGCGCTGCGTCTGGCCGGCTGCATCCGCGAGGTGGATACGGCAGCTCGCCTGGGCGGCGACGAGTTCGTGGTGATGCTGAGCGATCTCGGCGAGGACGCAGCGGAAGCCAGGCGCTGGGCCGCCACGGTGGGCAAAAAGGTCCTCGAGGCGCTGAACGGCAGCTATGACCTGTTCGGCAAGCAGTACCACGGCACACCGAGCATCGGCATCACGATGTTCGACCATCAGCGCAAGAGCGTCGACGAACTGCTGAAGCAGGCCGACCTCGCGATGTACCGGGCCAAGGCCGATGGTCGAAATTCCCTGAGCTTCTTCGACCCCGAGGCCGTCGGCTGAGGATAGCGCAACGGAAACGCCCCCGACGTTTTCCGTCGGTGGCGTTTTGTCCGGACCTGCAAGAGTCGGCGCTGGTGGCACGGCGCCAAACAAAAAACCCCGCCGCAGCGGGGCTTCTTGCTGCCTCGAACCGGTTCAGGACGTCACGCCATCCGCCACTTCCTTGAACTCGGCGATCTGGTCGAAGTTCATGTAGCGATAGACGTCGGCGGACTTGGCTTCCAGCGTCTTGACCTGCTCCATGTACTCGGCCACGGTCGGGATCTTGCCCATCAGCGCGCAGACCGCCGCCAGTTCGGCCGACGACAGATAGACACGGGTGTCGATGCCCAGCCGGTTCGGGAAGTTGCGTGTCGAGGTCGACACCGCCGTGCTGCCCTTCTTGATCTGCGCCTGGTTGCCCATGCACAGGCTGCAGCCGGGCATCTCCATGCGCGCACCGGACTTGCCGAGCACCGCGTAGTAGCCTTCCTCGTTGAGGATCATGGCGTCCATCTTGGTCGGCGGCGCGACCCACAGGCGGGTCGGAATGTCGGTCTTGCCGTCGAGGATCTTGCCGGCGGCGCGGAAGTGGCCGATGTTGGTCATGCAACTGCCGATGAAAACCTCGTCGATCTTCTCTCCCTGCACGGCGGAAAGCGGCTTGACGTCGTCCGGATCGTTGGGGCAGGCGAGCAGCGGTTCCTTGACGTCGGCGAGGTCGATTTCGATCACGGCGGCGTACTCGGCGTCGGCGTCAGGCTGCAGCAGCGTGCCCTTGGCGATCCAGTCCTCCATGGCGGCGATGCGGCGCGCCAGGGTGCGCTTGTCCTCGTAGCCCTCGGCGATCATCCACTTCATCAAGGTGATGTTGGAGCGCATGTACTCGACGATGGGTTCCTTGTTCAGGCGCACCGCGCAGCCGGCGGCGGAGCGTTCGGCCGAGGCGTCGGTGAGTTCGAAGGCCTGTTCCACCTTGAGCTCGGGCAGGCCCTCGATTTCGAGGATGCGCCCCGAAAAGATGTTCTTCTTGCCCTGCTTGGCGACGGTCAGCAAGCCCTGCTGGATGGCGTAGTAGGGAATCGCATTGACCAGGTCGCGCAGGGTGATGCCGGGCTGCAACTTGCCCTTGAAGCGCACCAGCACGGATTCCGGCATGTCCAGCGGCATCACGCCCGTGGCGGCGGCGAAGGCCACCAGGCCCGAGCCGGCGGGGAAGGAGATGCCGATCGGGAAACGGGTGTGGCTGTCACCGCCGGTGCCGACGGTATCCGGCAGCAGGAAGCGGTTGAGCCAAGAGTGGATCACGCCGTCGCCCGGCCGCAGGCTGATGCCGCCGCGGGCGGTGATGAAGCTGGGCAGGGTGCGGTGGGTCTTGACGTCGACCAGCTTCGGGTAGGCGGCGGTGTGGCAGAAGGACTGCATGACGAGATCGGCGGAGAAGCCGAGGCAGGCGAGGTCTTTCAGTTCGTCGCGGGTCATCGGGCCGGTGGTGTCCTGGCTGCCGACCGAGGTCATGCGCGGCTCGCAGTAGGTGCCCGGGCGGATGCCCGCTTGTTTCCCATTTGCTTCGGGCATGCCGCAGGCACGGCCGACCATCTTCTGCGCCAGGCTGTAGCCCTTGCCGGTGTCCTTGGGCGCAACCGGCAGGCGGAACAGCGTCGAGGCGGCAAGGCCGAGGAACTCGCGGGCCTTGGCGGTGAGGGCGCGGCCGATGATCAGGTTGATGCGGCCGCCGGCACGGACTTCGTCGAGCAGGACTTCCGACTTGTAGTCGAAGGTCGAGATCGTCGCGCCGCCCTTCTCCACCTTTTTGTCATAGGGGAAGATGTCGACCACGTCGCCCATGGCCATCTGCGCGACATCGCACTCGATGGGGAAGGCACCGGCGTCTTCCTGGGTGTTGAAGAAAATCGGGGCGATCTTGCCGCCGAGGCAGAAGCCGCCGTAGCGCTTGTTGGGGACGAAGGGAATGTCGTCGCCGGTCCACCAGATCACCGAGTTGGTGGCCGACTTGCGGCTGGAGCCGGTGCCGACCACGTCACCGACGTAGGCGACCGGGTGGCCCTTCTTTTTCAGGTCCTCGATCAGCTTCATCGGGCCGCGCTCGCCGGGCTTTTCAGGCGTAATGCCGTCGCGTGCATTCTTCAGCATGGCCAGGCCATGCAGCGGGATGTCGGGGCGGCTCCAGGCGTCGGGGGCGGGCGAGAGGTCGTCGGTGTTGGTTTCGCCGGTGACCTTGAACACGGTGACGGAAATCTTCTTCGGCACTTCAGGGCGCGAGGTGAACCATTCGGCATCGGCCCAGGATTGCATCACGGCCTTGGCGTTGCTGCTGCCCGCCTTGGCTTTTTCGGCGACGTCATTGAAGTAGTCGAACATCAGCAGCGTGCCCTTGAGCGCCTTGGCGGCGGCGGCGCCGCACACGGCGTCGTCGAGCAGGTCGATCAGCGGCTTGACGTTGTAGCCGCCGACCATGGTGCCAAGCAGTTCGGTCGCCTTTTCGCGGCTGATCAACGGGCACGCCGTCTGGCCGACGCCAGCGCTCTGCGTACCTGCGGCAACTTTCGCCAGGAACTCGGCCTTGACCTTGGCGGCGTCATCGACGCCGGCCGGCACGCGGTGCGTGATCAAATCGACCAGCGTGGTCTCCTCGCCCTTGGGCGGGCTCTTCAGCAGTTCGACCAGTTCGCTGGTCTGCTGCTTGGTCAGGGGCAGGGGCGGAATGCCGAGGGCAGCGCGTTCGGCGACGTGTTGGCGATAGGCTTCAAGCATGGTGGGGTCCTCGCGTTGGAATGGTGTTTGACAGCGGTCGGGGCTAGTGGTTGCGTTCAGCCCCGGAATTGAAAAAACGGGTGCGCGCCTCGGCGGGCAAAGCCGCACCCGTGGCATGGGCTCTGCGCAGCAGTTCCCAGTAGTAGCGATAGGAGGCGCGGTCGTGAAGTCTGCCTTCCCAGGAAATCGGCCCCCAGTCGGCATTCTGCGCGGCGAGCAGGATGCCGGCGGCTTCCGTCACTTCGACAAAATCGGGGCGCATGGCTTCGACGATGGGCTGGATCTGGCGCGGATGGATGCTCCACATGCGCAGGAAGCCGAACTCGCGGCGGGCGCGTCGCGCATCGTCGCGGACGATGTCGGGATCATTGAGTTCCGTGGTGACGTTGTGTGCCGGCACCACGCCGTTGCCCAGCGCCGCGGCGGCGATTTCGCACTTCGCGCGCACCACCAGCGGATGGGTGAACTGGTCCGGCGAGCGCATCGCACTGCCGGGTATCGCACCGTGGTGCGCGCTGACGAAATCCATCAGGCCGAAATCGATGGTTTCGACACGGGGCAGCGCGGCGATCTTCCACGCTTCATGCAGCGCGCCGGGCGTTTCGATCAGCACATGCACCGGTATTTCGCGGGCTATGCCGTGACGCGCGCGAAGGTCATCCAGTGCCTCGATCTGCGTCAGCGCGTCGTCGGCGCAGTTCACCTTGGGCAGCACAATGTAGGCGACCTGAAGGCCGGCGCGGCCGATGATGATTTCGAGATCGGCGCACCAGTGAGCGTGCGTGATGTCGTGGATGCGCGCGCCGAAGCGGCCGTGGCGATTGGCCGGGTCGAGGACCAGGCCGGCGATCATGCCCGCATGCTCGGCCTCACGGCCTGCCGGCGCGCCGTCTTCGCAGTCGCCGGTAATGTCAAACACCGAGCGTTCGTCGATGGCGAGTTCGACTTGCAGTTGCAAGGCCTTGCGCAGGTTCTTTTCCGAGCCGGCGTAGTGTTCGCAGGCGGGAAGGGCGGGGAAGGGCTTTTCCCCGCGATACAGGACTTCGGCAGGATGCAGCGCCGCGTTCACCGTGGCTTGAGCCCGGCGCCAGCGTTCATCCCGCCGCCCTCCATCAGCCGAGCAGGCTGGCGACGCCCGCCTGCTCTTCCTGCAACTCGGCCAGAGTCTTGTCCATCATGCTGCGCGAGTAGTCGTCAATGGCCAGGCCCTCGATGCGCTTGTACTCGCCGTTTTCGCAGGTGACGGGCACACCGTAGATGATGTCTTTCGGGATGCCATAGCTGCCGTCGGACGGGATGCCCATGGTGACCCACTTGCCGTTGGTGCCCAGCGCCCAGTCACGCATATGGTCGATCGCGGCATTGGCGGCCGAGGCGGCGGACGAAGCACCGCGCGCGGCGATGATGGCGGCGCCGCGCTTGCCGACGGTGGGGATGTATTCGTTCCTGTACCAGGCCTCGTCATTGACGGCGGCGGGGGCGGCCTGGCCGGCGACGGTGCAGAAGCGCAGGTCCGGATACATGGTGGGCGAATGGTTGCCCCAGACGATCATCTTCTCGATGTCGTTGACCGACTTGCCGGTGCGGCTGGCGAGTTGCGACACCGCGCGGTTGTGGTCCAGGCGCAGCATGGCGGTGAAATTCTTGGCCGGCAGGCTCTTGGCCGACTTCATGGCGATATAGGCATTGGTGTTGGCGGGATTGCCGACCACCAGCACCTTGACGTTGCGCGAGGCGACATCGTTCAGGGCGCCGCCCTGTTCGATGAAGATCTTGGCGTTGTCCATCAGCAGGTCCTTGCGCTCCATGCCGGGACCGCGCGGCTTGGCGCCGATCAGCAGCGCGTAGTCGGCATCCTTGAACGCGACCTTGGCGTCACCCGTACCGACGACGCCGGCGAGCAGCGGAAAAGCGCAGTCGTCAAGTTCCATCATGACGCCCTTGAGCGCGGCCTGGGGCTTTTCCGAGGGATGCTCCAGCAATTGCAGGATCACCGGCTGATCCTTGCCCAGCATGTCACCGGCAGCAATGCGGAAGATCGCGGCATAACCGATTTGGCCGGCGGCGCCGGTCACTGCGACACGAACGGGGGCTTTTGGCATTTGTAGGACTCCTGTATCAGTTTGAATCGATTGGTCGAGACAGCGGTAAATTAGCGGTTCCGCGGGCAGGGCGTGGTGCCGGAAGCGCCGCGAATGATACGTCAGGTTTCGGGCCCAAATTTTAGAAGCAATGTTGCGCTGTGTCAATATCCAATTATTATCTTATATAAGACATAAGACACACTCTAGACGGGCTCCTGAAAATATGTTCAAATGACGCCATGCCGCAATCTGACGCACCCCCAAAGGGCAACTCCACCGGTACACATCGGTCCGGCGCCGCAACGGCGACGTCCCACAAGGGAGGCGCGGTGGCCGTGTCGCCATCACCGACCTTCAGCCCCCTCTACCGGCAGATCAAGAGCCTGCTTCTGCAGCGCCTCGAATCCGGCGAGTGGCGTCCCGGCGAGGCGATCCCAAGCGAATCCGAACTGGCGATCCGTTTCAACGTCAGCCAGGGAACCGTGCGCAAGGCCATCGATGAAATGGCCGCGGAAAACCTGCTCCTCCGGCGCCAGGGCAAGGGAACTTTCGTCGCCTCGCACGACGATCCGCGCGCATTCTTCCGCTTCCTTCGCCTGGTGCCGCTGGCGGGTGGCATCGAGCAGGCGCAGAGCGTGCCGCTCGAATGCTGGCGCGCCAAGGCGGGCCCGGAAGTGGCCCGCATGCTGGAACTGAATATCGGCGATTCGATAAACATCGTCCGTCGCCTGCTCAAGTTTTCCGGCAAGCCGGTGGTGGTCGACGAGATCTACCTGCCGGGCAGCATTTTCGGCACGGTGACGCTCGACATGCTGCGCGACTACCAGGGATCGCTCTACAGCTTTTTCGAAAACCAGTTCGGCGTGCGCATGATTCGCGCCGAAGAGCGGCTGCGAGCCGTGCCGGCCGACCGTTCCAGCGCCGAATTACTGAACGTGCCGGAGGGTAGTCCGCTGCTGTCTGTGGAACGGGTCAGCTTCTCCTATGCCGACAAGCCGGTGGAGTGGCGCAGGGGTTTGTACGCAACCAGCGAACATTGCTATTTCAACGAACTCGGCTAATGGGACATCAATTTTTGTTTTCCTGTGATACGGATTGTTTTATAGTGCAGCGCATCAAAATGAAACAACGCGAAATTTCATTTAAGGGTAATGCCCGCAGTGGGCATTGCGCCGGAGCTATCAACGGAGAGATCTACCTATGCCAGAAATGACCAAAGAGCGCCCGAAGCATCTGGCGCTCCATGAGATTCGACTGCCCCTGGCGGGATTCGCGTCCATCCTGCATCGCGTCAGCGGCGCCGGCCTTTTCCTGATGCTGCCGCTGCTGATCTGGCTGCTGCAGTTGTCCCTGGGGGCGACCCAGGACAGTGCCGCGATGTTTGCCGCCGTCACCGGGAACTGGCTGGTGAAACTGATCCTGCTCGGCCTGCTCTGGGCCTTCCTGCACCACTTCTGCATGGGCATCCGCATCCTGTTGATCGACATCCACGTCGGTGTCGAGAAGCAGCAGGCGCACAACTCCGCGATGACGGTGATGGTGGTAAGCCTCGCGCTGACCGCGATCCTCGGCCTCAAACTGCTCGGAGCCTACTGACATGCAAAGACTCGTCGTCGGGGCCGGTTACGGCCTCAAGGACTGGCTGGCCCAGCGCATCACCGGGATCGTCATGGCGGTATTCACGCTGATCATGTTCGCCGCCGCGCTGGGCGGCGCGATGTCCTCGCGCGAAGCCTGGCAGGCCTTCATGGCCAACGGCTTCATCCGCTTCCTCAGCTTCCTGTTCATCGTCAGCCTGTGCTGGCACGCCTGGGTCGGCATCCGGGACATCTGGATGGACTACCTCAATTCGGCGGCGCTGCGTCTGTTCCTGCACGTGATGACGCTGCTCGCCCTGGTCGGCTATGCCGGCTGGGCCATACAGATCATCTGGAGGCTGTGATGAAGAACATATCCCCCAGCCCCTTTTCCGCGAAAAGGGGTGACCACGGTTCGCTTCGCTCCATTTTCAACGAACGGCCTTCCTTGGGATGGCCCTGCGGAAGGCAATCATGAATTACACCGTTCGCAAATTCGATGCGGTCATCGTCGGTGCCGGCGGCGCCGGCCTGCGCGCCGCAATCCAGCTTTCCGAAGCCGGCTACAAGACGGCCGTGCTGACCAAGGTCTTTCCGACCCGCTCGCATACCGTCGCGGCGCAGGGCGGCGTTGCTGCCAGCCTGGGTAACTCAGAGGAGGACCACTGGCACTGGCACATGTACGACACCGTCAAGGGATCCGACTGGCTCGGCGACCAGGACGCGATCGAGTTCATGTGCCGCAAGGCCAACGAAGTGGTGGTCGAGCTCGAACACTACGGCATGCCCTTCGACCGCCTCGACAACGGCAAGATCTACCAGCGGCCCTTCGGCGGCCACATGTCGAACTTCGGCGAGAAGCCGGTGCGCCGTTCCTGCGCCGCCGCCGACCGCACCGGCCACGCCATGCTGCACGCGATGTACCAGCGCAACGTCAAGGTCAACACCCAGTTCTTCGTCGAATGGCAGGCGCTGGACCTGGTGCGCGATGCCGAGGGCGACGTCATGGGCGTCACGGCGATGGACATGGAAACCGGGGAGATCGTGGTCTTCCACGCCAAGGCCACCATCTTCGCCACCGGCGGAGCGGGGCGCATCTACTATTCCTCGACCAACGCCTTCATCAACACCGGCGATGGCGTCGGCATGGCGGCGCGCGCGGGCATACCG
The DNA here is from genome assembly GCF_017302275.1 of Sulfuritalea sp. Lineage (GTDB taxonomy): Bacteria > Pseudomonadota > Gammaproteobacteria > Burkholderiales > Rhodocyclaceae > Sulfuritalea. The sequence goes on from NZ_JAFLDR010000040.1 coordinate 18,407, forward strand.
TTGGAAGACATGGAGTTCTGGCAATTCCACCCGACCGGCGTGGCCGGCGCCGGCGTGCTGATCACCGAAGGCGTGCGCGGCGAGGGTGGCATCCTGCGCAACTCGGCCGGCGAACGCTTCATGGAGCGCTACGCGCCCAACGCCAAGGACCTGGCATCGCGCGATGTGGTCTCGCGTGCCATGACCACCGAAATCAACGAGGGCCGCGGTTGCGGTCCGAACGAGGATTTCGTGCTGCTCGACATCACCCACCTGCCGCCCGAGACCATCATGAAGCGCCTGCCGGGCATCCACGAGATCGGCATCCAGTTCGCCGGTGTCGATTGCCTGAAGGAGCCGCTGCCGGTGGTGCCGACCTGCCATTACCAGATGGGCGGCATTCCGACCAACTATTCCGGCCAGGTGGTGGTGCCCAGGGGCGGCAATCACAGCGAGCCGGTGCTGGGCTTCTACGCCGCCGGCGAGTGTGCCTGCGCCTCGGTGCATGGCGCCAACCGCCTCGGCACCAATTCGCTGCTCGATCTGCTGGTGTTCGGCAAGTCGGCCGGCGAGACGGCGGTCAATGACCTGAAGAACAGCGTCAAGGCGCACAAGCCGCTGGCGCAGGACGCCATCGATCGCAGCCTGGCCCGCGTCGATCGCCTCAACCATCAGAAGGATGGCGCCGACGTGCATGAGACGCGCCTCGCCATGCAGCGCACGATGCAGAAGCACGCCGGCGTATTCCGCTTCAAGGACATGCTGGCTGAGGGTGTCAAGCGCATCGACGAGATCGCCGGTCAGGTCGCGCAGACCCAGATCAAGGACAAGTCGAAGGTATTCAACACCGCTCGCATCGAGGCGCTGGAACTCGACAACCTGATCGAGGTCGCCAAGGCCACCATCGTTTCCGCCAATGCCCGCACCGAGTCGCGCGGAGCGCACGTGCGCGACGACGCGACCGATACGCCGGAGACACCGGATGGTCGCGACGACAGGAACTGGCTGAAACATACGCTGTGGTACCGCGAAGGCAATCGCCTCGACTACAAGCCGGTGCAGATGAAGCCGATGAGTGTCGATACCATCGAGCTCAAGAAGCGCGCCTACTGACAAGGAATGACGATGACGAACGCCAACCGTACCGTCCAGTTCAAGATCTATCGCTACGACCCGGACCAGGACGCCAAGCCCTACATGCAGGACATCTCGGTCGAACTCGAATCGACCGACCGCAAGCTGCTCGACGCCATGGTCAAGCTCAAGGCGCAGGACGATTCCATCTCCTTCCGCCGTTCCTGCCGCGAAGGCGTCTGCGGTTCCGACGCGATGAACATCAACGGCAAGAACGGCCTCGCCTGCCTGACCGCGATGGACAGCTTCCCGGAGGGCAAACCCATCGTATTGCGCCCGCTGCCCGGCCTGCCGGTGATCCGCGACCTGATCGTGGACATGACGCAGTTCTTCAAGCAGTACAACTCGATCAAGCCCTACCTGATCAACAACGATCCGCCCCCGGAGCGCGAGCGCCTGCAGTCGCCGGAGGATCGTGAGGAACTCAACGGTCTCTACGAGTGCATCCTCTGCGCCTGCTGCTCGACGGCCTGTCCGTCGTTCTGGTGGAATCCGGACAAGTTCGTCGGCCCGGCCGGCCTGCTGGCGGCCTACCGCTTCATCGCCGACACGCGCGACCAGGCCACCAACGAGCGTCTCGACAACCTCGAGGACCCCTATCGCCTGTTCCGCTGCCACACCATCATGAACTGTGTCGATGTCTGTCCGAAGGGCCTCAATCCGACCAAGGCGATCGGCAAGATAAAAGAGATGATGGTGCGGCGGGCGGTCTGACGATGGACGAAGTCCGCAAGGCGCGCATCAATCGCCTGAAATGGCATTGCCGGCGCGCCTTGCTGGAGCTGGACCTGGTTTTCGATCGCTTCTGGGAGCGTTACGAGGACAGCCTGGACGCGCAGGGCGAGGCGGCGCTGGAAAGTTTGCTGGAACTGGAAGACCACGATTTGTGGGCGTTGGTGAGCGGTCGGGAAGCCACCGACGATTCACAACTGGCGGCAATGATTGAGCGGTTGCGGGAAGTTTCTCCCTTGGCCAATTTCGAGTAGCAAAGGCATTTCAACGGACCTGAAAGAGGATCTGAACATGAGCACAAATCGCACCGCAACACTGACCATCGACGGCAAGACCGTGGAGTTCCCCGTGATGGTGGGCACCCACGGCCAGGACGTGATCGACATCCGTACGCTCGGCGCCAAGACCGGACTGTTTACCTATGACTCCGGCTTCCTGTCGACCGCCAGCTGCCAATCGAAGGTCACCTTCATCGACGGCGACAAGGGCGAACTGCTGTACCGCGGCTATCCGATCGAACAACTGGCGGAGAAGTGCAACTTCCTCGAAGTCGCCTGGCTGCTGAAGAACGGCGAACTGCCGAACGCCAAGCAGAAGGTCGATTTCGAGAACACCATCAAGAACCACACCATGGTGCACGAGCAACTGGTGAAGTTCTACCAGGGCTTCCGCCGCGACGCGCATCCGATGGCCGTCATGGTTGGCGTGGTCGGTGCGCTGTCGGCCTTCTATCACGATGTTACGGATTTCTCGGACCCCGAGCATCGCAGTGTTTCCTTCAACCGGTTGATCGCCAAGCTGCCGACGATCGTCGCCATGGCCTACAAATACAACACCGGCCAGCCCTTCCAGTATCCGCGCAACAACCTCGACTACACCGCGAACTTCATGCACATGATGTTCGGCACTCCCTGCGAGGAGTACAAGCCGAACCCGGTGCTGGTGCGCGCGCTGGACATCATCTTCACGCTGCACGCGGACCACGAACAGAACGCCTCGACCTCGACCGTGCGCCTCGCCGGATCCTCGGGCGCCAACCCCTTCGCCTGCATCTCGGCCGGCATCGCCTGCCTCTGGGGCCCGGCCCACGGTGGCGCCAACGAGGCCTGCCTGGAAATGCTGGAGGAGATCGGCGACGTCTCGCGCGTCGGCGAGTACATCAAGCGGGCCAAGGACAAGAACGACAGCTTCAAGCTGATGGGTTTCGGCCATCGCGTGTACAAGAATTTCGATCCGCGCGCCAAGCTGATGGGCAAGGTCTGCGCCGACGTGCTGGGCGAACTGGGGCTGGAAAACGACCGCCTGTTCAAGCTGGCCAAGGAACTGGAAAAAATTGCCCTGGAAGACCCCTATTTCGTCGAGAAAAAGCTGTATCCAAACGTCGATTTCTACTCGGGCATCGTGCAGAAGGCGCTCGGCATCCCGACTTCGATGTTCACCTGCATCTTCGCGCTGGCGCGTACCGTCGGCTGGATGACGCAGTGGGAGGAGATGATCACCGATCCGGAATACAAGATCGGCCGCCCGCGCCAGCTTTACACCGGCGCGGCCAGGCGCGACGTGAAGGCGCTCGATCAGCGCTGATCCGGTTTCGGCCAAGACGGGGGGCGGTTTACGCCCCCCGGTTTTTTCCCCCAATACATGAGCAGGTGACGCAATGATGAAGCAGATGCTGTCCAACTCGTATCTGTTCGGCACCAATACGCCGTACATCGAGGCCCTGTACGACGCCTACCTCGCCAACCCGGCCTCCGTCGAACCGGCCTGGCGCGACTACTTCGACAAGCTCGGCACCTTGCCGGGCGCCGGCAACTACACCGGGCCGGACGTGGCCCACTATCCGGTCATCACCTCCTTCGCCCAGCGCGCCAAGGATGGCACCCTGCAGGCAGGACGTACCACGGCACAGTCCGACGGCAAGCAGGTCAAGGTATTGCAGATGATCAATGCCTACCGCTTTCTCGGCAATCGCTGGGCACAGCTGGATCCGCTGAAGCGCAGCGAACGGCCCTCGATCCCCGAACTTGAGCCGTCGCACTACGGCTTCACCGAGGCCGACCTCGGCCAGCAGTTCCAGACCGGGTCCTTTGCTGCCGTTCCTGATACCGCCACCCTGCGCGAGATCCTCGAAGCCTGCCGGCAGACCTTCTGCGGCACCATCGGCGTCGAGTTCATGTACCTTTCCGACGTCGGCCAGAAGCGCTGGCTGCAAGACAAGCTGGAACCGATCCGCGCCACTCCGTCCTGGACCGCCGAGGACAAGAAACGTTTCCTGGTACAGCTGACGCATGCCGAAACCCTGGAGCGCTATCTGCATACCAAGTATGTCGGCCAGAAGCGCTTCTCGCTCGAAGGTGGCGAAGCCCTGATCCTGGCGATGGACCAGCTGATCCGTACCGCAGGCATGGTGGGCGTGCAGGAAATGGTGATCGGCATGGCCCATCGCGGCCGCCTCAACGTGCTGGTGAATACCCTGGGCAAGCTGCCGTCGATGCTGTTCGACGAGTTCGAGGGCAAGAAGAAGCAGGCGCTTTCCGCCGGCGACGTCAAGTACCACATGGGCTATTCGTCCGATGTCGGCACGCCGGGCGGTCCGGTGCACCTGACGCTGGCTTTCAACCCGTCGCATCTCGAAATCGTCAATCCCGTGGTGGCCGGCTCGGTCTATGCGCGCCAGGTGAGGCGCGGCGCCGAAGGCAGGAAGCAGGCACTGCCGGTACTGATCCACGGCGACGCGGCGGTGGCGGGGCAGGGCGTGAACCAGGAGATGCTGAACTTCTCGAATACGCGCGGCTACGGCACGGGCGGCACGGTGCACATCGTGGTGAACAACCAGATCGGTTTCACCACGTCCGACCTGCGCGACTATCGCTCCTCGCTGTATTGCACCGATATCTTCAAGATGATCGAGGCGCCGATTTTCCATGTCAATGGCGACGACCCGGAAGCGGTGGCGCTGGTGACGCAGATCGCCATGGAATACCGCCAGGAATTCAAGAAGGACGTGGTGATCGACATCGTCTGCTTCCGCAAGCTCGGCCACAATGAGCAGGACGAACCGATGGTGACCCAGCCGCTGATGTACAAGAAGATCGCCCAGCATCCGGGCACGCGCAAGCTTTATGCCGACAGGCTGCAAGCGCAGGGCGTGACAGCCGAGGGTGATGCCGAGCGGATGATCAAGGATTACCGTGCCGCGCTGGATGAAGGCCGCCACCTGATCGACCCGGTGATCAGCGATTACCAGAGCAAGTTCTCGATCGACTGGACACCCCACATCGGCGTGCCCTACACAGAAAAATGCGATACCACGGTGTCGATCAACGAACTGCAGCGTCTGTCGAAGCGCCTGACCGACGTTCCCGCCAACTTCACCCTGCACTCGCGCGTGCAGAAGATCATCGACGACCGTCGCCAGATGGGCGAGGGCAAGCTGCCGGTCGACTGGGGCATGGGCGAAAACCTGGCCTACGCCTCGCTGGTGGCGGCGGGCTTCAACATCCGCGTCTCCGGCGAAGACGTCGGCCGCGGCACCTTCTTCCATCGCCACGCCGCACTGCACGACCAGAACCGCGAAAAGTGGGACGAGGGTACCTACTGGCCGCTGCAGAACATACAGGACAACCAGGGTCGCTTCATGTGCTTCGACTCGGTCCTGTCCGAGGAAGCCGTGCTCGCCTTCGAATACGGCTTCGCCACGGCGGCGCCGAACGAGCTGGTGGTCTGGGAAGCCCAGTTCGGCGACTTTGCCAACGGCGCCCAGGTGGTGATCGACCAGTTCCTCTCGTCCGGCGAAGCCAAGTGGGGCCGCGGTTGCGGCCTCGTGATGCTGCTGCCGCACGGCTACGAAGGGCAGGGCCCCGAGCATTCCTCGGCCCGCCTCGAGCGCTACATGCAGCTGTCCGCCGAGTTCAACTGGGAAGTCTGTGTGCCGTCCAACGCGGCACAGGTCTACCACATGCTGCGCCGGCAGATGCTGAGGAAGCAGCGCAAGCCGCTGATCGTCATGACGCCGAAGTCGCTGCTGCGCCACAAGGACGCCACCAGTACGCTGGAGGAACTGGCCAACGGCACCTTCCAGACCATCATCGGCGAAGTCGACAAGCTCGATCCCAAGAAGGTCACGCGCATGGTGGCCTGCGCCGGCAAGATCTACTTCGACCTGCTGGCTGCGCGCCGCGAGAAGAAGATCGGCAACGTCGCCCTGGTGCGCGTCGAGCAGTTGTATCCCTTCGACGACCGCCGCCTGTTCGAGGAGATGGAGAAGTATCCCAACCTCAAGGAACTGATCTGGTGCCAGGAAGAGCCGATGAACCAGGGCGCCTGGTATGCCAAGCATCATCGCCTGGAGCGACTGATCAAGAAGGGCCAGATACTCGACGCGATCGCTCGCAGCTCATCGCCGTCCCCCGCCGTCGGCTATGCCGCCAAACACGCCCAGCAGCAGAAGGAAGTCGTCAACGCTGCCCTCGGCATCAAGGAATAACGGAGAAATCATGCTCATCGAAGTCAAAGTCCCGCAACTGTCCGAATCGGTGGCCGAAGCCACACTGTCGGCCTGGCACGTCAAGGAGGGTGACGCCGTCTCCCGCGACCAGAACCTGATCGACATCGAAACCGACAAGGTCGTGCTCGAACTGCCGGCGCCGGATGCTGGCGTGATCGTCAAGATCATCAAACAGAACGGCGAGTCCGTGGCGTCCGGCGAAGTCATCGCCCAGATCGACACCGAGGCCAAGGCCGCTGCAGCAGCGCCTGCCGCCGCCAAGCCGGCCGCAGCTCCCGCAGCCGCTCCGCCCGCCGCGCCGGCTACGGCCATGCCGGCGGCGCGCAAGATCATGGAGGAAAAGGGAATCGCCGCCGCCGACGTGCAAGGCAGCGGTCGCGGCGGCCGCATTCTCAAGGAAGATGTCAGCGGCGCAGTTAAGAGCGCTGCGCCGGCCGTTCCGGCGGCAAAAGCCGCCGTGTCGCCAGCGCCGACTTCTGCGCCCAAGGCGGCCCTGCCGCAGCCCGGCGTGATCAATGCCGATGCCATCATCGCCGACCGCCCGGAGCAGCGCGTGCCGATGACCCGCCTGCGGGCCCGGGTTGCCGAACGCCTGGTGCAATCGCAATCCACCAACGCCATCCTGACCACCTTCAACGAGGTGAACATGGCGCCGGTGATGGAAATGCGTAAGAAGTACCAGGAGAAGTTCGAAAAGGAACATGGCGTCAAGCTCGGCTTCATGTCCTTCTTCGTCAAGGCCGCCGTCGCCGCGCTGAAGAAGTACCCGGTACTCAACGCCTCCGTGGACGGCAACGACATCGTCTATCACGGTTATTTCGACATCGGTATCGCCGTTGGCAGTCCGCGCGGCCTGGTGGTGCCGATCCTGCGCGATGCCGACCAGATGTCGCTGGCGCAGATCGAAAAGAAGATCGCCGAGTTCGGCGTCAAGGCGAAGGACGGCAAGATCTCGATCGAGGAACTCACCGGCGGCACCTTTTCGATTTCCAACGGCGGCGTGTTCGGCTCGATGCTGTCGACGCCGATCATCAATCCGCCGCAGTCCGCCATCCTCGGCGTGCATGCGACCAAGGATAGAGCCGTGGTCGAGAACGGCCAGATCGTGATCCGCCCGATCAACTACCTCGCCATGTCCTACGACCACCGCATCATCGACGGTCGCGAGGCGGTGCTGGGCCTCGTCACCATGAAGGAAGCGCTGGAAGATCCGGCGCGCCTGCTGCTCGACGTTTGAGGATCGCGACATGGCAAACAAACAGTTTGATGTCGTTGTAATCGGCGCCGGCCCCGGTGGCTACATCGCGGCCATCCGTTGTGCACAGCTCGGCCTGTCCACGGCCTGCATCGAGTCGGAATCCTATGCCGACCCGAAAGGCGAAGTCCGTCTCGGCGGCACTTGCCTCAACGTCGGCTGCATCCCGTCCAAGGCCTTGCTGCGCTCCTCCGAGCTCTACGAGGAAGCCCAGCACGGCTTCCAGATGCACGGCATCTCGGCGCAGGGCGTCAAGATCGATGTGGCGACGATGATCAAGCGCAAGGACAACATCGTCACCCAGCTTACCGGCGGCATCAAGGGTCTGTTCAAGAAGAACAAGGTCACGCTGCTGCCCGGCCACGGCAAGTTCGTCGGCCGCGAGGACGATCGCTGGCGCGTCGACGTCAACGGCGAGATCGTCGAAGCCACCCACGTCATCGTCGCCACCGGTTCCAAGGCGCGCCACCTGCCGGGCATTCCGGTCGACAACAAGATCATCTGCGACAATGCCGGCGCGCTGGCCTTCGATGCCACGCCCAAGCGCCTTGGCGTGATCGGCGCCGGCGTCATCGGCCTCGAACTCGGCTCGGTCTGGAAGCGCCTCGGTTCCGAAGTCACCATCCTCGAAGCCATGCCGGATTTCCTCGCCGCCGCCGACCAGGCCGTGGCCAAGGAAGCCTGGAAGACCTTCACCCAGAAGCAGGGCCTCAATATCCAGCTCGGGGTCAAGATAACCAAGGTCGAGGCCGGCAAGAAGGGGGTCACGATCGATTACGAACTCGGCGACGAGTCCCGCAACCTGCAATGCGACCGACTGATCGTCTCGGTCGGCCGCGTGCCGAACACGCAGGGCCTGGGCGCCGAGGACGTCGGCCTCGAGCTGCGTCCCAGCGGCTACATCAACGTCGACCACAACTGCCGCACCAACCTGCCCAACGTCTGGGCGGTGGGCGACGTCGTGCCCGGCCCGATGCTGGCGCACAAGGGCATGGAAGAAGGCGTCATGGTCGCCGAGTGCATCGCCGGCCAGAAGGGCCACGTCAACCTCGACACCGTGCCCTGGGTCATCTACACGCATCCGGAAATCGCCTGGGTCGGCAAGACCGAGCAGCAGTTGAAGAACGAAGGCGTCGAGTACCGCGCCGGCCAGATTCCCTTCGCCGCCAACGGTCGCGCGCTGGGGCAGGGCGACACCACCGGCTTCGTCAAGATGCTGGCCTGCGCCAGGACCGATCGCATCCTCGGCGTGCACATCATCGGTGCCAATGCCTCGGAGCTGATCGCCGAAGCCGTCGCCGCGATGGAGTTCAATGCCTCGTCGGAGGACATCGCCCGCATCTGCCACGCCCATCCGACCCTGTCGGAAGTGGTGCACGAAGCGGCGCTGGCGGTCGACAAGCGTCCGCTGCACTTCTAGAATCGGGCTAACCCCGTAACAGGGCGGGCGGGTCTTCCCGGCCGCCCTTTTCATTGATGCCGCACAAAATCCTCAACGTCCCCAAGGACGGCATGATCGAAGGCTTCAATGCCGCGCTGGCCGCGCGCGGCATCGTTGCCGACCCGGCGCAACTGTTCGCCGCGATGCGCCTGCAGAAGTTCTACGACGAACTGCTGGCGCTGAAGGCGGCGCGCCGCAGCCGGCTGCGCAAGCTGCTGGTGCGCCCGGAACTGCCGCGTGGCGTCTGGTTCTGGGGCGGGGTGGGGCGCGGCAAGAGCTTCCTGATGGACTGCTTCTTCGCCGCCGTGCCCTATCAGCGCAAGCGCCGCGTACATTTCCACGCCTTCATGCGCGAGATCCACGAATCCCTGCGAAAACATCGCAACGAGTCCGATCCGCTGGCGAAGGTCGCCGCGCGCATCGCGCGTGAAACGCGGCTCATGTGCTTCGACGAATTCCATGTCTCGGACATCGCCGACGCCATGATGCTGGGCCGCCTGATGCAGGCCCTGTTCGACGCCGGTGTGGTGTTTTGCATCACCTCGAACTATCCGCCCGACGGCCTCTACCCGAATGGCCTGCAGCGCGAACTGTTCCTGCCCACCATCGCCCTGCTGCGACAGCGCCTGGACGTGATCGAGATCGATGCCGGCGTCGACTACCGGCTGCGCGCGCTGGAGCAGGCGCAGGTTTTCCTCATCGGAAACGACGCGGCGGCGTCGACCGCCATCGAGCATACGTTTCGCCGCTTATCGGGTGGTCCCGGGCACACCGAGCCGATCGAAGTGCTGGGCCGGCAACTGGCGGTGGTGCGTCGCGCGCCCGGCGTGATCTGGTTCGATTTCGCCCAGCTCTGCGAAGGGCGGCGTTCGCAGAACGACTACCTCTGGCTGGCCAATTGCCATCACACCGTGTTCCTTTCCGGCGTGCCGCGCATGGATGCCGGCATGGCGAGCGCGGCACGGCGCTTCACCTGGCTGGTCGACGTGCTCTACGACCACCGGGTCAAGCTCATCATCAGCGCCGCCTGCCCGGCCGAGGAGCTTTACACGCAGGGCACGCAGGCCGGCGAATTCAAACGCACGGTGAGCCGCCTGATCGAAATGCGCGCGCTGGAATACCTCGCCAGCCCCCATCGTCGCGAAGACGTCATGGCGCTCGAAAGCGGTGACGGCGGGACTTGATTTCTTCCCCTCGGACTCGGTTAGAATGAATCGAGTTCGCCGCAGGAGGAGGACCACGTGCTGCACGAAGGAGAAAAGGCGCCGGAGTTTTCATTGCCCGACGCAGACATGGAGTGGTTCGACTTTGCCTCGCTGCGAGGCCGTCAGAACGCCGTGTTGTTTTTCTATCCGCGCGACGGCACGCCCTACTGCACCCTCGAGGCCGCCGACTTCTCCGACCACGAAAACGAATTCGCCCGGCACGATTGCGTGATCCTCGGCGTCTCGCGCGACGACTGCCTGTCGCACGCGGATTTTCGCGACAAGCACGGCCTCTCGGTGCGCCTGCTGTCCGACGAAGAAGGCGAAGTCTGCCGCAAGTTCGGCGTCTCCCAGTTTCGCGAGAAGGACGGCCACAGGAAGCTCTGCGTAATACGCTCGACGTTCATCGTCGACAAGGAAGGCATTGTTCGTCACGCCCTCTACGATGTGCAACCGAAAGGGCATGCCGCCGAGGTCTATCAACTAGTAAAAGGCCTCAACGGCAAAGGAAGGCACCATGCTCATCGCTAGGAACACCGTCGTCACCCTCGACTACAGCGTGGCCGACCTCGACGGCGCGTCGATCGACGAGGGCGCCAATCCGCTGGTTTACCTTCACGGCGGCTACGGCGGCATCTTCGACCGCATCGAGGAGGAACTGCAAGGCAAGGCCGTCGGCGACGCGCTGGAAGTCCGGCTGGAACCCGAGGATGCCTTCGGTGAGTACGACGCCGAACTGGTCGCCGTCGAATCGCGCCAGCTGTTCCCCGACAACATCGAAGTCGGCATGCAGTTCGAGCGCGGCGCCGAGGACGGTGAAAGCGAGGACGGCCTGTTCACCATCACCGATATCGCCGAGGACAAGGTGGTGGTCGACGGCAACCATCCGCTGGCCGGCATTGCGCTGGTGTTCTCCTGCACCGTCACCGGAGTGCGCGCCGCCACCGACGAGGAAGTCACCCACGGCCATGTGCACGGTGAGCACGGCCATCATCACTGAGCACGACCGCCGCGCTACAAGAATGGGGGCCGCGCGGCCCCCGTTTCATTTCGGTGCGGGGTTTCCCCGATGACGTCGCCCGACGCTGCCATCCCGGCCGTAAAGTGGCCCAACGTACCCGCCTGCTATGGCTGGCTTTCGCTCGACCGGCGCGGCAACTGGCGGCTCAAGGGCGAGGTCGTGCGCCACGCCGGCCTGATCGCCTTCATCAACCGCAACTACGTCGCCGATGAAAGTGGCAACCGGGTCTTCCACAACGGGCCGCAGAAGGTCTACGTCGACCTCGATTACGCGCCCCTGGTGCTGCGCCTCGGTATCGATGGAGAGCTGACGGCGCATACCGGAATGCCCGCGGGTGAAGCCAGCGCGGCATTCATCGATGAGGAAGGCAATGCCTTGCTGCTGGTGGCGGCCGGCATCGGACTGCTCGACGACCGCGACCTGCCGGCCTTCCTCGCCACCTGTCGTGATGCAAACGGAATTACGGCGAGCGACGCCGCCCTGATCGAGTCCATGCAGGGCGGAAGCGGCCTGTGGTGGCGCGGCCTGCCGCTGCAGCCCATCCGCCGCGACGACCTGCCGCGGCGCTTCGGTTTCCGGCCCGACCCGGCGGCCTGATCGCCCGCGCCCTCAGGCGCAGGAGCCGTCGCGCCGATCGGCCAGGATCGGCCAGAGGTGCACCCAGGCTTCGCCGGTGCACATCTTCTGGCATTGCTGGAACGCGACGGTCACCCGCTCGCCCTGTTCCCAGACGCGCACCACGCAGCGATTGCTCAGGTGGCTGAGTTCCACATTGGGCAGTTCGCGTGTCTGGCGAAAATTCTTCAGGTCGAAACGGCAACTGCCGCGTTGCGGGATATTCACCGTGGCGGCGAAGGCGCTCACCCGGGCCTCCTCGACCGCGAGCTTCAACTCGCCGTTGTAGCCGGTCTCGTCGCGAAAACGGCATTCGGCGTGCAGGTTGAGCGCTCGCGTGGGAATCGGGGCCGGTTTCTTCGCCTTGGGGGCGGCCGGCGCCCTGGCCGGGCGCGCAGGCCTGGGTTCGGGCGGCGGCTGCACGGCCTCGACCGCCGGCGCCTCGGCCACGGGAGGCGGCGTGGTGCAGGCACTCAGCACCATCAGCACGGAAACGCTTGCAAGCCAATGCCACATATCCGGTTCGGGGTTGGCGGACGATGCCGGATTATCGCCGATCCACAGCATGCGTTTGGGATGGAACGGCGGGTGGGAATCAAACTGGATGGTGAGCCGTGCAACGCAGTGCACCATTGCCGCTTTGCATCCGTCATCGCCAAAATTTCCGCTTACTTCGCAAATTTCATCGAAATTCTTCAAAAACCTGTCATTTCTGACAGGTGCTTTTCTCGGCACGAACTGTTAGCTTCCAGTCATACGGCATGGCGAAATACGGTTGTCCTGTTTTAGCGCCTCGGCGTTGCCGGTCATCGAATTTGCCAGAGGCACAAACCCTGGAGGAGATGCCAGATTGACACCCATGCAAACCTAGCCGCCAGGCTGGCCAATCCAGCCGGGCAGGCGCGTTCGTGACCCCCCCTTTCGAGCATCTTTCAATAGTCGGCGCTGGCGACACGGTGCCGCCGGAGCCGCCACCCGCCATCGACACCGGCCTCATCGGCCTGGTGATGCTGGCGCGCTTCCACAACATCGCCGCCGACGCGGACCAGTTGGCGCACGACTTCCGCGAATCCGGTGCGCATTTCGGCGTCGCGCAGATCCTGCTCGCGGCGAAGAGGCTGGGGCTCAAGGCGCGCCAGGTGCGAACCGAGTTCCCTCGCCTGGCGCAGACGCCGCTGCCGGCGCTGGCCATCGATGCGCAGGGCGGCTTCTTCATCCTTGCCCGGGTCGACGCCGAACAGGTGCTGATCCAGGACCCGTGCGGCGAACGTCCGCAGGTGCTGTCCCGCGCCGAATTCGAGGCGCGCTGGAACAATGAGCTGATCCTGATCGCCTCACGCGCCTCGCTGGCCGGCGAACTGGCGAAGTTCGACTTCACCTGGTTCATCCCGGCGGTGGTCAAGTACCGCAAACTGCTCGGCGAAGTGTTGCTGGTGTCCTTCGTGCTGCAACTTTTCGCGCTGGTCACGCCGCTGTTCTTCCAGGTGGTGATGGACAAGGTGCTGGTCCATCGCGGCCTGACCACGCTCGACGTGATCGCCATCGGCCTGCTGGTGGTGATGGTCTTCGAGGTGGTGCTGTCCGGCATCCGCAGCTATGTCTTCGCCCACACCACCAGCCGCATCGACGTCGAACTCGGTGCACGATTGTTCCGCCATCTGCTCAACCTGCCGCTGGCCTACTTCCAGGCGCGGCGCGTCGGCGACACGGTGGCGCGCGTGCGCGAACTGGAGAACATTCGCCAGTTCCTCACCGGCAACGCGATTACCCTGGTGCTGGACCTGCTGTTCTCGGTGGTCTTCATCGGCGTCATGCTGCTCTACAGCGGCTGGCTGACGCTGGTGGTGGTGGCGTCCTTGCCCTGCTACCTGATCCTCTCGGTCGGCATCACGCCGCTCTTGCGCGCGCGCCTGCACGAGAAGTTCAACCGCGGCGCCGAGAACCAGGCCTTCCTGGTCGAGACCATCAACGGCATCGACACGGTCAAGGCCATGGCCGTAGAACCGCAGATGATGCGCCGCTGGGACAGGCAGCTCGCCGCCTACGTCGCCGCCGGCTTTCGCACCGCGACCCTGGGTACGCTGGCGCACGAGGGCGTCTCGCTGATCGGCAAGCTGGTGACGCTGGTCACCATGTGGCTGGGCGCGCGGCTGGTGATCGAAGGGCAGTTGAGCCTGGGGCAACTGATCGCCTTCAACATGCTCGCCGGCCGCGTCGCCCAACCGGTGATGCGCCTGGCGCAGCTATGGACCGATTTCCAGCAGACCGGCATCTCGGTGCAGCGCCTGGGCGACATCCTCAACACCCGCACCGAGCTGGCGAAACCGGGCGGCGAGGGGGGCCAGGGCGTGAGTTCGGGCACCACGCTGCCGCCGCTGGCCGGGCGCATCGAGTTTGATCAGGTCGTGTTCCGCTACCGGCCCGACGCGCCCGAAGTGCTGCGCGGCATCGACCTCGCGATCGAGCCCGGCGAAGTGATCGGCATCGTCGGCCGTTCCGGTTCGGGAAAGAGCACGTTGGCCAAGCTGGCGCAGCGCCTCTATGTCCCCGAGCGCGGCCGCGTGCTGGTCGACGGCATCGACCTCGCCATGGCCGACAGTGGGAGCCTGCGCCGGCAGATAGGCGTGGTGCTGCAGGAGAACATGCTGTTCAACCGCACGATCCGCGACAACATCGCGCTGGCCGATCCCGGCCTGCCGATCGACGCGGTGATGGCGGCGGCGAAACTGGCCGGCGCCCACGAGTTCATCCTCGAACTGACCGAGGGCTACGACAGCCTGGTCGGCGAACACGGCTCCACGCTATCCGGCGGCCAGCGCCAGCGCATCGCCATCGCCCGCGCCCTGATCGGCAACCCGCGCATCCTCATCTTCGACGAGGCCACCAGCGCACTCGACTACGAATCGGAACGCATCATCCAGGACAACATGAAGGCCATCTGCCGCGGGCGCACGGTGCTGATCATCGCCCACCGGCTCTCCGCGGTGCGCGACGCCAACCGCATCGTGGTGCTCGACCGCGGCCAGATCGTCGAGCAGGGCAGCCATGCCGAACTGCTAAGGCATGAGGCCGGGCATTACTCGCGGCTGCACCGGATGCAGCAGGGGTGAGGACCATGAATCTGACCAAACCCCATTGCCGTCATTCCGGCGAACGCCGGAATCCAGTGGGTTGCACCGGCGCTTCCTGGATTCCGGCGTGCGCCGGAATGACAAGAATTCAAACGATCTCGCCGTACAAATCCCGCCAAGTCGGGTTGGTCGCCTCGATCAAGTCCAGCTTCCATGTACGACGCCAGCCCTTGAGCGCTTTCTCACGCGCAATGGCCGATTCCATCGTCTCGTGCGCCTCGTACCAGACCAGCGTATGAACCCCGAATTTCTTGGTGAAGCCTTCCACGAGATCGTTCTTGTGTTGCCACACGCGCTGCACAAGATTGGACGTCACTCCGACATACAGCGTGCCGTTTCGTTGGCTGGCGAGGATGTAGACGCTGGGTCGTTTCATTGGGGTAGCGTACTGGATTCCTGCGTGCGGCGGAATGACGGCGCCAACCCCGTCATTCCGGGCAAGCGCAGCGCGACCCGGAATCCAGGAGCGGCGCCGGATATCGCTCTGGATTCCGGCGTTCGCCGGGATGACGGCTGGGGACGCCTGCGCCGGAATCACGGGAGAACGTACTCATGACCCACGCCCTCACCCTCCGCCTGCAAGCCACGCGCGACCTGCTCAAACGCTACGCCGCCGTCTTCAGCCACGTCTGGAAAATCCGCAGGGAGCTCGACCCGCCGCAGCGCCTGCCGCACGAGGCGCAATTCCTCCCGGCCGCGCTCGAACTGCAGGAAACCCCGGTCTCGCCCGCGCCACGCATCGTCGCCTGGCTGCTGATGGCGTTTGCATCGATCGCGGTGTTGTGGGCCATCTTCGGCCACATCGACGTGGTCGCCACGGCGCAAGGGCGCATCGTGCCCAATGCCGGCAGCAAGCTGATCCAGCCGATCGAGACCGCCACCGTCAAGGCCATCCACGTCGTGGACGGCCAGGCCGTCAAGGCCGGCCAGGTGCTGGTCGAACTCGACGCCACCATGGCCCGGGCCGACAGCACGCGCACCGCCAACGTCCTCACTACCGCCCGGCTGCAGGCCGCCCGCGCCCGGGCGCTGCTCGCCGGG
>NZ_JAFLDR010000041.1 GCF_017302275.1 Sulfuritalea sp.
GCCGGCGCCGTCGCCAGCAGCGGATCAGCGCGCAGCGCGGCGAGCAGCTTGCGGCCGTCGGCGCGGCGGTGGAACAGGCCGTCGGGCACGGCGACGAAGGTCACCGCCGCCACCAGCCGCGTCTGCAGGCTGACCGGCACGCCGCGCACCTGCACCGCGCCGTGTTCGGGCCTGAGCATGGCCAGCGCCGCATCGAGCTGGTCCAGCCCCTGCTCGGTGAATTTCAGCTTGTTCCACGGCATCCACGCCGCCTTGCCCTGCATGGCCAGCGCGCTGCCGAGATAGGCCGCCTGCAGCGGCTGGCGTTGCGGATCGGCCGGGAGGGCGCGCAACGCGGCCACGGCGGCATCGACGCGCTTTTCATCGGCCCGCGCGGCGTCGAACTCGCGCAACGCGCCATCGAAGCCGGCATCGGCAGCCGGAGCGGCGTAAGCGGCCTGGATGAAGGGATGCGCCGTCGGTGGCTGGCCAAGCACCGCGCCGAGGGCGAGCAGCTTGACGGCGGCCAGCGCCAGCCAATGGCGGCGGATGGGAAACTTCTTCATGGCATGACTCCTCGGGGGTTGAAGGTGAGGCCATGCTAGAAAGCGCCGCCGCCGCCGTCACCGGGCGTGCGACGAATGGCGGAAAGCGGGGGGCGAATTGCCGGGCGGGGGGATGGGTGGCGGCGTCGATTCGCCGTATCTCCAGCGCCGACTCTTGGCAAAGGCCATTTCCCAACCGCGTCGAGGGTACTTCCCTCAGCTACTCACTCGGGCGGGCGGCTGAAGCCGGCAAGCCCCATGCGCCGGGCATCGCGCAGCCACATCCGGATGGCGACGCCGGTCACCACCGATTCCGCATCGCGGTTGCGGTAGGGCGTCGGCAGGCAGGTATCGGTCGGGGCGGGTAGCGCCTGGCCATCCAATGCGCCGGACTGCAGGACCTTGCCCGAGGCCCAGCGCCGCTCGACGCTCACGAAATCGCGCGGGATGCGGACCGGAAACGCGAAGCCGTCCGGCGTCCAGGACGGGGCCATCGCCGCCGCCGGGGTCGCTGCCTCCGCGGGGGCCGATGTCCAGGCGGAACGCTGCAGGCTGCCTGCCGCATCGCGCCAGTGCATGCGCCAGCGCGGGGCGGGATCGGCGGTGAGGCGGAAAACATGGAAGTCCTCGCCGTCCCGGCAGAGGATGCTGCCGGTGCTGTCGCCCGTCTGCAGGTACTGGCCGCCCAGCTCCCATTCGATGCGCTCGACCTTGATGCCGGGCGGCGCCTGCCAGTGCTCGGTGAGCACCTCGCCGATCTCGGGCAGGAGCAAGCGCCGGCGGTCCGCGATGCGGTGGGCAAGCGGCGCTTCGGCTGCCAGGCTGCGCTGCATTTGCTGCGCACCCAGGTCCAGTTGATGCACCCAGGGCGAGGCCATGCTGGCCAGCAGTGCGGGGAGTATCACCATCAGCAGGCCGCTGACGGCTATCGAGGCCGCTTCGCCGGCGCTCAGGGCGGGCGTCGCCATGCGGCCGGCGAGCCAGTGCAAGCCAAAATAGACGAGCGGACCCAGCGAGAACATCAGCAGGTAGAACGCGGCCAGCGCTTCCGGGCCATTGACGGCGCGCGCGGGCAGCCACACTGCCGCCGCAGCGACCAGGCCGATCGGCAGGCTGGCCAGCCGCAGCCCTAGCCAGGCCACGGCCTTGCCGCGCGCGGCAAAGCGGCGGCGCTCGGCGCGCAGGGCCAGGACAACGAGCAGCACGGCCACCAGGGACAGCACGCTCCAGGTGAGGTACGTTACCGACATCTCGACTCCTTCATCGCATTGATCACGGCGCTAGCGGGAATCTACCGGAACTGGACGCGCAAGAGTCGGCGCCGGCGACACGGCGATGCGCATGTCGGGCGAGCGCGTGCGTCGCTACCAGTGGCTGGCCCTGCTGCCGGCCGCCGGAGTCGAAGTTTCTCCCGAATGCCGCCCTGGATATCCTATCCATCTCGCGATTCCACGCATCGCATTCGAGAAAGCCTCTTGGCCCGAAGCGAACCCAATGGAGCAATCCATTGTCCCTGTGCTTAAGATGGGGTTTAATGCTAGCCTTCTAGCATGCATAGCAAGTATCGATTTACTGGATTCCTTTGTTCCCGCGAAGGTGGGGTTGGTTAAATCGATGCACGAGATTCTGTCTTCACTTGGGTGGCGAATTGATCAGCGCCCACTTGACTGAAAATGAACAGGGAGAAAATGATGACCACGATCCCGTTCGAACCGATTGGCAATGTCCTCAAAACTCTGGCACCGATCGAGGCACGCGAAGCCTGCATGCCGGAGCCTGATGCGCTCGTTGTCAAGCCTGACTTTGCGACAGCGCATTCCCGTGCGTGACGAAAATCGGGCTCTCGCATGAAAGCGCCGCTTCCCGCCAACGAGTCCGGGCGCCTTGCCGCCCTGCGTGGCTATGACATCCTCGACTCTTTGCCCGAGCAGGCCTTCGACGATCTGACCCTGCTTGCCGCTCATATCTGCCAGACCCCCATCGCGCTCGTCTCGCTCGTTGACGAGAACCGCCAGTGGTTCAAGTCCAGGGTTGGCGTCGACGCCACCGAGACGCCCCGGGACATCGCCTTTTGCGCCCATGCCATTTCGCAGCAGCACGAGGTTTTCGAGATCGACGACGCGCTGCTCGATCCGCGTTTTGCAGACAACCCCCTGGTCACCGGCGAACCTAAAATCCGTTTCTACGCCGGCGCGCCGTTGATCGCTCCCGACAACCACGCCCTGGGTACCTTGTGCGTGATTGATCGCACCCCGCGCCAGATGAGCGCCGACCAGCTGGCCGCATTGCAGGCCTTGGGTCGCCAGGTTGTCACCCAGCTCGAGCTGCGCCGCTCTGCCCGGCAACACAGACGTGAGGAAGATCTCTTCCGCCTCGTTGTCGAGGCCGCTCCCAACGGCTTCGTCATGGTGAACGCCGACGGACTGATCACGCTGGCGAACGCGCAGATGGAAAAACTGTTCGGTTACACGCGGGAGGAACTGGTCGGACAGGCGATCGAAAAACTGGTGCCCGAACGCTACCGAAGCCGGCATCCCGCGCCTCGATCCGGCTTTTTCACGGCACCGAAAGCGCGTGCCATGGGTGCCGGCCGCGACCTCTTCGGCCTGCATAAAAATGGTCGCGAATTGCCTATCGAGATTGGCCTGAACCCCGTCAACGCCCCAGACGGCAAGTTCGTGCTCGCTTCGGTCATTGATATCACCGAACGCAAGCGGGCCGAGGTCAATCTGGCCCGCTTGGCCGACATAGTCACCTGCTCCGAGGACGCCATCATGAGCAAGACGCTCGATGGCGTCGTCACCAGCTGGAATGCATCCGCCCAGAGGCTGTTTGGCTACTCGGCGCAGGAAATGATCGGCATGCCGATGGCGAAGCTCATTCCGTCGGACCGCCTCCATGAGGAGCCCGCCATCCTGGCGCGAATCGGTGCCGGCGAACGCATCGACCATTTCGAGACAGTCAGGGTCACAAGGGACGGGGCATCGGTCGAAATCTCGGCGACCATCTCGCCAATAAGAGACACAGCGGGACATATCGTCGGCGCCTCCGCGATCCTGCGCGACATCACCCAGCTCAAGCAGTCCGAACTGGCATTGCAGGAAGCCAAGGAAGCCGCGGAAAAGGCCAACCAGGCCAAGTCCGATTTCCTGTCCAACATGAGCCACGAATTGCGCACGCCGATGAATGCCATCCTCGGCTTTGCGCAATTGCTGGAAGACAACCCGGAGGAACCGCTGAGCGAGGAGCAGGCGGAGTGTGTCCGCCAGATACTCAAGGGCGGCAATCATCTTCTCGAACTGATCAACGAAGTTCTGGACATGGCCAGAATCGAGGCCGGCAAGGTGACGCTCTCCATCGAAACCTTGCATACACGCGATGTGCTTGACGCCTGCCTGGATCTGATCGGCAGCATGGCGGATAAACGCGGCATCCACCTCCAAGACCTGACGGCGGGGTACGAACTGCCCAGCGTGCAGGCCGATTACACGCGCTTCAAGCAGGTGCTGCTCAATCTGCTGTCCAATGCGGTGAAATACAACCGCGAGGGCGGCGAAATCTGGCTGGACTGCCAGCCGGCCGCCGCCGGGAGGCTGCGCTTTTCGGTGCGCGACAGTGGTCCGGGCATCGCGGACGAGAAAAGGGCCGGGGTGTTTATCCCGTTCAACCGGCTCGGCGCGGAAGGCAGCGCCATCGAGGGTACCGGCATCGGCCTGACCATCGCCAAACGCCTGGTGGAACTGATGGAGGGGCAGATCGGCTTCGACAGCAAGGTGGATGTCGGCAGCACCTTCTGGCTGGAGTTGCCGGTGGGGGCCATGGACGCCCATCATGCGGCGATCCATGCCGCCGCACATCACACGGAACCGGTCACCAAGCCCGGGCGGGCGGCCAAGCGACTGCTCTATATCGAGGACAACCCGGCCAACACGAGCCTGATGGAGATGATCGTCAGTCGCATGGCCCACATCGAGCTGATTACGGCGCACAACGCCGAGCTGGGCCTGGAACTGGCGGCGGCGAAAATGCCGGACTTGATCATCATGGACATCAATCTGCCCGGGATGGATGGCTTCGAGGCGCTGGAAGAGCTGCGCCAGAATGAACAAACCAAGGATATTCCGGTGATTGCCTTGAGCGCCAATGCCATGCCCAAAGATGTCGAGCGCGGACTGGTGGCCGGCTTTGCCGTCTATCTCACCAAGCCGATCCGGGTTAACGAGGTGCGCGCAGCGATTGCTGAAATTCTGGACGACGCACGATGAACCATGCCATCGAATCCGGCCCCGCGACACATGTCCTGATCGTCGACGACGTTCAAGCCAATCTCGCCGTGCTGCAGAAACGTTTGCAGCGATCCGGCTTTCAGGTGCACGTCGCCGGCAACGGCAAAGAGGCCCTGGAAACCCTGCGCCGACAAGCCATCGACCTGATCATCAGCGACATCCTGATGCCGGCGATGGACGGCTATGAACTGTGCCGCCAGTGCCAGGAGGACAAGGAACTGTCCCGCATCCCCTTCATCTTCTACACCGCCACCTACACCGGCGAAGAAGATCGCTCCTTCGGACTCAGCCTGGGGGCGGCGCGTTTCATCATCAAGCCCGCCGAACACCGCGTTCTGCTGGGGGAAATCGCCGAAGTGCTGGATGAGTTCCGCGCACACCGGCTGCCTGCGCTCGCGGCAACGCCGCCGCTCACGGAAGGCGCGTACCAGCGCGAACACAATCTCCGGCTGGTGCAAAAGCTGGAGCGCAAGCTGGAGCAGTTACGACAGGAGGTTGCCGAGCGCAAGCGCGCCGAGGAAGAATTGCAGCGACACCGCCATCACCTCGAACAGCTGGTCGCGAAGCGCACCGCCGCGCTGGCCATCGCCAAGGAAGCGGCCGAAGCCGCCAACATAGCCAAAAGCGCCTTCCTGGCCAACATGAGCCACGAAATCCGTACCCCGATGAACGCCATCATCGGCATGGCCAACATCCTGCGCCGCGAAGGTGTTACCAGCAAACAGGCCCAGCGCCTAGATACCATCGACGCTTCCGCCCAACACCTGCTGTCGGTCATCAACGATATCCTCGACCTGTCCAAGATCGAGGCCGGCAAGTTTGCCCTCGAGGAGACGCCGTTGAACCTGTCCGGACTGCTGGGCAACCTGGCCTCCATCCTCGCCGAACCCATCAAGGCCAAGGGCCTGCGCCTACAGTTCAAGGCCGTACCTTTCCCGCCCAACCTGGTGGGCGATGCCACGCGCCTGCAGCAAGCCATGCTCAACTACGTCACCAACGCCGTCAAATTCACCGAGCGCGGCGACGTGATCCTGCATCTTGGCCTGGTGGAGGAAACCGCCGATTCGGTGCTGCTGCGTTTCGCCGTCGAGGATAGCGGCGTCGGTATCGCGCCCGAGGCGCTTTCCCGGCTGTTCTGTGCCTTCGAGCAGGCCGACAACTCGACCACGCGCAAGTATGGCGGCACGGGGCTGGGCTTGGCCATTACCCGGCGCCTGGCTGAACTGATGGGCGGCGAAGCCGGGGTGGAGAGCACGCCAGGCGTCGGTAGCACCTTCTGGTTTACGGCCAGGCTGAAGAAGGGCAACGAGGCCACGGTCATGGCGGCGGCGCCCGCCGATATCCAGGCCGAGGCGGCGCTGCGACAAAACCATGCCGGAAAACGCGTTCTGGTGGTTGATGACGAGCCGATGAACAGGGAGATTGCCCAGGAACTGCTGGAATCCGTCGGCCTTGTCGTCGACACGGCGGAGGATGGCGCGGAAGCCGTCACCCTGGCCCGGAAGACCATCTATTCCACCATCTTCATGGACATGCAAATGCCGAAGGTCAATGGACTCGAGGCCACGCGGGAGATTCGCCAGCTCGCCGGTTATCGGATAACACCGATCATCGCCATGACCGCCAACGTCTTTACCGAGGACAAGGCACGGTGCGTCGCGGCCGGGATGGATGACTTCCTGACCAAACCCTTCAAAACCGACGAGTTGTTTACGACCTTGTTGCACTCATTGAGTCGGCTTGACACTTAGCAGCGATCCAGCGGTAGCCGGATTGACCGAAAAGCGGGTGAATCGGGAACGTGGCGAATGGTAGGAGACCGGCTGCAAACGGCCGATACGCGGATCTCCTCCATCCGGACTGAAAAGTCGGCGCCGACGACACGGCGGCGAGGCTGCCTCAGGCCGAAACGAATGGCCCGGGTCCTCTTTCAGAGCGCCCGCGTGGCAGCGTACCAGCTGGCTTCCATGTCCTCGGTGGCAACCGCGACCACGTCGCCGTCGAGCACGCCCTTGGTGACAAAGCCGTCGAGGATCCCGGAGATTTCCTCGGCGGGCTGGGCACCGCGGTAGGGGCGCTCCTGGGCCAGGGCCTGGAAGACATCCGCCACGGCGACGATGCGCGCTTCCATGCACAGGCGACCACCCTTGTGGCGGAAGGGATAGCCATGGCCGTTCAGCGCCTCGTGGTGGAAGGCCGCCCATTCGGCGATGGCCTCCAGCCCGGGAACATGGCGCAGGATCTGCCAGGTCTCGAAGCTGTGGCGCTCCATTACCGAGAACTCGACCGGGGTGAGGCGGGCAGGCTTTTCGACGATTTCGTCGGGCACACAGAGTTTGCCCACGTCATGCATCAGACCGGCGATCTCGACCTGGGCCCGGGCGCCTTCGGCCAAACCCATGCGCTGCGCCAGATGCCCCGCCAGCTGGGCGACGCCGAGCGAATGCGATGCCGTGAAATGGCTCTTGGCGTCGACGATGCTCGATACCAACCGGGCGACGTGGCGGAAG
This sequence comes from Sulfuritalea sp., assembly GCF_017302275.1. Taxonomy (GTDB): domain Bacteria; phylum Pseudomonadota; class Gammaproteobacteria; order Burkholderiales; family Rhodocyclaceae; genus Sulfuritalea. Next base: position 7,321 of record NZ_JAFLDR010000041.1, read on the forward strand.
TTCGGGAAATCGATGGTGACCCGCCAGGCACTGAGCGGCAACTCGTCCAGCCAGGCCTTTACATGGCGCGGCACCAGCGCGATCCAGAAGGCCTCGCTGGCGGCGGCGCCGAGGAAGGCGGCCACCAGCTCCGGCGCCAGTTCGCGCCCCGCCAGTGCCTGGATTTCGTCGCGGATGCACTCCCGGTGCACCAGCGGGTTGCCCAGGCCTTCGCGCAGCAGCAGGCTATCCACCCGGTCGGCGAGCAGGATCAGGTTGCTGTCGATCGCATCGGCCTCGTCGAGGCCGGACGGCAGTTCCACCCAGGGCGTGTGGTGATGGCGGACCGCCTCGGCCACCAGCGAGAGGTGGGCGAAAGGCTGCAACAGCTCGCGCCCCCGTTCGCAATGGACCTGCGTGTCGTCCGCGTCCATTTCATGCACCAGCCGCCGGTGCGCCGCAGTTGAAGATACGCCGACGTCATGAAGCAATCCGGCGCAGACCAGGTTGTCCAGCCGCGATTCGGGCAGGCCGAGCAGGAGCCCGGTCGCGCGCGCGATCATCGCGACGCGCTTGCCGTGCTGGCAGTCATCCACCCCGACCAGGTCGAGGGCGTCGGACAACGCGTATACGGCGCTTCTGAGGTCAATTTGCAGGGGCATCGATCAATCGCTCGGCAATGCTCGCGAAGAGCATACCACCGCCGCGTTCATGCGCTGCGCGGGCCGGGGGCCGGCCAACGGCTCAGGCGCTCGCCCAGTGGGCGGTGGCGATGCCCTCGCCGAGGTCGGCCTCGACCAGGCGTCGCCGCACCGCGAGCAGCTTCTCGATCAGCGCCGGCTCGGCCTGCCCGTAGGCTTCGGCATCCGGCACTCGCTTGACGACGACGCCGAGCAGTTCGGTGATGGCATTGCCGATCGAATTCTGGCTGATGGTGACGATCAGCTCGCCCGCGTCGTTGCGGTAGAGCAGCTGCTTGAAGGCCGGCTGCCAGCGGATGGCATTCGCATAGCGGGCGTCGGTGATGCAGCGGTCGCGCACCATTTTGGCCGCCTTGAGGAAGTCATTGTTGAACTGCAGCCTGTCCTCGACCAGGGCCGGGAAGGAGATGTCGCCCGGCAGCGGCGCATTGCGCGTCGACACTTGCGAGAAGAAGCAGCGGTAAAAGTCGATGAAGCCCTTGAGCAGCACGTCGTACTCGCGCCAGAAGCGGACTTCCTTCAACGCGGCGGCGCCGCCCCTGACCTTCCAGCTCGGCAGGCCCTGCGGGTAGCCGGTCAGGGCCAGCCGGCAGTCGGCGTCGGCGCAGGGTTCGAGGATCGCGAATTCCAGGCCGGCAAAGAAGTTGCGATACACCTCGCGCATGTGGGCCTGGAACAGCGAGTGCTGGCCGCCGTCGGTCAGGTTCGGGTTGTCCGGGTCGGCCAGCGGCGCAGCGCGCAGTGCGGCCTGGTCGAAGGCGATGAAATGGTTGTGCAGCATGCGGATGCTGGGCACGCCGGGCGAGGTCAAGGGCCAGGTGGCGTCGAGGCTGGCTTCGCCGGCCAGCAGCAGGTGCCGCTCCGGGTCCGGATAGAGTTCCAGCATGAAGGAGAAGATGATCCCGTTCATGCGGTTCCACACCTGGCGCACGACATCCGGCAGCTGGGTGCGCCGCACCGGTCGCCCGAGCGGGTCGAGGATGCGCTGCGAGGTGTTGTAGATGATCGAGGCGTCGAACTCGTTGCTGTGGCCCAGCGCCTTGCGGTAGAGCAGCAGGCCTTCCGGGTTCAGCAGCAGGCCGTTGTTGTGCACCAGGTCGGCCAGGTTCTCGGCGCTATTGAAGAACTCGTTGGGCTTCATTCCCTGCGGAACATCCAGGGGAATGGGGCGGTAGGGCGTGAGGATCTCCCGCGGGCCGGATGGCGTCAACTTGGTCATTCAGGCAAGATGCCCCTGTCGCGCGCGGTGTCGCTGGAGCTGTGCCGGCAACACCGTCGCGCCAGGCTCAGGCCGGCTGGGCTGCCAGTCGGTCGAGAATGGCGTCGCGCACCGACTCCACCTTGCCGATCCCGGCCACCCGGATGTAGCGCCCGGCGGCGGGTTCGCGGCTGAACCAGCCGGAATAGAAATCGATCAGCGGCCGGGTCTGGTCGTGATACACGCGCAGGCGCTGGCGGACGACTTCTTCCTTGTCGTCGTCGCGCTGCACCAGCGGTTCGCCGGTGACGTCGTCGTGGTCGGCGACCTTCGGCGGATTGAACACCTGGTGGTAGGTGCGTCCCGAAGCAAGATGCACCCGGCGGCCCGACATGCGGCGGATGATTTCCTCGTCATCAACCGCGATTTCGACCACGGCATCGATGCGCACGCCCGCCGTCTTCATGGCTTCCGCCTGTGGAATCGTGCGCGGAAAGCCGTCGAACAGGTAGCCGTTGCGGCAATCGTCGTCCTGCAGGCGGGCTTTCACCATGCCGATGATGATCTCATCGGGAACCAGGCCGCCCGCGTCCATCACCACCTTGGCCTGGCGACCGAGTTCCGTGCCCTGCTTGACGTGCGCGCGCAGCATGTCGCCGGTGGATATCTGCGGAATGCCGAATTGTTCCTTGATGAAACCTGCCTGTGTTCCCTTGCCGGCCCCCGGGCCGCCCAGCAATATGACTCTCATTGCCTGCCTCCTATTGTTTGATTCGTGCGGCCGGCTTGTCTTGCGCGGCTCTGGCGCCCACTCTGTCGCAGGCATAGCGGCGTCACTCTAGTCAACTCGGAAGGCAAGCGAAAATCAGGATTTCTTACCGTTTCGATAAGCAAATGGTCTCGGCGACAGTGCGAAATCGAAACGGCCCGGTTGTCCTCGCAGCCGCGTGCGACAATCCCGCATGCCCGCCGCCCTGCCCCTGCGCCACTTCCTGCTCGCGCTTGCGGTGGTGGCCGTCTGGGGCATCAATTTCGTGGTCATCAAGTTCGCGCTGGGGGCCTTGCCGCCGCTATTGATGGCGACTCTGCGCTTCGGCCTGGTGCTGCTGCCCGGCCTGTTCTTCTGCGCGCGCCCGGCGGTGCCGCTGGGCAATCTGGCGCTCTATGGCTTCCTGATCGGCTTCGGCCAGTTCGGCCTGCTCTACGTGGCGATGAACGGCCACATCTCGCCGGGCCTGGCCTCTCTGGTGATCCAGTTGCAGGTGTTCTTCACCATCGCCCTGGCGATGCGCATGTCGGGCGAGCGCGTGCGTCGCTACCAGTGGCTGGCCCTGCTGCTGGCCGCCGGCGGCATAGTCGTGATCGTGCTGCATACCGACGGCAGCACCACGCCGCTGGGCCTGCTCCTGGTGCTGCTGGCAGCGTTGGCCTGGGCCGGCGGCAACATCGCGGCGAAACAGGGCGCGCCTGCCAACATGCTGGCCTATGTGGTGTGGTCCAGCGCCTTCGCCGTGCCGCCGCTGGTCGCGCTGTCGCTCGCGGTCGAGGGTTGGGACGCGATAGCGGCGGCACTGGCCACGGCCGATGGCGCGGCTTGGGCGGCGGTGGTCTGGCAGGCCTGGGGCAATTCGCTGTTCGGCTACGCGGCCTGGGGCTGGCTGCTGGCGCGCCACCCCGCGGCGACCATCACGCCGATGGCGATGCTGGTGCCGGTGTTCGGCATGGGCGCCTCCGCCCTGTGGCTGGACGAAGCGCTGCCGCCCTGGAAGCTCGCCGCCGCCGCGCTGGTGCTGGCGGGCCTGGCGATCAACCTGCTGTGGCCGCGGCTGCGCGCGGCGCTGGCGGCAAGGGGTTGAGCGAGGGGATAAGGCGCGCGGCCGGTCTTCGACAGCCGGCGCCCCACAGGGACTTCCTTCGGTCGCCGGCGATACGGCAGGGATGGCAGCCGCCACCCCTGCCCCACCCGCCGATTACGGCACGTACACCCACTTGCCGTCCTTGATCTGGACCATGACGCGGGCGCGGTTGTCGAGGCCGATGTGGTCGCTCTTCGACATGCTGTAGACGCCGTTCGAACCGTGGACGTCCTTCGCGCCTTCGATCGCGTCGCGCAGCGCCTTGCGGAATTCCGCGCTGCCGGGCTTGGCCGACTTCAGCGCAACCGGAATCGCCTTGTCGAGGATCTGCACCGCGTCCCACAGATACACGGCGAACGGCGAGCGCGCGCCGGCGCCGGGCAGCGCTTCGTATTTCGCGACGAACTCGAGGCCCTGCTTTTTCGACGGATGGTCCGCCGGCAATTGATCCGCAACCAGCACCGGGCCGGATGGCAGCAGCGTGCCTTCGACGTTCTTGCCGCCCAGGCGCAGGAAGTCGTTGTTGGCGACGCCGTGCGTCTGGTACACCTTGCCCTTGAAGCCGCGCTCGGCGAGCGCCGCCTGGGGCAGCACGGCCGGCGTGCCGAAGGAGGCGATGAACACCGTGTCTGGATTGTTCGCCAGCAGCTTGAGGATCTGGCCGGTGACGCTGGTGTCGGTGCGAGCGTAGCGTTCGTTGCCGACGATGGCGATGTTGGCGCCCTCGGCGAGCTTGCTGAAGGCTCGCCACCAGCCCTCGCCGTAGGCGTCATTGACGCCGATGAAGCCGACCCGCTTGCTGCCGTTCTTGGCCATGTGCTCGACGATCAGCGCCACCATCATGGCGTCGCTCTGCGGCGTCTTGAAGGCCCACGTTCGCTTGGCGTCGATCGGATCGACGATGGCCGCGCCGGCGGCGAGGCTGATCATCGGCGTACCGGATTCGGCGATGACGTCGAGCACGGCCAGCGAACTGGTGGTGAGCGACGGGCCGACGAGGACGTCGATGGCGTTTTCGGTGGTGAGCTTTTTCGCGTTCTTGGCGGCGGTGGTGGTGTCGGATGCGTCGTCGAGTTCGATGTAGCGCACTTTTTCACCACCCAGCGTGGTCGGCAGGACCGGCATCAGGCGCTGCTGCGGCATGCCCACCGAGGCGCCGGGACCGGTCGCCGAATAGATCACGCCGATCTTGATTTCCGCCTGCGCGGACGCGGCGAACAGGATGGAACCGGCGAACCCGGCCAACAGTTTCCGAATCTTCATGCGTTTCTCCTCTTGATGTGATGCGCTGACGTGGTGTTCGATGCGGCGGCAGGCCGACCATGCGAGCCGTGGTTCCGCAGCTCACGGCGGCCGACGGTATAACAAACCGGTCGGTCGGTCAACTTATTTGAATTGCGCAGTACCGCGACTATCAATGCCACGCCACGCACAAACACGCGAATAAAGGCAGGCGTTGCCGGCCAGACCCAACGCCGTGCCACCAGCGCCGACTATTCGCAATCCGCTCGATCGGCTTTTATTCGCAGCCGGGGCCCTGTGTTAGCATTCCGGCGCTGCGCAGGGGCTGCGCATTTCGGCGATTGGGAAGACATGGCGCGAACAAGATCGCAGGGCTACGATTCGGTCAAGCAGGCCATCATCGACAACGCGGCCAAGCTGTTCGCCACCAAGGGTTTCCCCAGCACGTCGATCAACGAGATCGCCGAGTCGGCCGGGCTTTCCAAGGCCGGGGTCTATCACTACTTCGATTCGAAGAGTGAAATTCTGCGCGCGATGCTCACCGAGCACCTGGAAACGGTGACCGAGATCGTCGATACCGCGCTCAACACCTCCGAGCCGCCGCGCGCCAAGTTCCTCGCCTTCACCCGCATGCTGGTCGAAAGCTACACGCGCGCCGCCTCGCGCAACCAGCATGTGGTGCTGATGAGCGACATCGACGCGTTGCAGCCGAAGGACCGCGAGTTCGTCGTCGCCACCGAACGGCGCATCATCCGGGCCATCGAGCGCCTGCTGGAGAGCATCCACCCGCCGCTGAAGGACCACCCCGATTTCAGCCGGCCCCTGACCATGCTCTTCTTCGGCATGATCAACTGGACCGACAACTGGTATTCGGAGAAGGGCCGGCTGGCCCCGGTCGAACTGGCTACTCTGGCGGCCGAGCTGTTCCTCAACGGGCTCGAACACACCGACTATTCCGGCATCCAGAAGCCGGCCTGATTTAGCGCGGCGACGACGAGCGCCGCAGAAGCCTGTTGCGTCGTTCCCGCAAAAGCGGGAACCCAGTGACTCTCGCCGATAGAACCTCCGGATTTCCCCTTTGCGGCAATGCCGGGGCCAGGGTCGGCACTGCCGTACCGTTCCAACCACCCTCTTCCCCCACCCCAAGCTGCCGTGCCACGCCGCCAATAATTAGTTGACCGACCGGTCGGCCGTGTGTATTATTTTCGGCAAACAGGGCGGCGCGGCTGGATGGCGCCACAGCGGACAACCAAAAACCCCGGGCCGAGGAGGAAGCAATGGACAAGGCAATCCAGTTCGAACATCCCGAGATCGAAAAGCTCGACCGGGACGGCATCGTCGCCATCCAGAAAACCAAGCTCAAGGCCCTCGGCGCGCGCCTGCAGAGTTCCCCCGAGTGGGTGCAGCATTTCAGGAAGGCCGGCATGACGCCGCGCGACCTGGGTGATTTCGACAGCCTGCACCACGCCCCGACGCTGGAAAAATCCAACCTGCGCGCGCTTTACCCATTCCCGATGCTGACGGTCGACATGTCGCAGGTGCGGCGCTTCGTCGCCACCTCCGGCACCACCGGCCTGCCGGTGATGTTCGGCCTCACCGACAAGGACCTCAAGCAGCTGATCCCCTACCAGATGTGCCGCGTGCTGCGCGCTGCCGGCATGACTCCGGCCGACCGCGTCTACCAGGGCTACGGCTACGGCCTGTGGATCGGCGGCCTGGCCATGGACATCGGCCTCGCCGCCTTCGGCGCCACCAACTTCCCGCTCGGCCCCGGCCGCGGCGACCTGGTCACGACCTGGCTTTCCGACCACGGCTATACCGCCTGCAGCCTCTCGCCGCTGTGGCTGATGACCCTGGTGACCATGGCCAAGGCGCAGGGCATCGACCCGCGCAAGGCGTGGAAGCTGCGGGTCGGCGTCTTCGGCGGCCAGTCGATTTCCGCCGCCTTCCGCGACCAGCTCGAAGCCGAAATGCCGCCGGGATTCATGGCGCAGAACATCTACGGCACCACCGAAGCGGGCGGCCCGCTGGTCAGCATCTCCTGCCCCTACTCGCACGACGTGGACGAGATGCACCTGATCAATGAGGACACCATCATCACCGAAGTGGTCGACCCGGCGACGTTGAAGCCGGTGGCGCCGGGCGAAATCGGCGAAATCGTGATCACCACGCTGGACCGCGACGCCAGCCCGGTAGTGCGCTGGCGCACCCGCGACCTGGTGCGCCTGTCGGCCGACGCCTACTCTTGCCCCTGCGGGCGCCACGGCATGCCCAAGATCGGCCGCATCATCGGCCGCAGCGACGACATGATCAAGGTGCGCGGCGTGATGGTGTTCCCCACCCAGGTGGAAGACATCATCGCCGCCACCGAAGGCGCGGTGAAGGAAGCCTGGCACATCTACATCGACCAGGACGACGAGGCGATGGAACAACTCACCGTCGCCGTCGAGCGCAGCAAGGCCAGCACCATGCCCAGGGAGGACATACAGTACCGCATCGGCCACGCGATCCACTCGCGCCTGGGCATCCGCGTCACCGTCGAATGCCACGACGAAGGCTTCCTGCCGCGCTACGAAGCCAAGGCGGTGCGCGTGCACCGGCGTGGCAAAGCCAAGGCCTGACGTCCTGTCGAGCAGGTACCAATGCCGCGCACTTGATCGTTCGTGGTGATCGTGAGCCAGTCGAACGGTCGAACCACCTGACCCGCAACGAGGGTCCTTCGACAGGCTCAGGGCGAACGTGGCGACGGCGCGTCCAGTTTCAGGCGAACATGCGCGCCAGCAGCTCGTCGGCCACCGCGTAGGGATCGCCGCGGCGCGCCAGCACCGGCTCGATCAGCGGATCGAGCAAGGGGCTGGCTTCCGACTTCAGGCGCCGGTCGAGCTGATGGCGCAGGATCTCCGAGACCCGATGCCTGACCCGCTCCGCCATCCGCGCGCGCGCCAACTCGGGATGGGCGGCGAACGTGGCGAAGCACCTGTCGATCTGCGCGGCGAGGTCCTCGACCCCCGCCCCGCTCGCTGCCCGGGTGCGAACCACGGGCGGATGCCAGGACCGGTTGCCATGCAGGCGCTGGCTCAGGGAGAGCATGTCCTCGAGGTAGCGCGCGGTGCGCTCGGCGTCCGGGTGGTCGCTCTTGTTCACCACGAAGATGTCGCCGATTTCGGTGATGCCGGCCTTGGCGGCCTGGATGTCGTCGCCGCCCATCGGCGTCTGCAGCAGCACCACGACCGCCGCGTGGCGCATGACGTCGGTCTCATTCTGGCCGACGCCGACCGTCTCCACCAGCACCACGTCCCAAGGCATGGCTTCGAGCACGGTGAGCGCGTCGCCGGCCGCCCTGGCCAGGCCGCCCAGTTGTCCGCGCGAGGCCATGCTGCGGATGAAGACGCCGGGATCGCCGCTGTGGTCGCCCATGCGCAGGCGATCGCCGAGCACCGCGCCCCCGGTGAAGGGACTCGACGGATCGATCGCCAGCACCGCCACGCTACGGCCCTGTCTGCGCCAGTGGCCCACCATGCGATTGATCAGCGTGCTCTTGCCGGCGCCGGGCGGACCGGTGACGCCGATCACGCGGCCGTGGCCGCCGTGCAGGAACAGCGCGCGCAGGATGGGCGTGACGCCGTCATCGCCGCGCTCGATGCGGCTGATGAGCCGGGTGCCGGCGCGTATCTGGCCGGCGGTCACCGCCGCGACGGTGGCGGCCAGGTCGGAATCGGGTTCGGTGGTCATGATGGTCGCAGGCCTCGAAGGTTCGACAAGGGCCGGGCTTAGCACCCGGTGCGAAAAGTATATCGCTTATTGCCGTCCATACGGTCGCTTTTTAGAATGGATTTTCGTCATTGTGTCCCAGGCACTTGCGGGGACGCGTCGCCACGCCATCAAGGCGTCATTGCGGCGAAAGCTGAAATGGCTTTGTGACTAGCCACTCGGCGCCTAATCTGGTCGTCGCCGGGGCAAACCATCCGTAGCCGGATCAGCACGACCACAGCGCCCGCACAAATCAGTTGACCGACCGATCGGCTGGTTTTATACTCGCCTCACTGAGCGTTTCGTTCCCCTGCCGCATCCGCCGCAAGCGCTGGCCCTGACCCCAACCGGAGAGCACCCATGAAGCGTGAAACCGACTACGGCTACCAGATCAAGAGCGTCTATTCTCCCGAGGACATCGAAGGCTTCGACTACGACAAGGATCTCGGCAACCCGGGCAGCTTTCCCTACACCCGCGGCTACCACGCCGAGGGTTACCGCACGCGGATGTGGACCCAGCGCATGACGGCCGGCCTCGGCAGTTCCGTGCAGGCCAACGGCGTGCTCAAGAAATACCGCGAGATGGGCCAGCGCGGCGGCATGTGCGTGATCAGCGACCGCGTCTTTTCCGACTGCATCGATCCGGACCACCCCAATGCCAGGCGCGAGGCCGGCGTGCTGGGCTGGCCCGGCTGCTCGCTGCTGGAGTTCGAGGAACTGATGGACGGCATCCCCCTTACCGGCCAGTCGATCACCCTGCTCGGCTCCTCGGCGCCGACGGTACTGCGCCTGGCCTATGTCGTTGCACTGGCCCGCAAGCGCGGCATCGACCCGAGCGAAGTGCATGGCAGCGTGATGGAATCGCCGTTCGAGAACTACTTCGGCCAGACCGACGTGCAGCCTTTCGACCTCAACCTCAAGCTCTGGCTCGACGCCTCGGAATACGTGGTGCGCAACAAGATCCGCATGCGCTCCAGCGTGATCAGCCAGCACTTCCAGGAATCCGGCGGCAACAACGCGCAGGCCATCGCGGTGGTGCTGTCGATGTACAAGGAGCTCTGCGGCAAACTGGTCAACGAGCGCGGGCTCGACTTCGACGACGCGGCGATGGTGCCCTACGAACTGGTAAGCATCGGCAGCCGTTTCTTCGAGGAGATCGCCAAGGTGCGCGCCATGCGGCGCATGTGGGCGCGCATGGCGAAAGACCACTTCAAGGCGAAGAAGGAAAAGTCCTGCCAGATGCTGATCGCGGTGCATACCTCGGGCCGCACCATGACCTACCAGCAGCCGCTCAACAACATCGCGCGCTGCGCGATCCAGACCCTGGCCGGCGCCATCGTCGGCTGCACCGCGCTGGACAACGCGACCATGGACAACGCCTACGCCGAGCCTTCCGCGCTGGCCGCGCGCATGTCGCTCAATACCCAGCACATCGTCGCGGTCGAGACCGGCGTCACCGACGTGGTCGATCCGCTGGCCGGCTCCTATTTCGTCGAGGCGCTGACCAACCAGGTCGAGGCCGAGGCCTACCGCATCCTCAAGGAGATCGACGACCTGGGCGGCATGATCGCCGCCGTCGAAAAGGGCTACATCCAGACCATGCTGCGCGAGGAGGCGGCCAAGAAGTTCCGCGAAGTGGATACCAGGGAACGCTTGGTGGTGGGCGTGAACCACCTCGTCATCGCGCCCGAGGAGGACTTCGAAATTCCGATCCAGGAAGTGCACGAAGGCGATTCCGAGGCGATCGCCACACGCATGGAAACCTGGAAGAAAACGCGCGACATGCCGCTGGTCACCGCACGGCTGCGCCAGCTTCATGCCGACGCCGGCAAGGGCGACCGCTTCAACCTGATGCCGGCCATCGTGGAGGCTGTCGAGGCCTACGCCACGGCCGGCGAGGTGATCGGCGTGATCCGCATGGCGCGCGGCCTCAGCTACGATCCCTTCAAGGTCATCGACTGCCCCTACGATTTCCAACTGGAAGCCGCGTGACGCGGCGCGACGAACAAAACATCAGAAGAGGAAACACATCATGGCAAAGGGCAACGGACTCAAGGTCATCGTCTCGATGATCGGACTCGACGGACACACCACCGGCGGCGAAGTCGTCTCCATGCTGTTGCGCGACGCCGGCTTCGAGGTGGTCTACCTGGGCGTGAACCAGACCCCGCAGACCATTGTCGACGCGGCGATCCAGGAAGACGTGGACGCGATCGGCATCAGTTCCCACGCCGCCAACTATTCGCTGATCGAGGAACTGATGGACCTGGTGCGCGCCAACGACCTCGACGACGTCATCGTCGTCTGCGGCGGCAACATCCCCAGGAAGCAGATCGAGCAACTCACCGCCAGGGGCGTGGCGAAAGTATTCACACCCGGCTCGGCGAGCAGCGACATCGTCGACTACCTGGCGAACAACACCCGCCGCTCGAACGCCGCCGCACTCCCCGCCTGACGCGGCGCGAGGCGCCGGACGGATCTCCTCCCGGACGCATTCCCGTCTGGAGTTGAGCGCGCCCCCGGGCGCGCTTTTTTTTTGCGAACGAAGAAACCCGTCGAGGGGCTTCAAACCCTCCGGGCACGAACGGACAAGCGGAAAGTCGGCGCCGGCGATACGGCGCCGATGGACCGCTCAGTCGATCAGGCGGCCAGCTTGGCAGCGGGACGCGCCTGGCGCCTGGCCACGAACTTCGTCACCACCTTCTTCGCGACCGGCTTGCGCACCGGACGCTTGGCGGCGGGCCGGCGCACGCGGGTCAGCTCGACCACCTGTGCCGAAACGCGGTGCACGCCCTTGCCGAGCAGATCGACGCCAAATTGCGCGGGTGCGGCCAGCCCGACTTTGTCCAGCACCGGCATCACGCGCGCTTCCAGCACCTGCTCGACCGCCTCCCACGCCGCGACCGATTTGTCATTGGCGGCGGCCACCGTGGTCCGCAGCAGCTTCAGGTTCTGCCCGGCCAGGTTGCCGGCCGTCGCGCCCAGCACGCCCCATACCTTCTTGCCCTGGTCGCGGGCGACGTAGAGCACGTTCAGGTTGGCCGAAAGCACATTGACGGCGGCTTCCCGCATCGCGACCACGACCTGATTGGCGGCAAGATCCTTCGGGAGCAGCTTTTTGGTCTTCAGCATGATTGTTCCTTTCATCATTCACGGGCCGGCCAGTGGGCCTGCCATCCAGCGATCGGACTCTAGCGGGCTTGCCTAGAGCGGACACCCTAAAACCCTGGGTGACGCCCTCTAGATTCGTGCCCGGCCCCGGGGCCGGGCAATCATCGGCGCGGGTAAAATCCTTGGCAAGGCATGCCGGTCGCAGAGCCGGCACAACCCCTCCGGCAATACCCCAACCTACAGGAAACCAACCATGGCGATCATTGCATTTCTCGGCACCGGCCTGCTCGGCGCGGCCTTCGCGGAAGCGGCGGCGCAGCGTGGCGACCGCGTCACGGTATGGAACCGCTCGGCGAGCAAGGCGCAGGCACTGGCGCAATTCGGCATCACGATCGCCGCGACCCCGGCGGAAGCGGTGCGCGGCGCATCGCGCGTGCATCTGGTGCTGAAGGACGATCCGGTGGTGGATGACATCATCGCCGCGGCGCGCGCGGGATTGTCCGCCGGCGCGGTGATCGTCGACCACAGCACGACCTTGCCGACACTGACCGCCGCACGCGCGGCAAAGCTGGCGGCAGCTGGCGTGAACTACCTGCATTGCCCCGTGTTCATGACGCCGCTGATGGCGCGCAACGCCAGGGGATCGATGCTCGCCGCCGGGCCGGCCGCGCTGTTCGAGGCGGTCAAGGCGGACCTCGCGGCGATGACGGGACGCCTCGAATACCAGGGCGAACGCAGCGACCTCGCGGCGGCCAAAAAGCTCTTCGGCAACGCACTGATCCTAAGCCTGTCGGCGGCGATGGCGGACGTGTTGACGCTGGCCCAAGCCTGCGACGTGCCGGGACAGGACGCGATCGGGATGATGGAACTGCTCGACCTCAACATGATGGTGGCGACGCGCGGTGCGAACATGGCGCGCGGGGATTTTCCGCCGAGCTTCGAACTGGCGATGGCGCGCAAGGACGTCAGCCTGATGCTGGAGACGGCCGGCGCCCGCCCGCTGGCCCTGCTGCATGGCATCGCGGCACGGATGGACCAGTTGCTGACGGCCGGCCACGGCGCCGACGACGTCAGCGTCCTGGCGATCGACGCCGTGCAGCGCTGAACCCGGGAGCCGCCATGGTCCTGCTCGAATTTTCCATGTCGCCCTTCGGCAAGGGCGAAAGCCTGAGTCCTTACGTGGCCCGTTCGCTGGACATCATCGACCAGAGCGGCCTGCCTTACCAGCTGACGCCGATGGGCACCATCATCGAGGGCGAATGGGCCGAGGTGATGGCGGTGGTGGCAGCCTGCTTCGAGGCGATGAGCGCCGATTGCGAACGCATCAGCACGCAGATCAAGATCGACTACCGCGCCGGCCCCGGCGGGCGGATCAAGGCCAAGGTGGCCGCCGTCGAGGACCGCCTCGGACGCAAGCTGAGCACCTGAACCACGCCGCAATCCGCGCCCCATGCCCGCCTTCATCGATCCCACGCCGCCCGGCCAGTGCCTGTTCTGCCGCCTCGTTGCCGGCGAAATTCCCGCCACCCGGGTGTATGAGGACGAGCTGACGCTGGCCTTCATGGACCTCGGCCAGGTCAATCCCGGCCATGTGCTGGTGGCGGTCAAGCGCCACGCCGCCACCCTGCTCGACCTGACCACCGACGAAGCCGCCGCCTCGATGCGCACCGCGCAGAAGATCGCGCGGGCGGCGAAGGATGCCTTCGACCCGCCCGGCATCACGCTGCTGCAGGCCAACGGCAAGGAGGGCGAGCAGACCGTGTTCCACTTCCACCTGCATGTCGTGCCGCGCCATGCCGGCGACGGCATCACGTTTTCCTGGCCGCGCAAGGACCCGCCGCGCGAAACCCTGGAGGCCTGCGCGGCGCTCCTGCGCGCGGCGCTCGCGGGCTGAGCGACATGTCCTTCATTCGCCTCGGCGACATCGATTTCTGCTACAACACCGAGGGCAGCGGACCGCGCCTGCTGAAGATCTGGGGCACCGGCGGCGACCTGCGGCGGCTGCCGACGGAGTTCGACCGGCGCCTGGCCGACCGCTTTACCGTGCTGGCCTTCGACCAGCGCGGCATGGGCCGCAGCGGCAAGCCCGCACGCGACTACACCATGGCCGACTACGCCGACGATGCCGCCGGCCTGATGGATGCGCTGGGTTGGGACAGCGCTGCGGTACTGGGCTATTCCTTCGGCGGCATGGTGGCGCAGGAACTCGCGCTGCGACATACGCTGCGCGTGACGCGCCTGGTGCTGATGTCCACCAGCGCCGGCGGCGCCGGCGGCTCGTCCCACCCGATGCACGAACTGGCGGCGCTGGACGATGCCACGCGCGTGCGCCGCTTCCTCGAACTGGCCGACACCCGGCGTACGCCGCAATGGCAGGCCGAACACCCGGCGCTGTGGCAGGGCATGGTCGATGACGGCCTGGCCGCGCTGCATCTGGCCGACGAAGACCCCGCCGCACGCGAGGGCGCCCGGCGCCAGATGGAAGCGCGGCGGCACCACGACACCTGGCAGCGGCTTCCCGCGCTGGCGCTGCCGGTCAGTGTGTTCGCCGGCCGCCACGACGCGATCGCCGCGCCCGAGGTGCAGCGCCGGATGGCACAGCGCATCGCCGGAGCGGCCCATCGCGAATTCGAGGGCGGCCACCTGTTCTTCGTGCAGGACCCGGCCGCGACGCCGGCGATCGTCGAGGCGCTTGGTGGCTGACGCAATTCAAGAGTCGGCGTCCCAAAGGGACTTCCTGCGGTCGCCGGCGGCACGGCAATGCGGCCCCTCCCGACAACCGACCGGAGCATTCCCATGAAACTCCTGGACCAGATTCCGCTTGTCGTGCTGATAGCCGCGACCGTATTCATGCTCGGCGCGCCCTTCGTGCCCGAGCCGCACCTGGTGGAAAAGCTGCGCATGCTCGGCGAAGGCCGTCTGACGCGGCCGCTGGACATCTTCGACGTGTTCTGGCACCTGCTGCCGGCGCTGCTGCTCGCGCTCAAGCTGGTCCGCGCCAAAGGCAAGCCGCCGGCGTGACGGCCTATGCCGCGCCGGGCTTCGCCTGAGCGGTCGCCGCCAGCGTTTCGTCGAGCAGTTCGATCCAGTGCCGCACCGGCAGCGGCGAGGCTTCGGCAAGGTGGGTCAGGCAGCCGATATTGGCGGTGACGATCATCTTGGGCCGCGTCGACAGCAGCGTGTCGAGCTTGGCGGCGCGCAGCGCTCCCGAAATTTCCGGCTGCAGGATGGCGTAGCTGCCGGCCGAACCGCAGCACATGAAGGGATAGGCGACCGGAGTCGGCGTGTAGCCGGCGTGCTTGAGCAGGCGTTCCACCACGCCCTTGAGCTTCTGCGCGTGCTGCAGGCTGCACGGCGACTGGTAGGCGACGCGCCGGTCGGGCGAGCGCGGCTGCGGCGGAATGGCCGGCAGGCGCCCGGCGGCGAGCTCATCGCTGATGATCTCGGCGATGTCTCTCGTCAGTTCCGAAAAGCGCCGCGCCTTGTCGCGGTACCCCGGATCGTCCGCCAGCAACGCGCCATAGTCGCGCACGTGGGCTCCGCAGCCGCTGGCTGTCATGACGATGGCTTCGGCGCCGGCCTCGATCTGCGGCCAGCAGGCGTCGATGTTGCGACGCATGAAGTCGCGCGCCTCGCCGGTTTCGGCCATGTGGTAGCTCAGCGCGCCGCAGCAGCCGGCCTTGGCCGCCACCAGCCGGATGCCGCAGCGATCGAGCACGCGCGCCGCGGCGGCGTTGATGTCCGGCGCGATGGCCGGCTGCACGCAGCCCTGCCAGACCAGCATGGTGCGCGCGTGGCCGGCGGCGGGCCAGGGCCCGGCCACGCGCTTTTGCGGCACCTTGGCGCGCACATCGGCAGGCAGCACGCCGCGCAGCGCCTGGCCGACGCGCAGCAGCGCCGTGAAGCGGGACCGGTAGGGCACCACGGCACGCAGCGCGCGGCGCAGCAGGCGCTCCTTGGTGCCGCGCTTCGCCACCGGCTCGATCTGCTCCCGCGTGATGTCCAGCAGGCGGCCGAAGCGCACGCCCTCGGGACACATCGCCTCGCACGAGCGGCAGGTCAGGCAGCGGTCGAGGTGCAGTTGCAGGTCGGCGCCGCTGGGTTCGCCCTCGAATAACTGGCGGATCAGGCTGATGCGCCCGCGCGGGCTGTCCCAGTCGTCGTTGAGGATGCGGAAAGTCGGGCAGTTGACGGTGCATTGGCCGCACTGGACGCAGGCGCCGAGGATGGCGGCGGCCTCCTCGCCGTGGGCGGTACCGCGATATTTTTCGGCAAGCGCGATGGGCATTTCAGGACTCCGGTTCAATCTGCCCGCGACCGGCAAAATGGTTCGCGGGATTCATCATTCGATGGGCGCGCCGCAAAGGTCGGCGCCCGCGGCACGGCGGTTCACGCGTCACGCGGCATCCAGCGCCTGCTTGACGTCGGCCAGCAGGTCTTCGAGATCCTCCAGGCCGGCCGAAATGCGCACCAGGCCTTCGCCGATCAGGTGCTCTTTGCGCTCTTCCGGCGTGTAGAAGGAATGCGTCATGCTCGCCGGATGCTGGGCCAGGCTCTCGGCGTCGCCGAGGCTGACGGCGCGGGTGATCAATTGCAGCGCATTCATGAAGCGCCGTCCGGTCTCGATGCCTTCCTTGAGCTCGAAGGCCAGCATGCCGCCGGGCAGTTTCATCTGGCGCCTGGCCAGTTCGCGCTGCGGAAAGGATTCCAGCCCCGGGTAATGGCAGACCTCGACCTTGGGATGGCGCGCGAGGAACTCGGCGATGCCCTGTGCGTTCTCGCTGTGACGGTGCATGCGCAACGAAAGGGTCTTGATCCCGCGCAGGATGAGGAAGGCGTCCTGCGAGGAGAGTACAGCGCCGGTCATGTCCTTGAGGCCATGGAAGCGCACCTGCAGCAGCGGCTCTTTCGGCCCGACGATGGCGCCGGCGATCAGGTCGCCGTGGCCGCCGAGATACTTGGTCGCCGAGTGCAGCACGTAGTCGGCGCCGAGTTCGATCGGGCGCTGCAGGTAGGGCGTGCAATAAGTGTTGTCCACCACGGTCAGCGCGCCATGGCGGCGGGCGATGGCGGAAACCGCGGGGATGTCGATGAGGCGCATGTTGGGGTTGGCCGGCGACTCGAAGAACACGATCTTCGTCTGCGGGCCGATCGCCGCTTCGAGATTGCGCGGGTCGGTCAGGTCGAGGTGGGTGATCCTGACGCCGAACTTGGCCAGGCCGTGGTTGAGGAAGCCAAAGGTGCAGCCGTAGAGCGTCTTGTCGGCGATGATCTCGTCGCCGGGCGCGAGCAGCGTCCATAGCAAGGAGGTGGTGGCGCCCTGTCCCGAGCCGGTGACCACGGCGGCCTCGCCGCCTTCGAGGTCGGCGATGCGCTGTTCGAGCAGGTGCGTGGTCGGGTTGCCGACGCGGGAATAAACGTAGCCAGCCTGCTCGCCGGCGAAGCGAGCCGCGCCGTCCTCGACCGTGGGGAATGTGTAGGTCGAACTCAGATAGACCGGCGGATTCAGCGAGCCGTGGCCGGCATAGGGGTCGTAGGAATGGTGGATGGCGCGCGTCGAAAAGCCCTTGCGGAGCCCGCTGGATTTGGTCATGGCCGGATTTCCCCTGTTGATGGTGGACCGCAGCGGCGGTGCCGCGCGGGTGGCGCCGTGCAACGCCTCAGGCGTCGCCTTGCGGCAGCCACTTGCGGATTATCGCAAACAGCTTGTCTGGATTGAACGGCTTGGAGATGAAGTCGTTCATCCCCGCCTCGAGGCAGCGCGCCCTGTCTTCGGCGAAGGCATTCGCCGTGACGGCGATGATCGGCACCGCGGCCCCATTGGCCGAGGCGCGGATGTGTCGGGTGGCTTCGATACCGCCCATGGTGGGCATCTGGATGTCCATCAGGATCAGCGCGTAATCGTGGGCAGCCGCCATCTCGACCGCAACGTCGCCGTCCGCCGCCGGATCGACGATGAGACCCGTGTCTTCGAGCACCACGATCGCTATTTCACGATTCATCGGATCGTCCTCGACCAGCAGGATGCGCCGCCGGTCCGTCTGCGCCACGACCACGCCGCCTGCAAGCTGGGCGCGCACGGCCGGCGCGGTGCTGGCGGCCGGCGCCCGCCCCTTCGCCAGGCGCGCCGTGAACCAGAAGGTGCTGCCGACCCCGGGCTCGCTCTTGACGCCCGCGCTGCCGCCCATCAGTTCCGCCAGGCGCCGGGTGATGGCGAGGCCGAGGCCGGTGCCGCCATACTTGCGGGTGGTGGAGTTGTCCGCCTGCTCGAAGGTGGAGAACAGCCTGGCCAAGGCCTGCGCGTCGATGCCGATGCCGGTGTCCTCGACCTCGAAGCGCACCAGCACCTCGTCGGGCAATTCCTCGATCAGCCGCGCGCGCAAGGTCACGGTGCCACGCTCGGTGAACTTGATCGCATTGGTGGCGTAGTTGAGCAGCGCCTGCTGCAGCCGGGTCGGATCGCCGAGCAAGCGGCCGGACAGCTGCTGCGTTTCGACCACCAGCCTCAGCCGCTTGGCCTGCGCGCGCTCGAACAGCATGGACGCGACGCTGGCGGTGATGGCGCCGACCGTGACTTCGGCCTGTTCGAGTTCGAGCTTGCCGGCCTCGATCTTGGAAATGTCGAGGATGGCGTTGATGATCTCCAGCAGGTGCTCGCTTGCCACGCCGATCTTGTCCAGCCGTTCTTCCTGCTTCGGGGTCACGCCCGAGCGACGCAACAGGCTGGTCATGCCGACAATGGCATTCATCGGTGTGCGAATCTCGTGGCTCATGTTGGCAAGGAATGCGCTCTTGGCGATGTTGGCGGCCTCGGCCTGGTTCTTGGCGATCACCAGTTCCGCCGTGCGCTCCGCGACCCGCGCCTCCAGGCTTTCGTTGGCTTCACGCAGGGAACGCTCCGCCTGCTTGAGGTTGGTGATGTCGCGGAAGGAGAAAACCCGTCCGATCGGCCGGCCGCGAGCGTACTGCGGCAGCGTGACGCGTTCCAGAGTGCTGCCGGAACGCAGGGACAGCACATCGCTGGTTTCCAGCAGCGGTTCGCCGGTGATGGCCGCAAGGCGATCGGCATAGGCGGCGGGGTCGAGCATACCCTGCGCCATCCACTCGCGGATCGCGGCGTCGTCGCGCCGTGTTTCCAGTTCCTGCGGCAGGTTCCATAGTTCAGCAAAGCGCCGGTTGTAGTTCCGGATCGCGCCATGCAGGTCGATGACGAGGATGCCATCGGCGGTCGATTCCAGCGTGGCGCGCAGTTCGGCCAGCAGCCGCTCCAGATCCGCCTCGGTGCGCCGCTCGGCGGACTGGTCGCGCATGTCGACCACGAAAACGCTTGTGCCGCCGACCGTGACCCGGCTGACCGTGCGCTCGACATGCACGCTGCCGCCGTCGCCGCGCACCAGCAGGGTTTCCGACCGGATGCGGTCGCCCTGGCCACGCGCCGCATCCTCCCAGAAGCAGACATCCTCCGGGGTCGCCGCCAGCTCCAGGGCCGGCTTGCCGACCAGCGCTGCGGCCGGCACGCCGAGCAGGTCCGCGGCGGCCCGGTTCACTGCAACGACGCGCAACGACGTCGCGTCGACGATCCATACGGCATTGCCCATGGCTTCGATCAGCGGCAGCCAGTCCGGCCGGGTCATGACGCCACCTCGCTTTCACCGCCCGGGCGAGCGCGCTCGAAGTAGTAGCAAAGGCGCTTGCGCGGCGACAGATAGTCGTACACGGCGCGGGGCAGCTGCAGCGGCTTCAGGCTGCGACGGATGCCGATTGTCGGCAAATGTTCGAGGTCCTCGACCATGGCTTCGGCGCGCGGCACGCGCGGCTCGAAGATGACAATGCGCGGCTTGAGCGGGCGCAGGGAATTCACCGAAACGACCAGCGCATAGCGGCCGTCGGTCAGTTCGACCGCCGAGCCGGGCGGATAGACGCCCATCATGCGGATGAAGAGGGTCAGCACCTCGCTGTCGTAGTGGGGCCTCATCAGTGCGTAGATCTGCGACAGCGCATTGTGCGGCGTGAGCGCCAGCGACGGGTTCTGCGGGTTGCACAGGTTGTCGTACTGGTTGACCAGGGCGCAGATGCGCGCCGGCCGTGCAATGGCGGCGCCCGCCAGGCGGCGCGGATAGCCGCTGCCGTCGGCCAGCTCATGGTGTTCGGCGATCGCGGCTAGCGCACGTGGCGCGAGCTGCATGGCCTGGCCGATGGCGACGCCATGGGCGACATGCTCCTGGTGCAATTTTCGTTCGGCGGGGTTGAAATCCGGATCGGACCAGCGCAGGCGTTCCGCCAGACGCATCTTGCCGATGTCGTGCAACAGCGCGCCGGTGCCAACCTCGGCCAGTTCAGCCGAATCCAGGCCGAGGGCCTTGCCCAGCAGCAGCGCGATGACTGTCACATTGACGGCGTGCAGGGAAGATTTCTCGCCAGCGTTTTCGGACAGCAGGCGAATGTCCGATTCCCCGTGCTCCAGCATCTTCTCCACCATGCCGCCGACGATCTGTTCCGAGCGCAGGCGTGCCATCCCAGGCTGGACATCAACGTTGTCCACCACCTGGCGGAACCCATGCGCCGCGACGGCAAACTGCCGCTCGCAGATGGCCAGGCTTTCCTGCTGGGCCGCCAGCAACTGGCGGCGCTGGCGCACCAGCTCGGCTTCGGCCACCACCGCGTCGACCACCGCCTGGCGCGCGACATGGTTGCCGTTGGGCGGCAACTGTGGTGCCCGCTTTTCACGTATCACGTCCGGGTCGCTCTGCTCGGGCGACCAGCGGATCTGCCCGATGCCGAAGCCGCGGATGGTCTCGATCTGGTCGCGCGACGAAATCCGGAAGCTGTTGAGTGCGAACGGATGCTTCATCCAGTCAAGGTCCAGAAAGACGTACATGCCTACCCGCAGGTCGCTTACGTCGATGAATTTTGCTTCGCTGTTCTGCATTGCCTTGTCGAACCTGCGGAAAATGGAATGAAGCACCCAGTATGTATAACTATCGCACTAAAACCTGCAGGTCCGGTATCCGTAGTCGCCGCATTGAGGATTGCATCCACCCTGAGAGAGTCATATATTAGATATGGCTAATACCCTAGGGCTGATCATGGATTCCGACCGTATTGTGCTGGCCGACGAGACCTACCAAAAGGCAACCCAGTACGAACTCGACTACGGTTGCTGTCCGCAGTGCGTACTTGCCACCGCGCAGGAAACCATCGGCATTGTCGGCGACCAGATGGTCAAGGCGAGCCATGGACTCTCGGGCGGCGGCGCCCCGTTCGGCGAAGGCGTCTGCGGCACGCTCACCGGCGGCCTTCTGGCGCTGAGCGCGAAGTACGGGCGCGATCGCGACAAACCGGACAAGGGCCGCTACATCAACAACGTCAAGAAAGCGAAGAAGCTCAGGGAGCGCTTTCGCGCGGAGTTCGGCGGCATTGCCTGCCGCGAACTGCAGCAGTAGTTCACCGGCCGCACCTACGACATGTGGAATGCCGCCGAATACGAGGCTTTCGACTCCGCGCACGGCGGCAAGTGCGCCCATGCCAATGGCATCGTGACAAAATGGGTGATCGAGATCCTATAGGCGAACGAAGGAGGCGACCGGCTTAGGCCTCGACCGGCATGCCGGCGGCCTTCCACTCGGGAAAGCCGTCTTCCAGGCGCCGTGCCTTGTAGCCTTTTTCCCGCAACAGGGCCACGGCGTCCACCGACAACAGGCAATAGGGGCCGCGGCAGTAAGCGATGACCTCACGTCCCTTGGGCAGGCGCTTGAGGTGGCCGCCGAGGGCTTGCACGGTGATATTGACGGCGCCCGGCAAATGGCCCGCGGCATATTCCTCAGGCGGACGCACGTCGAGTACGGTGACCAAGCCCAGCCGGGCGCGTTCCATAAGCTCTTCCGCCGGTATCGGTTCCAGGTCGTCACGCGCCGTGATGTAGGTGCGCAGCAGTTGCGAGACCTCGGCGACGCGAGTTTCCGCCACCACGCGCAGGGAACCCAGCAGATCGACGACATCGGGCCCCGCCACTTCGTAAAACACACGCACGCCTTCCTTGCGCGCCCGGACCAACCCGGCCAGGCGCAGTTCCTGGAGGTGCTTCGAGGCATTGGCGACCGACAGATGCGTCATGTTGGCCAGTTCATCGACGCCGCGCGGCCCCTGCGCGACGAACTCGAGCAGCTCCAAGCGGTTGGCATGGCCGACCGCCTTGGCCACCCGCGCCAGTTGTGCATAGACGTCCTGCTTGAAATTTCCGCCTGACATTTGCAATGCGCTCCTCGTTGTTCGCCAGCGTTCGCCTGCCTGCGCGTCCCTGAATTGTACCGGGCTAGCCCGACAGCGGCCTCATGAAGTCATCGTGGATCGCCTGCAAGCGAACCATCAACGCATTTAGCGTCCCTGGCGCCACTCCCAGCCCGGCAAGGTGAATGCGGATCTCCTCCGGCGTCAGGATGAACGCATCTTCCGGCTGCAGCGCGACATCGCGGATGGCCAGGCTCGGGAACCCCTCGCCATGCGCATCACGGGTTTCGCTGTGCACCACGCTGTGCGGCCAGCCGGTGACCGCTTCGATGGCTTCCGCATAGCGGGTGTAGAGGCCGCAACGCCCGCCGGGGGGCTGCTGCGAAATGACCTTGACCGGACTCACGACGGGCGGCCCATCAGAACACCAGAACCTTGTCAGCCCAGACCGTCCATTCGGTCAGTTGCGCCAGCGTGCCGCGCAGCGCGCCCGCCACCAGCTCGCCTTCGGCGATGCCACGCGCGTCCATGCAGGTGCCGCAGACAGCTACCTCGGCGTTGCGCCGCGCGACCATGCCCAGCATGTCGCCGGCGTTGTAGTAACCCTGGGGCACCTTCTGCCCGGACTTGGCGCAGGCGGCGGCATCGCCCATGAGGAACACACGGACCTGCCCGCCCTCGACCTTGGCCAGCGAAATCGCAAGGCGCAAGGCGTTGTAACTGCGCTCCGTGCCATACGGCGGATCGTTGAGTATGAATAGATGCTTTGCCATTTCCCTTGCCTCCAATCTTTTCCGAACAGGGCGGTCGGCCCCGCGGGGAATTGCCCCTTGACATCCCGCAGCGGCCTTCGTACTATTCAACTGTTTGGTTGATTATTTGAATATTAGCCGCTTCTCATTCCGGGCGCAAGCGGCATTTACGAGGAGGGTTCGCATGGCGTTCAATGAATTTGCGCTGGCCAACGAAACGGTGACCCGGCTTTCCTTCTTCTTCGGCATCTTCGCCCTGATGGCGGTCTGGGAAGTCGCCGCACCGCGCCGTGCGCGCTTGCATACCCGCACCCGGCGCTGGAGCGCCAACCTCGGGCTGGTGGTGTTCAACACCGTGCTGGTGCGCCTGACCTTCCCCTTCGCCTCCGTGGCCTTCGCCACGCTGGCCGCGCAGCGCGGCTGGGGCCTGCTCAACAACATCGACCTGCCCGACGGGCTGGCGCTGGTGCTGGCCGTGGTTGCAATGGACTTCGCGATATGGGTCCAGCACGTGATGGTCCATGCCGTGCCGGTGCTGTGGCGCCTGCATCAGGTGCACCACGCCGACCCGGATTACGACTTGACCACCGGCGCGCGCTTCCACCCGCTCGAGATCATCCTCTCGATGCTGATCAAGTTCGCCGTGATCGCCGTGATCGGCGCACCGGCCGCCGCCGTGCTGGTATTCGAGGTGCTGCTCAATGCCACGGCGATGTTCAACCACGGCAACGTCAAGCTGCCCGCCGCTGCCGATGCCGGCCTGCGCGTGCTGCTGGTGACGCCCGACATGCACCGCGTGCACCACTCCACCGACAACGCCGAGGCCAACAGCAACTTCGGTTTCAACCTTTCGGTCTGGGACCGACTCTTTGGCACCTACCGTGCCGCCACACGCCTGCCGCAGGAGAGCATGGAAATCGGCGTCGCCGGCCTTGGCGGCGACCCGCGCTGCGTCAGCCTGCCCGGGATGCTGGCAATTCCCTTCATCAATTCCGGCGAGGGCTATGCAATCGGCCACGGCGGCGCGGCCGGCCATGAAGCCCGCTAGCCTGGCACGCCTCGCCCTGGGCATCGCCCTGGTCGCGGGCCTGGCCCTGGCCTTCGCCAACCGCGAACAGTTCTCGCAGGAGGCGCTGCAAGCCTGGCTTACGTCGGCCGGCTGGTGGGCGCCAGTTTTGTTCATCGCGATCTACGCCGCCGGCACCGTGCTGTTCCTCCCCGGTTCGGTGCTGACGCTGACCGCCGGCGCCCTGTTCGGCATCCTGCCCGGTGCACTCTACAGCCTGGCCGGCGCCACGCTGGGCGCCGTGCTGGCCTTCCTCGTCGCGCGCCACCTGGCCGGCGAGTGGGTGGCGCGGAAGGCCGGCGGACACCTCAAGCAACTGATCGAGGGCGTCGAGGCCGAGGGCTGGCGCTTCGTCGCCTTCGTCCGGCTGGTTCCGCTCTTCCCCTTCAATGTGGTGAATTACGCCCTGGGCCTGACACGCATTCCGCTGGCCGCCTACGCACTGGCTTCCGCCGTGTGCATGCTGCCCGGCGCGCTGGCCTATGCCTGGCTGGGCCATGCCGGGCGCGCGGCGCTGGCCGGTGATGCCAACGCCATCCGCAACGGCCTGCTGGCGCTGGCCGTCGCAGCGGCGCTGATGTTCCTGCCGCGCCTGGTGCGCCAGTTCAAGGCCGGCCTGATGATCACGCCGGAAATGCTGCGCGCTCTGCAGGCGGCAGGCGGCATTGCCGTGATCGACGTCCGCGAGGCAAAGGACTTCGATGGCGAAACCGGCCATGTGCCCGGCGCCATCAACCTGCCGCTGGGCGAGTTGCGGGCGCGCATCGATGAACTCGGCTCCTGGCGCAAGGACGGGATCGTGCTGATCTGCCGCACCCAGGTGCGTTCGGGGCAGGCCGCGCGCCTGCTGGCGAAGCATGGCTTTTCCGGCCTGCGCGTCGTACGCGGCGGCATCCTCGCCTGGCGCGAACTGGGCTATCCGACCGCCGGCGCCACCACTCCCGCCACCCCTATCGCGGAGAACGCCCTTGGCCACCATCACGCTTGAACAACCCATCGGCGGCTTTCCGCGCGCGCCGCATTGCGTCACGGCGGACGAGCAGGACACCCTGCCCTCGCGCTATGGCTGGCCGGTCAAGCTGCTGTCGCTGGCGGCCTTCACCCTGGCCTTCGTCGGCTGGCTCAACGAGACCTGGCTATTCCTTTTCGAGAGCCCGATCTGGCTCAACCGTTACACCGAATACGCCATCATCCTGGCCTTCGGCATCTGGCGCATCGTCGCCGAAAAAAATGCCTACACGCGGCGCCGCCTGATCATCCTGGTCGGCGTGGTCACCGGCCTGTGGTGGCTGGTGCCCTGGCTTAATCCCTTCTTCGAACCCTACATCGGCTACCTCTGGTCGCAACCGGTGTTTCCCTCTTTGCATACGCCGGGCACGTTGACTTTCTTCCTCGTGCTGGCGCTGGTCTTCTTTTTCGGCCGGCGCGTGATCTGCGGCTTCGGCTGCCCCTGCGTCGGCATCCGCGAGACGGTGGGCTTCGCCTTCCGCGAGAATTCCCCGCGCGGCGAATTGGCCTGGAAGCTGCGCCACATCAAATGGCTGTTCTTCGTCTACTACGTCGGCGTGCTGGTGGTGACGCAATACCCGCCCAACTCCTGGACGATTTCCTTCGTTAGCGGCTTTTACCTGCTGGTCGCCGCCACCTACTTCGGCACCTTTTTCATCGCGCCGCTGGTCGGCAACCGAGCCTACTGCCGCTTCCTCTGCCCCTTCGGCGCCACCTTCGGCCTGCTCAACCATGCCGGCTTCTACGACGTGAAGATGGACGAGAAACGCTGCATCGACTGCGGCCGCTGCGAACAGGCCTGCGACATGGGCATCCCGGTGTGGAAGCAGGGCAAGGCCCACGGCCGCGTCACCGGCCTCGAAGACTGCATGGGCTGCGCGCGCTGCGTGGTCTCCTGCCCCACCGACGCGCTGGAAATCCGCGACGTGCGCAACCTGCTGCGTCCGGCGCTGAGGCAGGACGCGACCCATCTCCTGCGCCGCGTCGCCGCGCCGGAACTGCCGCGCATCGACGCCTGCGCCGAGCGCCTGCCGCTGGCCGAGATCCAGGCCCAGGCCACGCGCTGCCTCGACTGCGGCGAACCGACCTGCCGCACGGCCTGCCCGCTGCACAACCGCATACCCGAGTGGCTGATGCAGGCCGCCAAGGGCAGGATCGAGGCCGCCGCCGAAATCATGGCCTCTACCTCGCCGATGCCGGAACTCTGCGGCGCGCTGTGCCCGCAGGACCGGCTCTGCGAAGGCTCCTGTGCCCGCGTGCGGCAGGGCGAGGCGGCCGTCGCCATCGGCGCCATCGAGCACGCGGTGACCGAGGAAGCCCTGGCCCGCGGCTGGCGTCCGCAACTGGCACCGGCCAAACGCATCGACAAGGACGCCGCGGTAATCGGCGCCGGCCCGGCCGGACTGGCCTTCGCCGAGGCAATGAATCGCGCCGGCTGGAACGTGACGGTTTACGACCGCGATACGCAGGTCGGCGGCATGCTGTCCAGCGGCCTGCCACCCTTCCGCTTCGACAAGCGCGCGCTGGACCGCCGCCGCATCCTGCTGGAGCAGGCCGGCATCCGTTTCGAGCTCGGCACCGAGGTCGATGCCGAACGCTTCCTGCAATTGCGCGACGACAACGAGGCGGTCTTCCTCGGCCTCGGCGCGCGCCAGGCGCGCGAGGTTTCGCTGCCGGGGCGCGAGCTGTTCGGCGTCGATGACGCGTTGTCCTATCTCGGCCGCATCAACCGTGGCAAGGACGGAGCCGTCGCCGGCAGCCTCGTCGGCAAGCGTGTGCTGGTGCTGGGCGGCGGCGACACGGCGATGGATTGCGCGCGCGCCGCGTTGCGCGACGGCGCAACCAGTGTGGCGATCGCCTATCGCGGCACGGCCGAGAAGCTGCGTGCCAACCCGCACGAGCGCGTCGCGGCGATTGAGGAAGGCGTGAGTTTCCTCTTCGAGCACACGCCGCTCGCCATCGAAGGCGACGCCTCAGTGCGTAGCGTGAACTTCAAAGTCGGCGCTGACGCTACGGCGATTTCCGTGCCCTGTGATGCCGTGATCCTCGCCTTCGGCCAGCAGCCGGCGGCGCCCTACTGGCTTGAAGCCGGCGGCGTCGCCACCGAATACGGCGCGATCAAGGTCGACGCCCACGGCCGCACTTCCCACCCGCGCATCTTCGCCGGCGGCGATGCCGTGCATGGCGCCGACCTGATCGTCACCGCCGCCGCCGCCGGCCGCCGCGCC
>NZ_JAFLDR010000042.1 GCF_017302275.1 Sulfuritalea sp.
GGCCGGCGGCGGTCAGCGTCGCCAGCGCGGGCAACAGCAGGCCGAGTTCGCCGATGCCCTCATGCCCGGCCAGCAGTTCGGTCAGCGCCCCGCGCGGCCAGCCGCCGCCGGGCAGTTCGGCATCGAGGAGGGGGAAGCCGCTGCCAAGAGTCGGCGCCGGCGCCACGGCGAAGGCGTCGCCGCGACGGATCTCGCCACGCTGCAGCGCCCCTGCGAGGGCGGGATTCATGGTTTGGGTGAATCAGAGGGTACGCCCGTCTCTAATGAGACCGACGGCCACGCCCTCGATGGTCAGCGCTTCCTTGCGGGTATTGACCAGGATGGGCGCGAAGTCGCGGTTTTCGGCGATCAGTTCGACCATGGTGCCGCGCCGCTTGAAGCGCTTGACGGTGACTTCGTCGCCAATGCGGGCGATGACGATCTGGCCGTTGCTGGCTTCGGAGGTGCGATGCACGGCAAGCAGGTCGCCGTCGAGTATCCCCGCCTCGATCATCGACAGGCCGCGCACGCGCAGCAGGAAATCGGCCTGCGGGGTGAACAACGCGGGATCGATGCGGATGTTGCCGAGGCGGTTTTCCACGGCCAAGAGCGGGCTGCCGGCGGCGACCGTGCCGATCAGCGGCAGGCCGAGTTGCTCGACCAGGCGGATGCCGCGCGCGGAGCCGGGTTCGAGGGTGATCGCACCCTTTTTCGCCAGCGCCCGCAGGTGGTCCTCGGCGGCATTGGGCGAAGCGAAGCCGAAGGCACCGGCGATCTCGGCGCGCGTCGGCGGCATGCTGAAGACTTCCATGCTGCTGCGGATGAAATCGAGGATTTCCTGCTGGCGGGGGGTCAGATCGTGGGCCATGGCATGCTCCGGTAGCTGGTGTTGCATACAGTACATGAAACCGGGGCCGCGGTAAACAGTTTGGCGCATCCAGCGAACCGCGCGCGGGGGCTTTGTAGGATAATTCGCCGCTGGTCGTCGGGAGAGAGTGATGCGTTTCCCGCCTGCACCGCCGAAGGCGCAACCCCCAGGAACCGCTCAGGCAAAAGGACCGACGACGCACCGAAAATCTGGAGAGCGGCAGCTCACCGCAGCATCGTGAAGCCTGCCCGCCGACGGAGTAAATCTCTCAGGCGCCAAGGACAGATGGGGACGTGACGGAGCCCCGTCACGCCACTTGCCGCATCTTGTCCGAGGATTACCATGCCGCTACGCACGCCGCTCCATGACTCCCATCTTGCCGCCGGCGCGAAGATGGTCGACTTCGCCGGCTGGGACATGCCCATCCACTACGGCTCGCAGATCGAGGAGCACCACGCCGTGCGCCGCGACGCCGGCATGTTCGACGTCTCCCACATGTGCGCGCTGGACCTCGCCGGCGCCGATGCCACGCGCTTCCTGCGCCGCCTGCTGGCCAACGACGTGGCGAAGCTGGCCGTGCCGGGCAAGGCGCTGTATTCCTGCATGCTGAACGAATCGGGCGGCGTGATCGACGACCTGATCGTCTACTTCTTCAGCCCGACGCACTACCGCATCGTGGTGAACGCCGGCACCGCGGAGAAGGACATCGCCTGGATGCGCGCGCAGCTGGTCGGTTTCACCGCCGAACTCACGCAGCGCCGCGAGGGCCCCGCTGCGCTGGCCATGATCGCCGTGCAGGGGCCGAACGCCCGCGAGAAATTCTGGGCCGCCTTCCCCGCCGCGCGCGCCGCGACGCAGGCGCTGGGCGTGTTCCAGGCCGCGGAATGGGAGGGCTGGCTGGTCGCCCGCACTGGCTACACGGGCGAGGACGGCTTCGAGATCGCCCTGCCGGCCGCCGCCGCAAGACCGGCCTGGCAGCAACTGCTGGACGCCGGCGTCAAGCCCTGCGGCCTGGGCGCGCGGGACACCCTGCGGCTGGAAGCCGGCATGAACCTCTACGGCCAGGACATGGACGAGGGAATCACGCCCTACGAAGCCGGCCTGCGCTGGACGGTGGATACGAAGGACGCCGCGCGCGACTTCATCGGAAAGTCGGCGCTGGTGACACGGCAAGCGCGCAACCAGTTCCAGGGCCTGCTGCTGCTCGATCGCGGCGTGCTGCGCGCCCACCAGAAAGTCGTCACGCCGCTGGGCGAGGGTGAGACCACCAGCGGCAGTTTCTCGCCCAGCCTCAACCAGTCCATCGCGCTGGCGCGCCTGCCGCAAGGCATCGCCCCCGGCAGCGAGGTGGACGTCGAAATCCGCGACAAGCGCCTCAAGGCGCGCGTCGTCAAGCCCGTATTCGTCCGCAACGGTAACCCCCTGATCTGAGGAAACGCACATGAACACGCCAGACAACCTGAAATACGCCGCTTCCCACGAGTGGGCCCGGCTCGAAGCCGACGGCAGCGTCACCATCGGCATCACCGACCACGCCCAGGAAGCCCTGGGCGACATCGTCTTCCTCGAACTGCCGGCGGTCGGCCGCGTGGTCAAGGCCGGCGAGGAATGCGCGGTGGTCGAGTCGGTCAAGGCCGCCTCGGACATCTACGCGCCGGTCTCCGGCGAAGTGGTGGAGGCCAACCAGGCCGCCGCCGACGCGCCGGAATCGGTCAACGCCGATGCCTATGCCACCTGGCTGTTCCGCATCAAGCCGGCCGCCGCCGACCAGTGCGTCACCGAACTGGGCGGCCTGCTTACGGCCGACGCCTACGCCGCGACGCTCTGACATGCACGCTGAACACCTTTCCCACCCGCTCACCGAGCTGGAAAACCGCGAAGAATTCATCGGCCGCCACATCGGCCCCGACGAGCACGCCATCGCGGCGATGCTGGCCTCGATCGGCACCGATTCGCTGCGCACGCTGATCGGCGAGACGGTGCCGGCGACGATCCGCCTGCAGCGCCCGCTCGACCTGCCCGCCGCGATGCCGGAACATGCCGCGCTGGCGGCATTGAAGGCCGTCGCGGCGAAGAACGTGCTGAAGAAGTCGCTGATCGGCCAGGGCTACTACGGCACGCTGACGCCGCCGGTGATCCTGCGCAACCTGTTCGAGAACCCGGGCTGGTACACCGCCTACACGCCCTACCAGGCCGAGATCGCCCAGGGCCGCCTGGAGGCCCTGCTCAACTACCAGCAGACGGTGATCGACCTCACCGGCCTGGAGCTCGCCAACGCCTCGCTGCTCGACGAGGCCACCGCCGCCGCCGAAGCCATGACCATGGCGCGACGCGCCTCGAAGGCCAAGGGCAATGTCTTCTTCGTCGATGACGCCGCCTTCCCGCAGACCATCGATGTGATCAAGACGCGCGCCGCGTACTTCGGTTTCGAGCTGGTCTTCGGCCGGCCGGAAGATGCACACAGGCACGAACTGTTCGGCGCCCTGTTCCAGTACCCGAATGCGCGCGGGGAAATTGCCGACCTGACCACGGCCATCGCCCATGTAAAGAACAAGGGCGGCGCGCAGTGTCCGATCGTGGCCGTCGCCTCCGACCTGATGGCCCTGGTGCTGTTGAAGCCACCCGGCGAGATGGGCGCCGACATCGCGCTCGGCTCGTCGCAACGCTTCGGCGTGCCGATGGGTTTCGGCGGACCGCACGCCGCCTTCTTCGCCACGCGCGAAGCCCATGTGCGCTCGATGCCGGGCCGCATCATCGGCGTCTCCAAGGACGCGCGCGGCAAGACGGCCTACCGCATGGCGCTGCAGACGCGCGAACAGCACATCCGCCGCGAGAAGGCCAATTCCAACATCTGCACCTCCCAGGTGCTGCTGGCCAACATCGCCGGCATGTATGCGGTGTGGCACGGGCCCAGGGGACTGCGCGCCATCGCCTCGCGCATCCACCGCCTCGCCGCGCTGCTGGCGGGCGCCCTGGGCGTCACCGGGCGCGACTTCTTCGATACCTTTGAAGTAAGAGTCGGCGCTGGCAACACGGCGAAGATCATGCAGGCGGCGGTCGCCGCCGGTTTCAACCTGCGCCGCGTCGATGAGGAAACGGTCGGCATCAGCGTGGACGAAACCACCACGCGCGAAGACGTCGCCGCGCTGCTGAAGCTTTTCGGCCACACCGGCGCCCCGGTCGAGGCGCTCGACGCCGCCCGCCCCTGCGCGATTCCCGTGACGCTGCAACGGCGCGAACCGATACTCGCGCACCCGGTGTTCAACAGCCACCATACCGAGCACGGCATGCTGCGCTACCTCAAGCGCCTGCAGAACCGCGACCTGGCGCTGGACCACGCCATGATCCCGCTCGGCTCCTGCACCATGAAGCTCAACGCCGCCGCCGAGATGATTCCCGTCTCCTGGCCCGAGTTTTCGCAGATGCACCCCTTCGCCCCGCTGGACCAGGCGAAGGGCTACGTCGAACTGATCACCGGGCTGGAGCACCAGCTCAAGGCCATCACCGGCTTCGATGCGATCTGCATGCAGCCGAATTCCGGCGCCCAGGGCGAATACGCCGGTCTGGTCGCCATCCGCCGTTACCAGGAAGCGAACGGCCA
Source organism: Sulfuritalea sp. (assembly GCF_017302275.1). Taxonomy (GTDB): domain Bacteria; phylum Pseudomonadota; class Gammaproteobacteria; order Burkholderiales; family Rhodocyclaceae; genus Sulfuritalea. The sequence continues at coordinate 4,449 of NZ_JAFLDR010000042.1, forward strand.
GCGCGCGCGCAACGTCTGCCTGATCCCGAAGTCGGCCCATGGCACCAACCCGGCCACGGCGCAGATGTGCGGCCTGGAGGTCGTCGCGGTGGCCTGCGACGACAACGGCAACGTCGACGTGCCGGACCTCAAGGCCAAGGCCGCGCAGCATGCCGAACGCCTGTCCTGTCTGATGCTGACCTACCCCTCGACCCATGGCGTGTTCGAGGAAGCGGTGAAGGACATCTGCGCCATCGTGCATGAGCACGGCGGTCAGGTGTACATGGACGGCGCCAACCTCAATGCCCAGGTCGGCCTCTGCCGACCTGCCGACATCGGCGCCGACGTCTCGCACATCAACCTGCACAAGACCTTCGCCATCCCGCACGGCGGCGGCGGGCCGGGCATGGGGCCGATCGGCCTCAAGGCGCATCTGGCGTCCTACATGGCCAACCACGCGGTGCAAGCCGTTCCCGGTCCGCACGCCGGTCAGCACGCGGTCTCCGCCGCGCCCTGGGGCTCGGCGTCCATCCTGCCGATCTCCTGGATGTACATCAGCATGATGGGCGGTGCCGGCCTGACGCGCGCCACCGAGATCGCGATACTCAACGCCAACTACGTCGCGGCGAAGCTCAAGGACCATTACCCGGTGCTCTACACCGGCCGCCAGGGACGCGTCGCCCACGAATGCATCCTCGACGTGCGCGCCATCAAGGCCGCCACCGGCGTGGCGGAGATCGACATCGCCAAGCGCCTGATGGACTACGGCTTCCACGCACCGACGGTGAGCTTCCCGGTGGCCGGCACGCTGATGGTGGAACCCACCGAATCGGAAGACAAGGCCGAGCTCGACCGCTTCTGCGCCGCGATGTGCAGCATCCGCGACGAGATCCGCCAGATCGAGACCGGCGCCTGGACGCTGGAGCAAAGCCCGCTCAAGCATGCGCCGCACACCGAGGCGGATTTCATCGGCGAATGGACGCGTCCCTACACGCGCCAGCAGGCGGTGTTCCCGCTGCCCTGGGTCGCCGAGAACAAGTTCTGGCCTTACGTGAATCGCATCGACGACGTTCACGGCGACCGCCACCTGTTCTGCGGCTGCGTGCCGATGGAGGAGTTTGAACAACTTGGCGGAATCGCCAGCAGCGCAAACACCGACGGCTATCGCGACAGGCGGGACCGTTTCTGATGCGTCCAATACCCACAGTTTGTGGGAGCTGCGGCGCGACGCGCCTGTGACTCTCTTCCATCAACCGCTGTTCAATCAACGCTTGCTCGCCCAGCGCGCGGCAAGCCAGCCGACGCCCCAAGATCACAAAAAGCTGCTCCACGACTGGGCGGAGACGATACGCAACGGTAGCATCCGCAAGCAAAAGGAATCAGAACTGCGCGGACCTTTCATCCAGCGCGTGTTCGTCGAACTCCTGGGCTATCGCCCCTTCGGCAACGGCCTCGAATGGACGCTCAATGACGAGAAGCGCACCGGCAGCGGATCGGCGGATACCGCGTTGGGGTTCTTCAGCAGCACCGGCAAGAAAGTAATTGCTCCGGTCGAACTGAAGGGCGCGGATACCCCGGACCTCGACGCCATCATGCCCGGCCGGCACAAGAGTCCTGTGCAGCAGGTCTGGGAATACGCCATGGACACGCCGGGCTGCAAGTTCCTGCTGGTGTCGAACATGGTCGAGGTTCGACTCTATGCCGTCGGCCACACCCGGCAGGTCTACGAGCGCTTCGAGATTCTCGAACTGGCCGACTCCGATGCGGCCTACCGGCGCTTCCGCCTCCTGCTTTCCGCGGATCGACTGCTGTCCGGGGAAACCGCGAAGCTGCTGCGCGAAAGCGCGCTGGCCGAAAAGGAAATCACGCAGAAGCTCTATCGTGACTACAAAACCTGGCGCATCAACCTGCTGATCGCCCTGATGCAAACCACCGAAAGATCCGCCGAAGAGTTGATCGAACCGGTGCAAAAGCTCCTTGACCGCGTGCTGTTCGTCGCCTTCGCAGAAGACCGTGGTCTTTTGCCGTCAAAGTCGCTGAGCCAGGCCTGGTCGCATCGCGATCCTTATCACCCGCGCCCGGTTTGGGACAACTTTCATGCCCTGTTTCGCGCCATCGACAAGGGCAACCCGGCGCTTTCCATACCGGCCTACAACGGTGGCCTGTTCGCTGCCGATCCCGTGCTTGACGCGCTCGCCGTGCCCGACGACGCCTGCCGGATGTTCGCCGAACTCGGCGGCTACGACTTCGCCGAGGATGTGTCCGTTAACGTGCTGGGCCACATTTTTGAGCAGTCCGTCAGCGACATCGAGCAACTCAAGGAACTGGCCGGAACGGAAGGTTTTACGTTGGGTGCGCTGGAAGCCCAGATCAGGGAGTCGGCGACTTCCATCTCCGGCAAGCGCAAGCAGGACGGCATCGTCTACACCCCCGACCCAATCACCCGCTTCATCGTCGATCAGAGTCTCGGCACGTTCCTCGCCGAGCAACTGGCTCGAATGCGCGCCAACTTCACCACAACCGATGGAAGCTGGCGCAAGCCGACCGAAGACGAAAAAAAGCTCGCCGGGCGCAAAAAGCAGGTCAAGCTCAAGTCGCAGGAGCGCCTGGTCGAATTTCTCTTCTGGAACGCTTGGCGCGATCGTCTGCACACCTTGCGCGTAGTCGATCCGGCCTGTGGCTCGGGCGCCTTCCTGATTGCCGCCTTCGACCTGCTCGACTCCGAGTACCGTCGCGCCAATGAGCAGATTCAGGCCATCACCGGCAACCCCGACTTTTTTGACATTAACCGCGAAATCCTCAACAGCAACCTCTACGGCGTCGACCTCAATCCCGAAAGCATAGAAATCAGCAAGCTGTCGCTGTGGCTCAAGACTGCCCAGCACGGCAAGCCCCTGGAGAGCCTGGAGGCCAACCTTCGCATCGGCAACAGTCTGATTGCCGACGCCGAATTCACCACCCGACCGTTCGACTGGCACGCTACCTTCCCCGACGTCTTCGCCGATGGCGGTTTCGATGTCGTCCTCGGCAACCCGCCCTATGTCCGTATGGAGCGCCTCAAGCCGGTCAAGCCCTATCTGGAGCAGCGCTACGGGGTCGCCAGCGACCGCGCCGACCTCTACTGCTATTTCTACGAACTGGGTCTCTCCCTGCTAAAACCTGGCGGCCGACTCGGCTATATCTCATCCTCAACCTTCTTCAAAACCGGCTCCGGAGAAGCCTTGCGTCGCCATCTCCTGGGCCACGCGCAAATCCGTACCCTTGTCGATTTTGGTGATATCCAGGTCTTCGAAGGCGTCACCACCTATCCCGCCATCGTAGTTATGGATCGCGCAGACAGTCCCGATCCGCTTGCGCCCGTCCACTTCCTCGCGTTGGGGAAGACCATGCCGGAGAGTCTGGCAGCCGAGTACCAACAACACGCCGGCACCTTCCCGCAAGATCAGCTCGGCAACGAATCATGGCGACTTGAAAGCGACGTGCTGGCAAGCCTGCGCGAGAAACTGACGCAGGGCCACCCGACACTGAAGGATGTCTATGGTTCGCCGCTCTACGGCATCAAGACTGGCCTCAACGAGGCCTTTGTCGTCGACAGGGCGACCCGCGACCGACTGATTGCCGAAGACCCGAACTCGTCCCAACTGCTCAAGCCCTTCCTCGAAGGCAAGGACTTGAAGAAGTGGCGCATTGAGCCGCAGGACTTGTGGCTGATCTACATCCCCAAGCGCCGTGTCGCCATCGCCGACTTTCCGGCAATCGAGCGCCACTTGAGGCAGTTCAGGACCGCACTGGAAAAGCGGGCGACCAAGCAGGAATGGTTCGAGTTGCAGCAGGCACAAGAGGCATATGTGCCCAAGTTCGAGGGGCCAAAGGTCTTTTATCCTGATATGTCCCAAGGCCCCAAGTTCGTCATCGATGAGCAAGGCTTCTTTGCAGGAAATACGGGGTATTTCGTTCCAGACGCGGACTGGTATTTGATGGCCCTGCTTAACTCGCGAGCTAACTGGTTCCATCTCTGCGGCACCGCGGAGGCATTGCGAGGGGGTGAGTGGCGGCTTCGTCTATTTGCGGAGAACATCGAAACCATTCCCGTACCAACTCCGGACAAAAATACACGAATCCGCCTCGCCACACTCGCCAAATCCGCCCAGCGCGCCGCCGAAGCGCGCCGCGATCTGCAACAGAAATTCCGCTTCCGCGTCCGCACCGACCTCGCACCAGGCGCCCTGTCCGCGACGCTAAAGGGCAAGCTGCTCGACTGGCCGGCGCTCGATTTCAAGGCCTTTCACGACGAGATCAAGAAGCAGTTCAAGCAACCCATCCCCCTCGCCGAGCGCGACGACTGGCAGGCACGCTTCGACGCCGACAAGGCGCGAGTCGCCGAGTTGACAACCGAGATCGCGCGCTGCGAAAGGGAAATCGACGCCGAGGTCTATCGCCTGTTTAATTTGACTGCCGACGAAATCGCGCTGATCGAGGGCGGCTCATCCCTTGCCGCAACCAAGGCGCCGTGCGACGATTGAAGCCAATAAGCTCCCAGACAGATCGGAATTCCATGAACCAGCATCTCGTACTCACCGTCATCGGCGACGACCGCCCCGGCCTGGTCGGCGAACTCTCGGCGACGATCAGCGCACACCAGGGCAACTGGCTGGAGTCCTCGATGGCGCAACTGGCGGGCAAGTTCGCCGGCATCGTCGAGGTCAGCATCGATGCCGCCCAGGCCGACGCGCTGAGCAAGGCATTGGGCGAGCTCAAGGGATTGAAAGTCACCGTCGAATCCGCCGCGGCGCAGAAGTTATGCGAAGCGGTATCCCCTGGCGGGACGGCGCCCGCGGGACGGCGCTTGAAGCTGGCCCTGGTCGGCCACGACCGCATCGGCATCGTGCGCGAGGTTTCCATGGTGCTGGCCAACCACGCGGTCAATGTCGAGAGCCTGGAAACCCACACCTCGAGCGCGCCGATGTCGGCCGCCGTGCTGTTCCATGCCACGGCCGAACTCACAGCCGCGCCCGGCCTTGACGCCGGCGCCCTGACACAGGAACTGGAGCGCATCTCGCAGGACCTGATGGTGGACATCACGCTCGACGAGACGATCCGCGCCTGAGCAATGGGCTACCTCCTCCACATCACCAACAAGAATTATTCCTCGTGGTCGCTGCGGCCCTGGGTGCTGATGCGTGCGCTGGGCATCGCCTTCGATGAGGTGCTGCACCGCTTCACCCGCGGCAGCGCGCCAGACTTCCGTGAAATCTCTCCCTCGGGCAAGGTGCCCTGGCTGGTCGATGGCGACACCGTGGTCTGGGATACGCTGGCCATCGCCGAATACCTCGCCGAGCGCCATCCCGGCGTCTGGCCGGCGGACGCTGCCGCCCGCGCCTGGGCACGCTGCGCTGCGGCCGAAATGCATTCCGGCTTTTCCGTGCTGCGCGGCCAGCACGGCATGAACGTCGGCGTGCGCGTGGCCGTGGCGCAACGCTCTCCCGAACTGCTGGCCGACATCGCGCGCATCGAACGACTCTGGAACGAAGGCCTGGCGCGCTTCGGCGGGCCCTTCCTGGCCGGCCCCGCCTTCAGCGCGGTCGACGCCTTCTACGCGCCGGTCGCTTATCGCTTCCGCACTTATGGCATCACCTCGCAGGGCGCCGCCGCCGGCTATATGGAAACCATGCTCGCCCACCCGGCCATGCGCGAATGGGAGGCGGCCGCCCTGGCCGAGGACTTCCGCGATCCCCCGCACGAAGACGAACTGGCGCAGATCGGCCGCGTCACCGCCGACCTGCGCGTGCCCGCGAGGTGAAAACCCCCGAACTGCTGGCTCCGGCCGGTTCGCTCCTGATGGCGCGCACGGCGCTGGACTTTGGCGCCGACGCGATCTACGCCGGCCAGCCGCGTTACAGCCTGCGCGTGCGCAACAACGATTTCGGCACGCTCGACAACCTCGCCGCCGGGATCGAAGCCACGCATGCGCGCGGCGGCAGGTTCTACCTGGTCAGCAACATCCTGCCGCACAACGCCAAGCTCAAGACCTATCTCGAGGACATGGCGCCGGTGATGGCGCTCAAGCCCGATGCGCTGATCATGGCCGATCCCGGCCTGATGCTGATGATCCGCGAACGCTGGCCCGAGATGCCCATCCACCTGTCGGTGCAGGCCAACACGGTGAACCACGCGGCCGTGAAGTTCTGGCGCAGCACCGGCGTGACGCGGGTGATCCTGTCGCGCGAACTCTCGCTCGACGAAGTCGCCGAGATCCGCCAGGAATGCCCGGACACCGAGCTCGAAGTCTTCGTGCACGGCGCGCTGTGCATTGCCTACTCGGGGCGCTGCCTGCTCTCGGGCTACTTCAACCATCGCGACCCGAACCAGGGCAGTTGCACCAATTCCTGCCGCTGGGATTACAAGGTCCATGAGGGCGTCGAGGATGCCAGCGGCGATGTCGACCTGGCCCAGCCGCGCCCGGTCGCCGTGTCGCCAGCGCCGACTCTTGCGAGTGCCGCGCCCGGCAAGCTGCGCCGCCCGGGCGCCTGGCTGATCGAGGAACGCGAGCGCCCCGGCGAGTACATGCCGATCGAGGAGGACGAGCACGGCAGCTACATCCTCAACTCGAAAGACCTGCGCGCCATCGAATACGTGGCGAGGCTGGCGGAAATCGGCGTCGATTCGCTGAAGATCGAGGGCCGCACCAAGTCGCCCTACTATGTCGCGCGCTCCTGCCAGAGCTACCGCCAGGCGATAGCTGACGCCGTCGCCGGCCGGCCCTTCGACGCGCGCCTGATCGGCCAGCTAGACGGCCTCGCCAATCGAGGCTACACCCCCGGCTTCTACGAGCGCCGGCCCGACCGCGACTACCAGAACTACCTGCGCGGCAGCTCCGAATCCAGCCGCAGCCAGTATGTCGGCGACGTCACCGGCTACGACGCCGAGGGGCTGGCCGAGATCGCGGTGAAGAACCGCTTCGCCGTCGGCGACCGCCTCGAAATTGTGCGGCCCGAGGGCAACCTGGAAGTCGTCATCGAGGCCATGCGCAACGCCGAAGGCGCGCCGACAGCCGTCGCCCCGGGCAGCGGCCACCACGTACGCATCGCCTTGCCTCCGGGCTGCGAAGGCGCCTTCGTCGCCCGCTTCCATGCCGCAACGGAAGCCGCCGGATGAGCGGGCTGCACGAAATCCGCATCCCGATCTATCCCGAGTGCTGGGAGACCTGCGGCTCCTGTGCCCAGGGCGACATCACGGTCTGGGAAATCCTGGTCAAGCCCGGCGACACGGTGAACTTCGACGACAACGTGATCACCCTGGAAACCGGCAAGGTCGCGCTCGACATCCAGTCGCCGCACGCCGGCACTGTGGCCGAGGTCTTCGTCGAGGAAGGCCAGCATGTCGCCGAGGGCACGCTGGTGATGAGCATAGACACCGGCGACTAGGGCTGAGTGGAGCTTCGGTGACTTGACCCCAATCCTTAGCCGTATTAATATTGCGCGCAAATTAACTCACATTTTTAATAAATGAAAGACAATGGGTTCGAACGAATTTACATAGAAGACTTGCTGCGCCGACTCCGCGAGCCTGTCCGGCGCATGACCATTGTCGCCGGACCGCGTCAGGTCGGGAAGACAACCTTGGTCCAGCAAGCTCTGGCAAGGCTCAATGCAGAAAAGCCCGTCCGTTTCTTCGCCACCGATCAGGCGATCGCGCCCCGTACCGGCCCCCGCACCCAGTCCGAGGATACTGTCGACGACATCATCGTCGCCAATGCTGCATCGCTCGCTCGCGTCTGGCAGGCGGCCCGCGCCGCGGCCCAGGGTTCCAAAAAGGGCTACGTCCTGGTTCTTGACGAAATCCAGAAGGTTCCGCGCTGGTCTGAAATCGTCAAAGGTCTGTGGGATGCCGACCGGGCCGAGAACCTCGATATGCACGTGGTTTTGTTGGGATCCTCGCCACTACTGGTCCAGCGAGGCCTGAGCGAAAGCCTGACCGGTCGCTACGACCTGATCCATCTCGGCCATTGGTCGTTCCAGGAAATGCAGGAGGCCTTCAATCTTTCGCTGGAGGAATTCATTTACTTTGGCGGTTACCCGGGCAGCGCGGACCTCATCCGGAATGAAAGCGAATGGCGCCACTATGTGCGCTACAGCCTCGTCGAACCAAGCATCGAGAAGGATGTGTTCGCGCTCAACCGCGTCGACAAGAAGTTCCTGCTCAAGCAGTTGTTCCGCCTCGGCTGCGACTACTCCGGCCAGGTGTTCACCTATTCCAAGATGGCCGAGAACCTCCGTGACTCGGGCGACAAGGCCCATACCAACACCATTGCCGATTACCTGGAACTGCTGGCCCAGGCTGGACTGCTGGCCGGCCTGCAGATGTTCTCGGCCAATCGTCTGCGCCTGCGCGCCTCGCCGCCCAAGCTCAACGTCCTCAACACTGCACTCATGTCCGTGGAAACCGACTACAGCTTTGCCGAGGCAAGAGCCGACCGCAGCCATTGGGGCCGCCTTACAGAAAGCTCTGTCGGCGCGCACCTCTACAACGCCGGCATGGCCGACGACTGCCGTCTGCACTACTGGCGCAAGAGCCCCCATGAAGTCGATTTCGTCCTGACGCGCGGTCGCCGAATTCTCGCCATCGAGGTCAAGAGCGGCAGGCCACCCAACCACAGCCGGGGAATGGACGCCTTCGTCGCGGCCTATCCAGGCAGCAAGACCCTGGTCGTCGGCGAGGGTGGCATCGCGCTGGCGGAATTCCTTTCCCACCCTGCCGCCCATTGGCTGGAATGAGCCTCGAATTGCACATTCCGCGCCGCTGCCGCGAGGAGCGAAGGGAGCGCCAGGCGGACCAGGAACACGAGGAACCGGCCTCGCTGGCCGCGTTCCGCCAGAGCCATGCGTATGTGCTGCTTGGAGAACCCGGCGCGGGCAAGTCAACGAGCTTTACCGAAGAAGCCCGCCAAGCCGGTTGCATGCTGGTTCGCGCCCGCGAACTCCTGCGCCGCGACAACCTGGACGCATGGAAAGGGAAGACTCTTTTCATCGACGGGCTCGACGAAATGCGTGCCGGCGGCGGCGGCCGCGGCCTGCCCATCGACGCGATCAGCCGCCAACTGGAACGACTCGGCAACCCCGCGTTTCGCCTCTCCTGCCGCGAGGCGGACTGGCTTGGCACGGCGGACCGCGAAGCCTTGGGCAGTTGGACTGGCGGCGGACTGATCGTTCTCCATCTCGACCCGCTCGACGGGGATGAGATACGTCGCCTGGCCAGTGCGTGGCTGGAAAAGCCAGCCGATGAGTTCCTCGAACATGTGCACAACACAGGATTCAGCGAACTTCTGGGAAATCCGCAAAACCTGAAGTTGCTCGTGGAAGCCTTCAAGGGCAATGTGTGGCCCAAGAGCCGCAAGGAATGCTTCGAGCTCGCCTGTTCGCGCATGGCGGCGGAACAAGACGCCAAGCACCAGCTCGCCTTGGGAGAGAAACTCCCGCCGGTCGAGGCCCTGCTGGATGCCGCCGGTTTTATTTGCGTGATGCTGCTGCTCACCGACAAGTCAGGCATCGCGTCGATCCCGGCCGAATCCGACGAGAGCCATCCGCCGCTTTCCGAAATCCTGCCACCCGATCCCCTCCCACTCGATCTGGCGCTACGCTCACGGCTATTCGAGGAAGACGGCGAACTTAGGCGCAGACCCGCACACCGCAGTGTCGCCGAGTTCCTCGCCGCCAGATACCTTGCGGGCCGCATTCGCGACGGCAAGCTTTCCCGGCGACGGGTTCTCGCCTTGCTCGCGGCCGACGACGGCAAACCGGTCACCGGCCTGCGCGGACTCTGGGCCTGGCTCGCCGCCCTTCTTGACGGAACGACCCGGCGAGAAATGATCATCAGCGATCCGGTCGCGGTCATGCTGTACGGCGATGTGCGCGCCATGGCTCCGGAAGACAAACGCGCCCTGCTCGATGCCCTGGGTGAGGCCGCCCGGCGCTACCCGTGGGTCCTGGGCGGCCATTGGCGCCGAGCGCCCATGGGCGCCCTGGCCACGGTGGACATGGCGGAGACCCTGCGCAACATCCTCAACGATAGTAGCCGCGAAGAGCACGACCAAGCCGTTGCTGACTGCGTGGTGCAGGCCCTTCGTCACGGCGATCCGATACCCGTCCTGGCCGGGACGCTGGAGACGGTCGTCAGGGACGACAGCCGCTGGCGAAAGATCAGGATCGCCGCCCTCGAAGCATGGCTTCGCGCGCTCCAATTGGAGGATGGAAGTGGAAGCACCTTCGGCATGGCGTTGCTTGACGATGCAAGAACCGGCGCAGTCACCGATCCCGACGACGAACTGGCGGGGCTGCTTCTGGAGGCGCTCTATCCGCGCTTGCTGCCGCCCGACACAGTATTCGAGTACCTTCATGCCCCGAAACAAGAGAACTTCATCGGGTCGTATCGGATGTTCTGGTCCGAGGACTTCCTGAAACGAACACCCGACGAAGCATTGCCGATGCTGCTGGACCAGATGGCCGCGCGACCGGAACTGCGATTGCCCGTCGACTATTGGCATCCGCTGTCGGAGCTGATCCCCGACCTGTTGCTCAAGGGCCTGCAAACCCATGGCGAAACCGTGACAGGCGAGCGCCTGCACGATTGGCTGGGCATCGGCCTCGATGAGCACGGATCGCAAATGGAGGATGGGCGAAAGAAAATCACCGCCTGGCTGTCCGCCCATCCGCAAGCCTGCAAACAGGTGTTGTCCATCAGCCTGGACCGCGCAGCCCAAAAGGAGACCTTCTACATTTTCGAATGGACGCGGCGGCTCTACGATGCCGCGGTACCGCCAGACTGGGGTCGGTGGCTGCTGTCCCAGGCGGAGCGCACCGAACGCGACGACATCGCCAGGGAAATCTTCCAGCAAGCCGTGGCAACCCTTTGGCGCGGCGCAGGAAACGACGGCATGTCGTTGGACATGCTCATCGATTGGTGCGAACGGCGCCCCCGGTTCCGCCCGTGGCTGGATGCCATGCTCGTTTGGGAACTCAGGGAAGACCATTGGGACGACGTGCGTTTTGGCTTGGAGAGGAAAGAAAAGCGCCGACGGAACCTGCGCGAGTGGCTTGCCTACTTCCGTTCCCACCAGGCCGCCCTGCGCGCCGGCGGTGGGCCGCCGAATGCCCTGGATGCCCTCGCCTCGGCGTACCTCGGTTATTGGACGGACACGCGCGGAGATACCCCGCGCGAAAGACTGGCGGTCTTGCTCGACAAGGACGCCAACCTCATGGCGGACGCACTGACCGGCCTGCGCCTCGCACCCCGGCGCCCCGATCTACCGGATGCGGCAGAGGTCTTTCGCCTCGCGACCGCCAACCAACGCCATCTGCTTGCTTTTCCCTGCCTCGTCAGCGCCATGGAAGCGCCCGAAGAGATTCAGCTCCTCCCCGATGAAACGTTGAAGACGCTGGTGGCCATGTATTTCACCCATGGCTATGACAAGCCCGCCCCCTGGCTGACCAATCTGAAGCACACCAGGCCGGCGCTCGTCACCGAGGTCCTGATCGGCCACGTCCTGCCTGCACTCAAGGGCGGCGTTGCACAACCCGCGGGAATCCACGACTTAAGGAATGAGGAGGAATCGAAAGAAATTGCCTCGCAGGCGCTGCCGAGGCTGCTGGAAGGTTTTCCGCTGCGTGCCAAACAGGAGCAATTCCATAGCCTTGAAATCCTGCTCAAGGCAGGCATGCGGCATCTTCCGGAAACCGACTTCCTGAAGCTCACCGATGCGCGCCTGGGGAAAAAGAGCCTCGAAGATGCCCAGAGGACACTGTGGCTTGCGGCCGGCTTTCTGATTCAGCCCGGTCGCTACCAAGAGTCGCTCGCCGCCCATGTCGGCAGGAACCAGACCCGCATCGCCTTGCTTTCCGGCTTTCTGCCGGACCGGGGTGAACGGTGGCCGTTTGCGCGCCCTCTGCCGGTCACGGCCCTGGCGTGGCTGATTGGCCTGATCGGCGCGCATACCGCTCCCTACGGGATCAAGAACGGCACATACCACGTCACCGATGCCATGAGTCGTGCCGACTTGATCGAATCGCTGATCGGCCTGCTGGGCGCGAGACCCGAGCTTGAGGCGGGTATCGCGCTTGAGGAACTATCCTCACAGGCACGACTGGCGCCGTGGCGCAACTCGCTGCGCCACGCGGCCCACAGCCAGGAGACCGTCCGCCGCGAAGCGGGATTCCGCCATCCGGCAATTGGCGAAATCCTTGACGCGCTGCGAGGCGGCGCACCCGCCGGACCGGGCGACCTGGCGGCGCTGACGCTGGAACACCTGGATGAACTCGTTAAGCATGTCCGCGACGGGGCGAGCAATACGTATCGATTCTTCTGGGATTCCCATCCGGACAAGACCAGAACCTCGAAAATCGAAAACGAGTGTCGCAACATCCTGAAGGATCTCCTGGAACCACGCCTCCTGTCCCATCGCGCATACATCGACAAGGAAGCTGATTTCGTCGACGACAAGCGCTCCGATCTTGGCGTGAGGTTCAATGGCTGGCGCCTACCCATAGAGATCAAGAAAGACAGCTACAGGGAAAAGGGCAGGGACGTCTGGAACGCACTGCGTTTGCAGTTGATCGACCAATACCTGCGTGGTCCGGACACCGGCGGATATGGCATCTACGTCGTGTTTTGGTTCGGCGAAAAAAAAGCAATGCCGTCCTCGCCTGCTGGTCGCAAGCCCGGCAATGCTGCCGACCTGGAAGCGCAACTCACCGAACTGCTCGAACCAGCGGAACGCCATCGCGTCAGCGTTCGGGTCATCGACTGCGCATGGCCGCAATAGTCCACGGTCACCGCAATGCAAAATGGGTCGCCGAGGGTGCGCTGCTGATGACCATCGCCACCGATTGACGCGCATTAGGCATGCGCGTAAGCTGCGCGCACCAAATATGCGGAGAACCGCCATGAGCACCGCCAAGAAAGCCGCCAACCTGACCGTGCGCGCCGACCTGCTGGAAGAGGCCCGCGCGCGCAAGATCAACCTGTCGCAGACGCTGGAAACTGCGCTAGCCGCCGAGTTGAAAAAGCAGCGCGAAGCGGAGTGGCTGGAGCAGAACAAGGCCGCGATCGAGGCCTACAACCGCCATGTTGAGAAGCACGGTCTGTTCTCCGACCGCTACCGCACGTTCATGCGCGAAGACTGAGCGCCGAGGCTCCAATGGCCCACCTCGACGTCTATCGCAACCCGGATCGAACCACGTCCACCCTTATCCCCTATGTACTCGACGTGCAAAGCAGCCTGCTCGGCAGCCTGCCAGGAAGCGTGGTCATTCCCTTGGCACGGCCCGAAACGGTCGGAACCTTGCCCATCCTGCGACTCAATCCGCAGGTTAGCGTGGAGGGCAAGAAGCTGATCGCCTTGACTCAAGACCTGACACCCGTGCCGCGCCGCCTGCTCAAAAAATCCGTCGCCAACCTTTCACCCCAGCGCGAGGAAATCCTCGCCGCGCTGGATTTCCTTTTCACCGGTTTCTGAACCACTCCATCCCGAAAGCACCATGGCCCAATACGTAATGTCCATGCTCCGCGTGAGCAAGATCGTCCCCCCGAAACGCCAGATCATCAAGGACATCTCGCTGTCCTTCTTCCCCGGCGCCAAGATCGGCCTCTTAGGCTTGAACGGCTCCGGCAAATCCACCGTGCTGCGCATCATGGCCAAGGCCGACACCGAGTTCGAGGGCGAGGTGCAGCACCTGCCGAACCTCCGCATCGGCTACCTGCCGCAGGAGCCGCAGCTCGACCCGGCCAAAACCGTGCGCGAGGAAGTCGAATCCGGCATGGGCGAGGTCATGGAAGCCCAGGCCAAGCTCGAAGCCGTGTATGCCGCCTACGCCGAACCCGACGCCGATTTCGACAAGCTGGCCGAGGAACAGGCGCGGCTGGAGGCGATCATCGCCACCTCCGGCGCCGACAGCGAAACGCAACTGGAGATCGCCGCCGACGCGCTGCGTCTGCCGGCCTGGGACGCGCCGATCAAGAACCTCTCCGGCGGCGAGAAGCGCCGCGTGGCGCTGTGCAAGCTGCTGCTCTCCAGGCCCGACATGCTGCTGCTGGACGAGCCGACCAACCACCTCGATGCCGAATCCGTCGAGTGGCTGGAGCAGTACCTGCTGCGTTTCCCCGGCACCGTGGTCGCGGTGACCCACGACCGTTACTTCCTCGACAACGCCGCCGAGTGGATCCTCGAACTCGATCGCGGCCACGGCATCCCCTGGAAGGGCAACTATTCCTCCTGGCTAGAGCAGAAGGAAGCGCGCCTGGAAACCGAATCCAAGCAGGTCGATGCCCACATGAAGGCGATGAAGCAGGAACTGGAATGGGTGCGCAGCAACCCCAAGGCACGCCAGGCCAAGAGCAAGGCCCGCCTGCAGCGCTTCAATGAAATGTCGGAAGTCGATTACCAGAAGCGCAACGAAACCCACGAACTCTTCATCCCGGTCGGCGAGCGCCTCGGCGACAAGGTCTTCGAGTTCAATGAAGTCAGCAAGGGCTTCGGCGACCGCCTCTTGATCGACAAGCTCTCGTTCAGCGTGCCGCCCGGCGCCATCGTCGGCATCATCGGCCCCAACGGCGCCGGCAAGTCGACGCTGTTCAAGATGCTCACCGGCCAGGACAAGCCCGACTCGGGAACCATCGACGTCGGCCCGACGGTGAAGATCTCCTACGTCGACCAGAGCCGCGACTGCCTCGACGGCAGCAAGACGGTGTTCGACGAACTCGCCGGCGGCGCCGACATCATCACCATCGGCAAGCAGGAAATTGGCAGCCGCGCCTACATCGGCCGCTTCAACTTCAAGGGCGGCGACCAGCAGAAGAACGTCGGCAACCTCTCCGGCGGCGAGCGCGGCCGCCTGCACCTGGCCAAGACGCTGATGAACGGCGGCAACGTGCTGCTGCTCGACGAACCCTCCAACGACCTCGACGTCGAGACCCTGCGCGCACTCGAAGACGCCCTGCTCGAATTCGCCGGCTGCGCCATGATCATCAGCCACGACCGCTGGTTCCTCGACCGCATCTGCACCCACATCCTGGCGGCGGAAGGCGATTCGCAATGGAGCTTCTTCGCCGGCAACTACCAGGAATACGAGGACGACAAGAAGAAGCGCCTCGGCGAGGAAGGCGCCAAGCCGAAGCGCATCCGCTACAAGCCGATCACGCGCTAGCGCGAACCACGTCGCGGCCTGCTCCGGTCGTGGCGCGGGAACCCACGGGAGAGAAGGCCATGCTCGATGAAAACACCATCGCACTGCTGGGCCAGCTCGGCATCGGCCGCGCTGCCGCGGAAGCGGCGGCGTACTGGCTGATCATTCTCACGGTGCTGTCGGTGGCGGCGGCCATCCCTACGGTGATGGTGGCACGCAAGAAGGGACGCTCGACCCTCGCCTGGCTGCTTCTTGCGCTATCGATTCCCGTCCTGCCCCTGCTGCTGGTCTGGCTACTGCCCGGCCGGCCCGGGCGGCCTCGCTAGCTCCTCGATCCGGACCGCGGCGGCGCAGGCATGGACGACGACAAGGCGGCGCAAGGCCCGACTGCCGGGCCCGGTGTAATCCCCAACCGCCACGAAACCCTGGAAGTGTTGCGGCTGATGGGCCGCTACGTACCGATCCTTATGCTCGGCGGCGATGCCGACGGTTATGGCGCACGCTGGACGATACATGGCGCCGAAGTGCAGCCGGGCATCGCCGGCTACCTCATGGAACAAGGCTACCTTGTCGACTCCGGCCCGACCGAAATGGGCGCACGCAAGCTGATACTGACCGAGGAAGGGATTCGCTTCCGCGCCGAGGGCATTGCCTGGTGGAATGGCCTCGGCATCCTGCAAAGGCTGAAGATCCGCATTCTCGGCTAAGCGATCGTGACAGGCCGCGACGCCTCAGCTCTCGCCGATGACGACGCGGTCGGTGCCCTCCATGCGGTATTCCGGAACGACCAGGTTGGCGGGCGCCGGCCCCATGCGGAACACGCGTCCGGCAAGGTCGAACTTCGAGGTATGGCAAGGGCAGAGGAACTCGCTGCGATCACCGGGCCCGCTGCGCAAGGCCGGCGGACAGCCCTGGTGGGTGCATTGGCCGACCGCGACAAAGAGCTCCGGGCGCAGCGATCGATGCGGATTGCGGCACGCCTCCGGTTGCAGCGAATGGAGGGACGCGGGATCCGCCAGTTCGCTCTCGTAACCGGATAGCCCGGCGATCTCGTCGGCGCCGCGGCGCAGGAGCCACACCGAGCGCCCCTTCCATTCCACCGTGCGCAGGCGGCCCGGCGCCAGGTCGCCGACCTCGACCGGCAGCGGACTGCCCGCCGGCGGCTGCGGCCGCGTCGTGACATGCCAGGCCGCGCCGAAGCCCGCGCCCAGCACGCACAGTCCGCCGGCGAGGTGGAGCCGGCGGCGTTCGACCCGACCGGCGCTCACGACGGGAACCTCGATGGCCAGGATGCGGTGCCGCCGGCGACCGAAGGAGGTCGCGGTGGGGCGCCGACTTTCGCGGCGCGCCCCGGCCTTGCGCCACCCCTATTGCCCGACCGCCGCGACATGGCCGACGAACATGACGGCGGCAAACGTGCGCCGCGGCAGCTTGTCATGGGAATCGGCCATCACCGCCCCCCCCCCCCTCGCACCGGATGGTGCTGCCTGCCTCGGCCACCATCCTCGGCGCGGCGATGCATTCGCGGACGGCGGTGCCGCCAGCGCCGCGGTCGCAGCGGACGGCGCCAGCAGGGAAAAAATGTGTCTCACGGGAAATCCAATCGGGTTGTGGAGTTCAGCGCACCATCTCACAGGCAACGCCAGAATGGCGAACCGGGCGACAGCGGGAAGCAGTTGATCATGGGAAAGGGATAGGGCCCCGGCAACATCATGGGGCCGATGGCCTGGTTGCGGCAATGGCGCAGTTCCTGCTCGATGCGCTCGCGGCAGGCCGCGTCGCGCCGGTTGGCCTCCGTCGCCATGTCGTCGAAGACCCGGCGGCGTTCGGTGGCGACCATGTGGTCCAGCACCTCGCGCGGCACGCCCTGCGCCGCCAGTTCGAGGATCTGTCCCGCCGACAGCCGGTAGCGCGAGGCCGAGGCGGCAATGCGGGAAATGATCTCGTCCGCCGCAATGCCCTGCCGCGCCAGCGCCACGACCTGCTCCAGCGGCAGCGCCGCCACCGGCTGCGGCAGTAGCGCTTCGAGCTGTTCGGCGCTGATGCGATCGATCTTCGGCGGTGCCAGCGGCGCCTCGGCGCAGCCCGGCGCCAGCGCGGTCAGTGCGGCGGCAAGCAGCAGGCCGCGCACGGCAGTCGTCGGCGCGCATTGATCGGGACGGGTGGACATGGTCCGCCAATGATAGGCGACGCCGCCGTCTCGCGGTAGCCGGCCGCCAGGCCGGCGCGACCACCGCGTGAAATCCGGCGCCGGCCGGGCGATCGGCGGCTCGGCGTGGCCGGCATGCAGTTGTGGCGGGCTCTCGACTAGGCGTAACATGGCGTGGCGACATTGCCTGTCCGCACTGAACCGGGGGGGTTCGCTTGGCAAACAGAAATGCGGTTTTGAAGGTCATGCCCGGCGCCCGATTGCGGGCCGCGGCAGCGCGCCTTCGGTTTGCCGTCAGGGCCCGCTGCCGGGGAGCGAAAAGTCGGTCCTGGATGTGGCGATTTTCGTGAACCCGGATTTCTTCAATTGGCGATCTCTCAAGGCCCGCGTGACCTTCTTCACGCTGGGGATCCTGGTCGCCAGCATTTCCGCGCTGGCGTTCTACACCAGCTGGATGCTGCAGGGCGACATGCAGCGCGAACTCGGCGAACAGCAGTTCGCGACGACGACGCTGGTGGCAAAGGGAATCGATGACGAGTTGAGCATGCGAATCAATGCGCTGGAACAGTATGCGAAGGGCAGGCTGAACCCGTCGCTGCTGGAGAGCGCGGCCGCATTGCAGGAGCGACTGGAGGGCAGCCCGGCAATCCTGAGCATGTTCAACGCGGGCATCTTCGTCATCGGAGTCGATGGCGTGGCAATTGCCTCGACACCGAAGTCCCTAGGGCGTGCCGGCACCGATTACAGCGACAGGGACTTCTTCGCCGCCGTGACCAGGGAAGGTCGCTCGATGATCGGCAGGCCCGTCTTGGGCAAGCACCTGCAAGCGCCGGCTCTCCCCGTCGCCGTCGCCATTCGCGACCAGCAAGGCAAGGTGCTGGGCGCCCTAGTCGGCGCGACCAGCCTTGGCAAGCCCAACTTTCTCGACAAGGTTACGCAGAGCCGCTACGGCACGAGCGGCGGCTACCTGGTAATCGCCCCCCAGCACAAGCTGTTCGTCACCGCCACGGACAAGTCCCGGATCATGCAGCCCTTGCCGGCGCCGGGCCTCAACGCCATGCACGATCGTTACATGCAGGGCCACGAAGGCTTCGGCGTGGCCATCAACTCGCGCGGAATTCCCGAGCTTTCCGCGGCCAAGGGCATCCCCACCGCGGGCTGGTTCGTGGTGGCCACCCTGCCGACCAAGGAGGCCTTCGCGCCGATCGAGGCCATGACGCGGCGCGCGCTGCTGAGCACGCTGGTTTTCAGCCTGATCGCCGGGGTGCTCACCTGGTGGCTGATCACCCGGATGCTGCAACAGCGCTTCGCCCCGATGCTCAGCGCCAGCAGGGCACTGAGCACCCTGGCGGCGAGCGATCAGCCGCTGCAAGCCCTGCCGGTCACCAGCCAGGATGAAATCGGCGAGCTGGTCGGCGGCTTCAACCAGTTGCTGCAATCGCTCCAGCAGCGCGACCAGTATCAGCGGGCACTGCTCGACAACTTCCCCTTCGCGGTCTGGCTCAAGGACACCGAGGGCCGCTTCCTTGCCGTCAACGCCGGGTTTGCGCGGATGTTTGGCGCCCGCGACGTGAATGAGCTTGTCGGCAAGAACGATCTGGACATCGCGCCGCGCGACCTGGCCGAAGGCTATCGGGCAGACGACCTTGCCATCCTCGATTCACGACAGCAGAAGAATGTCGAAGAGGAAATCCTCGCCGGCGGCACCCGCAAGTGGTTCGAAACCTTCAAGGCCCCAGTGATCGACCGCAACGGCGCCTTGCTCGGCACGGTCGGCTTCACCCGCGACATCACCGACCGCAAGGCCGCGGACCAGGAGCTCGAGCAGCACCGGCGGCATCTGCAGCAACTGGTCGATGTGCGCACGGCGGCCCTCTCCGTGGCCAAGGAAGCCGCCGAGGCCGCGAACCGCGCCAAGAGCACCTTCCTCGCCAACATGAGCCACGAGTTGCGCACGCCGATGAACGGCATCATGGGCATGCTGGCCCTGGCCCGACGGCGCATGAAGGATGAAACCGGGATCGCCCAGCTGGACAAGGCCAAGGACGCCGCCGACCACCTGCTGGCGGTGCTGAACGACATCCTCGATATCTCCAAGATCGAGGCCGAGCGCATGGTGCTGGAGAGCGTGCCGCTGCAACTCGACCGCGTCCTCGAACGGCTCGTCGGCGTGATCGGCACCAAGGCCGCGGACAAGGGCCTGCGGCTGGACATCGACCTGCCCGAGAGCCTGGCACGGCAAGCCCTCCAAGGCGATCCGCTGCGCCTCGAGCAGATCCTGCTGAACCTGACCTCCAACGCCGTAAAGTTCACCGACCAGGGCAGCATCACGGTGAGCGCCAGGCAGGTCGAAGGCACGCCCGGGCAGGTTCAGGTTCGCTTCGAGATCAGGGATACCGGCATCGGCATCGAAGCGGCCGCCCAGGCCAGGCTGTTCACCGCCTTCGAACAGGCCGACAGTTCGATGACGCGGAAATATGGCGGAACCGGGCTCGGGCTCGCGATCAGCAGGCGCCTGGCCGAGATGATGGGCGGCACGATCGGCGTCGAGAGCAGCGCCGGCCGGGGCAGCACCTTCTGGTTCACCGTATCCCTGAGCAGGCCTGCGGCAGGCGCCGTGGCGCCGGCGCCGACTCTTGCGCATCGGTCCGACGAGGAGCTGCTCAGGGCCCGCCATGCCGGGGCGCGCATCCTCCTGGCGGAGGACGAGCCGATCAACCAGGAAGTTTCCCGCGGCGCGCTGGAGTATGTCGGACTCGCCGTGGACCTGGCGGACGACGGACGTGCCGCGGTGGCCATGGCGCAACGCACGCACTACGACCTGATCCTGATGGACATGCAGATGCCGCTGATGAACGGCGAAGAGGCCACGCGGGCGATCCGCACCCTGGCCGGCTACGCGAGCACGCCGATCCTGGCAATGACCGCGAACGCCTTCGACGAGGATCGCAAGCTCTGCATCGTCGCCGGCATGGACGACCACATCGGCAAGCCGGTCACGCCCGATGTGCTCTACGGAATCCTGTTGAAGTGGCTGTCGCGGCCCGGCAGCTGACCGCAGCAAGCCGGCAGGCGGCGCTCCGGTAAAATCCTGCCCCCATGCCTTCCACCCTGGAACTCCTCGCCCCCGCCAAGAATGCCGACATCGGCATCGAGGCGATCCGGCACGGCGCCGACGCCGTGTATGTCGGCGGGCCGAGCTTCGGCGCGCGCTACGGCGCCGGCAACACCGTCGCGGACATCGAGCGCCTGGCGGCCTGCGCGCACCGTTTCCACGCAAGGATCTTCGTCACGCTCAACACCATACTGCGCGACGAAGAACTGGAGGAGGCGCGGCGCATGGCCTGGCAGATGTTTGATGCCGGCGTCGATGCGCTGATCGTGCAGGACATGGGCCTGCTGGAACTCGACCTGCCGCCGATCCAGCTCCACGCCTCGACGCAGTGCGACATCCGCAGCCCGGAAAAGGCCGGGTTCCTCGCCGAGGTCGGCTTCTCGCAGATGGTGCTGGCGCGCGAACTTTCGCTGGCGGAGATCGGCGCGATCCATTCAAGAGTTAATCGAAGCGGTATCCAGGCGGACGGCGCCGGTGACACGGCGCCCATCCTCGAATTTTTCATCCACGGCGCGCTCTGCGTGGCCTTTTCCGGGCAGTGCTACATCAGCCACGCCCACACCGGGCGCAGCGCCAATCGCGGCGAGTGCTCGCAGGCCTGCCGCCTGCCCTACAACCTGGAAGACAAGCAGGGCCGCATCGTGGCCTTCGACAAGCACCTGCTGTCGATGAAGGACAACGACCAGAGCGCCAACCTGCGTCTGCTTGCCGACGCCGGCATCCGCTCGTTCAAGATCGAGGGCCGGCTGAAGGACGCCGCCTACGTCAAGAACACCACGGCGCACTACCGGCAACTGCTCGACCGCATCATCGACGATTCGCCGCAGCAATACGAACGCGCCTCGTCGGGGCGTTGCAGCTTCACCTTCACGCCGCGCCCGGAGAAGACCTTCAACCGCGGAGCCACCGATTATTTCGTCAATGGCCGCCAGCCCGACATCGGCGCCTTCGACACGCCCAGCTTCTCCGGCACGGCGAGCGGTACCGTGACACGCATCGGCCCCGACTGGTTCGAGGTCGACAGCGAGGAACAGTTCGCCAATGGTGACGGCATCTCCTACCTGTCGCGCGGCAGGAAGCTGGCCGGCCTGCGCATCAACGTAGCGCGGCGCCTGGGTCGATCGCAGCGCCTGTTTCCCAACGAGATGCCCGAGGACCCGGAAGGCTTCAAGATCGGGGTCGAAATCCTGCGCAACCGCGACCAGGCCTTTGAACGCCTGCTGGAGAAGGAATCCGCCGAACGCCGCATCGCGGTCACGGTGGAACTGACGGAGACCGCCGACGGCTTCGCCCTCGCCCTGCGCGACGAGGATGGCATTGAGGGCCGTGCCGCCATCGCCCACGCCAAGGAGGCGGCAAAGAACCCGCAGCGCGCGCTGGTCGGCCTCGGTGAGAACCTGGGCAAGTTCGGCGCCACGGACTTCAAGGCCGGCGAAGTCGAGGTGGTGCTCGGCGAAGCCTGGTTCCTGCCGGCCTCCGCGATCAATGCCCTGCGCCGCGACGCTGTGGATGCGCTGGTCGCCGCGCGTGAAGCGGCACGCCCGCGCCTGCCGCGCGCGGCCGCCGTCGAACCGCCGGCGACTTACCCCGAACGCGAACTGAGCTACCTCGGCAACGTGCTCAACGGCCGCGCCCGGGCCTTCTACGCCCGTCACGGCGTGGCACTGATCGCCGACGCGTATGAAGCCGACACCACGCCGGGCGAGGTCTCGCTGATGATCACCAGGCACTGCCTGCGCTACAGCCACAGCCTTTGTCCCAAGGAAGCCAAGGGCTGGGTCACCGGCGTCAACGCGGAGCCGATGACCCTGGTCAATGGCAAGGAAAGGCTGACCCTGCGCTTCGACTGCAAGAAGTGCGAAATGCACGTCGTCGGCAGGATGAAGAAGGGCCGCAGCATAGCCATCCTGCCGGTCGCGCACTGAGACCATGGTCAAGGCCCTGCTTGCCGCGCAGCAGCGCGAACGCGACCAGCTGCTGGCCCAATTGGTCAGGATCAAGGGCTTCATGCCCCTGCTGATGAAGCCCCGCAACGGCATGAAATGGACGCAGGAGGAACGCACCGAACTGGCGCTGCAGCTCAGGGCGGCCGCCCACCTGTCGCCCTATCTTGCCGTGCTGATATTGCCCGGCTCCTTCCTGCTGCTGCCGCTGCTGGCATGGTGGCTGGATCGGCGGCGGCACCGGCGCGATGACGCGCTCCCCCACGCCTGATCCGCGCATGCCGCGAGCCACCCGAATCCGGCCCGGATCGCGGTTGTGGTGAGCCGATGCAGGAAGTCGGCGCCCGCCGCAGGGCGTTCCCGGTAGCGAACCGGCTATCGCCATGAGCCGCATCGTCCTCGCCCCGATGGAAGGCCTCGCCGACGACGCGCTGCGCGCCGTGCTGACGGCCGCCGGCGGCTACGACTGGTGCGTCACCGAGTTCGTCCGCGTCACCACCACGCTGCTGCCGCATTCCTGCTTCACCCGCCTCTCGCCTGAACTGAAGACCGGGTCGCGCACCGCCAGCGGCACGCCGGTACGCATCCAGTTGCTGGGGTCCGATCCGGCTCGGATGGCCGCCAACGCGGCCCACCTGGCACTTCTCAAGCCGCATGGCATCGACCTCAATTTCGGCTGCCCGACGCCGCTGGTGAACCGCAATCGCGGCGGCGCCGCCCTGCTCGACGAACCGGAACTGCTGCAGCGCATCGCCGGCGCGGTGCGCGCCGCCGTGCCGCCGGCGATTCCGGTCACCGCCAAGATGCGGCTGGGCATCGAGGACACCGGCCGCGCGCTCGATTGCGCGCTGGCGCTGGAAGCCGGCGGCGTGCAGGAGCTGGTGGTGCATGCGCGCACCAGGGCCGACGGCTATCGACCGCTGGTGCGCTGGGAATGGATCGCGCGCATCGGCGAGGTGGTCAGGCTGCCGCTGATCGCCAACGGCGAAGTGTGGACCGTCGCCGACTACCGCCGCATCCGCGCCGCCAGCGGCTGCGACGACGTCATGCTGGGGCGCGGCGCGGTGGCCGACCCGCTGCTGGCGCGGCGCATCCGCGGCCATGCGGATGCGGAGCCGAACGATGGCGACTGGCGCGAGATCGAAGCCATGATTGGCGATTTCTGGGCGCGCGTCGAACGCAAGGTCTTGCCCGCGCAATCGCCGGGCCGGCTCAAGCAGTGGCTGGGATTGATGCAGCGCCGCTACCCGCAGGCCGAGCGACTGTTCCGCACCCTGCGCGCGACGAAGCGTGGGCCGGAAGTCGCGGCGCTCCTGGCAGGCGAAGGCATCATCGGCGCGGAGCATTCCGCCGCGTAGGCGACGGCAGCCAAGGTTTCCCGCCAAAGTGTAAGATCGCTTCGAACCTGTCCCCAACGCACAACCCTTGCCGCACCAGTCGATTCCATGTACCTGAACCATTCAAGCGCTGACCAGACCGCGACCGAACTGGCGGCCGCGTCCGGCGCGGAAAGGCGCTGGCTGTTGTGTGTCGCCGATCGTCATGGCGAGGACCTGCCCGCGCTGCTGGCGGCTTGCGACCGGCACGGCCTGGACGTGTGCGGCGGCATCTTTCCCGGCTTGATCCAGGCCGGCGCCGGGCGCGACAGAGGCATCGTCGCCCTGCCCCTGCCGGTCGGCAGCCAGGTCGCGCTGGCGCACCTCGGCACGGACAGCCTGGAATGGGAGTCAGCCCCGCCCGAATCCAATGGCAACGGCCTCGCCAGCTCCATTCTGCTGGTGGACTGCCTGGCGCCGAATATCGAGGGACTGATGGACCAGGTCTATGACCTGTACGGCAGTCGCATGCATCACATCGGCGCCGGAACCGGCTATCACGACCTGCGCGCGAAGCCGACGATATTCACCCGCGCGGGGCTGCATCACCACGCTGCCCTGCTGGTCGCCATGCCGCGCCGGCTGACCCTCGGCGTGCGGCACGGCTGGACGCGCGTGGCCGGCCCCTTCGTGGTCTCGCGATCGAAGGGCAATGTCATCCAGGAATTGAACTGGGAATCGGCCGGCAGCTTCTTTCGCCATCAGGTGGGCCTGCAAAATCCGGCGCTGCGCGACAAGCCCGTGTTCCCCGACCTGAGTACGACCCACCCCCTGTGCATCGCCAGGGAGGGCAGCGAGGACGTCATGCGCGATCCGATGTACATCACCGACGCCGACGAAATGGTTGTGCTCTCCGACGTCGCCGAGAACTCCATGATGTACCTGGCCCGCGGCGACCGGGATTCGCTGATCGCCGCGGCCCGCGAGGCCGTCGAGGATTGCGCCGGTGCCGCCGACGTCGAGCGCTGCTTCGTCTCCGAATGTTATTCGCGCGTGCTGATGCTGGGAGACGATTTGAAGCGCGAGCTGGAAGCCGCGCGAGACGCCCTGGGCGGCATTGCCGAGGTCGAGCTGGAGGGCGTCCAGGCGCTGGGCGAAATCGCCGCCAACGGCAGGCAGAAGCTGGAGTTCTTCAACAAGACCTTCGTCGCCGGACTGCTGCATCGCGCTTGATGAGTCAAACCACCGAAGAACTGCTGCTGCTGTATGAACTGTCCCTGAACCTCGGACAGTCGCTGGACCCGGTGCAGACCGGCCGGCGCTTCCTCAAAACCCTGCTTTCCCGGCGCAATCTGTCTACCGCTTCGATCTGGTGGCGCGACGGTGAGGGAACGCCGGGGGTCCTGGATGACACTGCCTTCGATCTGCTGGATGCGATCCCCAAGGGGCAGTATCGCCAGGCCCGTCGACCGCTGACTCCCTTGCTGCGCGGGCTGATCCTGGACGCGCAGGTTCGGGTATTCCCGGCGGGAGTTCCGGAGTATGCGGAACTCGTCAGCGGCGCCACCGACACCTCCGTCGTTTGCGCCGTCTACCCGCTTGGCATGGACGGACTGCTGTTGCTGGAATCGGCGGATCCGGCGCAGTTCGCCCCCCGCTTTCTCGGACAGTTGCGTGCCGTGGTGAACAACCTGAGCAACAGCCTGCGCGGCGGCAAGGCGCACGCCCTGCTGCGGGCGCGCACGGCGGAACTGGACGAATCGCGCAAGCTGCTGCAGACCATCATCGATACCGCCCCGCTGCGGGTGTTCTGGAAAGACCGGGAATCCCGCTACCTCGGCTGCAACCCCGCCTTTGCCCGGGATGCCGGCAAGGAGGGCGCGGCCGACCTGATCGGCAAGGATGACTACCAGATGAACTGGGCCGCCCAGGCCGATCGGTACCAGGCCGATGACCGGCGGGTGATGGCCAATGACCAGGCGCGGCTGGGCTACGAAGAGCCGCAGACCACGCCGGACGGCGGCACTATCTGGCTGCGCACCTCCAAGGTGCCGCTGCATGACCGGCAAGGCCAAGTCATGGGCGTGCTCGGGGTGTACGAGGACATCACCGAACAGAAACGGGAAGAACGCCGTCTCGCCCTGGCCATGGAGGTGGCCAGGATACTGATCTGGGAAATGGACCTTGTCACCGGCAAGCTGGGTTACGACGGCAACGACATGACCCGCCTGGAACTGGATGCCGCCGATGCCCCGGATACCCTGGAAGGCTGGCTGGCGCGCGTGCACCCCGACGACCGCGAGCGCTTCACCGGAACCATGCGGCAGGCACTGCAACCGGCCGATACGCGCGGCTTCGATTGCGAATACCGCCTCGAAGACAAGGCCGGCGGCTACCGCTGGCTGCAAACCGTGGGCCAGGTGGCGCAACGCGACGCCCAGGGACGGCCGCTGCTGGCGGCGGGCTATTCGCTCAATATCGAAGCGCGCAAGCGCGCCGAGCAGGACCTGAAGGCAAGCGAGGAAGCACAGCGTACCCTGATTGCCGCCCTGCCCGACATCGTCATGCGTTTCGATGCGCAGGACCGCCATCTTTTCGCGTCCGAAAACGTCAAGGAAGTCACCGGACTTGCCGCCAGCGCCTTCCTCGGCAAGACGCATCGCGAACTGGGCTTTCCCGAGCCGATGTGCACCTTCTGGGAACATGCCGTTCGGCAACCCTTCCTCACCGGGCGGCCCCATGAAACCGAATTCGAGCTGGACGGCCCGTCCGGACATCGCGTGTTCAACTGGCGTTTGACGCCGGATTACGACGTCGACGGCCGGGTGCGCACGGTCCTCGCCGTGGCGCGCGACATCACCGAACGCAAGCGTGCCCGAGTCGAACTCGATCGCCACCGCCAACACCTGGAAGAACTCGTCGCCACCCGCACCGCCGAACTCGCCGCGGCGAAGGACGCCGCCGAAGCCGCCAACCGCGCCAAGAGCGTCTTTCTGGCGAACATGAGCCACGAATTGCGCACGCCGATGACCGGCGTGATGGGCATGCTCGAACTGGCCAGGCGGCGCATGAGCGATGCCGATGGACGCGACATGCTAGGCAAGGCCAAGCTCTCCGCGGAGCGCCTGCTCAAGGTGCTCAACGACATCCTCGATATCTCGAAGATCGAGGCCGAACGCATCGTGCTCGAAGACCAGCCCCTGCAACTGGCGGACGTGGTGGCGAACCTGCACGCCACGCTGGACCACAAGGCGAGCGAAAAAGGCCTGCGCTTCGCGGTCGAGCTGCCGCCCGACCTCGCCCACACCCCGCTCAGGGGCGACGCGCTGCGCCTGGGCCAGATCCTGCTCAATCTGGCCGGCAACGCCATCAAATTCACCGAGCGGGGCGAGGTGATCCTGCGGTTGCGGACGGTCGGAGAAGCAACCGATGCGCTGCAGGTGCGCTTCGAGGTCGCCGATACCGGCATCGGCATCGAAGCCGATGCGCGGACGCGCCTGTTCCGATCCTTCGAGCAGGCCGACAACAGCATGACCCGCAAGTACGGCGGCACCGGCCTCGGCCTGGCGATCTGCAAGCGCCTGGTCGGCCTCATGGGCGGCGAAATAGACGTCGCCAGCACGCCCGGCGCCGGTAGCCGCTTCTGGTTCGTCATACCGCTGCGGAAAGCGGAACCCGGCGCCGTGCCGCCAGCGCCGACTCTCGCGACCCTCGGCGCCGAACAGCGCCTGCGAACCAAGCATGCGGGCACGCGCGTGCTGCTGGCCGATGACGAACCGGTGACCGTGGAAGTTTCGCGTGCCTTGCTGGAAGAACTTGGCTTTGTCGTCGAAGTCGCCGAGGATGGACAGCAGGCGCTGGAAATGGCCCGCCAAAGCCCTTACGCGCTGATCCTGATGGACATGCAGATGCCAGTGCTCAACGGCGTCGATTCCACGCGGGCGATTCGCACAGATTCCCTGAATCGCGACACCCCCATCCTCGGCATGACGGCGAATGCCTTCGCGGAAGATCGCCAGGCCTGCCTCGATGCCGGGATGAATGTCCATCTGTCCAAGCCGGTCGACCCGGAAATGCTGTACGAGACACTGCTGGGATGGCTGGAAAGGCGCGGCAACCGAACCATCGCCTGAACCGCGAGTTCGTCAGCGGAATTCAGACGGAGCGTTTGCACAGAACACAAAGCTATTGAAGTCGGCGCTGGCACTACGGCGATGCCGCCTCCTCGCGCGGCCGCGCCACCAGCCACGCCAGCAGCAAAGCCGCGCTGGCCCAGGCGAGCACCGGCAGCCAGGGCAGCAGCGCGGCGAAGCCCGGATCCTTGTTGAGCTGGGCGGCGACGACGGCCATGCGCGCCAGCGTGGCCAGGGCCAGTAGCGCGAACAGGCCGCCGGTGGCGGCGCCTTCGCGGCCGGTGTGGCCGATGGCGATGGCCGCGGTCATCGCGCTCATCAGCACCGCGGCCCAGGCGCCGCCGGCGAGGAATTGCAGGGCGACGAGGATTTCCAGCGACGGCGCCGAGGCGGCCAGCGATGCCGCCAGCGCGCCGATCACGGCGCCCGCCGTCATCACCGGCACGCCGCCGAAACGCTGGTTGGCGCGGCAAAAACCGTGCGGCGAAAATTCTTTTCCAGTCGGTCCGAAATATAGGACCACAATGCCGTTACTTCGGCAGCGCTGCGGCCGTTGGGATCGACTTCCATAACGGTACGGCCATCAATCATGGAGGCGGCAAAATCTGTACGGTGATGCAAGGTAATCGGAGCGACCGTGCCGTGCTGCGACAGCGCAACGGCTGCTTCCGAGGTAATTTTCGCCTTGGGCGTGGCGGCGTTCACCACGAAGATCAAGGGCTTGCCCGCGCGCTCGCACAGGTCAACCGTCGCACCTACAGCACGCAGATCATGCGGACTGGGGCGCGTCGGCACCACAATCAACTCTGCAACGGAGATGACGGACTGAATAGCCATGGTGATGGCTGGTGGTGTATCGATAACGGCGAGGCGAAAGCCCTGCTGTCGCAGCACCGCAAGATCGGTCGCAAGGCGTGCAACCGTTGTCTGCGCGAATGCGGGAAACTCATCTTCGCGCTCATTCCACCAATCGGCCAGCGAACCTTGCGGATCGATGTCGATCAGCACCACCGGCCCAGCGCCTGCGCGCTGCGCCTGCACAGCAAGGTGCCCGGACAGGGTCGTCTTGCCCGATCCGCCCTTCTGCGATGCCAATGCCAATACTCGCAAAGCTGTTCCCCCTCGGAAAATGCATCAAACCCAATTCGAGTTGCCGTGGGGATCGCAGATCGTTCCTAATTTTAGGTTAAT
>NZ_JAFLDR010000043.1 GCF_017302275.1 Sulfuritalea sp.
GTATCGAAGGCCTGCGTCGGCCGAAGGTCGCGCCAGGCAGCCTGCAGGCCAAACTGCAGCCGATGTTGGCCAATGCGCTGACCGAGAAAGCGATCATCAATTTCCTCAACGACCTGGTCGCCTTCTATCTGGTCAAAGTGCATTGGGAATTGATCAGCCAGCGCTGGCTCAAGGACCCGGTGAAGAACGCCAACGCCTGGCTGACCGTGTTCTACCTGATGTTCCTGCTGGTGCGCTACCGCAAGTCGATTGCGGCCGAGGCGGCGAAGCCCGCCGCCGTGCCGGTTCCAGCCGTGCAATCATGAAAAATTTCAGCGTCGCCCATCGCCTCTCGCGCCGTATCCGCCTGTTGGCGCCGGCGCTGGTGAAGCATCCCGAGCGCTGCTACATACTGGAAATCCTGCTGCGCAAGCACGGCGCGGTGAAGCATGTGAAGAGCGTGCCCGCGATCGGCTCGGTGACGCTGCATTACGATCCGGTCCAGTTGCCCGAAGCGCGCCTGCTGGCGGTGGTCGATGCCGTGATCGGCAATATCGCCGTTGCCCCGGCGCCGACTCTTGCTCCCGAACCTGCTTCTCCAGCAGTCATCGACGGTCCGGTGCAGGAATGCAATGCCGCCGTCGAAGGCATGACCTGCGCCTCCTGCGCGCTGCTGATCGAGATGGGCCTGCAGCGCGATCCGCGCATCGACGCGGCCTCGGTGAATTTCGCCGCCGGCACGGTCAGCGTCAAGGGGCGGCTGTCGCGCGAGGCCTTGTTCGCGTCGGTCAAGGGCATGGGTTACGAAGCCCGGCCGATGGACACGCTGGCGCAGCGCCGTTTGCTGGTCGAACGCGAGAAGGCGCGATTGGCGGAGGCGAGGGCGCGCCTGGTCCGCTCGGCGCTGATGACCGCGCCGGTGATGGTCTCGGGCATGCTGATGCACCAGTCACCGCTGCTGCGCCTGCTCGAACTCGGCCTGTCCACGGCCGTGCTGGCCGATCCCGGGCGCGAAATTTTCCGCAAGGCCTGGGCGCTGGCGCAGCGCGGCGAGGCCAACATGGACACGCTGATTGCCATGGGCGCCGGCGCCGCCTGGGCCTACAGCCTGCCCGGCGCCGTCCGGCCGCATCACCACGTGTATTTCGAATCGGCGGCGGCCATCGTCGCCTTCGTCCTCGGCGGCCGCTACATGGAAGAGCGCGCCAAGGGCAAGGCCTCCGAGGCGATCCGCAAGCTGATCGAACTGCAGCCGGACACGGCGATCCGCGTGACCGCCGATGGCGACGAAACCGTGGCCATCGACCAGGTCGAGGTCGGTGATCGCCTGCGCGTGCGCCCCGGCGACAAGGTCCCGGCCGACGGCGTGGTCGAAGAGGGCAGCTCCAGCGTCGACGAATCCATGCTCACCGGCGAATCCCTGCCGGTAGCCAGGGGCGCCGGCGACGCGGTGGTCGGCGGCACGCAGAACGGCAACGGCGGCTTCATCCTGCGCGTCACGGCGGTCGGCGCCGACACGGCGCTGGCGGGCATCGTCAAGCTGGTCGACCATGCCCAGGGTTCCAAGCTGCCGGTGCAGAAACTTGCCGACCGCATATCGGCGCGCTTCGTGCCGGCGGTGGCCGGCATCGGCGGCCTGACGCTGGCCGGCTGGATGCTCGCCGGGCATCCGCCGGCAAGGGCGCTGGCGCATGCCGTGGCGGTGCTGCTGATCGCCTGCCCCTGCGCGCTGGGGCTGGCGACGCCGACCGCGATCATGGTCGGCACCGGCCAGGCGGCGCGGCGCGGCATCTACATCCGCAAGGGCGAGGCGCTGGAAACCGCGGCGACGCTCGACACCCTGGTGTTCGACAAGACCGGCACCATCACCGAAGGCAGGCCGGTGGTGACCGACTACATCGCCGTCGAAGGCGTCGATGCGGCGCACAGCCTGGCACTGGTGGCCGGCGCCGAAGCGCATTCCGAACATTTCCTGGCGCGTGCCATCACCACCTGGTGCCGTGCGCGCGGCGTCTCTCCAGCGCCGACGCTTGATTTCCAGGCATCGCCGGGTCTCGGTGTGCGGGCGCGCACCAAGGGCAGGAAGCGCGAGGACGTCCTGGTCGGCAACGCCGCGTTGCTGGAGACCGCCGGCATCGACTTCGGCGCCCAGCGCGAGCAGGCGCAAGCCTGGGCCGAGCAGGGCAAGACACCGGTCTTCGCCGCCGTCGACGGCCGGGTCGTGGCGCTGTTCGCCATCGCCGATGCGGCACGGCTTGGCGCCGCCGAGGCCATTGCGCTGCTACACCGGCTGGGCCTGAAGACCGTGATGGCCACGGGCGACCTCGATGCGGTGGCCAACCACGTCGCGCGTGAAGTCGGCATCGACCGCGTCATCGCGCGCGCCACGCCGGCCGACAAGCTCGAACTGATCCGCAAACTGCAAGCCGAGGGCCGTCGCGTCGGCATGATCGGCGACGGCATCAACGACGCCCCGGCGCTGGCGGCGGCGGATGTCGGCTTCGCCATCGGCGGCGGCGCCGACATCGCCGTCGAATCGGCCGACATCACGCTGGTCGGCGGCGACATCGCACGCGTCGCCGGCGGCATCGAGCTGTCGCGGCGGACCATGAAGATCGTGCGCCAGAACCTGTTCTGGGCGCTGGGCTACAACGTCGTGGCGATCCCCGTCGCGGCGGCCGGACGCCTCAACCCGATGATCGCCGCGGCGGCGATGGCCATGAGTTCGGTCTCGGTGGTGACCAACTCGCTGCGGCTGCAGAAGTGACGACTGGATTCCCGCCGGCGCGGGAATGACGGCACATGGACCACAGCCAGCACGCCCACATCGCCGAGTTTTCCGCGCAGTTCTCCTACTGGGCCGCCTTCATGGTCGGCATCCTCGGCAGCGGCCATTGCATCGGCATGTGCGGCGGGCTGGTGTCGGGCTGCTTCATGAAGCTCAAGGCCGTCGGCCCCTGGCCCTACGCCGCCTACCATGCCGCGCGCATTTCGATCTACGCCGTGGTCGGCCTGGTCGCCGCGCTGCTCGGCACGGTGCTGGTGGCCAGCGGCATGACGGGCCTGGCGCAGGGCGTGCTGCAGATCCTTGCCGGTGCCATCGTCATCCTGCTCGGCCTCGACCTGCTCGGCGTCTCGCCGATCCGCAATACCTACGGCTTCGCGCCCGTGGCCTGGCTGCGCCGCCAGTTCGTCACCGCCACGCAAAAGGGGCCGGTGCTCGGCGCCGCCATCAGCGGCGCGATCAACGGCCTGATGCCCTGCTCGATGACCATGGCCATGGCGGTGCAAGCCACCACGGCGCCGAGCCCGCCCGAAGGCATGCTGCTGATGCTGGCCTTCGGTGCCGGCACGCTGCCCTCGATGCTGTTCGCCTCGGTGTTGTTCGGCAAGCTCGGCCCGAAATTGCGCGGCAGCCTGCAGAAGCTCGCCGCGCTGTTCGTCATCGCGCTCGGCGCGGCGACCCTGTGGCAGGGGCTGCGTTTCTACCTGGTGATGTACAAGCTGGTGGTTTGAGAGCTGGCTGAACGAATCCCGGTTTGGCGGTCGGTAATTCCGGAATAGACGGAACGCTGATCCGGATTGGACGGGCTTCAGGTACAGTATCGACGGCTCATTCAGCGTACTGGCTCCGATCGAAATGACTCATTCCCTGATTCCTCGCCACCTGCATCCCCAGCTTGACATAGCCATGGGCGATACGCCGGCGGTGCTGATCAATGGTCCGCGTCAGTGTGGCAAGACGACGCTGGTACGACTTTACGCGGACCGAATGGCCTACTTCTCTCTGGACGATCCAGCCCTGTTGGCAGCGGTGCGTGCCGACCCGCTGGGCTTTGTCCGCCGCCAGGATCGTCTGATCATTGATGAAGTCCAGCGAGCCCCCGAACTGCTGTTGGCGCTCAAGCTCGCCATCGACCAGGATCGCCGTCCCGGGCGTTTTCTGTTGACCGGCTCGGCCAATCTGATGGCCTTGCCCGCGGTCGCCGACAGCCTGGCCGGACGGGTGGAAATCCACACCCTGCTGCCGCTTTCCAATGCTGAAATCGCCGAACGCCCGGCCGACTTCGTCGAACGCCTGCTGCGCGGCGATTGGCCGCCCGCAGCGCCCGGGGAGAAGCGCGAGGACATTGTCGGCCACGTGCTGGCCGGCGGTTATCCCGAAATGCGGCAGCGTGCCACGCCGGCGAGGCGCCAGGCCTGGACGCGCGCCTACCTGACCACTCTGGTCGAGCGCGATGTGCGGGATGTCGCCGACATCGCCCAGACCACGAAGATTCCGCAACTGCTGGGCATCCTGGCCCGGTTGAGCGGCCAGTTGCTGAGCCTGCAGCAGATCGGCGGGCAGATCGGGCTTGACGGCAAGACCGTCGAGAAATACATCGGCATCCTGGAGAAGATGTACCTGGTGCGCCGCCTGCCGGCCTGGAGTGGCAATGAGCTGAGCCGCCTGATCAAGACGCCCAAGCTCCACTTTTTTGATGCCGGGCTGCAAGCCAGCCTGGCACGCCTGACGCCGGAACGGGCCTGGCTGGAGCGCACGCGCTTTGGCGCCACGCTCGAAACCTGGGTCCATGGCGAATTGCTCAAGACACTCGCCCTCGGGCAGGAGCCATGGTTCCTTTTCCATTACCGCGACAAGGATCAGGTGGAGGTCGATTTCGTGCTCGAATCGCCGCTGGGCGAGATGGTCGGCATCGAGGTCAAGGCCTCCGCGACGGTCACCCCGGCCGACTTCAAGGGCTTGCGCCGCCTGGCCGCGACTTGCCCACACCGCTTTCGGGCCGGCGCCGTGCTCTACGACGGCGAGCATGTCCTGTCCTTCGGCGATGGCATGTACGCCGTTCCGCTGCGCCGCCTGTAGCAAGGCAGCGCCAGGCCGGTCACGAAAATCATCCGGAACGGCGCCCCTGCTGAAAGACGCAAGACGTCCGCGCTGTTCGTCATCGCGCTCGGCGCGGCGACCCTGTGGCAGGGCCTGCGTTTCTACCTGGTGATGTACAAGATGGTTGCTTGGGCGACAATCCGACTCGCGTCACAAGCCATCGATCGAAGGAGCCTGCCCATGAACTTGCCTCTTGCCGTATTGCCCTGCCTTGCCGGCCTGCTCGCCTTGCCCGCGGTAGCCGCGGAAGCCGCCAATGCCGCCTTCGCATCGGGCCACCGGCCCGCCGTCACGCTGGAACTCAAGACCCGCCTGGCGCGGGCCGATGCGGCGGCCGGCGCGGCCTTTTTCGAGCGCAAATGCTCGCAATGCCACGACGGCGAAAAGACCGGCGGCCACGCCAAGGGACCCTTCCTGTGGAACCTGTTCGGGCGCAAGGCGGGTGCGATCGCCGGCTTCGAGT
This sequence comes from Sulfuritalea sp., assembly GCF_017302275.1. Classification (GTDB taxonomy): domain Bacteria; phylum Pseudomonadota; class Gammaproteobacteria; order Burkholderiales; family Rhodocyclaceae; genus Sulfuritalea. The sequence goes on from NZ_JAFLDR010000043.1 coordinate 5,328, forward strand.
TTTCGCCGGCAATGCTGCGCGCCGGGGTGATCTGGGACTACGCCACGCTTGACCACTACCTCGCCGACACGGAGCGCGCCGTGCCGGGCAAGGCGATGAATTTTGTCGGCATCCCCGATCCTGCGCTACGCGCCGCAGTGGTCCTGCACCTGCGCACGCTCAACGACGCAACGCCGGCACTGCCCTGAGCGGGCGGCCGGGCTGTCGTTCGCATTTCATCTTCGCGCCCGGTGCGGTGACGCCGTGGCAGGGGCCGTGCTTCTATCGGGTGGTGTACAAGCTGGTGGCCTGTTCGCCGTAGCGCCAGCGCCGACTCTTAACGCGGGTCACTGAGGCCGAGCGATTGGCGGGTGCTTGCAATACCTACTACGCCGGAGACCGCGATGCGATTGCCGCGACCGTCGAAGAACAGGGTCCGTGGCAGTTCTCCGCGCCATTTCGGATCGAGTGCGAAGGCGATCGCTTCAGGAGAATCGGCGCCATAGACGTAACGCTTGCCCGGCACTTTGACTCGATCGAGCGACGTCGCCACCTCGGCGGACAAGGGCTCCGCGGCGACGGTGATCAGCCGCAGGCCGGCATCGGCTTTGACCATGTCGGCGAACAGCTCGAGGTTCTTCTTGCAATGCGGACAATCGGTGGACCACAGCGCGACGATGGTGGGCCGCGTGTGTGCCTTCGCGTCGGTGAGCATTCGTGCCGATGATCGGTCGAGGGCAAGGAAGGCCGTGGCGAAGACGGTGCCGCAGGCCAGCAGCATAGCAATCAGGAAGAGGCGTTTCATGGCAGACGGAACACGCGCATGCCTTCGAGTTCGGTGCGCCAGTAGGCGAACAGGTCCTTGCCGAAGGTGATGGCACGCGGATGATCGGAGGCGCCGTTCGCGGCACCCAGCGTCAGGCGCTTGAAACTGGCGCCGCCGTCCTCCGAGATTTCGGCGTGCAACTGCGTCCGCTCGCCGTCGAATTCCTTCCACAGGATGCCGATGCGCCGGCCGGCGACGGCAATGTCCGCGCGGGCGGCCTGCTCACCGCCGACAAACCGCTGGCCCTCGATGCCGCCGTTTGCCAGACGCCCATAAAAGGCGCGGCCCTCGCCATTCTTCTGGTTGAACCAGACGGCATGCCGCGTGCCATCGGGCGCCACGGCCAGCGCCGGCCCGTGGTGGGGGCAGCCATCGACTTTCCAGCGGTCGAAGGTGGCGCGCTCGACGCCGGCCGGCGCTCCGTCAGGCTTGAGTTTTGCGAGTGCATGGTCGCGCTCGTTGGGCTCGAATACATGCCGCCAGAGGATCAGCGGGGCGCCGTCGGTATCGACGGCCGCCGCGATCCGGCAGCACTCGCAGGAATGATCGGCGACCCGGGTTTCCGGCTTGAAGCTTCTGCCGCCGTCGTCCGATACCGCCGCGTAAATGGCGGCGCCGCGATAGGGGGTCTTTGCCGCCCTGGCCGATTCGAGGTCGCGCTTGTCGATCCAGGCGAGATAGATTCGTCCGTCGACGCCGATCACCATGGTCTCGAAACGATGGGTGATTTCCTGTCGATCACGGTGCACGGTGATCGGTGTCGCAAAACTGGCGCCGCCGTCGTCGGAACGGGCCAGCCGCACTTCGCCGGTGTTGGGTTTGGCCAGCGGCCTGGTCCAGGAAACCAGCACGCCGCCATCCTGCGCGAAAGCGATTTTCGGCCGGTTCTCGCCGTCGCCGGCTATGGCTTCGGGCCGGGCGTTGACGATCGTCGGTGGCGACCAGTTGGCGCCCTGGTCGCGGCTGCGATACAGCAGTAGATGATCGCCCTGCTTGGCTACCGCCAGCAGTTGGCCATCCCTGGCGAACGCCGCCGAGCTGCCCAGGTCGACTCGGGCTTTCTTCCCCATGGCTGACATGCCCGCCATCGTTGCCTTGTCCTTCGGCTCAGCGGCGGTGGCGAAATGCGGCAGCATCGACGCGGCTATTGCCAGCATCGCAATGGCGCCCAGTCTGTGCAAGGACGTCATCGATTCGACCCTCAGTAGTTGAATTTCAGGCTGGCGAAATAGGTCCGCTGCTGATACGGATACAGGGTGAAGTACTTGACGTCGCCGATGTTGTCGATGCCGACGGAGGCCGACCACTGCTTGCCAAGTTTGTAGAGCAGCTTGGCGTCAAAGACGCCGAAGCTGCTGCGCCCGCCATAGACGTTCGGGTTAGGGTCCGGGTATTGCCCGGTGGCCGTGTTGAGGAGACCGCTGTGCTGGCGTCCGCTGTAGCGAAAGCCGAGGCTGGCGGAAAGCGCGTCGGAGACACGATAGGTCGCCAGCAGCGACGCGCGCCAGACCGGGATCAGGGGCAGTTCCGTGCCCACCAATCCGGGGTTGGCGATATTTTGCGTGATCCGCGAATGGATGTAGGCGATGCTGCCGGACAGATCGAGGCCGCGAATCCACAGGTCGCCGGCTTGCAGAGCGGTTTCGATTCCCCAGGTGCGGACCTTGTCGATGTTCTGCACGCTGCTGATGCTGAAGCCGGGCAGGGTGGTGACATCGGTCTGGGAAACCAGCGCGCCCTGCTTTTCCTCGCCGAACAGCGAGGTTCGCCACAGGCCGTTGGTCAGGAAGCGTTCCACGGTGAACTCCCAGGAATCGGCGGTTTCCGGCTTGAGATTCGGGTTGTTGGTCTTCGCGACGTTGTAGGGCGCCGGGAATCCGGCGATCTGCGCGGGAGTGGCCGCCGTCGAGGTGCCGGTAACGGTTATGCCGACGTTCTTGAATAGTTCGCCGACCGTCGGAAAACGCACGCCCCGGCCAAATGAGGTCCGCAGCGCCAGCATGTCGGATGCCTGCCAGGAGAGCGAGGTCTTGGGCGAGAAGGCATGGACCGTCTTGCTGGCGTAGTCCACATTGGCGCCGCTGGCGAAATTGCTGCCGTTCAGCGCACTCCATTTTTCCTGGCGCCCGCCCAGCACCAGTTTCAGGTCGGGCGACAACTGCCAGGCGTCCTGCAGGTAAATCGCCTGGGTGCTGGTGGTGCCCCTGGAGTTGGTGCTCAGCGCGGCGGCATCGCTGGTCCGCCACGGTCCGGCCGCGAGCGTGAATTGATCGGAGCGGGTCTTGTAGGTATCGGCGTGGAAGCCGAAGCTGACCTGGTGCCGGCTTTTCAGACTGCCGTCGGGTCGCCACTCGCCGCGCAGATCCAAGTTGGCCCAGCCTGTTCCATCCGCGAAGCTGATGGTTCCCGCCGTGGCATCGCGGCTTGCCGTGGTGCCGAAATTGCCCGAGCTGGCGCGGGTCACGTCCTTGGTCTGATTGAAGTGGCTGGCGGCCAGTTCCCAATCCCAGGTGCCGCCGCTTTGCGATTTCACCGACAGGCCGTGCATGCGGTACTCGGCTTCGGCGTGACTGATGCTGGGCGCGGTAACGGAATAGTCCCGGCCGTTGATGCGGACATAGCGGTAAATGCCGGCCGCCGTGCTGGTGCCGTAGATCGTGTTGCCAGCGGCATCGCGCAGATAGCTATCGACGAGCTTGTCCGAGGTGTTCTGCCAGAGGTTTAGGGTGTAGATGGCGCGCACCGTTGGCGAAAAGTCGTAGGCCAGCTTGATCGTGCCGTCGTCCTTCACGGTATGGTCCATGCTGGTGGCGGCGGTATTCACCCGCGGACTGTTGGCGATGTTGTTGTCGAAATGCGCACCGGTAACCACGGTGAATTGCCCCGCGGCGGCGGGCGCTCCCGCCTTGGCTGTGGCGGCGGTGAAGTCGGTCGGATGGCTGTGGTTGTCGAGCCGATCGACGCTGACGCGGAACGACCAGTCGCCGGCCTTGTGGCCCAGGCTTGCGGCGCCATGCATGCCGGTGAAGTTCTTGTCCGTTCCGTAGAGCCTGAAGTTCTGGCCGAAGGTATCGATTTTGGCGCTGGCCTCGAACCGTGTCGGCATGTGGGTTTTCATCAGCACCACGCCGCCCACCGAATTGCCGGGATACAGCGCGGAGAATGGGCCGTACATGACATCGACGCGATCGATGGCATCCTGCGACACCAGACCCCAGCGCGGACCGGGACAGCAACTGTTGACCAGGTGGTTCGAGAGCAGCAAACCATCCGCATAAACTATGGTTTCGGCGCTGGAATTGACTCCGTACATGCGCATGGCCAGGCCGCCATTGACGTCGCCGATGAAGCGTTCGCGAACGTGTACGCTCGGCAGGTACAGGAGCGCTCCGGCCGAGGACACGGAGTTGATGCTTTCCGCGATCTGCTTTCGCGTGAAGCTCTCCGTGGTCGATGGCACATTGGCGGGCGCCTCGGGCTTGGCTGATTCCGCCGATACGGAAACCTCCTTGAGCCTGGCATCGCTTTCGTCCGCTGCGCTGGCGTCCGTGAAAAGAATGCCAAGCGTGGCAGCCACGGCCATGGTGAAGCGACGGCGCCTGCCGATCGGGGAAAATGCTGTGTAGATCATGAATCGAAGCTCCGGTGACGTGTCGTGCTGGCGGGTTCCTGCCAACGAGCCAACTATTTCTTGCTTTCGGTGACGAAGGCGATGCGATTGATGCCGGCCTTTTGCGCGGCAGCAAGGATGTCCGCGACGTTCTCGTAACGCGTGCCGCGGTCGGCGCGCAGGTGCAGTTCGGGATTGCGCGCGGCGGTGGCGGCGAAATGGGCTTCGAAATCGGCGCGATGGGCCGGGGCGCCGTCGAGGAAATAGCGGCCGTCGGCATCTAGCGCGAGCTGGATCACCACCGGCTTGTCCTCGACCTTCTGCGAGCTGACCTGCGGCAGGTCGATCGGCACCGCCTGGTGCATGGCGGGAATGGTGATGATGAAAATGACCAGCAATACCAGCATCACGTCGACCAGCGGCGTGGTGTTGATCTCGCCCATCGGCTGTGGCGTGCCGCCTTCGCTGAAGGAACCGAATGCCATGATGGCCTCAGGCGCCCTGGCGGGCCAGCGTGGGCGTCGCCGCCGCGGCTTGCGCGGAAGAGTCGGCGCTGGCGGGACGGCGCGCTCCGGTGGTGAAGTAGGCGTGCAAGTCGTGGGCGAAGCCGTCGAGCTGCGCCATGACCAGGCGGTTGGCGCGGGTTAGCGCGTTGTAGGCCAGCACGGCGGGGATGGCGACGAAAAGGCCGGCCGCGGTCATGATCAGGGCTTCGCCCACCGGACCGGCGACCTTGTCGAGCACCACACTGGTGGAACCCGACAGCGCGATCAGCGCATGGTAGATGCCCCACACGGTGCCGAAGAGGCCGATGAAGGGTGCGGTCGAGCCGACCGAGGCGAGGAAGGTGAGCCCGGTTTCGAGGCTGGCCTGCGCCGCCAGCATCCGGTTGCGCAGGCTGCGCGTCAGTGCATCCGACAGGCTGACGCCGGCGCCGAGGCCGGACTCCGAGTCGTAGCTGTCGCGCGCATGCGCTCCGGCACGCGCCATGTCGGCGAACAGCCCGGTGCGGTCGGCGGCATCGATGGCGGCCAGTGCATCATGCAGGTTGCGCGCTTGCCAGAAGGCTTCCGGGGCGCGGTCGCAGGCGAGGTTGATGCGCAGTTGGCGGGCGAAGCGGCCGACGATCAGCGCCCAACTGCCGACCGAGAGCAGCAGCAGGAGTATCGCCGTGGCATGGGTGACGAGGTCGCCCTGCTGCCAGAAGTGAACCAGACCGAGTTGGGTTTGCATGGGGCTCAGCTTTCAAGTTGGAAGGTGATGGGAACCTGGACCCAGCCGGCGATGGCCTGTTCGCCGCGCTTGGCCGGCACGAAGCGCCAGCGGCTGACGGCTTCCTCGGCGGCCTGGTCGAGGCGGGCGAAGCCGCTGCCGAGCTTGATCTCGACTTTTTCGGCCAACCCGGCGGCGCTGACGAAGACGCGCAGCAGCACCTTGCCCTGCTCGCCGAGGCGGCGAGAGGCATGCGGATACACCGGCTTGGGGTTGTGCAGGTAGTCGGCATCGAAGCGCGCGGCGGTGATGGCGACCGGTGCCGGTGCGGGCGCGACATCGATCGGCAGCGCCCTGGGTGGCGCCGGTGGCTGCGGCTGCACGACGAAGGCGGGTGCCGCGTCGCTGACGGCATTCGAGGTCAGCAGCGGCAGAGGCGCCGGTGGCTGGAGCTTCTTTGGCCTGGGCGGCTCGGGTGGCTTGGGTTTGGGCAGCTCCGGCAGGATTTCGACCAGGCGCACCGCCATCGGCTGGATTGCGGCCTTCAGTTGCTCGGCCGGCACCACCACCGCGATCAGCGCGATCAGCAGCGCGTGCGCCGCCGCCGCGCCGGTGAAGGACGCAAACGGCCGCTCGGGGCGGCCGGCGGATGGCAGGCGAGGCAGCAGAAGTCCCATGGGTTGCGAGCTATTGCGAAAGGCGCGAAGTGTGTTGCATCGACCGGTACAAAAAGTGCGGCTAATCGCCACATGCGACGCATTGCCGCGCGACGTGATGTCGCAGCCTCCGGGAATCCGGCGGATTGCTGACCACGATCAAGGAAGCGGCGGAAAGTTGATGCCTGCGGCACCGCCTGCTTGTGGTTACGCAGGCGTTCTGCCGGCCGCAGCCGGCCGTCCTCAAGGCCCGTCCTCAAGCTCGGATCGCCGTCCCGCCAGCGCCGACTTTTCTTATGGGCCTCCAGTTGATGAAGAAAATCGACCGGTTGCCGGCAATTTATCATTGCAAAAACGGGAACTGAAATCCATAATTGCAAGCATGAAACGTAACCTGACCGCACAATTGCTGGAGGCCATCGACTACTCGCCGGCCGTAGTCCTGCTCGGGCCGCGCCAGTCGGGCAAGACCACGCTGGCCTTGGAGCTTGCCCGTGAGCGCCCGGCGATCTATCTCGACCTGGAGTCGGAGCAGGACCGCGCCAAGCTGGCGCAGCCGGAACTGTATCTGGCCGACCATCTCGACAAGCTCGTCATCCTCGACGAAGTTCACCGCGCGCCCGGCCTGTTCCCGGTGCTGCGCGGCCTGATCGACCGCGCCCGGCGCGATGGTCGGCGGGCCGGCCAATATCTGCTGCTGGGTTCGGCCTCGCTCGACCTGCTCAAGCAATCCGGCGAAACCCTGGCGGGGCGCGTCGCCTATCTGGAGCTGACGCCCTTCCATGTGCTGGAGGTCGCCGAGCGACCGCTGGACGAACTCTGGCTGCGCGGCGGGTTTCCCGAAAGCCTGCTGGCCGGGAGCGATGCGCGCAGCCTGCGCTGGCGGCAGGATTTCATCCGCAGCTACCTGGAGCGAGACATTCCCCAGTTCGGCCCGAGGATCGCCGCCGAGACGCTGCGGCGGTTCTGGACCATGCTGGCCCATCATCAGGGTGGATTGCTCAACACGGCCCAGTTCGCGCGCAATCTCGGCGTCGATGTGAAGACCGCCGGCGGCTACCTCGGCCTGCTGGTCGATCTGTTGCTGGTGCGCCGGCTGCTGCCTTGGCACAGCAATCCAGGCAAACGGCTGGTGAAGTCGCCCAAGGTCTTCATCCGTGACAGCGGCATCGTGCATGCCTTGCTCAACATTCCCGACAAGGAAACGCTGCTGGCCCACCCCGTGGTGGGTGCCAGTTGGGAAGGGTTTGCCATCGAGAATCTGCTCGCCAACGCCATGGCGACCGATCCGATGGTTCAAGCCTGTTTCTACCGCAGTAGCGGCGGGGCGGAGATCGATCTGCTGCTGGCTTGGCCGGACGGCCGCCTCTGGGCCATCGAGATCAAGCGCAGTCTGGCGCCCAAGCTGGAACGCGGCTTCCATGCCGCCTGCGCCGATCTGAAACCGGAACGGCGCTTTGTCGTCTATCCGGGGGGCGAGCGCTACCGCTTGGCCGAAGACATCGAGGCCGTGCCACTGCCCCAGTTGGCGAAATCGCTGCGCGGCGGCTGAAAAGCTCGTTTGAGCAGGGCTCGAACTTCCCACCGGGACCGGGCCGGCGCCTTGCGCAGTTGACGGCGGTCAACACATCGCCGGAAAGCCAGCGTCCGGAGCACTGTCTGCGACGAAATGCCGCATGTCCGCTATATGCGGCGCACCTAATATTGCGCCGCACACTCACTTTTCAGGAGATCACCATGGACCGACGCGACGCCCTCAAACTTTCCCTTCTTGCCGGAGTCGGCTTGGCCGCCGGTAACGCACAGGCACAAGCGGCCTGCGCCACGGACGGCACGCCGGCGCAGTTCACGCCGAAGAAGCCGGCCGATGCCAATCCGTTGGAGCGCGAGTTCGAGAAGTATCCGAAGTGTCCCTATTGCGGCATGGACCGCAAGGAACATCATCGCGCGCGCATGCTGGTGCAGTACAGCGACGATCTGACTGATGGCGTCTGCTCGATCCATTGCCTGGGCCTCAGCCTCGGCGTCAACATCGACCGCGAGCCGAAAATGATCTGGGGCCCCGATTACGGCAGCACCGCCGAGCCGCGCCCGCTGGTGCCGGTGGAAAAGCTGACCTACCTGATCGGTGCCGACCTCAAGCATGCGATGACCAAGCGCAGCAAGCATTCCTTCGCGGCGAAGGAGGTGGCCGAGCAGTTCAAGCAGAAGCATGGCGGGGAATTCGGCGACTTCAACGAGGCGCTCAAGCAGTCCTACCTCGACATGGCAGCCGACGTAGCGCAGATCCGCAAGAACCGCGAGGAGCGCCGCCGGAGAATGATGGAGCAGAAGCAGGGCTAAACTGCTCGCCATGCGTATCCTGCTTTCCTTCCTGCTGGCGATCTGGGTGGCCGTGGCCGCCGCCCAGGCGCCGCCCAAGCCCGGGCCGAAAGACCTTTGCCCGGTGTGCGGCATGCTGGTCTCGAAGTATCCCAACTGGGTGGCGACCATCGTGTACAAGGATGGCCATGCCCACCATTTCGACGGCGCCAAGGACATGTTCAAGTTCTGGCACGATCCGGCGAAATACGCCGCCGGCCATCGGCGCGAGGACATGGTGGCGATCTGGGTCACCGATTTTTATGGCCTCGCGCGCATCGACGCGAAGAAGGCGTTCTACGTCACGGGCTCCGACGTGCTCGGCCCGATGGGGCACGAATTCCTGCCATTGGCGAATCGCGCCGACGCCGAGGAGTTCCTCAAGGACCACAAGGGCCGCCGCATACTGGGCTTCGAGCAGGTGCTACGCGGCATGCCGGAGCAGCTTGACGACGGGCGCTTCTGAAGTGCCGCGAATTAGCGAAAATCAAGGCCGGGCGGCGCCGCTGGGCTAAGCTGGAGCCTCTCGCATCGAGCCAGCCCGCCAAAGGTCCGCCGCATGAATACCACGCTGATTTGCCGCCTTGCGTTCCTCGCGTCCGCGCTTTGCGCCATTGCGCTGCCGGCCGCCGCCGTCGATGCGCCCGCCCTCTACCAGCAGCACTGCGCCGCCTGCCATGGTCCCGGGCGGCTCGGCCTGACCGGCCCGGCCCTGCTGCCGGAAAGCCTCGCGCGCCTGCGCAAGCCCGAAGCCGTCAAGGTCATCACCGAAGGCCGTGTGGCAACCCAGATGCTGGGCTTTGCCGACCGCATGAACAAGGAAGAGGTCGCCGCGCTGAGCGATTACATCTACACCGCCGTGTCGCCAGCGCCGACTCTCAGCGAAGCCGACATCCGCGCTTCGCGTATCGTCAGTTTCGCGCCGGGCAGCCTGCCGGGCAAACCCGCCGAGGCGTTCAAGGGCGTGGACATGATGAACTTGTTCATCGTGGTCGAGACCGGTGACCACCACATCACGGTGCTCGACGGCGACAGGCTGGAACCCATCCACCGCTTTCCCAGCCGCTATGCGCTGCACGGCGGCCCGAAGTTCACTCCGGACGGGCGCTACGTATTCTTCGCCTCGCGCGACGGCTGGATCACCAAGTTCGACATCTGGAACCTCAAGGTGGTGGCAGAGATCCGCGCCGGCATCAACACACGCAACGTCGCCGTCTCGGGCGACGGCAAGTACCTGGCGGTGGCCAATTACCTGCCGCATACCCTGGTGCTGCTCGATGCCGACCTCAACCTGCTCAAGGTGCATCCGGTGCGCGGGCGCGACGGCAAGGAGACTTCCCGGGTTTCGGCGGTGTACGACGCGGCGCCGCGGCAGAGTTTCGTCGCCGCGCTGAAGGACGTGCCCGAGGTCTGGGAGGTCAGCTACAACCCGAAGGCCGAGGACATCCCCGGCGGCATCATCCACGACTTCCAGTACAAGGAAGGTGCCTTCATCCCCGGCTTCCTCAATGTGCGGCGCACGATGCTGTCCGAACCGCTGGACGACTTCTTCTTCACCCAGGACTACTCGACCCTGATGGGCGCCTCGCGCACCGCCGGCCAGGGCCAGGTGGTACACCTCGACGTGCGCAAGAAGATCGCCGACCTCAAATTGCCGGGCATGCCCCACCTCGGTTCCGGCATCACCTGGAAATACGCCCCGCCGGGCGGGACGGAGCGGACGGTGATGGCCACGCCGAATCTCAAGGAGGGCCTGGTCACGGTGATCGATCTCAACGACTGGAGCACGGTAAAGAGCATCCCGACGCTGGGCCCCGGCTTCTTCATGCGCAGCCATGAGAACACGCCCTACGCCTGGACCGATTCGATGATGTCCAAGGCCAAGGACACGCTGCAGGTGATCGACAAGCGCACGCTGGAAAGGGTCGCCGAAGTGAAGACCGACCCGGGCAAGACCCTGGCCCACGTCGAATTCACCCGCGACGGCAAGCACCTGCTGGCCAGCCTGTGGGAACGCAAGGCCGACGGCGGCGCGCTGATCGTGTTCGACGCCGCAACGTTCAAGGAAGTCAAGCGCATCCCGATGGACAAGCCGGTGGGCAAGTACAACCTGCACAACAAGATCAGCCGTTCGGAAGGCACCAGCCACTGAGGCACGAAGCTGAGGTATCGTTGCGGGATCGCGATCATCCGGGTCACCGGCCATGAGCCACAAGCACCGCAACGTCCTGCAGGCCATTTTCCACGACCCGATCAGCGGCAACATCCACTGGCGCGAGGTCGAGTCGCTGCTGCACCACCTGGGTGCCACGGTGGAATCCGCGCACGGCGCCCGCTTTCGCGTCGTCCTCAATCGCCACGAATTCACCGTGCATCATCCGCACCACGGCAGCGACATGGACCGCAACGACATTCGCTACCTGCGCGAACACCTTGCCGCGGCAGGCGTCAGCCTGTCGAGCTACGACGAGCGGGAGAAGCCGGCGTGACCTACGAGGAACACCTCGACGAAGTGGCGACGCTGATCACCGAGCTGTTCGATGCCGGGGACGAAACAGCGATTGCCATCGTGATGCGCGCACAGGCCGACGACTTTTTCAGCGGTCACGATGACGATCCGTCAATATGCACGTTGAAGCGCGCGCAAGCCGACGCGCGGGCGGTGTTCAGCAAGTATCGCTAGGCCGGGATTGCCAGGAGGGGATTCTTGCCGGGCAACGCAGAATCAGGGCTTGCGGCTCCATGTGCCCGCCGCGTCGCGCAGCCACCAGCCGGACTTCCATTGCTTTTGCCAGCGGGCGCGCTGGAGCTGCCAGACCTCGGCCTCATCGTTGCGCCGGCCATTGCTGTCGGCCAGGGCCTGGATCAGCGCCTTGCGCTCCTGGTTCTCGACGTCGATGAGCTTTTCGGCGATCTGGCGCTTGCCGAGGGTCATCTTGCTGCTGTCGCGCAGGTAGATGAAGCCGTCCTGGCCGAGGCCGATCTCTCCGGATTCGTAGAAGCGCACCAGGCGCGAGGTGCGCTGCGCCAGGGCATGCTTGACGACGACCACCGTCGGCGCGCCAATGTCGAGGTTGATCGGGGCCCGGGTCGGATCGGCGGCCGTGGCGGCCAGGGCGGGCAGGGCCAGGCAGGACAGCAGGAGCAGAAGCTTGTTCATGGTGGACCTTCGGTGGGGATTCATTTGCCGGCGAGCAGCAGTTTGAGGTCGGCGGCGACATTCGCCGGCGTCTCGCCATGGCGCAGCAGCAGGCGAAGCTTGCCCTGCGGGTCGAAGGCGTAGCTCCCGGTCGAGTGGTCAACGCTGTAGCTGTCGGGCGTCTTGCCCGGTTGCTTGACGTAGAAGACCTTGAAGTCCTTGGCCGTCGCGGCGATGACTTCGTCGCTGCCGCGCAGGCCGAGGAAGGAGGGATGGAAGCTCGGCACATACTGGGCTAGCAATGCCTGCGTGTCGCGCGCCGGGTCGACGGTGGCGAACAGCACCTGCACGCGCTTGCCGTCCTCACCGAGCAGGGTCATGGCCTCGCGCATGGTCGACAGCGTGGTCGGGCAGACGTCGGGGCATTGCGTGTAGCCGAAGAACAGCACCACGGCCTTGCCGCGAAAGTCGGCGAGGCTGCGCGCCTGGCCGTTGTGGTCGGTGAGCTTGAAGTCCTTGCCCCAATCGACCATGGACAGATCGGTGGAGACGAATTTACGCGGTTCGCTGCATCCGGCAGCCAGCAGCGCGAGGGCGAGGAACAGAGCCGACAGGAGTTTCATGGCGGGCACGGGAAAATATCCGGGGCGGGGTGCTAGTGTAACCTCTCCGCCCTCCAAGCTTGCCGTATACTTCTTATATTTTCGCGGGACAATAGTGAATTCGCATATCATCGAGGTCGCCCCGGGGGCGCCGCAAAAGCTCGCCCGCGCCTGGCTGTGGATGGGGCTAATGGCCCTCATCGGCTCCGGCCTGCTGGCCATCCTGCTGGTTCTGTCGCGCACGCCGGGCATCCAGGATGTCTTTCCGCTGAAGGGTTTCTTCCGTGCCGCGCTGGTGGTGCATGTCGACCTCTCGGTGGCGATCTGGTTCATGGCCTTCGCCGCCGTGATCTGGAGCGCGCTGGGGCGCGCCGCCCACGCCTGGCTGGGCTGGGCAGGGCTGGGGCTGGCGGCGCTGGGCACGGCGCTGATGACCGTCTCGCCCTTCCTGCCCGGCGCCGAGCCGGTACTCAACAACTACATCCCGGTGTTGCAGCAGCCCTTCTTCCATGCCTCGCTGTGGATTTGCGGCGCGGGCTTCGCGCTGGCGGTGCTGCGCGCCCTGCTTACCACCTGGCCGCGCCCGGCGTTCGGCGCGCCGCTGCAAACCGGCGCCTTCCTCGGCGCTGTGGCGGCCTTCCTGGCGCTGGGCGCCTTCATCTGGTCGTTCCTGATCGTGCCGCGCTCGCCGGAGATCGAGGACAAGCTGTATTTCGAAGTCCTGTTCTGGGGCGGCGGGCATACCCTGCAATTCCAGCACGCGCTGCTGATGGTGGTGGCCTGGCTGTGGATAGGCTCCGCGCTGGGCAAGGGCATGGACGATACGCCGCGCGCGCTGTCGGCGATGTTCTGGATCGCTGCGCTGCCCTTGCTGGTGGTGCCGGCGATCTACCTGACCATCCCCGCCGGCGAACTGCCGCACATGGAGCTCTTCGCCAAGCTGATGATCTGGGGCCACCCCTACATGGCGCCGCTGATCCTGGCCGGCCTGCTGGCGCTGTGGGCGGTGCGCGGCGCGCCGGCAAGCGGGGCGAAATCCGCCTTTGTCGCGTCGTTCGTCCTGTTTGCCACGGGTGGCGTGCTGGGCTACATGATCCAGGGCGCCAACGTGGTGATTCCGGCGCACTACCACGGCTCGACAGTGGGCGTGACACTGGCCTTCATGGGCCTGGCCTACGTGCTGCTCCCGCGACTCGGTTACGGCGAGGTCGATGGCGCCATGGCGCGCTGGCAGCCCTACGTGTACGGCGGCGGCCAGCTGATCCACATCCTCGGCCTGGCCTGGTCGGGCGGCTACGGCGTACAGCGCAAGGTGGCGGGCGCCGAACAGGCGCTGACCACGCTGCCGCAGAAAATCGGCATGGGCATGATGGGCGCCGGCGGCCTGATCGCCGTGATCGGCGGCATCATGTTCGTGCTGGTGCTGCTCAGGCTGATGCTGAAGAAGCGCGGCTGACTGCGGCGCCGCGCCGCCGACAGCAAGAGGCGGCGCCCCACAGGGACTTCTTTCGGTCGCTGGCGATACGGTGATCGGCAGCGCCCGCGTCGGCATTCGTCGACTACTTTTTCGGCTGGAAGGCCATCGAGCGCGCCGAGATGGTGAAGGCATCGGAAAAGCACATGCCTTCCTCGGCACCCTGGTTCTTCAGCGAGGGGAAGATCGCCTCGACCATCTTCACCGAGCCGCAGGCGTAGATCTCCTTGCCGGCGAGGTCGGGGAAATCGGCCAGGATGGCTTCGTGTACCAGGCCTGTGCGGCCGTTCCAGTTGTCTTCCGGCGCAGCATCCGACAGCACCGGGATGAAGTGGAAGTTCTCGTGATCCCTTGCCCACCGTTGCGGCAGGTCCGGCAGATACAGGTCGGCCAGTCTGCGTACCCCCCAGTACAGGTGAATAGGACGCTTGAGGCCGCGATGGAAGGCATCCTCGACCATGCTCTTGACCGGGGCGAAGCCAGTGGCACCGGCGACGAAGACGATCGGACGCTCGGATTCGCGCAAGGAGAAATCACCAAGCGGGCCTTCGAAGCGCACGACATCGTCTTCCTTCATGTGTTCGAACACATGGGTGGTAAAGCGGCCGCCCGGCATCAGGCGAATCTGCAGTTCGATCAGGTCGGGCTGATGCGGCGGATTGGCGAAGGAGAAGGCGCGCCGCTGGCCGTCGTCGAGGATGATGTTGATGTACTGTCCGGCCTTGAACGGGATTTGTTGCCCCAGAGGCAATTTGAGCATGACACGCATCACGTCGTGGGTGAGTTTCTCCATGGTCACCACGCGGGCGCTGTATTCGCGAATCGCGGAGGGAACGGCCGACGTTTCGTATTCGATCTCGACATCGCCCAGTGCCGTGGCGCAGCACAGCAGCACCTTGCCTGCCGCGCGCTCCTCGGCCGACAGTGCGCTCGGCTGATACAGGCCGGGATCGACATTTCCGCTGAGCACGGTGCATTTGCAGTTGCCGCAGCCGCCGTTGCGGCATTCGTAAGGCAGGTTGATGTCATGGCGCAGGCCGGCATCGAGCAGGGTTTCGTCGAAGCGGATGGCGACGGTCTTGTGATCCGGGTGGAAGGTGACGACGGCTTCGGCCGGGGCCTCACCCATGCGCTTGGGCGGCAGCCAGGGCGCGAGGAAGAGCAGCAGGGTGAAGCCGATCATGCCGAACCACAGCTTCATCGGGTCGACCCAATACACCAGCGCCAGGGTCGGCATCTGGAACCAGTCGATCTGGATGTTGGTCGGCACCACCAGCATGTCGGCTTCGCCGCCCTGGCTGACGACCGGCTTCACAAGTGACAGCACGATGAACATCAGGGTGAAGGCGATGGCGATTTCCCGTGGCGGATTGATGTGGGCCCGCGGCACGCGCTGCACATGCACCCAGGCCAGTACGCCGGCGATCAGCGGCGCGCCGATGTGGACGAATGCCAGCAGCGTGAACAGCCGGCTGTTGACGTTTTCCTGGTAGATGAAGTTGCGGATCAGGGTGCCGTTGAACATCGGCAGCACGTCGAACCATTCGGCCGTGGCGATGACGACGAATTGCGCCAGCTTGTCCCAGACCAGCATGAAGCCGTTGAGGCCGGAGATGTACACCAGCCAGATCAGCGCCACGCCGATGGCCCAGGAAAACCAGCGGAAGCCGCGGTAGCGATCGTAGGCGAAGTGGCGCAGCATGTGCAGCAGCATGGTCAGGATCATGCCGTCGGTGGCGTAGCGGTGCACGCTGCGCATGATGCCGCCGGCCCACCACTGATTGTGGGTGATGCGCTCGACCGACTGGTAGGCGTCGTGTACCCCGGTTTCGGCGAAGATATACAAATACAGGCCGGTGCCGATCAGCAGCCAGAATTGCCAGAAACTGATGGTGCCGAGGTGATAGAAGGGGTTCAGCTTTTCGCCGAAGGCGAGATTGAACACGTTCTCGAAGCGCATGAAGAACCAGCGCACGAGGGATTGGATGAGTTTTAGCATGGTCGTGGTCGGCGTCAGTTCTTGGCCTGGCGGAAGAACAGACCGCCTTGGTCGGGGTTGAAATCGATCACCAGCACCTGCGCCGGCTTCAATGTGATTTGCTCTTCCTTGACGAAGTTGTAGCCGGGATTGACCAGGTTGTCGTTCATCCTGGCGGCGAGCTTGTAGGTGCCGGCTTTCAGTTCGAAGCGCTTGAATACCGTGCCGACGCCGTCGCGCGAAAGGCCGGTGGGGTGCATGATGACCTCATAGAGGGGCTTGTCGTCGAGTTCCAGGACGATCTTGGTGTCCGAACGGCCGCGCGGGCAATCCAGCGGCGCGCGCATGTTGGGCGGCAGCTTGGCGAGTTCCTCGGCCGTGCGCTTGCGGCATTCGCGTCCGCCGAGGTGGCTCATGGACAGCTTGACCAGGGCCACGTCGTCCGGAATCTGCTTGTAGATCGGATTGGTCGAAAAGTAACCGATGAAGGCGGCAAAGGCGCCGTAAAGCACGATTTGCCCGATGATGGCAGCGGGTTTAGCCATGGTGTTGGGTTCTCCGGGTAAAGGCGGGAATCTTGCTATGTGTTTCAGGCGTGGTTTCGAGTCGGCGGCGGAATTCGGCTACCACGGTGGCGAGCTTGCTGTCTTCGCCGCGCGCGACGGGGACGATTTCAATGCGATCGAGCGGCACCAACTGGCGCAGATTCGGTTCGCGGCGCCGCGTCAGGCGTTCGCGGGTCCATTCCATGCCGAGGCGGAATTCGCAGCCGCCATCGCGGCAGCCGGCCACCACCACGCCGTCGGCCCCGCTGCGCAGGGCGTATTCGATGAAGGATGGCGGCAGCATGCCGGCGCAGATCAGGCTGATGGCGACCGTGTCGGTGCCGGCCAACGGTCGCACGTCCGCAGCCTGGTCGCAGCCGAAAACCACCAGCCGGTGGCGCCCGGTCAGCTTCGCCAGGCCGGTTTCGAGCTGCTGGCGCATCACGTCGACGGGCTGCTGAGGCATGTCGATGCCGGTGACCAGGGTTTGCTGGCTGCGGAAAGGCGTCGACGATGGGCAGGAGCCGGCGCAAATCCCGCAGCCGGCGCAGAGGTCGGCGTCGACGATGGCGATCTGATGGCCGCGCTTGTCCGGGTGCGGCGCCATGGTGATGGCCTCGTAGGGGCAATCGACGTGGCAGCGGCTACAGCCATTGCAGTTGGGCGCATCGACCACGGCGATGTCCTGGCGTGCCGGGTGGGGCAGGAAGGGCAGGGCAAAGAGCAGGATGGTGACACCGAAGATCAGGGCCCACACGGCGGCGGGCGACGTCAGGTCGGTCAGCGGATGGAGGAACAGGATGAACCAGTCCAAGCGCAGGCCGGTGGCCACCACCGCGAGATCGGCCGGGGCTTCCGACACGGCGGGCTTGACGGCGGCCAGCAGCAGGAAGGCCGCCAATGTCGCCAGCATGACGCGACGCGACGGCAGGTAGTCCACCCGGCTGATGCGATTGACGTGGGCCCAGAGGCCGAGCAGCAGCATCAGCGGCACGCCGATGTGGATGAACACCAGCACCGTGAAGAAGCGGTCGTTGATCAAGTCGGGGGCGAGGAAATTGCGCGCCGTGGCGCCGTTGAACAGCGGCAGCCAGTCAAGCAACTCGGTGGTGGCCACCGCCGAGAACTGCGCCAGCCGGTCCCAGACTATCCAGTAGCCGCCGATGCCGGAAATGAAAACCAGCCAGATCAGCGGCACGCCGGTGACCCACGAGTAAAGGCGGAAGCCATGGTAGCGCCCGTAGGCCCACTCGCGCAGCAGGTGCAGGAACATCACCAGGACGAAGGCATCCGAGGCGTAGCGATGCAGGCTGCGCATCACGCCGCCGAGATACCACTGTTCCCGGGTCAGCCAGTCGATCGAGTTGTAGACGCCGTCGATGCTGGTGTCGAGCACGGTGTAGAGATAGAGACCGCTGACGACGAGGATCCAGAGGAAAAACAGGCCGAGCGCGCCAAGATGACGCAGGGGATTATCCGCGCCACCGAAAGCACCGTCGAAGGCGATCTCGGTGCGCTCGAAAACGCTGCGCGTTGCGGCAAGCAAACTCACGTTGGGGATCCCGAATCCGGCATCGGCGCCGATTATTAGGGATTAATGATATTCGGCTCGGCGATTTTTTGAATTGACTCTTATCAACCGGATCGAATCCCGCTGGAGTCGGTCTTGCGGGTGAAGCTCCAGGCGACCCAGCCGAGAAAAAAGAGGAAGCTGATGAAGCCTGCAATCTCAAAATAGAGTGCGTAGTTGGTGCGGTAGCGCCCGGTCAGCGGGTCATACACGGAGCAGATGATGCGCAGACGGTCGGCGAGTTCCTCGATGGTGCTGGTCTGTGGCGGCAGCGGCGCGCCGGTGACCATGCGCTTTAGCGGTTCGGCGATGTCCTCGGCGGTGAAGCTCTCGCCATACACCTGGCGCACGATGCGACCTTCGGCATCGACAAACGTGACCTGGTTGAGATGGTCGAAGCCGGCGGTGGTGGTGGCGTAGCTGAACCCAAAATCGGCGGTCAGCTCACCGACGATGGCGGCCGCCGGGCTGAGGAACTCCCAGTTGGGCAGGTTGATGCCGTGCTGATGGGAGAACGCCTTCAATGCCTCGGGCGAGTCGAAGGGCTGGTTGAAGCCGATGCTGACGATGTGAAAGCGGTTGGCGCCGAGCATGGCGACGGTGTTTTCGACCGCCTTCTGCAGGTTGCGCGTGGTGGTCGGGCAGACCTGGAAGCAGGCGGTGTAAATGAAATTGACCAGCAGCGGTTTGCCCTTGTAGTCGGCCAGGCGCACGGGTTTGCCGCGTCGGTCGAGCAGGACGTGGTCGCCGATCTGGCGGCCGATGGCGGCCTGCGATCGCTCGTAGGCGATCTTGTTGTCCAACGTAGTCAGCACGAGGCCGCTACGGTCGCCCTGCGGCACGGCCGCCATTGGCGCCGCCGTGGTACCGGCGCCGACTTTGGCGGCAAGCAGCAAGAACGCGACCGCGAGTGCAGAGCGGATCGGGAAACGCATGGCAACGAGCCCGGCTAGAAGCGGGCGTCTATGATCGCCGTGGCGAGCACCAGCGTCAACTGCGCCAGCGAGGAATGGAAGCAGGCCATCGCCGTGCCGCGGCCCGGGTCCCGCGCGAGGCGCCAAGCCTTCTGGATGAAAAGCGCGCCGCCCAGGGCGGCCCCGGCGAAGTAGATAATGCCCAGGCCGAAGAACAGCGGCACGAAGGTGGCAGCGACCAGAACCAGGGTGCTGGCGAATATGGCCTGTGCCGCGCGCGCATCGCCGACCACCACCGGCAGCATGGGTACGCCGGCGGCAGCGTAGTCGTCGCGATAGGCGATGGCCAGACTCCAGAAGTGGGGTGGCGTCCACAGGAACAGCACGAAAGCCAGCGCCAGCGGTACGGCACCCACCTGCGGTTCGGCGGCGGTGGCGCCGGCCAGCACGGCCCAACTGCCGGCGAGCCCGCCGAAGACGATGTTGAGCCAGGTGCGGCGCTTGAGCCAGACGGTATAGACAATGGCGTAGAAAAAAGCGCCAAGGAAGGTGAACAGCGCGGCCCAGGCGTTCAGTGCCATCCAGGCGGCAGCCACGGAGACCGCCATCAGACCGAAGATCACCACCAGCCAGATCGGGCCATGCTTGACCTCGCCGGTGGCGAAAGGGCGATTCTTGGTGCGCGACATCAGCGGATCGGTGTCGTGCTCGTAGTATTGGTTGAAGGCGCCGGCACTGGCCGAGGAAACCAGTACCGCGAGGGTCAGGATGACGAGTTGCATCGCGCTCAAGCTGGGACCGGAGCTGACGGCCAAGCCGGCCAGCGCGGTAAAGGTGATGACCACGCCGATACGCAACTTGAAAACTCCGGCGATGGTGCGGAAGCCGATTCCGGAAGGCTTGGGCAGCGTCTTTTCCATGGGCGATTGGGTATGGGGGTTGGTTCAACCTGCGTGAATCGGGCCTGTCCGCCAGGCCCGATTCACGCAGGCCCCGCGCGGGAGCGCGGGAGCCTGTGCTAGCGAAGGATCAGCTCAGACCCCAGACTTCGGACAGGTACTTCCAGTTCACGAAGTAGTAGAGGACGAAGCAGACCAGGAGGGTCATGGCCAGCACCACCGTGCCCGGAACCGAGACATGGTCGTGGCTGCCGGTGCCCGAGGCGTGAGCCGCCAGGGACTGGTCGGGGATCGGCGTCGGCTTGTCGGAGACCGGGCCGCCGTCGAGCTTCTTGCCGAACAACAGGGACCAGACGACGAGGAAGATCCACAGGCCGCCGCCGATGACCGCGATCACGCCGAAGATGCCGGTGAGACCCATCATCAGGTAGGCGGCGCCCGGCCACTCATACTGGAAGGGCGCGCCGGAGAAGGCCATGTCCCAATGGCGACGGGAGACGCCGAGGGTGCCGGCGCCCATCATCACCAGGCCGAGTACCGACATGCTGATGCCGAACAGGTAGGGCTGGATCTGGCACAGCTTGGGGAACATCATCTCGCGACGGAACAGGGTCGGCACCAGCAGGTAGGTGACGGCCATGAACGCCAGCGTGGTGCCGGTGACTACCGTGGTGTGGAAGTGACCCGGCACGTAGAAGGTGTTGTGCATCAGCATGTTGATCTGCTCGGTACCGAGCACGACACCGGAGATGCCGCCGAGGAAACCGAAGCTGACCAGCGAGATGAACATGCCCGAGAACACCGGGTTGCCCCAGGGCGCCTTGCGCAGCCACTCGAACAGGCCGTTGGTCAGGCCTTTCTTGCGCTGGGCGGCTTCGATCGCGCCCGGAACCGTGAAGCCGTGGATCATCGAGGCCATCACCGCGAAGTACATGAAGTAGGAGGTGTTGAGCACCTTCCACTCCGCGCTCATGCCCGGGTCGGACAGCAGGTGGTGGGCCGAGGCCAGTTGCAGGAACAGGATGTAGAGCAGGAAGGCGAAGCGCGACACCTTTTCCGAAAGCGGCTTGGCGCCGAAGACCACGGCGGCGATCAGGTACCAGATCGAGACGTGGGCAGCGACGTTGATCTGCTGCGAGGAGTGACCCAGCGCCCACCAGACCATGCGATACAACTGGGCATCGACTTCCTTGATCAGGCCAACCGACCAGAGCAAGGTCGGCAGCAGGATGCCGGCGCCGGCCAGGATCGTGAACACGGCGATGATTGCCGCCGTCAGGGCGCCGAAGGTTACCAGCGGAATCGATCCGGTGTAGGTCTTGTCGCGCCTGGCCACCACCAGCGTGCCGAAGAACACGCCGCAGCCGATCAGGGCGCCCACCGCGAACAGGATGATGCCGAGGTAGAAGTGGGGTGCGGCCATCATCGGCACGTAGGAGGTGAACATCACGCTCGACTCGCCCTGGAAGATGGCGACGTTGGTCATGATGCTGCCCACCACCATCAGCCAGAAGGCGGCCCAGGCGACCTTGGGCGTCGCCAGCCGGCAGCGCAGCAGCGTCGATGAGGCGAAGTAGAGCACCGCGATCTCGAAGAAGATGATCCAGAAGATCAGCATGTCGACGCCATGCACCGTCAGGATCATGTAGAACTGGTCGGCCGGCAGCAGCTTGATCGCCGGCCAGCGGGTGAGGATCACCAGCAGGGCGGTGATGCCGCCCACCAGCAGCCAGAGGACGCCGGCTACGGCATTCCAGCGCATCAGCTTGTCGGCTTCGAGTTCGAATTGAAGCCCGGTGCGCGGACAGGTACGGTATTGAGCCATCTCGGTGTCCCCTTTATTTCACGTAAATACGGCCGAGCATCGAGTGGTGCCCGATGCCGCAGAATTCATTGCAGACGATGGAGTAGGTGCCGGCCTTGGTCGGGGTCATCTTGACCACGTGTTCATAGCCGGGAATGACCTGGATATTGATGTTGGTCGGCTGCAAGGAAAAGCCATGGTTGTAATCCACCGAGGAGAGGTGGATCTTGTAGGTCTTGCCGGCTTCCAGCTCCAGGATCGGATACCAGGCCCACAGACGCGCCAGCAGGAAGGCCTCGCCCTTGGCATTCGGCTTGGCGACCGGAATCTGCTGCTCGGTCTCGGTGCGGATGGTGTTTTCCTTGACGAAGGCTTCCGTCTTGGCGGTGAACATTTCCGTGGTGGTCTTGTACACCTCGTTGGAAAGGTTCTGTTTGCCATTGACGTGCCAGTAAATCATCATGACGAACATGATCATGCCCCAGACGAAGGCAATACCGATCCAGACCCATTCTTGGCCGGAAATCGGCGTTTTCCACCACAACCTATCTGACGGCGGCAGGATTGCGCTCATATTGAAAATCTCCCTGATTGACGGAACTGCTTATTTGGCGAGCGGAACGCTCATGATGTCTACGATGCCCCAAAGGATGTACAAGACTCCGGGAGACGCAACCCCGAGGAACAGGAGCAGGAAGTGGTTGTCCAGCAGCTTCTGCATGAAAGGAACGTCTTCGTCGTTGTTCGCCATTTTTCTGCCCTCATTTTTATGGCGCGTGCCGCGCGCGGTTGAATCGGAAATACTAAATACTCGTGCCAGCGAAGATAGCCCGCACAGGGTGCTAGGGTAATTGATTCAGGACAAGAAAACACAGCGTTTGCAACGACTTCCCTGCTGCGCTGCGGCAATTCGTCGCAGCGGCGGATGGCCGCAGTCGGCCCCTGGGCACTGGTAAGCTATTGACCCACCACATTTTGAACCACCTTTCCGGAGTCCCCGATGAAACCCTCCCTTGATCTCAGCGCGCTGGACCAGCTCTTTCGCCAGGCGCATACCTTCAACAAGTTCGCCGACCAGCCGGTTGCCGAGGACGTTATCCGCGAGCTCTACGAACTGCTGAAATGGGGGCCGACCTCGATGAACGCCCAGCCGGGGCGCTATGTCTTTCTAAGGCCCGGTTCGGCGCGCGAGCGCTTGATTCCGGCCATGATCGCCGCCAACGCGGAAAAGACGCGCAAGGCGCCGCTGACCGCGATCGTGGCCATGGATACGTGCTTTTTCGACCACCTGCCGACCCAGTTCAAGGCCTACGACGCGCGCCCGATGTTTGCCGGCAATGCGCCGCTGGCGGAAGCCACGGCCTTCCGCAACAGTTCGCTGCAGGGCGCCTACCTGATGCTGGCGGCGCGCGCCTTGGGCCTGGATTGCGGGCCGATGAGCGGCTTCGATGCGGCGAAAGTGGATGCCGAGTTCTTTCCCGACGGGCGCTGGAAGAGCAATTTCATCGTCAACATGGGCTATGGCCTGGAAACCGGCGGGCACTATCCGCGCGGCCCGCGCCTGGCCTTCGAGGAGGCGGCGCAGATCCTGTGATCGAATGGTTCACGCCGCTTCCTGCGACTCCAGCCAGTAGGCGAGGCCCTGGGCGTTGAGTTCCAGGTCGAGGTGCCAGATTTCGAGGATGCTCTGGTCCGAGATGCGCACGCCATGGTGGCGCGCCTCGTCCAGCAGCAGCCGGGTCAGTCCGTCGCGGATCACGGCGGTCTTGTCGGCGGCGGCGCTCGCACCGAGCGCGATATCCACATAGCGGTCGAGCAGGCGCAGCACCTTGCGCCCCAGTTCGGCGGGCGGCGCGAGCCGGCTGAAGTGGGTCAGATACACCGCGTCCGGATTGAACGACAGCATGAGCTCGATCGAGGCGCGCATTTCGTCGGGGTCGAACTGGATCGGCGTCGATGAGGGCATGATCAGCGGCCGTCCGTCGACATCGAGTTCGCGGTAGGAAATGCCAAAGGTGTCGCCGGTGAAGATGCCGCCCGACTGGCGGTCGACGATGGCGATGTGGTGTTTGGCATGGCCCGGCGCGTCGATGCAGAGTAGCTCACGCGAGCCGAGCCTGAGTACGGTGTTGTCGCGGGCCTCGATGATGCGCGCGGCGGGAATCGGGATCAGGCTGCCGTACATGCGCCGCGCGCGCTCCTGGCCATACACCCCCTCGACGCCGGCCATCAGCTTCGAGGGCTCGACCATGTGTCGCGCGCCGCGCGGATGCACCACCAGTTTGGCGTTGGGGAAGGCTTCCATCATTACTCCGGCGCCGCCGGCGTGATCGAGGTGGATGTGGGTCAGGATCACGTAGTCCACTGATTCCGGACCGAGGCCTCGCGCCCCCAGCGCCGCCAGCGCCTGCGGCATGACTTCGAAGTTGGCGGTATCGACAAAAGCGGCGCGACCGTCGCTTTCGATCAGGTGGATGGCAGCCAGCAAGGGACGCATATAGTCGGCATCGAAGGCATAAATGCCGTTGTGGTAATCGATGAGCGGGCCGGTCACGGCGCGGTTCTCCGCGCGGCGCGGATCAGCTCGGCGCCGCGTTCGGCGATCATCACCGTCGGCGCATTGGTATTGCCCGAGGTGATGGTCGGCATGATCGAGGCATCGATCACGCGCAGGCGGCCGATGCCGCGCACGCGCAGCTCGGAATCGACCACTGCGTTCGGGTCGTCGGCCCGGCCCATGGCGCAGGTGCAGGTGGGATGGAAGATGGTGGTGCCGATGTCGCCGGCCGCCCTGGCCAGATCCTCGTCCGTCTGCTTCTGCGCGCCGGGCTGGTGCTCTTCGGGACGGTAGGGCGCCATGGCCGGCTGGGCGACGATGTTGTGCGTCAGGCGCAGCGCGCGCGCGGCGACCTGGCGGTCGTTGTCGGTGGACAGGTAGTTCGGTGCGATGACCGGTGCCGTCGCCGGGTTGCGGTCGCGGATATGCACCACGCCGCGCGAGGACGGACGCAGGTTGCACACGCTTGCGGTGAAGGCCGGGAAGGAGTGCAGCGGATCGCCGAATTTCTCCAGCGACAGGGGCTGGACGTGGAATTCGAGGTCGGGGGTTGCCACTTCGGGCGAGGAATGAAAGAAGCCACCCAACTGGCTGGGTGCCATCGACAAGGGGCCGCTGCGGAACAGCGCGTACTCCAAACCCATCATCGCCTTGCCCCACAGGCTGTTGGCGCGCTGGTTCAGCGTCTTGATGCCATGGACCTTGAAGATCATGCGCAACTGCAGGTGATCCTGCAGGTTGCCGCCGACGCCGGGCAGGTCGTGCAGCAGGGGCACGCCACGGTTTTGCAGCAGCGCAGCCGGACCGATGCCGGAGCGCTGCAGGATTGCCGGCGAGCCGATGGCGCCGGCCGTGAGCAGGGTCTCGATGCGCGCCCTGACCTTGTGCGGCAAACCGCCAAGGCTGAACTCGACGCCGCGCGCTTCCTTGCCATCGAAAATCAGCTTGTCGATCAGCGCGCCGGTGACGACCTTGAGGTTCGGGCGGTGGAGTACCGGGCGCAGCATGGCCTTGGAGGCATTCCAGCGCACGCCCTTCTTCTGGTTCACCTCGAAGTGGCCGATGCCGAAATTGTCACCGTGGTTGTAGTCGGACTTGAAGGGGATGCCCGCCTGCTGCGCGGCCTCGGTGTAGCGGTCGAGGATGTCCCAGTGCAGGCGCTGCTTCTCGACGCGCCATTCGCCCTGGTCGCCGTGCATGGCGTCGGCGCCGCCCCAGTAATCCTCGCTCTGCTTGAAGATGGGCAGCACGCTGTCCCAGTTCCAGCGCGAATCGCCGGTGATCCGCGCCCACTCGTCGTAGTCGCGCACCTGGCCGCGCAGGTAGAGCATGCCGTTGATCGAGGAGCAGCCGCCGAGCACCTTGCCGCGGGCGTAGATGATCGAACGGCCATTGAGGCCCGGCTCGGCCTCGGTCTTGTAGCACCAGTCGGTGCGCGGGTTGTTGATGCACTTGAGGTAGCCGATCGGGATGTGGATCCAGATCCAGTCATCCTTGCCGCCGGCTTCGAGCAGCAGCACCGTCACGTCGGGATCGGCCGAGAGGCGGTTGGCCAGCACGCAGCCGGCGGTGCCGCCGCCGGCGATGACGTAGTCGAACTCGCCGAAATCGACGGGCTGCGTCACTTGTTCACCGGCATGACGAATTCGGGGCCTTTCGATTCCGAGCCCGGCCAGCGCTGCATGATGGCCTTGTACCGCGTGTAGAAGCGCACCCCTTCCTCGCCGTAGATGTGGTGGTCGCCGAACAGGCTGGCCTTCCAGCCGCCGAAGGAATGCCAGGCCATGGGCACCGGGATCGGCACGTTGATGCCGACCATGCCGACTTCGATCTTCTGCACGAAGGCCTGCGCCGTGCCGCCGTCGCGCGTGAAGCAGGCGACGCCGTTGGCGAAGCTGTGGCGGTTGATCAGTTCCACCGCGGCGGCGAAGGTCGGCACGCGCACCACGCACAGCACCGGGCCGAATATTTCCTCCTGGTAGATGCTCATGTCCGTCCTGACGTGGTCGAACAGCGTCGGGTTGATGAAGAAGCCCTGGGCCAGTTCGCCGACAAGATTCTCGCGGCCGTCGAGCACCAGCCTCGCGCCTTCCCTTACGCCGGCGGCGATGTAGCTGGCCACCTTGTCGCGGTGCACTCCGGTCACCAGCGGCCCCATGTCCACATTCGCCGTGTCGCCGGCGCCGACTTTCAAGGTCTTCGCGCGTTCGCCGACCTTGGCCACCAGTTCGTCGGCACAACTGCCGACGGCGACGGCGACCGAGATCGCCATGCAGCGCTCGCCGGCCGAGCCGTAGGCGGCGCCGATCAGCGCGTCCGCCGCGCCGTCGAGGTCGGCATCGGGCATCACCACCATGTGGTTCTTGGCCCCGCCCAGGGCCTGCACCCGCTTGCCGTGGGCGATGCCACGGGCCTGGATGTATTTCGCGATCGGCGTCGAGCCGACGAAGGACACGGCCTGCACGTCCGGGTGTTCGAGCAGGGCGTCCACTGCCTCCTTGTCGCCCTGCACCACGTTGAAGGCACCCGCCGGCAGGCCAGCGTCATGGAGCAGTTCGGCGGCGAACAGCGAAGGCGAGGGATCGCGCTCCGAAGGCTTGAGGATGAAGCTGTTACCGCAGGCCAGGGCCATCGGCGCCATCCACATCGGCACCATGAAGGGAAAGTTGAAGGGCGTGATGCCGGCGGTGACCCCGAGCGGCATGCGCTGGCTCCAGTGGTCGATGCCGCCGCCGATGCCATGCGAATGCTGGCCCTTGAGCAGTTGCGGAATGCCGCAGGCGAACTCGATGACTTCGAGTCCGCGCTGCACCTCGCCCAGCGCGTCGGGCAGGGTCTTGCCGTGCTCGGCCGAGAGCAGGCGGGCGATGTCGTTCGAGTAGCGTTCGACGAGGTCGCGGAACTTGAACATGACGCGGGCGCGGCGCTGCGGCGCGGCGTTGCCCCAGTCGGCGGCCGCGGCACGGGCGGCGGTCACCGCGCGGTC
>NZ_JAFLDR010000044.1 GCF_017302275.1 Sulfuritalea sp.
GTATCGGCCTCGCCGCCCTGTTCTCGCACCTGGGCCTGGGCGAAGGCATGGCCAACATCGCGATGATGTTGCTGCTCGGCGCGGCCGTCTTCTTCGCCGTGCGCTGGTTCCTCGGCAGGCGCCAGCCCGCCGCCACGCAGCCGGCCATGCAGTACGCCGGCGCCGGCGCGGGCAATGCGGCACCGGCCAACTTCACGCCGGCGCGATTCGAAAGCTCGGGCGCCGGCGGCGGCGCTGCGGCAACGGCCACGGCATTCGCGGCGAACATCCCCCCCGACTTCGACGCCGAAGGCTTCCTGCGCCAGGCCAAGCTCAACTTCATCCGCCTGCAGGCCGCCAACGACCGCGGCGACATGGAAGACATCCGCCAGTTCTGCAGCCCCGAAATGGCCGCCGAAATCCAGATGCAGTTCCAGGAGCGCAATCAGCTCGCGCAGGAAACCGATGTCGTCCAGCTTGATGCCGAACTGCTCGATGTCAGCACCGAAGCCAACTGCGCGCTGGCCAGCGTGCGCTTCTCCGGCCTGATCCGCGAGGAAGCCAATGCCGCGCCCGAAACCTTCAGCGAAGTCTGGCATTTGAGCCGGCCGGCTGACGGCAGTCGCGGCTGGAGCATCGCCGGCATTCAGCAAAGCTGATCGCCGGGAGTGGGGTAACATGAAGCAGGTACATCGGAGACACGACATGAACTTGAAACGAATCCTCGCCGCCACGGACTTTTCCGCGCTGGGCGATGCCGCAATCCATCGCGCCATCGTTCTGGCGGCGCGGGAAGAGGGCGAACTGGTGATTCTCCACGCCATGCCAAAGCCGTCGGTGCTGGAAGATGCTTTTGGCATCGGCGGCGACCTGCCGACGCGCATGCGCGCCGTGGCCGGGGACAGGCTCGCGTCCCTGGTCGATGCCGCGATGCAGGCCGGCGCTCGCCGGGTCCGGGCGGAAATCGCCGAGGGCCCGGCGCACCGGGCGCTGGCGGATGTGGCCGAAGGTTTCCATCCCGATCTGCTGGTCATCGGTGCCCACGGCAAGGGCCTGTTGCAGCAGTTTTTTCTTGGCGGCACGGCATCCCGCATCCTCGTCCGCGCGGCCTGTCCGGTACTGGTCGTGCGCCGCGAGCCCGCGGGCGACTATAGCCAGGCGCTGGCGGCGGTCGATCTGGGGCCGCGTTCGGAGGCCGTGCTGCGCGCGGCGATCATCGTGGCGGCGCGGGGCGGTATCACGGTGGCCCATGCCTACCAGGCGCCCTTTGAGGCCAAACTGCGCTACAAGGGATTCTCCGCCGAGGACATCGCGCGTTATTCGGAGCCCGAAGCACAAACCGCGCAGAGAAACGTCGCGGCGCTGCTGGCGGATCCCGATCTTGCCGGGCTTGACCTGACAGTCCGCATCGCCCACGGCCACCCCAATCCGGTGCTGTTCGATCTGGCGAACGAAATGGGCGCGGAACTCATCGTCGTCGGCAAGCACGGCGGCTCTCGCCTGGAAGAGTCGGTGATGGGCAGCATCACCCGGCTGCTCGCCTACTACGCGCCCGGAGACGTTCTGATAGTCTGACCGGTCTTTCATCCCATACCAGGGCGGAGCCATGCACGGGGTCTTTGGCGAGTTTGCCCTTTTGCTGTTGATGGCGGCGGCGGCGGGCGCGTTTGCGCTCTGGTTGCGCCAGCCGGTGCTGATCGCCTACATCGCCATGGGCATCGTCGCCGGGCCGGCCGTGTTGGGTGTCGTCACGGCGCACGACCAGATCGACCTGCTGGCCCAGGTCGGCGTCGCCGTGCTGCTCTTCGTCGTCGGCCTCAAGCTCGACCTGCAGCACATCCGCCACATCGGCCCTGTCGCGCTGGCCACCGGTCTCGGCCAGCTGAGCTTCACCATCGTCATCGGTTTTTTTCTCATCCTGGCGATGGGCAAGGGCTGGGTCGAGGCGCTCTATGTCGCCGTGGCGCTGACCTTCTCCAGCACCATCATCATCGTCAAGCTGCTCTCCGACAAGCGCGAGATCGACTCCTTGCATGGCCGTATCGCGGTCGGCTTCCTGATCGTGCAGGACCTGGCGGTGGTGATCGCGATGATGGTGATGAGCGCCCTGCGGGGTGATGCCGGCGAGGGATCGCTGCTGGCGCTGGCCGGCTCGCTGACCTTGCGCATCGGCATTGCCGGCCTCGGCCTCTACCTGCTGATGCGCTACGTCCTGCCTAGGGTGGTCGACCGCATGGCGCAGTCGCAGGAGCTGCTGCTGATCTTCGCCATCGCCTGGGGGACCGGGCTGGCGTCGCTGGGCGAATGGGCGGGCTTCTCGAAGGAGGCCGGCGCCTTCGTCGCCGGCTTTTCGCTGGCCTCGACGCATTATCGCGATGCCATCAACGCGCGGCTCACCGGCATCCGCGACTTCCTGCTGCTGTTCTTCTTCATCGACCTCGGCGCCAAGCTCGACTTTTCCACCCTCGGCGGGGAAGTCTGGCCGGCAATCGTCCTGTCGCTGTTCGTGCTGATCGGCAATCCGCTGATCGTCATGGCCATCATGGGCTACATGGGCTACCGCAAGCGCACCGGCTTTCTCTGCGGCCTGACGGTGGCGCAGATCTCCGAGTTCTCGATCATCTTCGTCGCCATGGGCATTTCGCTCGGCCATGTCGGCAGCGGCGCGCTGGGGCTGACCACGCTGGTAGGGCTGGTGACCATCGCCATGTCCACCTACATGATCCTGTATTCCCATCCGCTTTACGAGAAACTCTCGCCCTGGCTCGGCATGTTCGAACGCAAGCGCCCGCATCGCGAACTGGCCGTGGCCACGGAACGCCACGACCTGCGCGAGGCCGATGTCATCGTCTTCGGCCTCGGCCGCTATGGCAGCCGCCTGGCGCTCGGCCTCAGGGATGCCGGACTCAAGGTGCTCGGCGTCGAGTTCGATCCGGAGGTGGCGCGCAGCCTGCGGCGGCATGGCCTGCCGGTGCGCTACGGCGACGGCATCGCCGGCGAGTTCCTCGAAAGCCTGCCGCTCAAGGACACGCGCTGGGTGGTCAGCACCCTGCCGGACCTGGCCTCGAACCGGGATCTGCTGCGCGGCCTGCGGGAACTGCATTTCACCGGCGAACTGGCCGTCGTCGCCCGCGAGGAATTCGACGGCGCCCCGCTGAAGGCGCTGGGTGCGCCGACCATCCTCTATCCGATGCGCAACGCCGTCGATTACGCGGTCGAGGCCCTGACCGCGATCATCAGGAACAAGGAGGCGCCATCATGAGTCGCATCTGCAACACAGTACCGACAGCAATCACCATGAGCACATAAGCCGCATGGATCATCTGGTTCAAATAATCCTGCTGTTGGCAGTGAGCGTGATGGTAATGGTCGCCTTTCAACGGCTGCACATCCCATCCAGCCTCGGTTACCTGCTGGTCGGGCTGATCCTCGGGCCCCACACCGTCGGGCCGACGGTGCATGTGCCGGAATTCAAGGTGTTGGCCGAGTTCGGGGTGGTTTTTCTGCTCTTCTCGATAGGGCTCAATTATTCGCTGCCGCAACTGCATGCGATGCGCCATCAGATTCTCGGGCTCGGGACGGCGCAAGTCGCGTTGACCACTGCCACCGTAACCGTGCTGCTGTGGCTTGCCGGCCTGGACGCCGTCGCAGCCTTTGTCGTCGGCGCCGTCTTTGCGCAGTCGTCCTCCACCATCATCGGCCGTCAGTTGGCCGAACAGGGCGAGGACACTACCCCGCATGGACGGCTTGGCCTGGCCATTTCGGTCTTCCAGGATGTCACCGCCGTGCCGTTTCTGGTGGTGATTCCAGTGCTGGGCGCCGCCGTCGGAATCGACCACTTGGCGGGGGAACTGGGCTGGGCCATGGCCAAAGCCGTGATGGCCTTCGCCCTGGTCTTTTATGCGGCACGGTGGGCCCTGCATCCGCTCTTTCACATGATCGCCGAACGTCGTTCCGCCGAACTATTCACCCTGACGGTGTTGCTGGTGGTGCTGGCCGCCGCCTGGACTACCAGCAGTCTGGGCTTGTCTCTGGCATTCGGCGCCTTCCTGGCGGGCATGATGCTCGGCGAAACCGAGTTCCGGCATCAAGTCGAATCGAGCATTCGTCCGTTTCGCGATGTGCTGCTCGGCCTTTTTTTTGTTGGCGTCGGCATGTTGATCGACCCGGCGTCGCTGCCCAGGATCTGGCCTTGGGCGCTGCTGGGCACCTTACTGCTCCTGCTCAGCAAGATCGTCGTAGTCGTCCTGATCGTGCGCCGCAGCGGCATGGATGTGATTGCCGCATGGCGCACCGCTCTGCTGCTGGCGGTAGGCGGTGAATTTGGCTTCGCGCTGCTGACCATTGCACTCGATTCAAGCGCCATCGATCCGGACATCGGCCAGATCGCCCTCACGTCCGTCCTGTTCTCGATGATCGCAGGCGTATTCCTGATCCGTTATAACCATGTCATTGCCCGCTGCCTCGCCAGGTCCGACGCAGAACCCGCCCCGCTCAATGCGCCGCTGGCCGCCCAGCCCGCCCCCCAGGTGCTGATCGGCGGGTATGGTCGGGTGGGTCATACCATCGCGGTGCTGCTTAAATCCAGCGGTGTGGAATTTGTCGCCTTTGATACCGATTCGAAACGGGTGCAGCAAGGCCGGGCTGATGGCCACCCCGTGCTTTACGGCGACATTGCCGACCCGGAACTGCTGGCTGCTGCCCGGGCTGAATTGGCCAGTTTGGCGATCATCACCGTCGACGCCCATACCGCCGCCTTGGGCGCCATCTCGGCGCTGCGCAGGCATTGTCCGCATGTGCCCGTGATCGCTCGCGCCCGCGATCTTGAAACCAGTTCAGTCCTGATCGACGCCGGGGCCGTCCATGCCTATCCCGAGGCAATTGAGGCCAGCCTGCGACTTGGTGCGACGGCGTTGCGAATGTTGAACATCCCCACCGCCGATATCGACCTGATGCTTCAGGATATCCGTGACTGGGATTACCAGCCCTTGATCGAGAACCCAGTAAAGGAGACTGTCAAATGAAGACGCCCCAAACGATCCTTGCCGCCACGGATCTTTCGGCACCGGCCCGCCATGCTGTCGAGCGCGCCTTCTACCTGGCTGCCGGTAGCGGCGACGACCTCTACATCCTGCACGCGATGGAGCTGGATGCCATTGACGGTCTGCGCGAGATGCTGGGAGACGACCTGCATTCGGTGAAGGCGGCCCTGAACGGCGATGCGCGCACGCGCCTCGACCAGTTGACCGGCGATGCGGCGATCAATCGCGGCGTCGCGGCGCGAACCCGGGTCGCCGTGGGAAATCCGCTGGTCACCATCATCGACGAGGCCGACGCGCTGGATGCGGGCTTGCTGGTTCTCGGCGCGCGCGGCGAGTCCTTCCTGCGCCATGCACTGCTAGGTTCGACCGCGGCGCGCCTGCTGCGCAAGACCTCGCGGCGGCCGGTGCTGGTGGTAAAACAATCGCCCCATGAGGACTATCGCAGCGTGCTGGTGGCGGTGGATTTCTCGCCCGTGTCGATACAGGCGATCCACATGGCAAGACGGCTGGCGCCCGCAGCCGACCTCGTCCTGCTGCATGCCTTCGAACTGCCCTATGAAGGCAAGCTGGCCCTTGCCGGCGTGGAGGCGCAGTTGATCCGGCAATACATCACGACCGGCAGCGAAATCCGCCGCAAGCGCGTGCATGAACTGGCGGCCGCAGCCGGACTGGCGCCGACAGATTACTCGGCGCGTGTCCTTCATGGCGCCCCTGCGCAGCAGATCATCGCCATGGAGCAGGAATACGACTGTGACCTGCTTGTCGTCGGCAAGCACGGCTCGCACATCGCCGAGGAACTGCTTTTGGGTAGCGTGACCAAGCATGTTCTCGCCGAAGCGCAAGGCGACGTGCTGGTCATCTGCGACCCGCGCGATCCGCCCGAAGAATCGCCGTGACCGATCTGGTGCAGATCATCGGTGCCGTGCTGCTGGCGGCCGGCGGCGGCGAAGTCTTCCTCAAGTCCATCCTGGGCGCGGCACTCCATCTGCGCGTGCCGAAAATGGTGGTGGCCACCACGCTCGCGGCCTTCGCCACCTCCAGTCCCGAACTTACCGTGTCCTCCGTTGCCGCGCTCGCTGGCCAGCCGGAGATCGGCCTGGGCGATGCGCTGGGCAGCAACGTCGTCAATATCGCGCTGATTTTCGGCCTCGCCTTGCTGTACGGCGCCGTGCAGACCACGCGGCAGGATTTCGGCCGCGATTACTACCTGGCCCTTGCCGTCCCCGCGCTGACCTTCGTCCTCGTCTTCGACGGACGGATCGAAGGTGCCGAGGCCTTGCTGCTGCTGGCCGTATTCCTTGCCTGGCTGGTGTGGACCGTGCGCAGTGCCCTGCGCAACAGATCGGATGCGGTAAATGTCGAAGCCGGCGAATTGTCGGCGGGAAGCAGCCTGCTGCTCGGCGTGCTCGGCCTCGGCGCACTGATCGCCGCCGGTCGCCTGTTCGTTTCGGGCGCGACGGGCGTCGCCGCCGCCTTCGGTGTCGACACCTATGTGATCGGCGTGCTGCTGGTGGCAATCGGCACGTCGCTCCCGGAACTGGTTACGGTGATCCTGTCGCGCCTGCGCGGCCACGACGATGTCGGCGTCGGCACGCTGGTCGGCAGCAACCTGTTCAACGGCCTGGCCATCGTCGGCGTCGCCGGCACGATCCATCCGATATCCGTGCCGTTTGCCGAAGTGGCACTGACATTGGCTTGCGGCATCGTCGCCTTGCTCCTGCTGCGCCCCAATCGCGCCGGCCTGATTACCCGCGGACGTGGTTTCATGCTCCTCGCCCTCTACGCCGGCTTTGTCTGGGCCACGCTTCGCTCATGAACACGCAAAAACCACTTCCGGTGCTCCCATGGCACGCACTGCCGGCCACCCAGGTCACCCGGGAGTTGGCTACCGATGCGGCCGGCCTGACGGCCAACGAGGCCGCCGCGCGCCTCGCCGCGCACGGCCCCAACCGCCTCGCCGAGAAGCCGCCGCGCCCGGCCTGGCGCAAGTTTCTCGACCAGTTCAGGAACTTCCTGGTCATCGTCCTGCTCGGCGCTGCGGTGCTGGCCGGCGCGGTCGGGGAGCTCAAGGATTCCATCGTCATCGCCGTCGTCGTGCTGCTCAACGCCACGCTCGGCTTCTTTCAGGAGCACCGCGCCGAGGCGGCGCTGGCGGCGCTGAAGAACATGCTGGCGCCGACGGCACGGGTACGGCGCCGCATTGGCAACGTCAGCGAGGTGTGCCTGATCGACGCGGCCGACCTGGTGCCCGGCGACATCCTGCTGCTCGAAGCCGGCGACCGCATTCCCGCCGACGCGCGCGTGCTCTCGGCGCACAGCGTCGAAGTGGCCGAAGCCGCGTTGACCGGCGAATCGCAGGCCGTGGCCAAGCTGACCGAAGCGGTGGCCGAAAAGTCGGCGCTGGCGGAACGGCACAACATGCTGTTCATGAACACCGTGGTGACGCGCGGCCGTGTCGAGGCCATCGTCACCGCGACCGGCATGGCGACCGAGATGGGCAAGATCGCCGGGCTGTTGGCGGAAACCGCCGAGGGCGAGACGCCGCTGCAGATGCAGCTCGACGGGCTGGGCAAGCGGCTGGCGCTGATCGCCAGTGTCGTCGTCGCGCTGATGTTCGTCATCGGCTTGATGCGCGGCGCCCCCCTGTTGCAGACGGCGATGACCGCGATTGCGCTGGCCGTCGCCGCGATTCCCGAAGGCCTGCCCGCGGTGGTGACCGTCACCCTCGCACTCGGCATGCACCGCATGGCGAAACGCAACGCCATCGTCAAGAAGCTGGCCGCGGTCGAGACGCTGGGCTGCACCACGGTGATCTGCTCCGACAAGACCGGCACGCTGACGCTCAACCAGATGACGGCGCGGACGCTCTACTGCAACGGCCGGCGCCATGCCGTCAGCGGCGAGGGCTATGGCGGCGAAGGCAGCATCGAGGAGCCGGGCGACCTGCGCGGCGACATCCGCCATGTCCTGTTGCCGGCCGCGCTGTGCATCGATGCGCGCATCAGGGATGGCGAACTGATCGGCGATCCGACCGAAGGCGCCCTGCTGGCGCTGGCCGCCAAGGCCGGGCTGGATGTCGGCGAGGCGCTGGAACACCTGCCGCGCATCGCCGAGATCCCCTTCGATTCGGCGACCAAGTTCATGGCCACTTTCCACCATGAAGGCGATCAGGTGCGGCTCTGCGTCAAGGGGGCGCCGGACGTGCTGCTGGGCTTGTCCAGCCACCATCTGGCGGACGACGCGGCCTTGCCGCTGGACGAGGAAACGCGCGCCCGCTTCGCCGCCGAGAACGAGGCCCTGGCCGACCAGGCCCTGCGCGTGCTGGCGCTGGCCGGGCGCGTGATCCCCGCCGAGGACTTCGATCCCGGCGGCGACCTCGTCCCGTGGGTGCGCGAACTCACGCTGCACGCCCTGGTCGGCATCATCGATCCGCCGCGTGCCGAGGCGCGCGAAGCCATCGCCACCTGTCGCGCCGCCGGCATCCAGGTCAAGATGATCACCGGCGACCATCGCGTCACCGCCGCCGCGATAGCCCGCGAGCTGGGCCTCTCGGGCGAGGCGCATGAAGGCCGCGAGCTGGACGGCCTGACCCAGGCGGAAATCGCCGCGCTGGTCGAGAAGAGCGCCGTCTTCGCCCGTGTCGCGCCCGAGCACAAGATGCTCATCGTCGAAGCCCTGCAGGCGCAGGGCCATGTCGTGGCGATGACCGGCGACGGCGTGAACGATGCGCCGGCGCTGAAGACGGCCGACATCGGCGTGGCCATGGGCATCACCGGTACCGAAGTGACCAAGGAAGCCGCCACCCTGGTACTGACCGACGACAACTTCGCCTCGATAGTGCGCGCCGTCAGGGAAGGCCGCACCATCTACGACAACATCGTCAAGTTCGTACGCTTCCAGCTGTCGACCAACATCGGCGCCATCCTCACCGTGCTCGGCGCGCCGCTGCTGGGCTTCGCCACGCCCTTCACGGCGATCCAGATCCTCTGGGTGAACATCATCATGGACGGCCCGCCGGCGATGACCCTGGGCGTCGAACCGGCGCGGCCCGGCATCATGCAGGACAGCCCGCGCAGCAAGGACGCCGCAATACTTTCCCCGCAGCGCATGTGGCGCATCGGGCTCTACGGCGCGACGATGGCGGTCGGCACGCTGGCGGCCTACGGCTGGGCGCTGGCGGCTTCCGGCGAGGCCAAGGCGATGACGCTGGCCTTCACCACCTTCGTGCTGTTCCAGTTCTTCAACATATTCAATGCACGCGCCGAATACGGCAGCGCCTTCAACCGCCAGTTCTTCAGCAACGGCAAGCTGTGGTTGGCGCTGTTCGCCGTGGTCGCCCTGCAAGTCGTCGCCGTACATTGGGGGCCGGCCCAGCTCATCTTCAAGACCGTGGGCCTCACCCCCGTCGAATGGGCCGTGGCGGTCGCGGTCGCCTCATCCACGTTGTTCCTCGAGGAGGCGCGCAAGCTGCTGCTGCGCCTGTTCCAAGCCACGACCAACCGATAGGGCAGCGCCATGTTGCGATCTGCCGCATCCGGCGAAAGAACGTCACCCCGGACTCCAGTCGTGTTCCGCGTAAAGAAAAAGGGGCCAGGCCCCTTTTCCCTCTTTTCCCCTTCTTTTCCCTTTCTTCCATGCTTTTCCATGGCTTGCCAACTGGCAATATCAGGAATGAACATGCATAATTACATCATTCTGTACATCCGGAGATTGCGATGAGACAAGCCACCTTCACCGAAGTGCGCAACCACGCCAAGACTTATTTCGACATTGTCGAATCGGGCGAGTCGGTGCGTGTATTGCGCAATGGCAAGCCCATCGCCGACATCGTGCCGGTCGCCGCCGATCTTCCTTCCTGGAAACGGCGCAAGGCCCAACCGCTGGTACTCGACGGCGTGTCGGTCAGTCGCATGATTCTCGAAGAGCGCGACGCCGGCGTGTAAGGAAGGCTGAAATGCGCGTCTTCTTCGACAGCTCGGCTTTCGTCAAACGCTATGTCAGTGAAGCCGGCACCGAGGCCGTGCTGGCATGGTGTGATCGCGCCAGCGAAATAGGCCTTTCCGGCATCGCCTTGCCGGAAATCGTCTCGGCCTTTTGCCGCCTGCGCCGCGAAGGCAGGATCGACGACACCCAGTATCGTCAGCTCAAGTCGCTGCTGCTGGCAGATATCGAGGATGCGGCGATGTGCGACCTCAGCCCCGAAGTCCTGGCCCGGTCGATTGCCAGCCTGGAAGCCAATGCCCTGCGCGGCATGGATGCGATCCATGTCGGCAGCGCCATCGCACTCAAGGTCGATGTCTTCATTTCCGCGGATCAGCGGCAACGCGATGCCGCCAGTCGGGCGGGGCTGCGTGTCGAAGGGGTGTGAATCTCCCCGTCCGTGAGCGGACAAATCTCCAACCCGCATCGCGCTGGCCGAAAGAAATAGGGGCCCGGCCCCTTTTTCCTTTTGCGCGCTTCGCGCCCGAACGGCAGCCCGCGTCAGCCTCCGGGCTTGGCAAGGCCGACGCGCCCGAGTCCGGGAAGGCGCAGCGCCGGGCGCGCGACGTCGATGCCGAGCGATAGCCCGAGCAGATTGAGCTCGATGCCCTCTTCGGCGGCGACGAGAACCCCGGCGAGGCCGAGCACGGAAAGCTGGACGCCGGTTCCGCTGGGCGCGGACGCGATCGCCGAAGTGAGCGGCAGGTAGTCCTTGCCGACGGCATTCGCCGGCAGGTCGAGCCGCAACCCGGGAATCTCACGCGCGACATGCGCGACGAAGGTGTTGCTGTTCGGCCCCGGCCAGGTGCGGTAGGTGTCGGCGTAGGGATACTGGCGCACCGCCTCTTCGATGCGGCCTATCAAGGCCTCGACGCCCTCGCCGCGGCGGTCGGCCAGCAGCACCGGCATCGATCCGTACCACAGCGCGTCGGGACCGAGGTAGTCGACCTGGACATAAGGCGCCCCGCTCCACCTAACCACATCGTAACGCGTGAAGGCCGGCGCGCCGGTGCGCTTGGTGACGATCCAGGAGTGCACCCCGAAGGCGCCGCGGCGGCCGAACGCCGGCGCGGCAAAGACCTGGACGATCGGCTCTTTGACCTTCGCCGGGTCGGGCGACAGGCCGGTCGGTGTCAGCGCCGCTTCGCTCCACGACACCGTCGAGGGCGAGTGAAGGGCAACGCTGATCGCCGGCGGAACGACGAAAAGGGCCGCGATCAGCAGCATGAACACTATCGGACGACGCGATTTGGGGCGCAAGCGTGGATTCTCGGGACTGAAAAGTGAAAAGTGAAAAGGGGCCAGGCCCCTTTATCTTCCATAGACCTGCCCGCGGATCCGGTAATCGGTAATCGCCGGGTTCCGCTTCAAGCCGCCAGTTTTGCGCTCGCCAGCCGGTTCAGGCTGACGCCTTGCTCGGCGGCCTCGGTTGCCAAAGCGCGATGCACCTGCGGCGGAATGCGCACCCGGAACTCCCCGCTGTAGTGCTTTTCCGCCAGCGGTACGGGAATGTCCTCGTCCGCCGCCTGCATGTCGGCCACAGCATCAGCCACGACCCGCCGGATACCCTTCAATGCGGCTTCGGGGGTCTTCGCCAACCAGGACAGCGACGGAAATTCGGCGCATAGGCCGACGTGTTCGCCGTCCTCGGCGGACCAGGTGACGCGGTAGGTGTAATGATCAACGCTCATTGCGCAGCCCTTCCAGTTTGTCGATTGCAAGCAGTACCTGCCTGACCTGATAGGCCTTGGCCTTGCCTTTGTCGTCCTGGATGTTGATCCGCGGATCGCCCACCCAGGGCGTCTTGAAAATGGCGTGGCTGGTGCCCGTCTGGCGCGACTTCCCGAAATACGCCTCGCACAACTTCTTCAGATCGGCGAAGCGAACGTTGTTCGGCTCGCGTCGCATCTGGTCGAGGATTTTGCTGGAAGACGCCATGGATCAATGGTACCAATAGCGGCACCACATTTCAACCGGGACCCCGGTGCTTCCGGATGATGACGGCAGCGGTCTGGCCGGCCGTGCTCGAAAAGTCGGCGCCGGCGCTACGGCGACCATCCCCAAACGCGCACGACCTTCGCCCCGTCATTCCGGCGCACGCCGGAATCCAGGCTTTGCGGTGTACGGCCGCCGCCCCCACCTCAGGGCAGCTCCTTCCCCGTCACCGGCCCGGCCAGCGTGGCCAGCGTCGCCGAACGGCTGTCGCGCCAGTAAAGCACCGCCACCACCCAGGACGCCGCCAGCACGAAGGCCCACGGCTGGATGAACCACGCCAGCGCCGCCAGCCCGAAAAAATACGCGCGCAGGCCGCGGTTGAAGCTGGCGAAACCGTGCGTCACCATCATCGCCGCGCGCGGCGCGAAATCGGCCCGGTCCGGCGCGTCCTTCTCCGCCGGCATCGGTGCCGAGGCGAACAGCATCAGCGTGAAGTTGAACTGGCGCAGCGACCAGGTGAACTTGAAAAAGGCGAACACGAAAATCCCGATCAGCACCAGCAGCCGCACCTCCAGCGTCTCGCGCGACGACACGGCGATGAAGCCGATGCCCGAGACCATCGCCTGCACCCGATCCACCGCGCCGAGGCTGCTGATCAGGCCGGCGATGATGAACAGCGTGGTGGTGATGAACAGGTTGCAGCTGCGCATCACCGTCTGCAGCACCACCGTGTCGGCGATGCGGTTTTCCCGCTCCAGCACCCGCCGCATCCAGCGCAGCCGGTACTCGTGCAGCACGCTGGCCAGCTCGCGCGTGCCCCAGCGGCGATGGTCCGCGTACCAGGCGTAGCCGACCCAGCAGAGAAAGAACCAGCCCAGCGCCAGCATGTCGGGCAGCGGCAAGATCGACGTCAGGGAGAAGGCCATGGTGGTCCTTGTGGGGAGTGGGGGGCTTGCCGTGCGGGGTTGATTGTAGGCGCTGGGGTTGGATTTTCCCGGTGCGTTGGTGGGCTGGGGCAGGAGGCGCAGTTTGGAGATGCGGGGTTGCGGTGGAATCAGTAGCTGTGAAAAGTCGGCGCTGGCGATACGGCGACTCGATGCCTTCGGGAATCGGGCTTGGTGGTATGCTGTCAAAACATCAAGACGTTTTGGAGGTAACCATGAGCACAGAAGCCATCCGTTCCACGTTGTACCTTGAACCCGGGCTGCACCAGGCGTTACGCCTCAAGGCGGCGACCGCACACCGCTCAATGTCGGAAATCGTCAACGACGCCGTCCGCGCATCGTTGCGGGAAGACGAGGAAGACCTCGCCGCGTTTTCCGGCCGGGCGAAAGAAAAGACCATGAGTTACGAGCAGTTCCTGGCGAAGCTGAAAGCCGATGGCGCGCTATGAACTGAGGTTCAAGACCTCCGTCGCAAAGGATCTGCGGGACGTCCCGAAGACAGACCTGCGCCGTATCCTGGAACGGATCGAAGCATTGCGCGACGATCCCCGTCCCGCCGGCTGCGAAAAGCTTTCCGCCCAGGAGCTCTACCGTATCCGCCAGGGGAATTACCGGATTCTTTACGAAATACTGGACTTGGAGGTGATCGTGGAAGTCGTAAAGATCGGTCACCGGCGCGAGGTTTATCGAACTCGATAAAAAGGTTAAGTGAAATAGTCACCTGATACGACTAAACAGAAATCATCTTTCAAGGTGGACCTCTATGCCCGATACATTACAAATATTGGCCGACGCTATAGCAGCTGGCACGGCAACGACAGACACAGAAATTCTGGCTGCCATGCGTGGGGTTTTTGGCGAGCGGTTCCATAAACGCTCAGGCCAACACCTTGAACATGAGAGGCCACCATTTATTCGCAATGCCTATGGAAGAGGCGGTGGAGAGACCGAGCATGTTGCCTATGCGGGATTTATTAATCCAGACAATCCACCCAGCGGACCTTATGGTGGTACCAGCTTAGTTTGGTTTCCGCGTGAAGAGGGGTGTTTAATCGACTTTGGGATTGGCACCCGCGGCCTGAGTCCTGACGAAGGGATTCTGACCCGCCCTGGTCATAGGCGTCGAATTTCCAGCCTGAGACGTTACTTGGTGAGCAAGGGTGTCCCGATTGCTTGGGCGCGGCAGGATCCCGCTACTATTGGTGTGCCGGTGCCGGATTTAATCACCAAGCAGTTACCCGCTTGGGAGCCAGTATTCAAGCGTTACAGCAACGAACTTTACTGCCTTGCTGTTGTGCCAAAGGACGACCCAGTCAAGGCACGTTTGATCGTTCAAGCCTTCCTTGATCTTTATGCCTATGAACGTGGTTGGGAAGTTCTCAAAAGTGCCCAAGACGAGTTCAACCAATTCATCGCCAGCCTCAACGCGATGTGGTTCTCGAATCCGCAGGTTGACGAGATCGGAAGCTTGCTCACTCGCCGCCGCTTTGTGGTCCTCGAAGGGCCTCCCGGCACAGGTAAATCAAGGGTGGCCGAGCAGATATTGCGCGAGACTTATGATGGCAATGGCCTAATCACTCAGTTCCATCCTTCCACTACCTACGAAGACTTTGTCGCGGGACTGTCTCCGGATGTTGCTAACGAAAGCTTGCGCTTTGCGGCACGGCGCGGTCATTTGATGGAAGCCGCGTCCAAGGCCAACGAAAAACCGGCTTTGCTCGTGGTGGACGAAATCAACCGAGCTGACCTTGGACGTGTCCTTGGCGAAGCCATCTATCTGTTCGAAGCAGAGTCAGGCGCTCCACGGTCGGTTCGCTTGCCACACGCTATCGATGGGGAGCAGACATTCAGTTTGCCAGCGAATCTCCATGTCCTGGCAACGATGAACACGGCTGATAGAAGCGTAGCTCGTATGGACTTGGCCATCCGCCGGCGATTTGCCTTCGTCACGATGATGCCGGACCGCCAAGTTGTGCAGAGGCTCAGCACACCAACTGGCCTAACGCTCTTCGACGCTTTGTGTGATGTTTTCCTAGAGTTCGCTCCTGATGACGCACTAGCGCTTTTGCCTGGTCACTCATATTTCATCGTTTCAGACCAGGACGAAGCAGCTTTAAGTATTCGTTTGCGTCACGAATTATTGCCGCTTATCGATGACTATATTCGTGAGGGATACCTCGGCCCAGCAACCGCTGCACTTCATGCTGTCCGAAATCGAATAGCGGATGCCGCCCAAGTGAGCAGCGAAGTCGCCTAAGAATGGCCACCAACAGCGCCTCCAAGCGCCGCGCTGGGGCATACCGAGGTAGCTCTGCGCGAACACGCGCAGCAGATATTCACCTCAGTCGGGCTCCCGAATCGCGCACTTTGTTGCATGGTATGGATTGTGGTTCGCCCATCGTTGTAGCCCCGGCCCCATATATTGCTGCGACCCGAGAACCGGGCTGGGGCGCCTACTTAGATGGCTTCCTTGCCAGAAATCGAGAGGCACTTCGCGCATTAAGTCTTGAACCCCGAATTGTTTCCGGGCGGGATGGAATACGTCTTGAGCTACAACCTGGGCTTCGTGCTGGCGCAATTCCGCTGCGGTCCGCGGTCACAGGTCAGGTCGCGGGTGGAGTTGTCGTCAATCCACGCTTCGGTTGGCCTGGTGTCGGGCAAGTGCTGTCGGCGACTGGTTGGGGCAGTGGCCCGGAATTTTTGAGTCTGCCGTTAGTGCCTGGAAGTGGCCGCGAAGTGCCGCCTTGGGTATTAGCCGGACCGGTGCTCCGGCGTCTAAAGGAACTGTTGGCAAATCTCCGTCCCGGTTACGTTGAGCGAAACGAGGTACGCAGTCACCCCCGAGGACAAATTCAGTGGCAAACCTACTTAACTCGGCAACTTCCGTCCGGACGCTGGCATCACCTTCCGTGTCGTTTTAGCGAAATCGATACGGACTCTCGGTTGCGTCAGGCTGTTCGCTGGACGCTTGAGCGATTGCATTACGACTTGGGGGCAGTAGGAGGCGGAGATCAAATTGCGCTTTCGCTCATTGGACAGATCATTCTCCTACTTGAACAGGTAATTGATGTTCCAGCACGCCGACCACTACGAGGCGAACTTGAGCGGGATATGGGCGGTGGATCCATGACATCGCTGGCCCTGCTTGAAGGATTGCGCGCTATGAGTTGGATCGTCGATGAGCGTGGTCTTGGTGGTGGCCGCACTTCAGATGGTCTAGCGTGGACTCTTCCACTTGAGCAGTTGTGGGAACGCTATGTTGAAAGCCTGTTGCGAGCGGAAGCTGGTCGGACCGGCGGTCGAGTTCGTGTTGGCCGGTCGGGAGAAACCGTCGTACCTCTAGCTTGGGATGATCCTAGTCACAGGGCATTAGGACATCTTGTGCCCGATTTTGTTGTGCATCGGCCTGACGGAATTGAGATCGTAGACGCCAAGTACAAATCCCATTTCGCTGACTTGGATGCGAATCGATGGTCAGCATTGGCAGAAG
This sequence comes from Sulfuritalea sp., assembly GCF_017302275.1. Classification (GTDB taxonomy): domain Bacteria; phylum Pseudomonadota; class Gammaproteobacteria; order Burkholderiales; family Rhodocyclaceae; genus Sulfuritalea. Next base: position 16,371 of record NZ_JAFLDR010000044.1, read on the forward strand.
AAACACAAGCATCAATGCGAGCGGATCTGCACCAGGTGCTGGCATACGCGGCAACAGCAGGTTCTTCCGACAAAATTCGAGCGACCTTGATTTACCCTGTTCGTCGCAATCTGTATGAAGACCTGGAGCAACGTGATCGCGCTGAAACCAAAGCGTTAATTTCGGTCGGTTCGCGCCAAATTACTCTGAGCATGAAGGCAGTGCCTTTTGGCATTACCTGACTAGCGTTTGAGGCGACGTCATGCAGTTCGCCATCACCCACCGTTCTCATACGCTCTCCGCGCTGATCGAGATCTTGTATATGGTCAGGTCGGAGCGGTCATATTTATCTTCGGACGCCGTGTCGCCAGCGCCGACTTTTCGCAGAGTCCGCGCGAAAGCCGTGATGCAAGTCCCTCAGGCGTTCTGGGCCCCGGTCACAATCAGCTGCGATGTTGCCCGCGTCATCGCAACGTAAAGCAGACGCGCGTCTTCTTCCGTTGCCTTGTCCGGCGTTGGCAGCAGGCCCGCGCCGGGTATTACGATGATCGGGTACTCGAGTCCTTTGCTGCTGTGGAATGGCAACAGCTTGACGGTGTCCTGGCTTTCACCAAACGAGACGTCGTCCTTCCAAGTGTTGGGAATACCCCCTTTCCGCAATTCCTTGCGGACGGTCGTACATATCGGCTCATAGTGCCGATACAGGATTGCCATGTCGCGCCACGGCGTGCCTTTGGCATGCTCTTCCTTCAAGCGCTCCGCTATCCATTCCCCTTCCGCCTGCAACGTCGGCAGCTTCACCACCATGGGCGCTTTGCCGTGGCGGCCGGCCGAAATCGGAACGAGGCGCGGGATGCCGTCTTCCCCTGCGTCGCTTGCCTTGAGTAGCTCGCTTGCGAATTGCGCGGCGAACTCCAGAATTTCCTGCGTGTTGCGGTAGTTGACTTTGAGGATCGTCGTGCGGCCCTGCGCCTGTATGCCGACGCTTTTGAAACTGAAGTTCTTCTGTCGCCCAGCTTCGTAGATCGACTGTGCATCGTCGTAGAGGACGAGCAGCGAATTGCTGTGCGGGTCGACCATCTGGACTACGAGCTTCAGCCATTCGGGCCTGAAGTCGTGGCCTTCGTCGATCAGAACAGCTTCATATTGGGCCGGGGGAATCTGCCCGCGCTCGACGGCGCGGATGACCGCCTGGACCATCTCGGCCATAAGTGCGTTCTTGTCTTCCTGATGGTTGGCGAAGTTGACGTTGTAAGTACTCAACTGGCTGCGGCACCAGCTGTGGAATGTTCGGACATGCACCTTGTCCGCGACACCCTTGCTCGCCATCCAGTGAACCAGTCGTCCCGCCAGCGTCTTGTTGTAGCACAGCACCAGGATCGGTTTGGCGCACACCTTGGCGAGTTGCTCGGCGCGGTAGCCGAGAATCAGGGTCTTCCCGGAACCCGCGACGCCATGGATTACCCGGTGACCTTCACCGAGGCTCCGTGCCAACTGTTCTTGCTGAAGATCCATCACCCGCATCAGGTCCGGGATTTCAACCGCCTCCAGCTCTTCCTTCTTGAAAAGTCCTTCCTGCATATTCGGCAAACGTATCTCGGGGAACAAATGCCACCGGATGCGATCAAGTTGTGGCAGGGTCAGGTTGCCGGGGAAGCGGACCGAGAACATTTCCCAAAGCCGCTGCTGAAATGCTTCCATTTCCACGGACTCGGTCATTTCGTCCTGGCAGATCACCCGCTGCGGCTCGATGACCTCCGCGAGACCTGAGCTTTCGAAAGTCCGTCGCGAAATATTGGCGAGTACCACGCCATAGGCCCATGGAAAAGTCAGCCGTCCTTCCATCTTGCCGCTGGAAAGCGTCAGCTGCTTGTCGCGCGCCAAAACGCCGACTACGGCATGGGCGTATTGGCGGGCCTGTTCTAGCGGATTGAGGACATGCTTGAGTCCTTGGGGGGTGAGAATTGCCGCGTCAGATTTGGTGATCGACTGGATGGTGTCCGGCTTCCAGTCCTTTACTTCCAGGATCAGCAGGCCGCGCTGGGGATGCAGGACGATGAAATCGGGATGACAGTTCGTGGGACCGACAGGAACGTCATACCAACACAGGTAATCCCCTTCGAGCTTGGCTTCGAGGCGCTGTGCGAAGCGACGCTCGCCCGGCGTCATGCGCCCCGCGCAGGTCCCATAGCTTGGAATCAGTGTTGCCACTTGGAATTCCTGATTTTTCTTGTCGAGAATGACGTTGTGATTCTACATGCAGCGCGGAAATTGACGCCGTTGTTGCCCGGTCATTGCGGCCGTGGGCGCTTAATGCGGCAGCGTTGCCCAATTAAGTTCGATCATGGTCACTTTAGTCCTAGCTTGAAAAATCGGCGCTGGCGACACGGCAATTCCTGGATCCAAGAAGCAAATCACTCTGAATCTCCCTTCCGAATCGCCTCAGCCGCGCGCGTGTCCCTGCCCACTCTTGATCGGTTTCGCAAACCCAACCTGATCACCCGCCAGGCTGCCCTTGTGCGCCGCCAACTGGTCGCGCACGGTAATGCGCGAGTGCTTGTATTTCGGCGAACCGAATTCCGCATCGCGCTTCGCCAGTTTGTCGGTGATCAGCACCAGCGCCACGCCGGTTCCCTGGCGGGTGGCGGCGGCGGCGAACTCGGCGTCGCGCTCCCGGCGCAGGTCGCGCATCCGGGATGACAGGCGCGCCGCCATGCCCTTGCGGAAATCCTCCATGTCGCTGCGGTTCCATTCGGGATGCTGCCGGTGCGCGGCATTCAGGGCCTCCCAGACACTGGCTTTGAGGTATCCCACCAGCCACTGGGCAAATAGCGTGTCGGCCCGCTCGCCATAAAAGCCGACGCCATAGCCCTGCGCCGGATCGTAGTGCAGGCGCACGATAGTGTCGGTGAAGTTGGCGACGCCGGTGCTGATGAATTGAAACCACTTCGGGCAACTCTTGGCGGGATTCTTCGGCGGGCCGTAGGCGTGAAAGGCCTCGGCCCAATCGAAATCGCTCGCCGCATTGGTGCTGGCTATCTCGGCCTGCTCGATGCCGAATTTGCGCATCAGCGCTTCGGCCTGGGCCAGGGCGCGCTCGGCCTCGTGGCCATTGCCGCGGCCGTCCATGGCCACGGCCATCAGCTTTTGCGCCTTGCGGATCGCCTGTTCTTTATCCATGGTGCGGCGATCGCGTCGTCATTCAGGCGGTCTCGACACACACGGGTTTCCGCTGCACGGCGGGCGACGCCGCTGTCCGGTTCCGCGGCTGCCTGGATTCCGGCGTTCGCCGGAGTGACGGGGTTGATGAGCGGGGGTGACGTCTGTCGCCATGATCGTTACCCTGCCCGCCATTGCCGCCGGCGCCTCATTCAGGCCGTCGAAAACCGGCATCGATCCAGGCGCAGGCGCTGGTCTTGTTGAGCTTGAACCCGCTGGCCACGCGGACCCGGGCGAGCTCTTCGCCGGCGGCATCGTGGGCAGCAAGCAGGGCGTGCGGATCGTCGTCGTCGGGCACGATGTCGAGCGTGACGCTGATTCGCCCGGCGGCGGCGTTGATCGTGACGCTCTGGTGCAGCGTGGCGTGAAGTTGCTGCACCTGGCGCTGGCGGAATTCACCGGCCGTCTTGACCAGGGTGTTGAAGGCCGACGCATCGAGCGGCTTCGGATTCTTCTTGTCGCGCCCCATGGTCCAGGGGCCGACCAGCGCCGGCTCGGATTCGCCGTCGAGGATCATCTCGACGGCCCAGCCCTCGTCGTCTTCGTTCTTGACGATGCGCGCGGTCCAGCCGTTGTTGCGCCAGAGGCGCGCTTCCTGGATCAGATCGGGTTCATCTGCCGCGATGGCGTCGTTGGTTTCATTCGTTATCATTGGTGGATTTTAAGTCAACAAAACAATTAAATGGGACTTTAAGCGGTAGCAATGCCAGAGTAACGAAACAAGGTAATAGCAAAGTAATTGCATTAGTGAATAGTAAAGTGAAAATACCTGCGATACCATAGTAAATCTGACGGCATTTCCATTGGAATCGCGGCCATGAAAAACCCCAGGATGGTGACAGCGCTCAAGCTGTTGAAAAAGCTGCAAGACAAGCATAGCGGCGTCGTCGAAAGTGCCGATCTCCCGGCGGAGAGTCGGAGTCTGCTGGTTACCACAGGCTTTTTGCGCCAGGTCAGCAAAGGTTGGTATGTGTGCTCTAACCCGAAGGATGCCCAGGGAGACAGCACCTCCTGGTATGCCAGCTTCTGGGCATTCCTCTCGGGTTACCTGCGCAAACGTTTCGGCAAGCGCTACTGCCTTAATCCAGAGGCGTCTCTGCTATTGCAAACCGGCGGCACCGTGATTCCGCCGCAGGTCACCGCGGTAACCAAGGAGTCAGGAAACTCCGTGCTGGGCTTGCCCTTCGATACCTCGCTGCTGATGTATCAGGACGAACGGCGGGTGTCGACGTCCCGTATCGAAGTTCAAGGCTTGCAAGTGCTTCCGCTGCCCGAAGCCCTGTGCCGCGTGCAACCCAGGTTCTTCGTGTCGAATCCGCGGGAGATCGAGATTGCACTGGCTCAGATTCGGGATGTATCCGAACTGCTGACGACACTCCTGGCCGACGATGGCCTGCCAACTTCGGCCGGGCGTCTGGCTGGCGCCCTGGCTCAAGCAGGCCGCCAGGGCGAGGCCGACCGGATCGTCAATACCATGGGCAAAGCCGGATTCAAAGTGGCCGTGACCAACCCGTATGCGGATATCCCCGGGTTCGCCCCCACCATCGGCCTTACCCGGGATCGCTCCCCCTATGTGTTGCGGCTGAAATCGATGTGGGCGGGCTGGCGGGAAGATGTCCTCTCCATCTTTCCGCCCCCGCCCGGCTTATCGGCAGACGCCGCGGGCTACCTGCAGCAGGTGCAGGATCGCTATGTGGCAGATGCCTACAACTCGCTGTCCATCGAAGGCTATCAAGTAACCGATGCGCTGATTGAACGGGTGGCCCGAGATGGCTGGAATCCGGATGACAACCCGGAGGACACAGCCAGCAAGGATGTGATGGCCGCCCGGGGCTACTACCAGGCCTTTCAGGGGGTCAAGCAAACCATCCATGATGTTCTTGGTGGCGAGAACGTCGTCGATGCCGTGAAGCGAGCCCACCACGAATGGCATGCGGAGCTCTTTGCTCCGGCGGTAGCGCTGGGTATCGTGAAGGCGCATGAGCTTGCGGGCTATCGAACGGGCCCTGTATTCATCCGCAACTCGCAGCACTCTCCTTTGCCCAAAGATGCCCTCCTGGATTCGATGGAGGCACTATTTGATTTGCTTGGCAATGAGCCGGCACCGGCCGTTCGCGCTGTGCTTGGGCATCATCTGTTCGTGTTCATTCACCCTTACTTCGATGGCAATGGCCGGCTCGGCCGTTTTTTGATGAACGTGATGCTGGCTTCGGGCGGCTATCCATGGACGGTAATTCGAATGAAGAGTCGAAACCGATACATGGAGGCTCTGGAAGATGCCAGTGTCAAAGGCAACATCAAGCCCTTCGCACAATTTGTGCTGGACGAAATGAACGATTGGAGTCCGGAGAAAAGTTGAGGAAGCACTGAATAAGCCGTCACACCGGCGAAAGAACGTCACCCCGGACTCCGATCCGGGGCCGGTGTGCAGTGCCATGACTCTTCATGACATGGCTCACCCCATGAGCCTCTGTCCGCTTAACCTTGGTGTTCATGAGAAATCGAATTGCGTTCTCTTGAACAGTGTGGTCGTAGTACGGCGCATATACTATGGTCATGAAGGCAATTCGTGCTACTGCTGCTTTGCGTTCTTTATGAGAACAACCTCTATGGCGATTGTTAGCTGCGGATACCTGAAGGAGCTGAGGTATGAGTGAGCCAGCGCAATGGTGGGTACAAACTGTCACCCCCCTTTCAGAGACGCAAGCTTACGAGAAAATCGTAAGGTTGAAACTCTGTGTCAGGACATCAACCCGTGACAAAACGTCACGTCTTGACCATTTCGAGGGCATGCTCGAAATGGTTCCGGTGGAACCTGTGAACGCATTGAGCTACGGGAGTTGGCCATGAAAAAGCCGCCCAAAGGCCAACCCCAAAACTATTTGGTTGAACCTGCCGAAATGGTTTCGACGGAGTTTCTGCTTTACCAGACGGAAGACGGACAGACCCGCATTGAAGTGCGTATGGTGGGCGAAACGGTTTGGCTCAACCTCAACCGGATGAGCGAGCTATTCGGCCGCGACAAATCAGTGATTTCGCGCCACATAAGGAACGTGTACGAAGAGGGTGAGTTAAGCCGCGAGGGAACCGTTGCAAATTTTGCAACGGTTCAAAGCGAAGGCGAGCGTAGCGTTGAGCGGGACATCGAACATTACAGCCTCGACGTCATCATCTCCGTTGGCTACCGCGTCAAGTCCCTTCGCGGCACCCAGTTCCGCATCTGGGCGACACAGCGCCTGCGTGAATACCTGATCAAGGGTTTTGCGATGGACGACGAACGCCTCAAGGTGGGCGGCGGCGGACGCTACTTCGACGAACTGCTGGCGCGCATCCGCGACATTCGCAGTTCCGAGAAAGTCTTCTGGCGCAAGGTGCTGGAAATTTACGCTACCAGCATCGACTACGATCCGGTCGCCGAGACTTCCCAGCAGTTCTTCGCCACGGTGCAGAACAAGATGCACTGGGCAGCCCATGGCCATACCGCAGCCGAGATCATCAATCAGCGTGCCGACGCGGCTCAGCCCAACATGGGGCTGACCGCCTGGCAGGGAATCAAGCCGCGCAAAGCCGATGCCGAAATCGCCAAGAATTATCTGGCGGTGGATGAACTGGATACGCTGAATCGCATCGTTACCTTCTACCTGGAGTTCGCCGAACTGCAAGCCATGAACCGCCGGGCCATGACCATGGCCGACTGGATACGAAAGCTCGACGATTTTCTGCGCCTCTCCGAGCGCGAAATTCTCACCCACGCCGGCAAGGTCAGCAGCGATGCGGCTCTGAAGAAGGCGCATATCGAATACGAGAAGTACCGCCAGAGCATCATCGAACTTCCCAGCTTGGTCGAACAGCACTTTGAGGAAGCGGTGGACAAGACAAAACGGCTTGCCAAGGCAAAGAAGGTGGGTACGCCGTGAGCTACGAGGGCAACTGCCGGCTCGGCGATCTATTCTCCAGTCGACGACGCTACCAAAGCGTCTCCCGCTCCGCGCTCGCCGATATCTTGTGGATGGTCAAATCGGTGCCGTTGAATTCGTCTTCGGCATCGAGGCGGATGCCGACGGCGGCTTTCAGCGTGCCATAAACGATCAGGCCGCCGCCGAAGGCGATGCCGATGCCCAGCGCCGTGCCGGCCAGCTGGCTCATGAAGGCGACGCCGCCGAGGCCTCCCAGACTTTTCGCGCCGAAGATGCCGGCGGCCAGCCCGCCCCAGGCGCCGCACAGGCCGTGCAGCGGCCAGACGCCGAGCACGTCGTCGATCTTCCAGCGGTTCTGCGTCAGGGTGAACATCACGACGAAAAGGCCGCCGGCGACGCCGCCGGTGATCAGCGCGCCGATCGGGTGCATCAGGTCCGAGCCGGCGCAGACGGCGACCAGGCCAGCCAGTGGGCCGTTATGCACGAAGCCGGGGTCGTTCTTGCCGGCGACCAGCGCGACCAGGGTGCCGCCGACCATGGCCATCAGCGAGTTCATGGCGACGAGGCCGGAGATCTTGTCCAGGGTCTGCGCGCTCATGACGTTGAAGCCGAACCAGCCGACGATCAGGATCCAGGCGCCCAGCGCAAGGAAGGGGATGGAGGACGGCGGGTGCGCCGAGATGCCGCCGTCCTTGCTGTAGCGGCCGCGCCGGGCGCCGAGCATGAGCACGGCGGCGAGCCCGATCCAGCCGCCGACGGCGTGCACCACCACCGAGCCGGCGAAGTCGTGGAACTCCTCGCCGAAGCTGGACTTGAGCCAGCCCTGGATGCCGTAGGCCTGGTTCCAGGCGATGCTCTCGAAGAAGGGATAGACGAAGCCGACCAGCATGACGGTGGCGGCGAGTTGCGGGCCGAAGCGTGCGCGCTCGGCGATGCCGCCGGAAACGATGGCCGGGATCGCGGCGGCGAAGGTCAGCAGGAAGAAGAACTTGACCATGTCGTAGCCGCTCTTCTGCACCAGGGTTTCGGCGCCGGCGAGGAAATTCACGCCGTAGGCGATGCCGTAGCCGATGAAGAAGTAGGCCAGGGTCGATGCCGAGAAGTCGCAGAGGATCTTGACCAGCGCATTGATCTGGTTCTTCTTGCGCACCGTGCCCAGTTCGAGGAAGGCAAAGCCGGCATGCATGGCCAGGATCATGATGGCGCCGAGCAGGATGAACAGTACGTCGGCGGATGTCTTGAAGTTCTCCATTGTGGTGCTCCCCTAAGTCTGATTGCACGAATGGGAGGCATCAAAGCAATGAGCGTTCCCGCGACGGAAGCTGTTTTGAATCATGGGAATGGGAAAACGGCTTGGCGGGAGACGCACCGTGTTGGTGCCGATGTGGCCGTGGTTGCACCGTGATGGGGAGGGATAAGGGTGCAGGGCTTCGACCGTTCGACAGGCTCACGGCTCAGCCCGAACGGGGCTTCACATACCGTTCATCCTGAGCATCTCAATCCGTTCATCCTGAGCCTGTCGAAGGACAGGGCTTTACCGGACCGGATCTACAGCCAAAAAGTCGGCGCTGACGCTACGGCGTTCCCGGCTGATAACCCCGCGGCAGCAGCACCCACATGCGGCCCTGCTGGCGCATTTTGCCGGCCTGGTTGCCGGCGGCGGTGCCGCTGCCCCAGTAGAAATCGGCGCGCACCACGCCGCGGATCGCGCCGCCGGTGTCCTGCCCGACCATCAGGCGGTTGAGCGCCTTTTCGCTGTTGGGTCCGCTGTTTGGTCTAGTGGTCGCCAGCCAGATCGGCGCGCCCAGCGGCACATGGCGCGGGTCGACGGCCACCGATCGCTCCGGCGTCAGCGGCAGGCCCAGCGCGCCTTGCGGGCCGCTGCCTTCGACCGGCAGTTCGCGGAAGAAGACCAGGCTCGGGTTGGCGTTGAGCAGTTCGGCCAGCCGCGCCGGGTTGGCCTTGGCCCAGGCCTTGATGCCCTGCATCGAGGCCTGCTCGGTTTTCAGTTCGCCCTTGTCGATCAGCCAGCGGCCGATGGAACGATACGGATGGCCGTTCTGGTCGGCGTAATTCAGGCGCACGCGGCTGCCGTCGGCGAGCTGCACCTGGCCCGAACCCTGGATCTGCATGAAGAACAAATCAATCGGGTCATCGACCCACAAGAGCGCCTCTGGTGAGCGCTTGCTCTCCTGCGGAGTCCATTCGGCACGCGAATAGTAGGGAATCAGCTTGCGGCCTTCGAGGCGCCCGCGCAGGCGCAGGTGCTTGAGCTCGGGGTAGAGTTCGGCGAGTTCGACGACCACCATGTCATCCGGCGGGCCGAATACCGGAACCGTGTAGCCGCGCGCTTTCTGCCGGCTGCCCTTCAGTATCGGTTCGTAATAGCCGGTGATCAGTCCGTTGCGCGAACCGTCCGGATTGACCAGCGCCCAGGGCTGTGTGTGCGCCTCGAACCAGGCGCGCAGGGCGGCGGCGGATTTGTCGTTGAGCTCGCGCGCCGACGCGCAGGCCGGCTTCCAGTGCGCCTGTTTTTCCAGGCTACGGCAACCGGCGACGAAGGCGGTGAAGGCGGAGCCGGGATCGTCCTCGTTCCAGCCCGGCAGCTCGCTCCACTCGGCGGACTGCAGGGGTTTTTCCGGCGGCTTGGGCGGCTCGACCACCGGGCACACCGGGCAGGCGGGGCAGGCGGCGGGCGCGGGACAGGCGGCCGCGGTCGGAGAAGTCGGCGCCGGCTCGACGCCGATTTGCGCGCAGCCGGCCACGGTGAGCAGGGCCAGCAGGGCGAAGACGGGGGGAAAGAAACGAGACATGATTCTGCTAAAGTGGCCTTCCTTCAATGGCCCGCAAGCTTAACCGATGTCCGATCCCGCCCGCGATTTTGCCCCCCTGATCGACCGCCTCGATGCGCTGTTCGACCGCCTCGAAGCCGTCCTGCCGGTGCCCCTGCCGGCCACCGACTGGTTGGCCAGCGCCTTCCGCTGGCGCACGCGCGGCGGGCGCGGCTGGCTGGAGGCGGTGAAGCAGCCGCACCGCATCCGCTTCGAGGACCTGCAGGGCGTCGAGGACCAGAAACAGCGCATCGCGCAGAACACCAGGCAGTTCGTCGCCAAGCGCAGTGCCAACAACGTGCTGCTGACCGGCGCGCGCGGCACCGGCAAGAGCTCGCTGGTCAAGGCCGTGTTCAACCAGTTCGCCCACCGCGGCCTGCGCCTGATCGAAGTGGACAAGGACGAACTGGTGCACCTGCCCGACGTGGTCGACCTGATCGCCGGCCGCCGTGAGCGTTTCATCATCTTCTGCGACGACCTTTCCTTCGAGTCGGGCGAGCCCGGCTACAAGGCGATGAAGAGCATCCTCGACGGCTCGATCACCGGAATGCCGGACAACCTGCTGGTGTATGCGACCTCGAACCGCCGCCACCTGATGCCGGAAAAGATGTCGGAGAACCTCGAAGCCAAGCACGACGCCGACGGCGACATCCATCCCGGCGAGACCACGGAAGAGAAGGTGTCGCTGTCCGAGCGCTTCGGGCTGTGGCTGTCCTTCTACCCCTTCGGCCAGGATCACTACCTGGAAATCTGCGCGCACTGGCTGGCCGAGTTCGGCGTGCCGGCCGACAAGATCGAGGCCGCGCGCGGCGAGGCCCTGCAATGGAGCCTGATGCGCGGCTCGCGCAGCGGCCGCGTCGCCTGGCAGTTCGCCCGCGACTACGCCGGGCGGCATGGCGGCAAGCCGCCCCGGACCCCGGCAAAGAAATGACGTGATCAGCCAGAAACTCAGCCCGGTCATTCCGGGCTTGACCCGGAATCCAGTGGTTTTCCGCCGGCCGTTCTGGATTCCGGCTTGCGCCGGAATGACAAGCTGATGCTTATTGTCAATCAGGAAAAATGAAACTCACCGAAGTCGCTGCCGCCGTCATCGAGCGGCGGACAGCCGATGGCGCCATGGAATTTCTGCTCGGCCAGCGCGCGCCGGGCACCTTCTACGCCGGCTACTGGGAATTCCCCGGCGGCAAGGTCGAACCCGGCGAAACGCCGCACGCCGCGCTGCTGCGCGAGCTGGGCGAGGAACTGGGCATCGGCGTGACGCGAGCCGATCCCTGGCTGCGCCGCGAGCATGTCTACGAGCACGCCCATGTCCGGCTCAACTTCTTCCGCGTGCGTGACTGGTGCGGCGAGCTGCACGATCATGTGCATAGCGCCCTGGCCTGGCAGCGCGCCGATGCGCCGACGGTTGCGCCGATGCTGCCGGCCAATGCGCCGGTGCTGGCGGCGCTGGCGCTGCCGGATTTCTACGCCATCAGCCATGCCGGCGAGATCGGCATCGATGCCCAGTTGATGGCGCTGGCGCAGGCGCTGGAAAACGGCCTGCGGCTGGTGCAGCTGCGCGAACCGACGCTCGATCCGGCGCGGCGTGCGGCCTTCGTCCATGCCGCGGTCGACCTCTGCCACCAGTACGGCGCGCGGGTGCTGGTCAATGGCGATCCGGCGCTGGCCGCCAGCGCCGGGGCGGACGGGGTGCACCTGCCGGCGCGGCAATTGGCGGCGCAGACAACGCGGCCGGATTTCGCGCTGGTCGCCGCGTCCTGCCATACGGCGGCGGACCTCGAACTGGCCGCGAAACTCGGCTGCGACTTCGCGGTGTTCGGCGCGGTGCGGGAAACCGCCACTCATCCGGGCGTGGCCGGCATTGGCTGGGAGGGATTGGCCGCGGCGCTCGCCGTGCCGCCGCTGCCGACTTTTGCCCTGGGCGGTTTGTCGCGGACGGACCTCGATGCCGCCCAACGCGCAGGCGCCCACGGCATCGCGGCGATACGTGCCGCCTGGGACGCCTAGTACTGCATTCCAGCAAACCGGATACGGCTCAGGCCGAACGGTTTGTTGTAATCGCTTTTGCGGAACGCTCCACTAGCTTCTTACTCCGACTGATCTTCCGGCTGCGGTTCTTCCGTGGCCGCGACGCGATATTTGTCCGTTGCCCAGGCGCCGAGGTCGTTGCCCTTGCAGCGCGCCGAGCAGAACGGCCGATGGCGATTTTCGGCAATCCACTCCACGCTGCCGCCGCAATTCGGACACTTGACCACGCGAGGTACAACCGGTCTTACAGGTTGCACAGGGTCAGCTCGAAATTCACCGGTGAGTCGATCTGGCGCGGCCGCTGGTCCATGTCGGGGCGCAGGAAGCGGATGTTGATGGCGAACTTGCCGGCGGAGATCTCTGGCAGGCAGGGGTCGCCGGGGCCGGTCTTGAGGCGGATCAGCTGGGCGCTGCGGCCGCCGAGCATCAACTGGAAGGTTCCGCGCGGGGCGGTTTGCGCTTCGGCGCGGCCGGAGGCGCGCAGCAGGCGCAGCACGATCGCCAGCCCGGCGCGGATCGGCAGCATCGGCGCGATCCACCCGCGCAGGTCCTGCTGGCGCAGCGCGGGATCGCGATGCCGCCAGTAGTGGTAGCCGGGCAGGTCGAATTCGCAGACGCCACCGGGGATCGCGGCGCGATTCTTGATCGTCATCAGCCACTCGTTTTCGCGCAGGTAATGGCCGATCTTGCCCTGCATGGCGAGCAGCAGCGAGCTGGCCTGCTCGATCTCGTAGAGCGCGCCGGAGAGCGCATCCTCGGAGATTTCCGGGTTGTTGCGAAATGACAGCAGGATCTGGCGCTGGCGTTCGAGCTCCTGCACCAGGTCGAATTTCAACTCGGCGCGGCCGGCGACCTCGAGGATTTCAAACAGCGTGACCAGCGCGACATGGTGCTCCATGGCGCCTTCGGCGGACGAGAAATGGGCGATCTTGTCGAACAGGTCTTCGAGCCGCAAAAGCGTGCGAACGCGCTCGCTGAGAGGGTATTCGTAAGTGATCACGCGCCGGCCAGGGAGGGAAAATTCGTGCGATTGTGACCCAATTCAGTGCAAATCTCAACCGACATGGCCGCAAAATGCCAAATACCGTCCATGCAGGCGCTCGATTTGCGGGGCCAGCGCGGCCAGTTCGCCGTCGTTGTCGATCACGTCGTCGGCCGCCGCGAGGCGTTCGGCGCGCGAGGCCTGGGCCGCCAGGATGCGCTCGACTTCCGCGCGCGCGAGGCCGCTGCGGCTCATGACGCGGGCGATCTGCGTCGCTTCGCTGCAATCGACCACGGCGACGCGATCGACGCGCTTGCGGTAGTCGCCCGACTCGACCAGCAGCGGCACCATGAGAATGGCATAGGGCGAGTGCGCGCCGTCGGCCGCCAGCAGGCGTTCGCTTTCGGCGCGGATCATTGGGTGCAGGATGGCTTCCAGCCGCTTGCGCGCGCCGGGGTCGGCGAAGACGATGGGGCGCATCGCGGCGCGGTCGGGCGCGCCGTCGGCGCCGGCCGCGGGGTCGCCGAATTCGGCGCGGATCGCCGGCATGCCGGCGCCGCCCGGCGCGGTCAGGGCATGCGCGAGGGCGTCGGTATCGACCACGGTGATGCCGCGCCCGGCAAACAGGGCGGCGGCGGCGCTCTTGCCGCTGCCGATGCCGCCGGTGAGCCCGATCACGTAGCTCATCGGCTGGTCACGCGCCCCAGGGGGTGGCCGTCCATCACTCGCACTTGCCGACCGTCGCGCCGGCATGGGGTGCGATCAGCAGCGGCAATTGTTGCAGCAGGGCGGAGGCGGGACCGCGCGCCTCGACGCCGGCTTTCAGCGCCGGCTGGTCGCGGCTGTCGACGCGTGCCGATTTGAGCCCCTTCTTGCTGAGGTCCGCGAGCAGCTCGCGGGCGGCCGCTTCTTCCGGAAAACGGCCGAGGACGATCTCGTGGCGGCCGTCCCCGAGCGTCACCGCTTCGTGGTTGGCGATGCCGAGCCGGGCCAGTTCGGCGGCCTTCTTCTCGGCGGCGGCCTTGTTCGCCAGTTCGGCGATGACGACCAGGTGGAGTCGCGGCTCGGCCCGAGGCTGGATCTGGGCATCCAGCTTCGCCGCTGTCATCGCCGCCTTGAGTGTCTCGGCTTCGGTCATGGCCAGCCCGCTGACCAGGCGGCAGGCGGGCTCGTCGGACTTCGCCGCGGGCGGCTGGGCCAGCGGCGTCAGGCGCAGCTTTTCCGCGTGCAATTCCTGTGTCAGCCGTTGCGGTTCGCGGTTTTCATCGACGGCGCCGAAGTGGCCCTGGCTCCAGGCATAGAAAACCAGATTGACGAAAACCAGCAGGTAGAAGGAAATCCGCAATGCCATGACCCCAGGGCCCCGTGTTCAATCGATGGTGGTGAGGCGGCGTTCGATCACGCCATCCGCGGCGCGCGCACCCGGCGCGATCTCGCCGCGCATCACCTCGCGGCGCACGATCCGGCGCGGCCGCAGCGCGGCGCGCAGGCTGTCGTAGGCGGCTTCGGCGGCAGCGCGATTATCGCGGCTGTGGTTGCAGACGTAAAGGTCGAAGCTTGCCGCATCGAGTTCCGGCCAGGTGTGGATCGCCAGGTGCGATTCGGCCAGCACCAGCGCGCCGGTGGCGCCGGCGCCGGGAAACTGGTGGAAGGCCGCGGCGACCACTTCCAGGCCGGCCCCGCTGCAGGCATCGCGGCAAAGCGCGGCGAGCGCGTCCGCGTCCAGCAGCAGGCGGCGCTCGCCGGCGCAATCGTGGAATTCGGCAAGGATGTGCAGGCCGTTCATAGTGAGGACGCAAAGGATACGCCGAGCCGGCGCAAAGTGCGCTCGGCGGCCAGCACGCCGCGATGGTTGGCTTCCTCGAACAGCGACAGGCCGGAGACGTCGGCATGGGCGAACTGCAGCCCTGCCCCGCCCTGCTCGAAGACGTGGCGCGCGCCGCCCCACAGCCGCCCCGGCAGCGGCCGCAGCATGGCGTGGGCATGGCGGTGCACGTCGAGTTGCGTGACGAGTTCGCGGATTTCCGGGTGCGGCCGGGCGAGGTCGTCCAGCACCTCGCGCGCCCAGCCGGCGTGGTCGAGCAAGAGTCGGCGATGGCGGTACGGGGTTTCCTCGTGCAGCGCGCGGTACCAGGTGATCACGGTCGGCCCCGGCGCGTAGCGCAGTTGCTGGTGGGTCGCCACCACGTAGCCCAGCGCCGCGCTGTCGTGCAGCACGTTGTCCCAGGCCAGCGGCTGGCCGGCGCGCGTTTGCGGCGCCGACGACAGCGTCAGGTTGGCGACTATCCACGGCGCATGTTCGGCGCCCTTGATCGCCGCCAGCCACTCCGGGCGAGGCGCGGCGAACACGTACGGAATCAGGAACAGCGGCGCGGCCCAGATCAATTCGCGGCTGATGATGCGGATGCTGCGGTTTTCGGCGGCGAGGTAGATGTCGCAGTGCCAATCCTTGCCGCGCTGCTCGACGCGGAAGGCCAGCGCAGCGGCCTGCACCTTCCCGGCGCTGGCCCGCGCCAGCCCGCGCGCCAGCCAGGCGTTGCCTTCCGGTGCGGTCAGCACCTGGCCTTCGCCGTCGCGGCAGGCGAAGTAGTGCAGCCCGGCCCAGGCCGAGGTTTGCGCGGCGGACGTGCCGTAGTCGTCGCGGCAGGCGTAGTCGGCCAGCCAGTGCAGGCCAGGCGCCGTGTAGCCCTCCTGCAGCAGCCAGTCGCGCAGGTTGCCGCGGTCGAGCGCCAGCAGTTTCTGGTCGCGGCCCGACAGGGCCAGCGGCAGCGCGAAGGGACGGCGCCCGGCGCCGTCTCGGCGCTGGCGCAGTTCGTGGATGTGGTCCTGGAAGCGCGCGTATTGCGCGCGCTCCGCCGCCGGCACGCCAAGCGTCGGCCACAGGCCATCCTGCCAGTAGCCATCGATGTAGAGGCGCTCCTGCGGCGCGTGACAAAGATATCGCTCGTCATACTCCGGATGCGCCGCGTCGACCGGCCCGCGCAGCGCGCCGAGCTCGGCCAGCAGCTCGCGCGTG
>NZ_JAFLDR010000045.1 GCF_017302275.1 Sulfuritalea sp.
TCGAATCTCATCTTCCGGATCTCCTGTAGCACTTCCGTCCGTCTCATCTCGCACCCCCTTCAGGGCACTATGACGACCGGACAGATGGCGTGCTACAGAACCGGACAACTCATTAACTCCCAACACCTGTCCGGCGTTGAATTGGCGCCGTCAATTCGATGCCTATAGAATCCGTCGATTCCTCGCGCGACCCCACCGACCATGTCCATCGGCAAACTGACCCTGTCCCGCCTCGAAAGTTTGTTGCTAACTGCCTGCGACGACTTGCGCGGCAACATGGACGCCAGCGAGTACAAGGAATACATCTTCGGCATGCTCTTCCTCAAGCGCGCCAGCGACCTGTTCGACCAGCGCCGCGCTGAAATCCGCAAGCAGGGCAAGGCCGACGGCCTCGCCGCAGCGGACATCGAAGCCCTGCTCGAAGACGAGGACCAGTATTCCGGCAAGTATTTCTACGTTCCGCCCCGCGCCCGCTGGAACGACGAATGGACTGACGACAACGGCAAGCGTCAGCCGGCGCTAAAGCACACCAAGGAAAACGTCGGCTCCATGCTCAACAAGGCGCTGGAGGCCCTCGAAGACCACAACGCCGACGCCCTGCAGGATGTGCTCAAGGGCAACATCAACTTCAACGCCAAGATCGGCCAGCACACGCTGGATGACGACACCCTGGTCAATTTCATCCAGAACTTCGAAAAGATTCCGCTGCACGACGACGACTTCGAGTTCCCCGATCTGCTCGGCGCCGCCTACGAGTGGTTGATCAAGCACTTCGCCGACTCGGCCGGCAAGAAGGCCGGCGAGTTCTACACCCCGGTCGAAGTGGTGCGCATCTGCGTCGAAATCTGCGATCCGCGCGAAGACATGAGCATTTATGATCCAACGGTAGGATCGGGCGGCATGCTGATCCAGGCCCGCGACTACGTGCGCGAATGCGGCGGCGACCCCGGCGAGCTTTCGCTCAACGGCCAAGAGAAGATGGGTACCACCTGGTCCATCTGCAAGATGAACATGCTGCTGCACGGCATATCCCACGCCGACATCCGCCAGCAGGACACCATCCGCGAACCGCAACACCAGGCCGAGGCCGGCCAGTTGCGGCGCTTCGACCGCGTGCTGGCCAATCCGCCTTTCAGCCAGAACTACATCAAGAAGGAAATCAAGTTCCCCGGCCGCTTCCCGGTCTTCATGCCCGAGAAGGGCAAGAAGGCCGACCTGATGTTCGTCCAGCACATGCTCTCCGTGCTCAAGGCCGACGGCCGGCTCGCCACCGTGATGCCGCACGGCGTGCTGTTCCGCGGCGGCGAGGAGCGCGAAGCGCGGCGCCACTTCATCGACAAGGGCTATCTCGAAGCCGTGATCGGCCTGCCGAGCAACCTGTTCTACGGCACCGGTATTCCGGCCTGCATTCTGGTACTCAACAAGGCCGGCACTGGCGAACGCAAGCAGGTGCTGTTCATCAACGCCGACCGCGAATACCGCGAGGGCAAGGCACAGAACCACCTGCGCCCGGAAGACATCGACAAGATCGTCCATGCCTACCGCGACGGGAAAGACATTCCCGCCTACGCCCGCCGTGTCGCCAGCGCCGACATTGCCGCCGAGGACTACAACTGCAACATTCGCCGCTACGTCGACAACGCCCCGCCGCCCGAGCCGCACGACGTGCGCGCCCACCTGCACGGCGGCGTACCCGTCGCCGAGATCGACGCCCTGGCCCACTTCTGGCAGAACTACCCCGGCCTGCGCGAAGCCTGCTTCACCCCGCGCCCCCATCCCCGTCATTCCGGCGAACGCCGGAATCCAGAAGCCCCCTACGCCGACTTCACCGCAGCCCTGCAAGACAAGCGCGCCATCGCCGCCCAAGTCAGCGACCACCCCGGCGTCCTCCAACGCCAGGTCGACTTCATGGCCACCCTCGAACAATGGTGGCAACAACACCTGCCCATCGTCGAAGCGCTGGCGCCAGACCCGGAAAATCAGAACGCAAAGACCCGCAACGTCTACGCCCTGCGCAGCACCCTGCTCGACAGCATCGAGCGCGCGTTCGCAGGCCAGAATCTGCTGACGCGTTACCAGGTGCGCGGCGCCTTCGCCAACTGGTACCAGCAGCTCGCGGCCGACTTCAAGTCCATCGCCGCCAGCGGCTGGGGGCCGGAACTGATCCCCGACGAGGACATCCTGCAAAGCCAGTTCCCGCAAGTGCTGGCCGAACTGGAACAGCAGCACGCCCGCCTGGCCGAACTGCAAGCCCTGTTCGCCGCCGCTGGCGAGGAGGACTTCGAAGACAGCGACGACAGCGGCGTGCTGCCCGCCGAGCAGGTCAAGACGCTGAAGGCCGAACTCAAGGAAGCCAAAGGCAACATGAAGCTCGCCAAGCGCGACCGCAGCTTCGGCGACTGGGACAGTCATCGCCTCGAAGCCGAGCACATCGAGGCGCAACTGGCGCGGCACAAGGCGCTGGAAGACGAAGCCAAGGCGCTGAAATCCGCGATCAAATCCACCGCCGCGAAGAAGGACGAACTGGTCGAACAGGCCCGGCTGAAAATCAGCAAAGACGAAGCGCGCCAGGTCATCGTCGAACGCCTGGGCCAGGTGCTGTTCGCCAACTACCGCAGCTACCTGCGCGCCGACCAGCGCGCCGGCATCGCCGCCGTCGAGAAGCTGTGGAGCAAGTACGCGGTCACGGCGCAGCAGATCGAGACTGAGCGGGATAGCGCGGCGGCGGAGTTGCGGCGCTATCTGTTGGAGTTGGGGTATGAGTGACGTTTATAACGTACCCCTGAAAAGCGTCTTACTCCCCCCCATTTCTGGCAGTCGACCGGTAGGTGGGGTGTCGTCTGATACAGAAGGTGTTCCAAGCATTGGAGGTGAAAACATCCTTGTCAGCGGCGGCATGACTTACGACGAATTGAAGCGGATTCCGTTTTCGTTCTTCGAATTAATGCCAAAGGGAAGACTGCAACGAGACGATGTATTGATCAATAAGGATGGCGCGCAAACTGGCAAGGTCGGTTTCTACGAAGGTGACTTTGACAAAGCTGCTGTCAATGAGCATGTGTTCATTCTTCGAACTCGTGACTCGAGGGTATTGGAACAGCGCTATCTTTATTACTGCATTTTGCTGCCGGAGATACACAACAAAATTGAGAGGCGCATAACCGGGTCAGCGCAGCCAGGCTTGAATTCGCAGTTTGTAAAAGCTGTAGATATACCTCTTCAGCCGTTATCCAAACAGCGAAAGATCGCCGCCATCCTCACCAGCATCGACGCGGCGATTGAAAAGACCGAAGCGCTGATCGAGAAATACCAGCAGATTAAGGCTGGGCTGATGCACGACCTGTTCACCCGCGGCATCCTCCCCAACGGCCAACTTCGCCCTTTGACAGATTCAGTAGAGACGAAGCACGGAAGGCTACCGCGCGACTGGCGTATTGGATCGCTTCTCGAAGCAACAGACCCAGCGCGGCAACCGATTCTCACGGGGCCATTCGGAGCAGATCTTGGTAACAACGACTTTGTGGATGAGGGTGTTCCAGTTTTGCGGATCGGCAATGTTCAGCAAGGCCATTTAGACCTGACTGATCTGCTATTTGTCAGCGAAAGGAAAGCGCAGTCTCTAACTCGATACAAAGTCAAGGCGGGAGATTTGTTGTTCGCGCGCCAAGGTGCGACAACCGGACGGAATGCTCTTGCAAGCGACGAAGCCGACGGATGCCTTATCAACTATCACATCATCCGTGTTGCTCTCGATGACGAACGTTGCTCGCCTCTATTCATCGAAGCGGCATTCAGTAGCGAGATCGTCAAACGACAAGTTGAACGGGACAAGGGGCGAGGAACAAGAGAGGGCATCAATACCGCTCAGTTGACTGGATTGGCTTTTCCGCTTGCCCCTATTGACGAACAACGCCGAATTGCCAAAATTCTTGAGGCACACGGGAGGGAACAGCGCACTGCTCAACTTGAACTCCAAAAACTGCACCGCCAAAAGCTTGGCCTCATGCAAGACCTCCTGACCGGCAGAGTCCCCGTAAAAGTCGGCGCTGGCGAGACGGCGAATGGCTAACCACTATCCCAGCCTAAACCCGGAAAAGGCCCTGATCTGGCGCATTGTCCATCGCGACAACCTGCCCTGGATACTCGACAATGGTCTGCATTGCGGCAACAGCGATGTTCAGGCGCCGAACTGGGTCAGCATCGGCAACCCCGACCTGATCGACAAGCGCGCGACGCATCCGGTGCCGCGACCGCCGGGAGGTTTTCTCAATGACTACGTGCCCTTCTACTTCACGCCCTTCTCGGTGATGATGAAGAACATCCACTCCGGTCGCGGGGTCAAGCAACGGGCCAACGAGGAAATCGCGATCTTGGTGTCCAGCATGCACGTGATCGACCAGCAGGGCCTGCCCTATCTCTTTACCGACTGCCACGCCTACTACCAGTGGGCGAACTTCTACGATGACCTCGCCGACCTAGACAAGATCGACTGGCCCCTGTTGCAGCAGCGAAATTTCAAGCGCAACCCCGACGATCCGGCGCAGTTCGAGCGCTACCAGGCAGAGGCTTTGATTCACCAGTTCATGCCGATTTCCGGCTTGCTGGGTATCGTTTGTTATACCGAAGGTCTAAAATCCAGCATTGAACAGCAAGTACAAGCGCGCGGCCTGACGCTGCCGATTTACGCCAAGACGGGGTGGTACTTCTGATGATCACATTCACGCAAGGCAATCTTCTCGATACCCGCGCCGAGGCGCTGGTGAATACCGTCAACACCGTGGGTGTGATGGGCAAGGGCATCGCCTTGATGTTCAAGGAGCGCTTCGCCGACAATTACCAACGCTACGCGGCGGCCTGCAAAGCCAAGGAGGTCCACACCGGCAGGATGTTCGTCACCGAGGTGCGCGAACTCGATGGACCGCGCTGGATTGTCAATTTCCCGACCAAGCAGCACTGGCGGGCACCCTCGCGGCTGGAATGGATCACTGATGGCCTGCAAGACCTGCGCCGCTTTATTTCCGAGCACAGCGTCAAGTCGATCGCCATCCCGCCCTTGGGTGCGGGTAACGGCGGGCTGGACTGGGCCGACGTCAAGCCGCTGATCGAGGCCGCGCTGGGCGATCTGGATGGCGTCGAGATCATGGTCTTCGAGCCGACCGAGAAATACCAGAACGTGGCGAAGCGCACCGGCATTGAAAAGCTCACACCGGCGCGCGCCCTGATCGCCGAACTGGTGCGCCGCTACTGGGTGCTGGGCATGGAATGCAGCCTGCTGGAAATCCAGAAGCTGGCCTGGTTCCTGGAACGGGCCATCGAACGCCTGACACCGGACGCCAACCCGCTCGATCTGCGCTTCGAGGCGAACAAGTACGGCCCCTATGCCGACCGGCTGCGTCACCTGTTGAATGGGCTGGACGGCAGCTACCTGCGTTGTGACAAGCGCATCGGTGACGCCGATCCCTTCGACGTGATCTGGTTCGATGAGGGACGTCGTGATTATCTGGCGACCTACCTGAAAGGCGCCGAGGTCAAGCCCTACACCGAGGCGCTGGAAACCACCGCGACGCTGATCGACGGCTTCGAGTCGCCCTTCGGCATGGAACTGCTGGCCACCGTGGACTGGTTGCTGGATCGCGAACACTGCGAAGCCAGCATTGCCGGCATCCGTGTCGGCCTCGGCCGCTGGCCGGCGGGTGCGGAAGCGGCGGCGCGCAAGAACCGTCTGTTCGACGACCGCGCCATCGGGTTCGCCCTGCAACGCCTGACGGGACACATTCAGCACGCCATGGCGGCCTGAACGCCGGCATGTCCGAATACAGCGAGGTCGAACAGCCCTTCCTCCGCCAGCTTGCAGAACAGGGCTGGACGATCATCGACCAGGGCACGGGCGTGCCGCAGGACGCGGCACCCAGCCTGCGCCAGAGTTTCCGCCAGTGGCTGCTGCCCGAGGTATTCGCCGAGTCGGTCCGCCGCATCAACCTGACCGACGACGGCAAGCCGTGGCTCAGTGATGCACAGCTCGACGACCAGCAACAGCAACTGCTGCGCCAACCCAACCGCACGCTGCTGGAAGCCAACGAGGCCGTGCAGGCGCTGCTGTTCAAGGCCCAGGTGGATGCGAACGAACTCACCGGCGAGCGCGACCCGGTGGTGCGACTGATCGATTTCCACCACCCGGAGAACAACCGCTTTCACGCCATCAACCAGTTCCGCATCGATACGCCGGGCTGCGTGAAGGGCTTCATCATTCCGGACATCGTGCTGTTCGTGAATGGCATTCCGCTCTGCGTGGTGGAGTGCAAGAAGGGTTCGGCGTTCTGTGCCAACCCGATGCAGGAAGCCTGGGTGCAGTTGCAGCGCTACATGCGCCGGCGCAGGGAAACGGAGCTGGCCGGGCTGCGCGAAGGCGAGCCGCGCCTGTTCCATAGCTGCCTGCTGCTGATCCGCAGCAGCGGCATTGAGGCGGACTACGGCACGATCAGTTCGGGCGAGGAGCACTACCACGCCTGGAAGACGCTCTACCCGCGCGACGATGTGGCGCTGGAGGACATGAACGCGCAGCAGCAGTTGATTGCCGGCATGCTGGACCGCGCCAACCTGCTGCAGATCCTGCGCACCAGCAGCGTGTTCAAGGACACCGAGGGCGGCCAACGCGTCAAGATGGTCTGCCGATACCAGCAGTTCCGCGCCGCCAACCGGATATTGCAGCGCCTGCGCGGCGGCAAGACGGCACTGGAGCGCAGCGGCGTGGTCTGGCACACGCAGGGTTCGGGCAAGTCGCTGACCATGGTCTTCGTCGCGCGCATGCTGCGTGCCAGCGGCGACCTGAGCGATTACAAGATCGTGCTGGTCAACGACCGGCAAGACCTGGAAGACCAGCTCGGCGCGACGGCGACGCTGATCGGCGGGCGGGTGAATGTGATCGAGAGCAGCAACGATTTGCGCCGGCACCTGGCGACCGACAGTTCCGACCTCAACATGGTGATGGTGCACAAGTTCCAGGAACGCAATCAGGTGCTGAGCAATACGGTGGCCGAAGCGCTGGGCACCTATCTGGCCATGCCGGCGGGCAAGACCTTCGGCGTGGTGAATACCTCGCCGCGCATCATCCTGATGATCGACGAGGCGCACCGCACGCAAAGCTCGGACCTCGGCGACAACCTGTTCGAGGCCTTCCCCAATGCGGCTCGCGTCGCCTTCACCGGCACGCCGCTGATCACCGAGCGCCACGGCGAACGCAAGACGCACAAGCGCTTTGGCGAATACATCGACACCTACAAGCTGATGGACGCGGTGCATGACGGCGCCACGCTGCAAATCCTCTACGAGGGCAAGACGGCGGACAGCGCGCTCAACGAGAAGCACGCCTTCGATACCGCCTTCGAGGACTTGTTCCGCGACCGCAGCGTGGAAGAACTGCTGGCGATCAGGAAGAAGTACGGCGCCACCGGCGATATCCTCGAAGCGAAGAACCGCATCGACGCCATCGCCCGCGACCTGGTCGCCCATTACATCGACAACATTCTGCCCAACGGCTTCAAGGCCCAGGTGGTGTGCCACTCCAAGCTGGCCTGCGTGCGCTACCGCGAAGGCATCGAGGCGGCGCTGACGGAACGGATTGCCAGGGAACGCCTGACGGAAAAGCCGGATGCCGAATTGATCCGCAAGCTGGAATTCCTCAAACCCGTGGTGGTGATTTCGTCGGACGGCACCAACGAAGCGGCCTACATCAGCCACGCCCGCAAGGAAGCGCAGCGGCTGAATGCCGTCGCCAACTTCTGCAAGCCTTTCGATCTGGACGACGCGGACCAGGTCAATACCGGCATCGCCTTCCTGATCGTCTGCGACATGCTGCTGACCGGCTTCGATGCACCGGTCGAGCAGGTGATGTACATCGACAAGAAGCTGCGCGAGCACACGCTGCTGCAGGCCATCGCCCGCACTAACCGGGTCATGCGCGGCAAGCAGCGCGGCTATGTGGTGGATTACATCGGCCTGGCCAACCACCTGACCGAGGCCTTGAGCCTCTACGCCGCGAGCGACGAGTTGCAGGAATTGCACGACGGCCTGCAGGCCATCGGCTCGGAGCTGCCTGTGCTGGAAGAGCGCTACCAGCGCCTGCTGCAGCATTTCCGCGAAGCGGGCATCCGGCAGATCGGCGAATTCGTTAGGGGCAGCCTGCCGGAGCTGGACGCCGATGCCGCCGTGGTCGACGCGGCGGTGAAGGCGCTCAAGGACGAGAAGCGGCGGGCGGACTTCGAGGTCTATCTGAAGAAATTCCTGATGAGCATGGACATCATCCTGCCGCACGAGTCGGCCCAGCCCTACCGCGTGCCGGCCAAGCGCTTCGGCTACATCCTGCAGGTGGCGAAGGAGCGCTACAAGGACGCCAGCCTCGATCTCGGCGATGCGGGCGAAAAGGTCAAAGCGCTGATCAACACGCACCTGATCAGCCTCGGCATCAATCCCAAGGTGGCGCCGGTGGAGCTGCTGGCGGAAGATTTCATCGAGAAGCTGCAACAGCACGCCGGCAACAACGGCGAGGCCAAGGCCAGCGAAATGGAGCATGCGATCCGCAAGCACTGCACGGTGCACCACGACGAAGACCCGGCCTTCTACAAGACACTTTCGGAAAAGGTCGATGCCCTGATCGAAAAGCACCACGAGGAATGGGACCTGCTGGTCGAAAGGCTGGCGGAACTGCGCCAGGTTGCCATTGCGGGACGGCGCCAGGGTGACGACGGCATGAGCCGGGAAGCGACGACCTTCTACGAGTACATCGTCCAGGTGGGGTTTGCTTCAGGCGCCGTGACGCCGCAACACAAGGCGGAGTTCAAGCAGTTAATGGAACAGATCGTCGAACTGCTGCAGGAAACCGTCGGCAGCATCGACTTCTGGCAGAACCCGGACAAGCAGAAGCGGGTGCGCGGATTGATCAAGACGGAGATCGCGAAGTGCGCCATCGAGGAACTCAAGGCCAACCGGGAGCGAGTCGCGGTCGAAATCATGAAGCTGGCGAAGAACCGTCACGACGAACTCGTGCACAGTTCGGGCACCGCCTGACATGCAGCTAAGACAGGTTCGCGATATCGAATACCGCTTGCTGCCGGGAGCAGACCGACAGACCACGGACATCGTGATCGAGCGCGATGGCCGGATCAGCGTGCGGCCACCGAAACGCATGACGCCGGAGCAGGTCGATTCGATCGTGCTCCGAAAGCGCATGTGGATCTACCGCAATCTGGCCGACTGGCGCGATCTCAACACGACGCGGGTGGTGCGCGAATGGGTCAATGGCGAAGCCTTTCCCTACCTTGGCTCAAACTATCGACTGCTACTGGTGGGTAAGCAAGATGAAGCACTGAAGCTCAAGGACGGGCGCTTCTGTTTGCAGCGCTCAATTGTTGATAAGCAGGGCAAGGAAGGCGCACACCAGGCCTTTCAGGACTTCTACGAGCAGAAGGGGCGCGAGCGCCTAAACAAGAGAGTTGCGACGCTCGCCGCCAAGGTTGGCGTGCAACCGGGAGATGTCGCGGTCAAAGAGCTGGGTTACCGCTGGGCATCCTGCCTGAGCGATGGCCATCTGCATTTTCACTGGAAGTGCATGATGGCGCCGGTCACGATCATCGACTACATAGTGGTCCATGAGCTATGCCACCTGCGCCACCGCGACCATTCGGCCGCATTCTGGAACGAAGTTGACAAGATCCTGCCGGACTATCGCGAGCGAAAGGAATGGCTGCGGGCGCGTGGTGCTGAATTGGATTTGTGATGCTGCCGCGCAAGCAGAAGTAGCGCCGCCCCCGCCAGCGACCGAAGCAAGTCCCTGTGGGGCGCCGACTCTCCGATCAGGCGTAGAAGCGCTCTCCCCGTGCCGCCATGTCGCGCAGGATCTGCGGCGCGGCAAAGCGCGGGCCGTGCCTTGCCGCCAACTCGTCCAACTTCGCAATCGCCGCCGGCAGCCCCAGCGCGTGCAGCCAGCCGATCGGCCCGCCACGGAAGGGCGGGTAGCCCCAGCCGAGGATGGCACCGACATCGGCGTCGATCGGAGCGCGCAGCACCTTCTCTTCCAGGCAGCGCGCGGTTTCGACGGATTGGACGAGGATCAGGCGCTCGATGATCTGTTCGAGGCTGATCATCGCCGTACCGTCGGCGCCGACTCTTGGCGGAAAGTGCTGCCCCAGCCCCGGCCACAGGCGCTTCGGACCATCCGCCGGGTAGTCGTAGAAGCCGGCGCCCGACTTGCGCCCCAAGCGCCCAAGCTCGGCCACCATCTTCGCCGCGACGCGATCCGCCGCGCGCTCGACATAGGCGGCGCCGAGGTCGGCCCGCGTCTGTTGCGCGATCTTGTACACCAGTTCGATCGACACCTCGTCGGCCAGGGCCAGCGGCCCCACCGGCATGCCGGCCATCAGCCCGGCCTTGTCGATCAGCGCCGGCGGCACGCCTTCCTCGAGCAGGGCCATGCCTTCCGAAACATAGGTGCCGAACACGCGGCTGGTATAGAAGCCGCGCGAGTCATTGACCACGATCGGCGTCTTGCCGATGGCGCGCACGTAGTCCATCGAGCACGCCAGCGTGGCGTCGCTGGTCGCCTTGCCG
Organism: Sulfuritalea sp.; assembly: GCF_017302275.1. Lineage (GTDB taxonomy): Bacteria > Pseudomonadota > Gammaproteobacteria > Burkholderiales > Rhodocyclaceae > Sulfuritalea. Next base: position 10,603 of record NZ_JAFLDR010000045.1, read on the forward strand.
ACGATGATCTCGACCAGCGGCATCTTCTCCGCCGGTGAGAAGAAATGCAGGCCGATGAAATTGGCCGGGCGCACCGAGGCTTCCGCCAGGCCGGTGATCGGCAGGGTCGAGGTATTGGAGGCGAAGATCGCATCGCCGCCGATCACTGCTTCGGTCTGCTTCGTGACTTCGGCCTTGATCTCGCGTTTCTCGAACACGGCCTCGACCACCAGTTCGCAGCCGTTCAGCTCGGCGTAGTCGGCACTGGGTTTGATGCGCGCCAGCAGGGCGTCGGCCGCTTCCTGCGTCATGCGCCCCCTGGCCACCTGCTTGCCCCACTGCTTCGCGGCATACGCCTTGCCCTTTTCGGCCGCCTCCTGCGATGTATCGAGCAGCACCACCTCGATGCCCGCCTGGGCGGTGCACATGGCGATGCCGGCCCCCATCATGCCGGCGCCGAGCATGCCGACCTTCGTGTACTTCTGCTGTGCAACGCCCGCCGGCCGCGAGGCCAGTTTGTTGGCTTCCTGCATGCCGAAGAAGAGGCTGCGGATCATGTTCTTCGACACCGGCGACATCACGAGGCTGGTGAAGTAGCGCGCCTCGATCGCCAGGCCGGTGTCGAGGTTGGTTGACAGACCCTCATAGACGCAGGACAGGATGTGCTTGGGCGCCGGGTAGTTGTCGTAGGTCTTCTCGCGCAGCATGGCGTTGGCCGCCATCAGCATCTGCATGCCGTTGGGCGTCGACGGACCACCGCCGGGAATCCTGAAACCCGTCGTGTCCCAGGGCTGCAAGGGCTTGGCGCCCGAGGCGGCGGCCGCCAACACCCACTGGCGCGCCGCGTTGCGTTCCTCGCCCGCCGCAACGACGGCGTGGATCAGCCCGATCTTCTGTGCCTCGGCGACCTTGATGCGCTTGCCTTCCATGAGCAGGGGTGCTGCCGCCTGCATGCCGACCAGGCGCGGCACACGCTGCGTACCCCCGGCACCGGGCAGCAGGCCCAAGGTGACCTCGGGAAAACCGAAACGCGCCTTGGGATTGTCGGCGGCGACGCGATGGTGGCAACCCAGCGCGATTTCCATGCCGCCGCCCAGGGCGCTGCCATTGAGCGCAGCGGCGACCGGCTTGCCGCCCAGCTCGATTCCGCGCATCAACTTGTGGGTGCCGCTGATCGCGGTATGGAATGCCGCCGCATCGGTGGCCCCGGCCAGTTCGGCAAGGTCGCCGCCGGCGATGAAGTCCTTCTTCGCCGAGGCAACGACGATACCCTTCACCGCCGGATCGACCAGCGCCTTCTGCATCGCCTCGGCATAGGCACCGATGGAGGCCGCGTTGAGGATGTTTTGCGACTTGCCGGGGTAGTCGAGTTCGACGGTGGCAATGCCTTCGGCATCGACGGAATAGTTCAGCATGTCAGTGGCTCCAGGGTGCCTTGAAGCTGCGATGGATGTGATGCTTTGAGAGCGCCAAGGACGACGGGGGGCCTCCTCCGTCCATGTCCTCCGTCGCAGGCTTTGCCTGCTCCTCCCCCTTTACTTACCGGAGGAGGCCCCCCGTCGTCCTTGGCGGGACGCGCTTCTGCCTTTTTGCCGAAAACCCGCGACGGCCCCACTTGATCGGGAGGGTGGGGCGTTCTGCGCAGCGAAGTAAAGGGGGAGGAGGCGCCCGCAGGGTGCCGACGGAGGACATGAGCGAAGCAGAATGCCCCGGCCTCCCCATTCCCCGCCGACCGAAAACACGCGTCGGTTCTCATTTCAAACCCGCTCAATAATCGTTGCCGTCCCCATGCCCGCCCCCACGCACAAGGTGGCGAGACCGGTACCCACACCCCGCCGCTCCATCTCGTCGAGCAGGGTGCCGAGGATCATGGCGCCGGTGGCGCCCAGCGGGTGGCCCATGGCGATGGCGCCGCCGTTGACGTTCATCCTGTCGTGCGCGACGTTCAGCACCTGCATGAAGCGCAGCACCACGGCGGCGAAAGCTTCGTTGAGTTCGAAGAGGTCGATGTCGCCGACCTTCATGCCGGCACGCTTGAGTGCCTTTTCAGCGGCATAGGAAGGACCGGTGAGCATGATCGAGGGCTCGGAACCGATCGAGGCGAAGGAGCGCACCCGGGCGCGCGGCTTCAAGCCCAGCGCCTCGCCCATCTCGCGGGTGCCGAACAGCACGGCGGCGGCGCCATCGACGATGCCGGAGCTGTTGCCGGCGTGGTGCACGTGCTCGATGCGCTCCACTTCGGGATAGCGCTGCAGCATCACGCTGTCGAAGCCGTACTTCTCGCCCTGCTCCTGGAAGGCAGGCTTGAGCGAGACCAGCGATTCCATGGTGGTCTCGGGGCGCATGTACTCGTCGTGGGCCAGCATGGTCAGGCCGTTGATGTCCTTCACCGGAACGATGGAACGCTTGAAATGTCCCGCGTCCCAAGCCGCCTTGGCGCGGCGCTGCGACTCCAGCGCGTAGGCATCGACGTCCTGGCGCGAGAAACCCCACTTGGTGGCGATCAGGTCGGCCGAGATGCCCTGCGGCACGAAGGCGGTCTTCGCCGCCACCTGCGGATCGAGCGGCCAGGCGCCGCCCGAGGAAAACATCGGCACGCGCGACATCGACTCGACGCCGCCGCCGACCACCAGGTCGGCCTGGCCGGACATGATCTGCGCCGCGGCCTGGTTGCAGGCTTCGAGACCCGAGGCGCAGAAGCGGCTGACGGTGACGCCGGGCGCCGTGATCGCGTAGTCGGCGTAGAGCGCGGCGACGCGCGCGATGTCGGCGCCCTGCTCGCCCACCGGCTCGACGCAGCCGAGGACCACGTCGTCCACCTTCGAAGTATCGAGATGGTTGCGGTCGCGCAACGCGCGCAGCACGGTCGCCGCCAGATGGATGGGCGTCGCCTGGTTCAGCGCACCGCCCTGCTTGCCCTTGCCGCGCGGCGTGCGCAGCGCATCGAAAATGTAAGCGTCACTCATACCCTTCCCCCTTCTCCCTTCCCTCTTCCCTTAGAACCCCTTCACAGGCTTCGGGAAATCAGTTCTTTCATGATCTCGTTGGTGCCGCCGTAGATGCGCTGCACGCGGGCATCGGCCCAGGCGCGGGTGATCGGGTAGTCCCACATGTAGCCATAGCCGCCATGCAGCTGCACGCATTCGTCCATCACTTTGAATTGGAGGTCGCTACACCAGTACTTCGCCATCGAGGCCGTCGCCGGATCGAGCTTGTTTTCGAGGATCAGCTCGATGCAGCGGTCGACGAAGACGCGGCCGACCTGGATCTCGGTCTTGAGTTCGGCGAGTTTGAAACGGGTGTTCTGGAACTTGGCGATCTCCTGGCCGAAGGCCTTGCGCTCGTTGGTGTATTGGATGGTCCAGTCCAGCGCCGCTTCGGCCGAGGCGATCGAAATCACCGCGATCTGCAGGCGCTCCCAGGGCAGCTCCTGCATCAGGTAGATGAAGCCGCTGTTCAGTTCGCCGAGCAGGTTTTCCGCCGGCACGCGCACGTTGTCGAAGTACAGCTCGCAGGTGTCCTGCGCCTTCATGCCGGCCTTGTGCAGCGGCCTGGCCTTGGTGAAACCGGGCATCGAGGTGTCGACCACCAGCAGGCTGGTGCCCCTTGCACCCTTGGCGGGATCGGTCTTGGCCACCACGATCACCAGGTCGCAGAGATAGCCGTTGGTGATGAAGATCTTCGAACCGTTCAGGATGTAGTGGTCGCCATCCTTCACGGCCGTGGTGCGCACCCCCTGCAGGTCGGAGCCGGCCGCCGGCTCGGTCATGGCGATCGCGGCGATCATCTCGCCGCTGGCCATCTTCGGCAGGTATTTGCGCTTCAAGGCTTCGCTGCCGTAATGCAGCAGGTAGGGCGCGACGATCTCGGAATGCAGGCCCCAGCCGAGGCCCGTGGCGTTGATGCGCGCCGCCTCTTCCATGACGACCACCGAAAAGCGCTTGTCTACGCCGTGCCCGCCATATTCCTCTGGCATCGTGGCGCAGAGCAGGCCGGCGGCGCCGGCCTTGGTCCAGATCTCGCGATCGACATGGGACTGCTCCTCCCAGCGCGCGTGGTGGGGGGCGACCTCCTGCTCCATGAAGCGGCGGGCGGTGTCGCGGAAGGCGGCGTGGTCTTCGTCGAACAGGGTGCGCGGAATCGTGAGCATGGTTTTCCCCGGGGCAGCGAAAGCCGGGCATGCTACCAAGCAAGCGCTTGCTTGACAAGCAAGGGGGTCGGGGCAAGAATTGCCCCTCGCCCCGGGGAGGACAATGACCATGATTCCCACGCCACCAATCATGACCGCCACGCACGAGGTGCTGAACCAGGCCCATGCGCTGGAGAATTACAACGCCTACGCCAACAACCGGCCGCTGCAGGAGGCCGTGGCGCAGCAGGGCGCCGGCTGGGCGCAGGACTGGCTGATGGCGCGCGGCGCCGAGGTCGGCAGCGCGGAATGGATAGAACACGGGCGGCTGGCCAACGCCTTCCCGCCGGTGCTGAAACTCTTCGACCGCTACGGCAACCGCCGCGACGAGGTGGACTTCCATCCTTCCTGGCACGAGTGCCTGGGCTGGCTCAAGCGCCACGGTTGCGACACCGGCCCCTGGGCCGAGCCCAAGCCCGGCGCCCACGTCGCCCGCGCCGCCGCCTACGTGATGTTCGCCGAGATCGAATGCGGCTCGCTGTGCCCGACCACCATGACCTACGGCGCGGTGCCCGTACTGCGCCACTCGCCCGGGATCGCTCGCGAGTGGATGCCGAAACTGCTCTCGCGCGACTACGACCGGCGCTTCATTCCCGCGGCGCAGAAGACCGGCGTGCTGATCGGCATGGGCCTCACCGAGAAGCAGGGCGGCTCGGACGTGCGCGCGAATACAACGAGAGCCGAAGCCAACGGTGACAGAACCTGGCGCCTCACCGGCCACAAGTGGTTCCTCTCGGCGCCGATGTGCGACGCCTTCCTGGTCACGGCGCAGACGGCGAAGGGGCTGTCCTGCTTCTTCGTGCCGCGCTGGACGCCGGACGGGCGACTCAACGAGATGCGCATCCAGCGCTTCAAGGACAAGCTCGGCGACCGCTCGAACGCGGGCACCGAAATGGAATTCTGGGGCTCGCTGGGCTGGCTGGTGGGCGAGGAAGGCCGCGGCATCCCCACGGTGCTGGAAATGGGCGTCTATACGCGGCTCGATTGCGCGATCGGCAGCACCGGCATCATGCGCGCCGCGCTCTCCCAGGCCATGCACCACGCGTCCTTGCGCGCCGCCTTCGGCAAGCGGCTGATCGACCAGCCGCTGATGAAGAATGTGCTGGCCGACATGGCGCTGGAAGTCGAGGCGGCGACCGCGCTATCGATGCGCCTGGCGCGCGCCTTCGACGCCCAGACGGACGAAGCCGAAAGTCTGCTGCGGCGCATACTCACCCCGGTGGCGAAATACTGGATCTGCAAGCGCTGCCCGACGTTGTCGGCCGAGGCCATGGAAGTGCATGGCGGCAACGGCTATGTCGACGAGGGGCCGATGCCGCGCAACTTCCGCCAGAGTCCGCTGAATTCCATCTGGGAAGGCTCGGGCAACGTGATGTGCCTCGACACCCTGCGCGCAATGGCACGCCACCCGAAGAGCATCGACGTGCTGAGTGCCGAGATCACTCCGGCGCTGGGCAGGAACCGCTGCTTCGACGCCTTCGTCGGCGCCTTGCAGAAGGGGCTGTCAGACCCGCAGGAGATCGAAACCCGCGCCCGCGAGCTGACCCAGGGCATCGCGCTGGCCATGCAGGGCGCACTGCTGCTGCGCCACGCCCCGGCGCCGGTGGCCGAGGCCTTCTGCGCCTCGCGCCTGACGCCCAGCCATTGGGGCGCCACCTTCGGCACCCTGCCGGCGAACACGGATTTCGCCACCCTGCTGGCGCGCGCCTGGCCGGAAGCCGCATGAACGGGATCAAGCCGGAGTGGCTGGCCGCCACCGAATTCATCGACCACGAGCACCCGGCGGTGCGCGACTTCGTCGCCGCAAGAGTCGGCGCCCACGACACGGCGAAGGAGAAGGCGCTGGCCCTCTACTACGCCGTGCGCGACGACATCCGCTACGACCCCTACTCCAGCAGCATGCAGCGCGAGATGATGCGCGCCAGCACCACGGTGATCCGGGGCGTCAGCTACTGCGTGCCCAAGGCCATGCTCTACTGCGCCTGCCTGCGCGCCGTCGGCATCCCGGCACGGCCGGGCTTCGCCGACGTCAAGAACCATCTTTCGACGGAGAAGCTGACGCGCCTGATGGGCACCGACATCTTCGCCTGGCACGGCTATGTCAGCCTGCTGCTCGACGGGTGCTGGGTCAAGGCCACGCCGGCCTTCAACCTGGCCATGTGCCAGCGCTTCGGCGTGCTGCCGCTGGATTTCGATGGCGAGCACGATTCGCTGATGCACCCCTACAACTCGTCCAACCAGCGCCACATGGAATACGTCAGGCAACGCGGCGAATTCGACGACCTGCCCTACGAGGAACTCACGGCCGACATGTTCCGCATGTACCCGAAACTGGTCGAGATCAGCGAAGGCCGCAACGGCGACTTCGACCACGAATCGGTGTTGAGGCCGACGTGAATCCGGAAAATCAATTCGTCCGCAGATTTCGCGGATTTCCGCAGATTCGGACCCGGCAACTCCATGCAGTTCAATCTGCGCGAATCTGCGAAATCCGCGGATAGATCGCCTTTGCCCTAATGACCATTCACATCCAGCGAAACGGCGCGGTGACCACGGTGGTGATCGATCGCCCCGCGGCGCGCAATGCCATCGACCGTGCCACGGCGCAGGCGCTGGCCGACGCCTTCCGCGAATTCGATGCCGACCCGGCGCAGCACGTCGCGGTGCTATGCGGCGCCAACGGCCACTTTTGTGCCGGCGCCGACCTCAAGGCCTTCGTCGCCAACCCCGGCGATTGGTCGCTGCAGGAAGAAGGCGACGCACCGCTGGGGCCGACGCGCATGCTGCTCTCGAAACCGGTGATCGCCGCGGTCTCGGGCTACGCCGTGGCCGGCGGGCTGGAACTGGCACTGTGGTGCGACCTGCGCGTGGTCGAAGCATCCGCGACTTTCGGCGTCTTCTGCCGGCGCTGGGGCGTGCCGCTGATCGACGGCGGCACCATACGCCTCTCGCGCCTTGTCGGCCATTCGCGCGCCCTGGACCTGATCCTCACCGGCCGCGCCGTGGGCGCCGAGGAGGCGCTGGCCATGGGCCTGGCCAACCGCGTGGTGCCCGACGGCGAAGCGCGCGCGGCAGCCGAGGCACTGGCGGCTCAGATCGCCGCCTTCCCGCAGACCTGCATGCGCCGGGACCGCCTGTCGAGCTACGAGCAATGGGGGCTGCCGCTGGCCGAAGCGCTCAAGAACGAATGCCGTCACGGCCAGGTTTCGCTGGCCAGCGGCGAGGCCGAATCCGGCGCCGGACGCTTCCGCGAGGGCGAGGGACGCCATGGCCGCTTCTAGAAAGCCAACGGCGAAGGACGAACCCAACCGCCGCGCCGAGATCGTGCGCGCCGCCAGCCGCCTGTTCGCCGAAAAAGGCTACGCCGCCACCCCCATCCGCGACATCGCACGCGCCGTCGATATGCAATCCGGCTCGCCCTTCTACCACTTCAAGACCAAGCACGACATGCTCAAGGCGGTGGCGCTCGAAGGCATCGCCAGCATCAGCCGCGCCGTCAGCAAGGCCGCCGAACGCGGCGACACGCCGCGTGCCACCTTCGAGGCCATGCTGCTGGCCCACCTGGAACAACTGCTGGGCGATGACGGCCGCCACTTCGCCGCCACCCTGCTGCACGAAAGCCACCACCTCGATCCCGCCGCGCTGGCCGAGCTGATCGAACAGAAGGATGCCTACGAGGCGCTGTGGCAAAAGGCGCTGCGCGAGCTCAAGCGCAGCGGCGAGATCGCGGACGACAGCCGCGTCACGCGCCTGCTGCTGATGGGCGCACTGAACTGGACCGTGCAGTGGTATCGCCCCAACGGCGGTCGCACCGTGAAGCAGATCGCCAGGCAGATCTCGGGGATGCTGCTGAAGTCCCGGTAGCCGTTGCCTTCCGGCCGGCAATTCCGGGCTCGTCCGTACGCCCATGGACAGCCGCTTGCCATATGCGTATGCTTGGGTCCTGCTGCCCATTCGGCATGTTCGGATGGCAGAAGGAGTGATCCGACACTCCAGGCTGGAACGAAGAAATCTAGTTAGCTCTTGCAACGGGTTCCGCCAGGCAACCGGATTATCCGACTGTCGCATATCCCGTTTACTCGCCGCTTCGTCGGCGACATCACGTTGGGCGTCTTGTAATCTGTAACGCCTCGGGTTACGATCGCGGATGATCCTGAGTTTCAAACACAAGGGCTTGGCCCGCTTTTTCGAGCACGGTTCCAAGTCGGGCATCCAGGCTCAACACGCCGAGCGGCTACGACTCATACTCGGTCGGCTGAATGTAGCCACCGCCGCCCGAGATATGGACATGGCCGGTTTGCGCCTCCACGCACTCAAGGGCGAGCGCAGAGGCGTGTGGTCGGTGTGGGTGAGCGGCAACTGGCGGGTCACGTTTCAGTTCGTGGGAAGGGATGCCGAACTGGTGGACTACGAGAACTATCACTGAGGTACTGCCATGCGTATGCACAACCCCCCTCATCCGGGTGAAATCATCAAGTCTCTGTGCTTGGAGCCCGCAGGTCTTACGGTTACCGAGGCTGCGGAAGGTTTGGGCGTAAGCCGTAAAACCCTTTCGGCAATCCTCAACGGGCGCTCGGGCATCAGTCCCGAAATGGCGATACGCCTATCCATCGCCTTTAACACCAGCGCCGAGAGTTGGCTGAGCCAGCAAGTGCAATACGACCTGTGGCACGCCGAGCAAGGGCGCAAAGCGCTCAAGGTCATCAAGCTTGCCGCCTAAGACGCCGAACCCGTCGTTCCATGGGACGCGCCGCGATGAAGCCGCGTCGCGTCCCTGAACTTCGACGTTGAAGCTGTAGAAAAACCCCTTTTCATCCGCGAAAGCTCTCCTCAAATAGCGCGATTACTATCGCGCCATTCGTCTTTTCATCGGTTGGGTTTCCACTGCACCGTGTCGCCCGAGACCGAACGAAGTCCCTGTGGGGCGCCGCCTTTCCTTCCGCGCCATCGCGCCAGGCACCGAGCGCCCGGGTTTGCCGCTCAGCCCTGGCCGAACTCGCGCACCGTCGCCGCGTAGTTCCGGTCTTCGTTCTTGATGTGGTTCATCAGCCACTTGATCAGGGTTTCCTGCATCTCCATCGCGACGTCCTCGCGCAGCTTGAAACGATGGCGGAATTCGGTGACGCGTCGCGTGAACAGTTCATGCACCTTCTTGTGCGCGCGCAGAAAGCGGTAGCCGGCGCGCTCCATCATCGCCTCCTCGAGACTGAAGTGCGACACGGTGTATTCCATCAGGGCGTCGATGATGCGCCCGACCGTCTCGCGGTCATCGCGGAGGCTCGCCTCGTGCAGGTCATTGATGAAGTCGACGATGCGCTTGTGCTGGTCGTCAATGGCGTCGATGCCGACGCTCAGGTCCGCCGTCCAGCTCAGGAGTTGCGCCATGGTACCCCCCCTCGATCCGCGTCTTTCGATACGCGCATTCTCGCGCAGTTCAGGCGATGGCAGGCATCCGCCATTCCGCCAGGTCGTGCGCCGGCATCGGGCGCCCGATGCCGTGCCCCTGGCCGAGCGCGCAGCCCATCTGCAACAGTGCCGCGTAGTGCGCCGCGGTCTCCACCCCTTCCGCCACGATGTCCATGTCGAAGGCGCGCGCCAGCGCGATGATGCCCTGCACGATGGCGTGGTCGCCCTTGTCCTGCAGCATGTCGCGGACGAAGGACTGGTCGATCTTCAGCGTGTCGACGTCGAGCTTGCTCAGGTAGGCGATGGAGGAGTAGCCAGTGCCGAAGTCGTCCAGCGCGAAGCCGACGCCGAATTCACGGCAGGCGCCGATCAGGGCGTCGATGCGGCCGATGTCCTCCAGCGCGGCGGTCTCCAGGACCTCGATCTGCAGGTGGCGCAGGGCATCCATCGCGGCGAGCTGCGTGGCGGTGGCCTGCAGCTTGGCGACGAAGCCCGCCGATTGCAGGTAGTAGGCCGATACATTGACGCTGAGTTCGATCGCGAAACCTTCCGCGTGCCAGCGATGCAACTGTGCGATCGCGGTGCGCAGCATCCAGTCGCCGAGTTCGACTTCCAGCTCGGTATCTTCCACCGTGCGCAGGAAATCGTCCGGCTGCAGGAGTCCGCGCCGCGGATGGTTCCAGCGGATCAGGGCCTCCGCGCCGACCAGCCGGCGACTGGCCATTTCCACCTTGGGCTGGTAATACAGCTCGAACTCGCCCACGGCCAGGCCCTGCCGGATCTCCTGCAGCAGCTTGTGGTGGGATCGCGCGCGCTGGTCGCTCACCGCATCGAACAGGTGGTAGCGGTTGCGGCCCGCCTGCTTGGCCAGGTGCATGGCCTGGCCGGCATGGCGCAACAGGGTATCCGCGTCCTGCTCGTCTTCCGGGTAGATCGCCACGCCGATGCTGGCGGTGATGTCGAGCACCGCATCATTGACGGCGATCGGCTGCTGGATGCATTCCAGCAGGCGCTGCAGGCTGCCGACGCATTCCTCGGTCGCCTGCAGGCCGACCAGCAGCACGGCGAACTGGTCGCCGCCGAGGCGTGCGACGGTATCGTCCTCGCGCACGGCCTCCTTGATGCGGCGCGTGACTTCGACCAGCACCTTGTCGCCGGCGCCGTGGCCATGGCGGTCATTGACCGGCTTGAAGCCGTCCAGGTCGAGGTGGCAGACCGCCATCAGGCCATGCTCGCGCTTGGTGCGCGCGAGGGCTTGCAGCAGCCGGTCGGCGAGCAGCTGGCGATTGGGCAACCCGGTCAGGGCATCGTAATGGGCCACGCGCTCGAGGTGCTTTTCATGTTCCATGCGCTCGGTGACATCGGCTGCCATGCCGGCGATGCCGCGCAGGCTGCCATCCGGGTCGAGCAACCGCACCCGGGTAATTTCCAGCAGATGCTCGCGGCCATCGACGAACTGCAACCATTCCTTGGACAGGTGCGGCGTTTCCGCGGCAAGGCATGCCCGGTCGGCCTGCCGGCAGTGGGTGGCGACCATCGACGGGAGCAGATCGGTGTAATGGCCGGCGGCGAGAAAGCGCGCCTCGGCAATGCCGAGCATGTCGGACAGGCGGCGGTTGATGAAACGCATCCTGCCGTCGACGTCGGTCATCCAGATGGCCAGAGGGATATGGTCCAGGATCGATTGGAGCAAATCATGATCCTCGTCTACCGCCTGTCCCGGCCCCGGCGGCGCGCGGTCGGCAAGCTGCGACTCCGCCTTGGGCGGCTCGGGAACGACGGCAGGCGATCCGGGTGCGGGAATGTTCATGACCATGGGCAGGATTACGGCCCCCATTCTACGGCGTCCCTGCGTGGCGAGCCGGGTCGGTCACGCCGGCGCCGCCCGGCGTCAGTCCAGGTAGGTACGGCCTTCCTCGAAGCGCGCCGCGAACCAGCCACGCTTCAGGCTTTCGGTGCGTACCTTGCCGCGGCTGTTGGGCGCATGCACGAAGCGATCGTCACCGATGTAGATGCCGACGTGCGAACGGGGCTTGTTGCGTGTGTTGAAGAAGACCAGGTCCCCGGGCCGCAGTTTTTCCGCCGCAACCGGCTTACCCTTGCGTGCGAGCTCGGCGGCCGAACCCCTGAGCTGCATGTCACCCGCTTTCTCGAACACATAGCTGACCATCCCGCTGCAATCGAGCCCGGCCTCGGGGTTCTTGCCGCCGAAGCGGTAACCGGTCTCGATCAGGCCCAGGGCGAACAGGACCACGTCGTTGGCCTTGGGGTTGTGCCGGTCGAGTTGATCGGCGGAACCGGGCGCGGCGGCCGCGCGCGCCGTGTCGTCATCGCCGACTTTTCCCCGCGACGCCACCGGCGCCGGATCCTGTCCGCCCGGCGGCAGCACGCCGCAGGCCGCCAGCACCAGGCTGGAACTGGCAAGCAGGGTGGCGAGCGATGTGCGCGGGGCCGGCATGCCGTCAAATGTATTCCGCTAGACTGTGCCTGTTAATCCCAAGCAAGGCAGAAAACATCATGCAAATCCGCGCCGCCGTGTTGAGCCAGATGGAACAACCGCGCCCCTACGCGCGAACCCGCCCGATCGCCATCGAGACGGTGGATCTTTCCGGCCCGGGACACAACGAAGTGCTGGTTAGAATCACCGCCGCCGGCCTCTGCCATTCGGACCTGTCCATCGTCAACGGCGACCGGCCGCGACCGATGCCGATGGCGCTGGGCCACGAGGCCGCCGGCGTGGTCGAGGAGACCGGGCCGGGCGTCACCGACCTCAAGCGCGGCGACGCCGTGGCTCTGGTCTTCGTGCCCAGTTGCGGCCACTGCCTGCCCTGCCTCGAAGGCCGCCCGGCGCTGTGCGAACCGGGGGCGGTGGCGAATACCGCCGGTACCCTGGTCGGCGGCCATCGCCACCTGTCGCGCGCCGACGGCTCGCCGCTCAACCACCAGGTCGGCGTCTCCTGCTTCGCCGAATACGCGGTGTGCAACCGCGGCTCGCTGGTCAAGGTCACGCCCGACCTGCCGCAGGACGTCGCCGCCGTGTTCGGCTGCGCAGTGCTCACCGGCGTCGGCGCGGCGATCAACTCGGCGCAGATTCGCCTTGGCCAGACGGTCGCCGTCGTCGGCTTGGGCGGGGTCGGCCTTTCCGCCGTGCTCGGTGCACTCGCCGCCGGCGCGCGCGAGGTGATCGCCATCGACAGCCTGCCGTCCAAGCTCGACGCCGCACTGGCGCTGGGCGCGAGCCGCGCATTCCGCGCCGATGACCCCGACCTGGTGGCCCAGGTCAAGGCGGCGACCGGCGGCGGCGTGGATATCGCCATCGAGGCCGCGAGTTCAGTCAAGGCGCTCGACACGGCCTACAAGATCACGCGGCGCGGCGGCACGACGGTGACCTGCAGCCTGCCGCCGCCCTCGCACACCTTCAACGTGCCGGCGGTGAACCTCGTCGCCGAGGAGCGCACGCTGAAAGGCAGCTACCTCGGCTCGGCCGTGCCGGCGCGCGACATCCCGCATTACATCGCGCTGTTCCAGGCCGGGCGCCTGCCCGTCGACAAGCTGATCACCCATCGCCTGACGCTGGACCAGATCAACGAGGGCTTCGACCGCCTCGATTCGGGCGAGGCCGTGCGCCAGGTAATCATGTTCTGATGTTGCGCTCCTATCTGTTCACCTCGGAGTCGGTCTCCGAGGGCCATCCCGACAAACTCGCCGACCAGATCTCGGACGCCATCCTCGACGCCTTCCTGGCACGCGAACCGAGCGCCAAGGTGGCCTGCGAGACGCTGGTCGCCGACAACCTGATCGTCATCGCCGGCGAATTCCGCACGTCGGACCCGGCGATCTTCACCGATATCCGCGACCGCGCCGAAGGCATCGCCCGCCAGGTGCTGCGCGACGCCGGCTACCGCGATGCCGATACCGGCATCGACCCCGACAAGTGCGAAGTGCAGGTGCGCTTCAACCACCAGTCGATCCAGATCAACAAGGGCATCGTCCATGCCAACGGCCAGCTCGGCGCCGGCGACCAGGGCCTGATGTTCGGTTACGCCTGCGACGAAACGCCGGACTGCATGCCCTATCCGATCTGGCTGGCGCACCGCCTGGTGCGGCGCCAGGCCAGCCTGCGCAAGTCGGGCACCATGGACTGGCTGCGGCCCGACGCCAAGAGCCAGGTCACCGTGCGCTACGAGGGCCAGCGCGTGGCCGGGGTGCATAACGTGGTGATCTCGACCCAGATCGCGCGCGACCTCGACCCGGCCTGGGTGGCGCGGGAAGTGACGCGCGAGATCATCGATCCGTTGTTGCCGCTCGACATGCGCACGGCGGAGTTCCACATGCTGGTGAACCCCGCCGGGCCTTTCGAGATCGGCGGCCCGAACGGCGACACCGGGCTCACCGGGCGCAAGATCATCGTCGACACTTACGGCGGCGCCTGCCCGCACGGCGGCGGCGCGTTCTCGGGCAAGGACCCGAGCAAGGTCGACCGCTCGGCCGCCTACATGGCGCGCTACATCGCGAAGAACCTGGTTGCGGCGGGACTGGCGCGGCGCTGCCTGATCCAGATCGCGTACGCCATCGGCGTCGCCGAGCCGGTCTCGGTGATGGTCGACAGCGAGGGCACCGGCATCGTCGACGACGCGCGGCTGGAAGCCGTGGTACGCAAGGTGTTCCACCTGACGCCGAGCGCCATCATCGAAACCCTGCAACTGACACAGCCGGTGTATCGCAAGACCGCTGCTTACGGCCATTTCGGCCGCGACGACGTCTGCTTCACGTGGGAGCGCTGCGACCGGGGCGAAGCCTTGCAAGCGGCGCTGGTCTAAGCCCGGGATGGACGGCGAACGGGCTACGTAGTTTCCGCAGTTTGCCGCGCGATTTACGAATGAACAAAACGTCCGGCATCTGAGAGCATGCCAGCGCGTAAGAGCAGCTTGGAGGTCGCTTCCGGCATGCGCTCCGATCCGGTGTCCGGCATCCCGCGGCCAAGCCCGATCGGCGGCAGCATTCACGGTTCGGCACCCGCCGTTTCCGCAACAACGCCTTCGGGCACCGCAGAGCATTCATCGACGATTCCACCAACAAGAATTCCGGAGCAGCAGCGCATGCACGCCACCCCCAAGGATATCCGTGACCCGCAGGCCGGACCGGCGCCGATCGACAGAAAGGTCCTCGATCAGTATCGAGAGATCGATCCTTCCGGCGGCCCTGGTCTGGCGCACCGGATCGTGCGGATCTACATCGACAGCGCCGCGGAAACCCTGCGGCAGATCGAGCAGGCCATCGCCGGGCGCGACCCCGAGGCCCTGCGACAGGCGACGCACAGCCTGAAGTCGAGTACCGCGAGCATCGGCGCCATGTCGCTGGCCGACCTGTTCCGCGAACTCGAAGCCATGGCCAAGGCAGCGCGCATCGATGACGCGGCGGTAGTGTTCGACGAGGCGCGGAACGAATACGAGCGCGTCCTGGTCGCGCTGCGCGATCTGCTGGCCGAAGCGCCATGAACGATCGACCCTGGCGCATCCTGGTCGCCGACGACGAACCGGTGACCCGCGAGCTGATCAAGGCCGCCCTGGAAAAGGCCGGCTTCCAGGTTTTCCTTGCCGAAGATGGCGAGGATGCCTTGCGCCAGTTTTCGGACGTGCCCTGCGACATGGTCCTGCTCGATGTAAACATGCCGGGCCTCAATGGCCACCAGGTTTGTGCCCACCTGCGCCGCCAGCTCGGCGAGGAGTTCCCCATCGTCATGGTCACCGGCATGGACGACATCGACTCGATCCGGCGTGCCTACGATGCCGGCGCCACCGATTTCATCGTCAAGCCGGTGAACTGGCCACTGCTCGGCCACCGCATCCGCTACCTGTTCCGCGGCGTACAGGTGGTGAATGACCTGCATGCGGCCAATGCGCGCAACGCGGCGATGCTCCAGGCGCTGCCCGACTCGCTGCTCCGCCTCAATGCCGACGGCATGGTACTGGACGCGCACCTGACCACCGGCGACACGGCGCAAGCCCGCCGGCCGATGCCCGGCGACCACATCTCCGGCGTGCTGCCGGCCGACATCGCGCACCGGATGCTGAAAGCGGCGGAGCTGGCCCGCATCGGCGGCGACGGACTCACGGTGAACTATGCGCTGTCTCGCAACGACGGCACGGAACACCACTACGAAGCGCGCATGGCCGACATCAACGGGGAGGAAACGCTGTGCCTGGTGCGCGACGTCACGGAACGCAAGAACGCCGAACGCGACATCCACCGCCTGGCCTTCGTCGATTCCCTGACCGGCCTGCCCAACCGCCTGTCGTTCGTCCAGCGCCTCGATCGCGAGATACGCCGTGCCCGGCGCGAGGGCGACCGCTTGGCCGTGCTCTTCCTCGACCTGGATGGCTTCAAGAACATCAACGACAGCCTGGGCCACGGCATCGGCGACCTGCTGCTGCAACGGGCGGCGGATCGGCTGCGCCAGGGCGTGCGGCCGGCGGATCTGGTGGCGCGCGCCGACCCGCTCGACGCCGAATCGAATCTTGCGCGCCTGGGCGGCGACGAGTTCACCGTGCTGGTGCCCAGCCTGCACCATGCCGACGATGCGCTCGGCCTCGCGCACCGCATCCATGACCTGCTGCGGCGCCCCTTCATCCTCGACGGGCGCGAGATCGTGATCACCGCCAGCATCGGCATCGCGCTGTTCCCGGACGATGGCGCCGACGCGGAAGCGCTCCTGATGCATGCCGACACCGCCATGTACCACGCCAAGGACGAAGGCCGCGACAACTGCCAGTTCTACCGGACCGCCCTGACGGTGGAGGCAATCCGACGCCTGACCCTGGAGAGCAGCCTGCGCCAGGCAATCGAGCGCGGTGAATTCTTCATGGCCTACCAACCCCAGCTCGACCTGGCGAGCGGCCGCGTGCTGTCGCTGGAAGCCTTGATCCGCTGGCGGCATCCCGAGCGCGGCCTGGTTTCGCCGATGGAATTCATCCCCGCCGCCGAAGAGAGCGGTCTCATCGTGCTGATCGGCGAATGGGTGCTGCGCGCGGCCTGCGCCGACGCCGCGCGCTGGGTTGCCGCCGGCACGCCGGTGCGGGTGGCGGTCAATCTTTCCGCCGTGCAGTTCATGCAGCCCGAGCTGGTCAGGCGCGTGCGCGCGATCCTGGCCGAGACCGGTCTGGCGGCGCAATGGCTGGAACTGGAAGTGACCGAGGGCGTCCTGATGGAAGACTCCGCGACGACCATGACCACCCTCAAGGACCTGCGCCAGGACGGCATTCAGATCGCGCTGGACGATTTCGGCACCGGCTACTCCTCGCTGAGCTATCTCAAAAGACTGCCGCTGAACCGGATCAAGATCGACAGGAGTTTCGTGCGCGGCCTGCCCGCGGACAAGGAGAACCTGGCCATCGTGCGCACCATCGTCGCGCTGGCAGGGAACCTCGGCTTCACGCTGGTCGCCGAAGGCATCGAGACCCTGGAGCAGGCTCGCCTGCTGCGCGACATGGAGTGCGAAGCGCTGCAAGGCTCCTACATCAGCGCACCGGTAGCCGCCGCGGCGATTCCGGCACTGTTGGCGGCGTACTGGCCACTGGCGGCGGCGGCATGAACAACAGGGCACCGGCCCCGGGCGCGGCGATGGGCAGCCACGCCGAATCCGCGCTCAAGATCGAGCAGCTGCGCTCCAGTGGCCGCTTGCCCAGCCCCAAGGGCGTCGCGCTGGCGATCATGGAAAGCTGTCGCCGACCGGACGCGACGACGGACGAGATCGCCCGCGCCGTGCAAAGCGATCCGGCGCTCACCGGCCGCCTGCTGCGCCTCGCCAATTCCGCGGCCGGCCGGGGGCGCTCGGCCGCCTCGATTTCCGATGCGGTGATGCGGCTCGGGCTGAATACGGTGCAGCAGCTCGCCATGGGCTTTTCGTTGGTGGACCAGTATCAGAACGGCCCCTGCAAGGCCTTCAACTACACCGCCTACTGGTCGCACTCGCTGCTGATGGCGGTGGCGATGCGCGCCCTCGGCTCGGTCGGCCGCGTCAAGGGCGGCGACGAGCTTTTCGCCTGCGGCCTGCTGGCGCGCATCGGCTGCCTCGCCCTGGCGACGGTGCATCCCGTCGAATACTCCGCCCTGCTCGAACAATGCACCGATCCCGCACAACTGGCGGCCATGGAACGCGAACGCCTGGAGGCCGACCACAACGATTTCAGCGCCGTCATCCTCGCCGGTTGCGGCTTTCCCGCGAACCTGATCGAGCCCGCCTGCCACCACGAAAATCCCGCTGCGGCGGGATACAGCGACGGATCGCGGCCCTACCAGCTGGCGCACCTGTTCCACCATGCCATGCGCCTCGCCGACATGGCGCTGGCGCCGCAGGCGCTGCGCGGCGGCATGGTCGCCGAACTGCTGCTGCTGGGTGGCCGCCTCGGACTCGACGCCGGCGAACACGGCAAGCTGGTGGACGCCATCGTCGCGGAATGGCGGGAGTGGGCCACGCTGCTGGCGGTGCCGGTCTCGGCATTGCCGCCCTTTGCCACCCTGGCGGCGGCTGCACCCAGGATAGGCGAGGAGCGGGCCGCCTATCCGCAGATGCGCGTGCTCCTGGTGGAAGACGACCCGGCCACGCGGGCCATGATGGAAGCGGTGCTGGGCAGCATCGTCGGGCGCAAGGTGCATTCCGCCGGAAATGGCCGCGAAGCCATGGCCATGGCCCTGGAGACGATGCCCCGCATCATCATCACCGACTGGCAGATGCCGGTCATGGACGGAATAGAATTCTGTCGTGCGCTGCGCGAGACGGAGTGGGGCCAGTCGATGTACGTGATCATGCTGACCGGCGTCGAGACCGAAGAGAACATCGTCCATGCCTTCGAAGCCGGGGTGGACGACTACGTCACCAAACCGGTGAACGTCCGTTCCCTGAGTGCGCGCATGCGCGCCGCCCTGCACTATGTGCAGCTGCTCGAAGCCTGGGAGAAGGACCGGGCCCAGCTCAAGCAGTTCGCTTCCGACCTGGCGATCAGCAATCGAAAGCTGCAGCACGTCGCCCTCAGCGACCTGTTGACCGGGCTGCCGAACCGGCGCGCCGGACTGGGCGCGCTCGACCAGATGTGGAGCGCCGCGACCCGCTCGGGCCTCGAATTGGCGGTTCTGATGCTGGACATCGACCGCTTCAAGAGCATCAATGACACCCATGGCCACGCCATCGGCGACAAGGTGCTAAGCGAAGTAGGCAAGGTGATACGCGGCACGATGCGCAACGGCGATCAGGCCTGCCGCCTCGGTGGCGAGGAGTTCCTGGTGATCTGCCCGAACGCCGACCGAACCGCGGCCTGGCAAGCCGCCGAGCGCCTGCGGCGGGCGATCAACAATGTCTGCATCACGGTCGGTGCAGCCACATTGCAGGTCTCGGCCAGCGTCGGCGTCGCTTGCAGGGAAGCCGACATGCCCGATGCCGGCGCGCTCGTCAGCGCGGCCGACAAGGCCCTGTATGGCGCAAAGCACGCCGGACGCAATCAGAGCCGGGTCCATTCCGGGGGCAAGGTACATGGCGGTTCCCACTGACGTCGGCGAGTTGCCGGGGGCCGGCCTGCGGGCAGACGGCCGCAGGGTAAGCGACCTGTTCGACCGGGGCGAACTGGTGGTGCTGACCGGCGCCGGCCTCAGCACGGCCTGCGGCATCCCCGACTACCGCGACCGCGACGGTCGCTGGAAACATGCCCGGCCGATCTATCACCAGGACTTCCTGCGCTTCGCCAGCACGCGCCGACGTTACTGGCTGCGCAGTTTTTTCGGCTGGCCGGTGGTGGACCGGGCGCCGGCCGGCGCCGGCCATCGCGCGCTGGCGCACTTCGAAAGCCGCGGGCGGATCGCGCTGGTGGTCACCCAGAATGTCGATGGACTGCACCAGAAGGCCGGCAGCCAGCGCGTGCTGGAACTCCATGGCGCGCTGGGCCGCGTGGTCTGCCTCGCCTGCGGGCGGCGCGATTCGCGCGCCGTCGTCCAGGAATGGCTGGCCGCGGCCAATCCGGGACTCACCGGCGTACCGCCGCTCACCGCGCCTGATGGCGATGCCGAGATGGCCGAGGCGCTCGCCGACGGATTCCATGTTCCGGATTGCCCCGACTGCGGCGGCCTGCTCAAGCCGGACGTGGTGTTCTTCGGCGACGGCGTGCCACGGTCACGCGTCGATGCCGTGATGGCGGCCATCGACGCGGCAAAGGGCCTGCTGGTGATCGGCTCCTCGCTGATGGTCTATTCCGGATTCCGCTTCGTCGAACATGCCCACCGCCAGGGCAAGCCGGTGATGGCCATCAATCAGGGCAAGACGCGCGCCGACCACCTGCTGGAGGCCAAGGTGGAACTGGATTGCGGCGAATTCCTGCATGCCTTGCGCCGGCGCGAGGCGCCGCGGGC
>NZ_JAFLDR010000046.1 GCF_017302275.1 Sulfuritalea sp.
GCTCCCACTGTTTGTATGCATGCGGTTTCAGGATCTATTTCACTCCCCTCCCGGGGTTCTTTTCGCCTTTCCCTCACGGTACTGGTTCACTATCGGTCGATTACGAGTATTTAGCCTTGGAGGATGGTCCCCCCATCTTCAGACAGGATTTCACGTGTCCCGCCCTACTTGTCGCAAACTTAGTCTCGCTACTTTGTTTTCGCGTACGGGGCTATCACCCACTACGG
The DNA here is from genome assembly GCF_017302275.1 of Sulfuritalea sp. GTDB lineage: Bacteria > Pseudomonadota > Gammaproteobacteria > Burkholderiales > Rhodocyclaceae > Sulfuritalea. The sequence goes on from NZ_JAFLDR010000046.1 coordinate 228, forward strand.
CCGCACTTTCCAGAGCGTTCCACTAACAAAATAGTTATCTCTTGCAGGCTGGTCCCTGTTCGCTCGCCACTACTTAGGGAATCTCGGTTGATTTCTTTTCCTCCGGCTACTTAGATGTTTCAGTTCGCCGGGTTCGCTTCCACTGACCTATGTATTCAGTCAGGGATACTCCTTGCGGAGTGGGTTTCCCCATTCGGACATCTGCGGATCAAAGCTTGTTTGCCAGCTCCCCGCAGCTTTTCGCAGGCTACAACGTCCTTCATCGCCTGTAATCGCCAAGGCATCCACCACATGCACTTAGTCACTTGACCCTATAACATTGAACTCCGGTTCCCCGAAATCCTCCTCTACAGGAAGCAACCAAAGTATTACTTGTTCAAGACCCCCGCGCCGGTTCAAAGGACGGGAGTCGTGAAGATACAATCACAACCCATGTGCCATCCCTTCCGAGATGGCACAACCTTACTTCTTCCGAATTTTTAAAGATCCAACAACCGCTTACTCATAAGGAGTAATGACTACACAGAAGCATCCTGCTTCTACGTACTCATTACGCTTCATGCCGCTGTCCGCCACCACGCGCCTAAGGAAATTGGTGGAGGATGACGGGATCGAACCGACGACCCCCTGCTTGCAAAGCAGGTGCTCTCCCAGCTGAGCTAATCCCCCTTCCGCTGGCCTTCGATAAGCGGCGCATCGCGGCGTTGCTCCACCGCTTGCATAGCTTTCGCTATGCGGCACGGTCTCGCGCCTTGCGCTGCTTGCTTCTCAAAGCCCATCGACTCTGGTCCAGGTCCGCTTCATCGCCCCTTAGCGGCCACATTGGTCTGCGAGAACCAAGCAGGACAAGGCGGAGCAGTGCGCCGCATACCTTTTCGTATGCAAGCAAGGCGACAACGCCGTCATGCGCCGGTTATCACAGACCAATGGTGGGTCTGGATGGGTTCGAACCATCGACCCCCGCCTTATCAAGACGGTGCTCTAACCAGCTGAGCTACAGACCCGCTGTTGGCTTCTAAACAACCGATAGGTTGTAGGTGCTCACCGCGCCTTTGCTCTAGAAAGGAGGTGATCCAGCCGCACCTTCCGATACGGCTACCTTGTTACGACTTCACCCCAGTCATGAATCCCACCGTGGTAAGCGCCCCCCTTGCGGTTAGACTACCTACTTCTGGTGGAACCCACTCCCATGGTGTGACGGGCGGTGTGTACAAGACCCGGGAACGTATTCACCGTGACATGCTGATCCACGATTACTAGCGATTCCGACTTCACGCAGTCGAGTTGCAGACTGCGATCCGGACTACGATCGGCTTTGTGGGATTGGCTCCCCCTCGCGGGTTGGCAACCCTCTGTACCGACCATTGTATGACGTGTGAAGCCCTACCCATAAGGGCCATGAGGACTTGACGTCATCCCCACCTTCCTCCGGTTTGTCACCGGCAGTCTCATTAAAGTGCCCAACTCAATGATGGCAATTAATGACAAGGGTTGCGCTCGTTGCGGGACTTAACCCAACATCTCACGACACGAGCTGACGACAGCCATGCAGCACCTGTGTTCAGGTTCCCTTTCGGGCACATCCACCTCTCAGCAGACTTCCTGACATGTCAAGGGTAGGTAAGGTTTTTCGCGTTGCATCGAATTAATCCACATCATCCACCGCTTGTGCGGGTCCCCGTCAATTCCTTTGAGTTTTAATCTTGCGACCGTACTCCCCAGGCGGCGAACTTCACGCGTTAGCTGCGGTACTAAGAAAGTCTCCTTCCCCAACACCTAGTTCGCATCGTTTAGGGCGTGGACTACCAGGGTATCTAATCCTGTTTGCTCCCCACGCTTTCGTGCATGAGCGTCAGTGTTGACCCAGGGGGCTGCCTTCGCCATCGGTGTTCCTCCACATCTCTACGCATTTCACTGCTACACGTGGAATTCCACCCCCCTCTGCCACACTCCAGTCCCACAGTCACAAACGCAGTTCCCAGGTTAAGCCCGGGGATTTCACATCTGTCTTATGGAACCGCCTGCGCACGCTTTACGCCCAGTAATTCCGATTAACGCTCGCACCCTACGTATTACCGCGGCTGCTGGCACGTAGTTAGCCGGTGCTTCTTCTTCAGGTACCGTCATTAGCGCCCCGTATTAGGGAACACCGTTTCGTTCCTGCCGAAAGAGCTTTACAACCCGAAGGCCTTCTTCACTCACGCGGAATGGCTGGATCAGGGTTGCCCCCATTGTCCAAAATTCCCCACTGCTGCCTCCCGTAGGAGTCTGGACCGTGTCTCAGTTCCAGTGTGGCTGGTCGTCCTCTCAGACCAGCTACGGATCGTCGCCTTGGTGAGCCTTTACCTCACCAACTAGCTAATCCGATATCGGCCGCTCCTATCGCGCGAGGTCTTGCGATCCCCCGCTTTCACCCTCAGGTCGTATGCGGTATTAGCTATCCTTTCGGATAGTTATCCCCCACGACAGGGTACGTTCCGATATGTTACTCACCCGTTCGCCGCTCGCCGCCAGGTTGCCCCGCGCTGCCGCTCGACTTGCATGTGTAAAGCATTCCGCCAGCGTTCAATCTGAGCCAGGATCAAACTCTTCAGTTCAATCTGTCTTTTTACTACTCGCTCAAACGAATCTCAGAGGCTAAATTTGCATTTAACCTTACTGTTTTACTCGTGTAAGCGCTTGCTTCTCAATACTCTTAGCATCCAGCAGCAGCAGATCCTTCACCTCATGCTTTCGCACTCCGCTCAGAACTCGGCCCGTGTCTTCCAACCCGGTCCAGCTTCCATCCCTTCGATCTCGGAATGTCCACCCACCACCACCACCAGCCCAGCAAGCACCTACACCTATCGGTTGTTTGGTTTTTAAAGAACTCCGCCTTTCTTTCGGCGGCTCCGCAAGCAGCAGAGAAGGAAGATTATATGAGCCCTTCTCTCGCCTGTAAACCCCTTGTGCAGTTTTTCTTTCCGATTTGTGACAAATCCTTCTCCTGACCGGCAACGTAGAATGCCCCGCCATGATTCCGTATGCCCTGATCCGTCCCCTTCTCTTTGCTTTCGATGCCGAGCGCGCCCATGAACTGACGCTGCGCTTGCTTTCTGTAGGCGCTTCTCTGGGAATTCGTAGTACGCCGCCCCCAAGTCAGGCTCCCGTAGAAGTGATGGGGCTCCGATTTCCCAACCGGGTCGGCCTTGCGGCAGGGCTGGACAAGAACGGCACCGCGATCGATGGGCTGGCACAGTTCGGCTTCGGCTTCCTCGAAGTCGGTACCGTGACGCCACGCCCACAGCCGGGGAACCCCCGGCCGCGCCTGTTCCGCCTGCCCGAGCAGCGGGCCATCATCAACCGCATGGGGTTCAACAACGAAGGCATCGACGCACTGCTCGATACTCTCTCGCATTCGCGGTACGAAGGCATCCTCGGCATCAACATCGGCAAGAACTTCGGCACTCCAATCGAACGGGCCGTCGATGACTACCTGATCTGCCTCGAAAAGGCCTACCCGGCGGCAAGCTACATTGCGGTCAATATTTCCTCGCCCAATACCAAGAATTTGCGGCAGTTGCAGGGCGCGTCGGAGCTGGACGCCCTGCTCGAAGCGCTCAAGTCCCGACAGGCCGCGCTTTCGGACCAGAACGGCAAATATGTTCCGCTGGCCCTGAAAATCGCACCCGACCTCGAACCCAGCCAGATCGACACGATTGCCGACACCCTAAAGCGCCACAAAATCGATGCAGTGATCGCCACCAATACGACACTGGGTCGCGAAGGCGTCGAATCCTCGCCCCTGGCTGCAGAAGCCGGCGGGTTGTCCGGCGCCCCGCTGTTCGAGAAATCGACCACCGTGATTCGGCGTCTAGCCCACGCACTGGCCGGGGAACTGCCCATCATCGCGGCCGGCGGCATCGACAGCGGCGAACGCGCTCGCGCAAAGATCGAAGCCGGAGCCGCGCTGGTGCAGATTTACAGCGGGCTGATCTATCGGGGTCCGCGCCTTGTCACCGAATGCATTACCGCCACGGATGCCGCCACGCGGCGCTAACATCCCGGTCCCACTTGCGGAAACACTATTAATAGCGAGATAATTTGATCTCCACCAATTATTGCGAATCGGCTCCGGCATTGCACGCAACATGACGACCTACCTATTCATCATCCTTGGCGCGGTCCTCGTCAACAATGTCGTGTTCGTGCGGATACTCGGCCTGTGCCCGTTCATGGGCGTCTCCAAGAAGCTGGAGACCGCGCTGGGCATGGGAGCGGCCACCACCTTCGTTCTGACCATGGCCTGCGGCGCCAGCTACATCATCGATCGCTGGCTGCTGATACCAAATCAACTCGAATACCTGCGCACGCTTTCCTTCATCGTCACCATTGCCGCCATCGTGCAATTGACCGAGCTGGTGATCCAGAAGACCAGCCCGCTGCTGCACCAGGTACTGGGCATCTACCTGCCGCTGATCACGACCAATTGCGCAGTGCTCGGCATCCCGTTGCTCAACGTCAGCCTGCGCCACAACTTCCTCGAATCACTGTTGTTCGGTTTCGGCAGCGCCGTGGGTTTCACGCTGGCGCTGATCCTGTTCGCGGGCATCCGCGAGCGGCTTGAGGCAGCCGATGTTCCGGTGCATTTCCGCGGCACGGCCATCGCCATGATCACCGCTGGCCTGATGAGCCTTGCCTTCATGGGCTTCGCCGGGCTGGACAAGTACAAGTAATGGCCCAACACGCTCGCAGAACCGGCTGGCTGCCTCCAACGCACATGCTCCCTTGGGGCGGACCGGCGCAGGCATAGCCATGCTCGAAGCGATCCTGGTCATGGCGCTGGGCGCCGTCCTGCTCGGTGCCGCTCTCGGCTATGCGGCGGTGCGCTTCCGCGTCGAAGGCGATCCGCTGGTGGAGAAAATCGACGCCATCCTGCCGCAAACGCAGTGCGGCCAATGCGGCTTCCCCGGCTGCAAGCCCTACGCACAGGCCATCGCCAAGGGCGAGGCCGACATCAACTGCTGTCCGCCGGGGGGCGAGGAAGGCATCCACAAGCTGGCCGACCTGCTCGGTCGCGAGTTCAAACCGTTATCCGCCGAGCACGGCGTCGAGAAACCGAAGTCGGTCGCCGTCATCGACGAACAGGCCTGCATCGGCTGCACGCTGTGCATCCAGGCCTGCCCGGTAGACGCCATCGTCGGCGCGGCGAAGCAGATGCATACCGTGGTTGCCGTGCAGTGCACGGGGTGCGAGCTTTGCATCGCGCCCTGTCCCGTCGACTGCATCCGCATGTATGCCATTCAGGAAACGGTGGACACCTGGAAGTGGAAGTATCCCGTGATACCCCTGCGGCAGACCGCATGATCGCCAAATTGTTCAGCTTCAAGGGAGGCGTCAAGCCCGACTCGCACAAGGATGAATCGGCGACCGCGCCGATCCGCGTCGCGCCGCTGCCCTCGCGTCTGATCATCCCGCTGCGCCAGAGTGCCCGCGCCATGGCGCGCTGCCTGGTGCAACCCGGCCGGGCCGTGCTCAAGGGCGAGGTCATCGCGGCCGCCGAGGGTCCGATGTGTACCGCGGTGCATGCGCCCACCTCCGGCACCGTGCGCGCCATCGAACCACAGCCGGTACCGCATCCGTCGGGCTTGCCGGCCCCGAGCATCGTCATCGATCCCGACGGACTGGACCGCTGGATCGAAAAACAGCCCTTCGACTACCTCGCCACCAGCGCCCTGCAGACGCGCGACTACCTGCGCGACTGCGGCGTGGTCGGCCTCGGTGGCGCCGGTTTTCCCAGCCACGTCAAGCTGGGGCCGGGGGAAAAGGGAATCGAAACCTTGATCCTCAACGGCGCCGAATGCGAGCCCTGGATCACCTGCGACGACCGCCTGATGCGCGAGCGCGCCGACATGATCCTTGCCGGCGCGGCGATGATGCGCCATATTACCGGCGCGCGCCGCATCCTGGTCGGCATCGAGGACAACAAGCCGCAGGCCGTCGCCGCCATGCGCGACGCCGCACAAGGCCTCGGCGACTCCGCAGTCGAGGTGATCGCGGTTCCGACCCGCTATCCCGCCGGCGGCGAGAAGCAGTTGATCCGGGTACTGACCGGAATCGAGATTCCCTACGGCAAGCTCGGCACCCATTTCGGCGTGCAGTGCTTCAACGTCGGCTCGGCGCACGCAATCTATCGCGCCATCGCCCACGGCGAGCCGCTGATCTCGCGCGTGCTGACGCTCAGCGGCAACATGGCGCATCCGGGCAACTTCGAAGCCCTGATCGGCACGCCGATCAGCGACCTGCTGCCGCTCGCCGAGCCGCGCACCGACACCGATCGCTACCTGATGGGCGGACCGATGATGGGCGTCGGCCTGCAAAGCCTCGATACCCCGGTCACCAAGGGCACCAACTGCATCCTGGCCGGCTCGCCCGCGCTGTTCCCGCCGCCGCCGCCCGAAATGCCCTGCATCCGCTGCGGCGAGTGCGCCAAGGCCTGCCCGGCCGAACTCCAGCCTTTCGAACTGTACTGGTTCAGCCGGGCAAAAATCTTCGGCAAGGCGCAGGAGTACTCGCTGTTCGACTGCATCGAGTGCGGCTGCTGCTCCTACGTCTGCCCCTCGCGCATTCCGCTGGTGGATTATTTCCGTTTCGCCAAAGGCGAGATCTGGGCCCGGGAAAAGGAAAAGGCGGCGGCCGACCTGGCCCGCGAGCGTTACGAATTCCGCCTCGCCCGCGAAGAACGCGAGAAAGCCGAAAAGGCCGCCAAGCTGGCCGCCAAGACCGCCGCCGGACGGGAAAAGGCCGCGGCCGCCATCGCCGTTGCCGAAAAACCGGCGACAAGTCCCGAGGAAGACGCCAAGAAAGCCCTGATCGCCGCCGCGCTGGAACGCGCGAAGGCACAGAAGGAGCAGGCGCATCCGGAAAACGTCACCGACCTGACGCCGGAACAGCAGGCCGAAATCGCCGCCATCGAAGGGCGCCGCGCCGAAATTCGTGAAATGGCCAAGCCGCACCTGCGGCAGGATGACTGAACGGATTGCCGATACCTCGTGAATAACTCGCCCTACACCCTCAAACCCGCCAGCGTGCAATCGGTCATGCTGCGCGTGCTGCTCGCGCTGCTGCCCGGCATTGGCGCCTATGTCTGGTTCTTCGGTGCCGCCATTCTGGTGCAGATCGCGCTGGCCTCGCTCACCGCACTCGCCGCCGAAGCGGCGATGCTGGCCTTGCGCGGCAAGCCGCTGCGGCCCTTCCTCGGCGATGGCTCGGCGCTGGTCACGGCCTGGCTGATCGCCCTGACCTTTCCCTCGATCGCGCCCTGGTGGCTGACCGTGCTCGGCACGCTGCTCGCGATCGTCGTCGCCAAGCATCTCTATGGCGGCCTGGGGCAGAATCCCTTCAATCCGGCGATGGTGGCCTTCGCCCTGATGATCGTCGCCTATCCGTTGCTCATGTCGCAATGGCCCAGAGTCGACTCCACCGACTTTGCCGTGCAATGGGAGGCGATTTTCGGCAACCGCCAGCTCCTCGATGCCATGACCATGGCCACGCCGCTCGACGCGCTGCGTACCGTGCTGCGCGATCCGGAACAGCGCGCGATGATAGGCGGCATCCTGGGGGGCAAGGCCACCTTCGGCAACGTCGGCGGTCGCGGCTGGGAGTGGATCGCCGCCGGCTACTTCCTCGGCGGCCTGTACCTGCTCCAGCAGCGGATCATCACCTGGCACCTGCCGGTCGCCTTTCTCGCGGTGCTGTGCGCGGTGTCGGGGGCATTCGCCCTCTTTGATCCCGACCGCTTTGCCGGACCGGGGTTCCAGCTGTTCACCGGCGGCGCCATGCTGGCGGCCTTTTTCATCATCACCGACCCGGTTTCCGGCGCCACCACGCCGAAGGGCAAGCTGATCTTCGCTGCCGGCGCCGCCCTGCTGACCTGGATCATCCGCAGCTTCGGCGCCTATCCGGACGGCATCGCCTTCGCCGTGCTGCTGATGAACATCGCCGCGCCGCTGATCGACATGTACACCCAGCCGCCGGTGTTCGGACACAAGGGCAAACAGGAAGATTCCCGATGAGCGAACCCATCGAAATCGGGCAAAGGGAAGCGGGGGTATTCCGCATCTCGGCGCGCACGGCGGGCATCATGCTCGCATTTACCCTGGTGTTCACCGCGCTGATGGCCGGCACCTACAAAGCCACGGCGCCCATGGTCGCCGCCAGCGCACTGGCGGAGAAGCTGCGCCTGATCGGCGAAGTGCTGCCGGGAACACTGTACGACAACGACCTGATGGCCGATGCGATCACTCTGGCGCCGCAGAAAGCACTGGGGCTCGACGACGAAACCCGGCTGTGGCGCGCGCGCAGGAACGGCGCGCCGGTGGCGCTGGTGCTGGAAGCCGCCGCGGCGGACGGCTATTCCGGCCGCATCGGCCTGATCGTCGCCGTCGCCGCCGACGGCAGGCTGATCGCGGTTCGCGTCACCGCGCACAAGGAAACGCCCGGGCTGGGCGACTACATCGATCCGAAAAAGGATCGCAACAAGACGCGGCCGTGGATCACCCAGTTCAACAACGTGGGCTTCGACAGCGTGCCCCAAAGCAAATGGCGCGTAAAGAAGGACGGCGGCCGCTTTGACCAGATGAGCGGTGCCACGATCTCGGCCCGCGCCGTGACCAGGGCCAGCGGCCGCGCGCTGGCCTGGACCGTCGAGCACAAGGACAAGCTGTTCGCCCTGCCGGCCAACGGCCGCTTCGAGGAAAGGGAAACCCCATGAGCATCTACAAGGACATCGCCTGGAACGGCCTGTGGAAGCAGAACTCCATCCTCGCCCAGTTGCTGGGGCTGTGCCCCCTGCTGGCGGTGAGCACGACCCTGGTCAATGCGGTCAGCCTGGGCCTCGCCACCATCCTCGTCATGATGCTGGCCAACCTGGCCATATCCGCCCTGCGCGCCCTGATCCCCTACGAGATCCGCATCCCCGTCTTCATCCTGATCATCGCCGCGCTGGTAACGGTGGTCGACCTGGCCTTCAATGCCTTCCTGCACGACATGTACCTGGTGCTCGGCATTTTCATCCCGCTGATCGTCACCAACTGCATCGTGCTGGCCCGCGTCGAAGCCTTCGCCGCCAAGAACGGCCTGCGTGCGGCGACCTTCGATGGCCTGATGATGGGCGTCGGCTTCGTCTGGGTGATCGCCCTGCTCGGTGCGGTGCGCGAGTTCATCGGCCAGGGAACATTGTTCTCCGGCATCGAGATGATCTTCCCGACGCTGTCCGCCGTCCAGGTCTTGCCGGAATCCTATCCCGGCTTCCTGATCGCTATCCTGCCGCCCGGCGCCTTCTTCGTCCTTGGCCTGCTGATCGCCGGGCGCAACTGGCTCGACGCCCGCGCCAACGCGCGCCTGCGCGAAAAGCGCCTGCACGATCAGCCACCACCGGCTTCGGTCCCGGCATGAGCCCGAAAAAGGTTCGCGAGTTCTTTGCCCGACTGGCAGCAGCGAACCCGGAACCGAAAAGCGAACTCGAATACGCGACGCCGTTTCAGTTGCTGGTGGCCGTGGTGCTTTCCGCCCAGGCCACCGACAAGGGCGTGAATCGTGCCACGCGCGCGCTGTTCCGCGACCATCCGACGCCGCAGGCGATCGCCGCGCTGGGTGTGGAGGGCCTGGCCGAATACATCAATACCATCGGCCTCTATCCGACCAAGGCCAAGAACGTCGTGGCCCTGTCGCGCCTGCTGCTGGAGCGCCACGGCGGCGACGTGCCGCATGACCGCACCGCACTCGAAGCCCTGCCCGGCGTCGGCCGCAAGACGGCCAACGTGGTGCTGAACATCGCCTTTCATGAACCGACCATCGCGGTCGACACCCACATCTTCCGCGTCGGCAACCGCACCGGGCTGGCGCCGGGAAACACGGTCGACGCGGTGGAACAGAAACTGCTCAAGGTGGTGCCCGCCGAATTCCGCCTGCATGCCCATCACTGGCTGATCCTGCACGGCCGCTACACCTGCAAGGCGCGTTCCCCGGACTGCGTGCATTGCGGCGTCTTCGACCTCTGTGCATGGAAAGAGAAAAATGTTTAATCCGAGCCGTGACCAGGCGCGCCAGTTCCTGATCGACGCCTGGGCCAGGCACCGGCAGCGGCTGCCGGGCACGGCGATGGAAACCCTGGCCGCCGACCTGGTCGCCCTGCATCCCGAATACCACGCCCTGGTCGAAGCCGAGGACGCGCTGACGCGCGAATGGACGCCGGAACAGGGCGAGACCAATCCCTTCCTGCATCTGTCGCTGCACCTCGCCATCGAGGAACAGCTTTCGATCGACCAGCCGCCGGGCATCCGCGCCGCCTTCACCCTTCTGCAAAGCCGCCGTGGCGACCGTCACGAAGCGCTGCATGACGTCCTCGACTGCCTCGGCGAAATGCTCTGGCGCGCACAACGCAGCAAGCTGCCGCCGGATGGCGAAGCCTATGTCGACTGCGTGCGGCGCAAGGCTGGTTGATGCGAAAAGTCGGCGCTGACGACACGGCAATAGCGAATGCAAATATCGAGTGGAAATTCCCGTTTGTACGATCTGATGTAAATTAGACCGACCGCCAACAAGGATCGCCACATGACCGCCTTCATCCCCATCGCATCGGACTCAATAGCAGGATTTTGCCGCTCGCATTCGGTGCGCGAATTGGCCATATTTGGCTCGCTGGCCCGCGGGGAGGCTCGTCCCGAAAGCGACGTAGACGTGATAATCGACCTACGGCAGGACGCCCGTGTGGGTCTTGTCGCAATGCAACGGATGCAGGCGGAGTTGATGGCGCTTTTTGGACGCCCGGTTGACCTCGTCACGCGCGATGGCCTGAATCGTCACATTCGCGACCAGATATTGCGCGAGGCAAAAATACTCTATGCGGAGTGAGCTTCTGTATCTGGCCGACATCGCTGATGCGATTGCATCCATCGAGCGGTGGATGAGCGGATGCGACGAAACGCGATTTCTGCGGGACGACATATTGCAGTCCGCCGTGCTGCAAAAGCTGTCAACAATCGGGGAGGCCGCCTCACGACTTTCGGCGGAAACCTTGTCGAAAGCGCCGCAAGTTCCCTGGAAGGAAATTGTCGGCTTTCGCAACGTCGCGGTACACGCCTATTTTTCGGTTGACTGGAAAGTGGTCTACATCACAGTGGTTGAAGACTTGTCGGACCTGCGAGAAGCAGTCCGGACTCTTCAATCCTGATCCGATCCTTGGCCGATTTCACGCAGTCAGAAGCGATCTTCCTTGGCCCGTCGGCCTCCACTCGCAGAATAGTCAGGTGCTGGATTCTGGATGTACGAGCGGGACGATGACGGCGCCGGTTGGGCGCCCTGCTGGACTATCGATTGCACGACAGCCTGGCCAATAGCTCGGCCGATTTCGTTGGCAATGATGCGTTTTGTCGATTGTCTGTCGGCCTGCGGCTGCTCATACGAGTATTGCTGAGCCTGCCCCCCTCCGCTTCGCGTCGACGTTGCAGGCGCCTGCTGCTGGGAACTGCCCACATCTTCATCGTCGACGACCTGCCCGGCAGATACCGGGCCCGACATTAATGCCAGCATCGTCAATCCGCCGACCACTGCCCGCTTGGCTGGCCCAAGACAATGACTATGGGTGAAGCGTGATCGATTTTTCGCCATTTTTCAGTTTCTCCTTACACGGAGTTCTATCGACCTTGCCGCACTTCTTGTCCCATTTGACCTGCCCATTTTCAAGCAGCACGAAATGGTAGGTATGCGGCCGACTTTCATTGCCAAGCTTGAAGCGAACCTTGTTATCACGGCTGTGCAACATGTTGTTGATCGGCACGGGGCCGGTATCGCCCCGCGCATTGACACGCGCCACGACTCGGCCGTTAATCGATGCCTCAGCGGGAACATCAACATTGAAAATACGAATCGCATATTGCGGGACGGACTTTCGTCCCGTTCCCTTGTTGCCCGTTGGCGGGTTAGGCGCCAGAGGCGGAGCGGGCGCCGCTGCGACCTTTAGCCCAGGAGGATAGATAATACCCAATAGCGTGGCACTATTCCCAAGCTGCCCGCCGGCTGAAACTGTTGCCCGAGTAGGTCCCACACCATTGATACATCTTGCATCTGTCCAGCCTGAACACGCCAACAGCAAGGGATCTTTTATCGTCTTCGAGAGTTCCTTCTTCCCGCCCCAGTTGCAGTGACTCACAGTGAACGAACCGTCCCTTCCAACATCTTCGATGTAGGCGACATGTCCATAGTCGCCAACCTTAAACACAGCTATCGCGCCTACCTCGGGTTTCAAATTGCCTTCAGCGCGCCATCCTTTGGCCGTATGTACTGATTTTCTCGCTTCGACAATCCAATCCTTGGCATCGGGCGGATACCACGGAACTGGGACACCCACCTTCTTTCTCACGTACCAAACACACTGGCCCTCTGCAAAATCGCTGGGTAGCTTGACGTTGGCGCATTTGTCGGCTGCGTTCACTGTGGGGAAGAACCCAATGCCAATCGCACCAGCGAAGATCGCGAGCAACCATTGGCTAATTTTCGAGTATTGCGGAGTCCGTTGATTCATTGAGCAGCCTGCCGCTTGGTGGCCGGTGCTTTCCTTCCACCAGCGGAACCCGAACTACCCGCCGCAGGCGCCGGGGACGCTGCGGGAGTCCGCACTTGTACCGGCGCCGTTCCACTGCTCGCGTACCCGGCCGCCGAGGTCAGCCCCTGAAACACGTTGGCCGCATCCGTGCCGTATGCCTGAATGAAGGACTGCCTCACGATCCCAAGATTGCCGTCGAGTCCTGGCGATACTTCCTGGAAGGCCGTCTTGCTCCTCCTTAGCAGATCGATCAGTTCATCGCGCTTGATCAGGTTGTGGCTCAGGCGCCGGCCCCACTCGTCACCCATGACGGTGAAGGTCTGACGGTAGATCTCCGTCTTCAGGGTTTCGGTCGAAGGAATATTCAGCACGGCGAGAGCCTTGCGCGCATCCAGCAGCATGTTCGTTCCGCCTTCCGATGTTTGCTGGACATACCCTCCAGCACGCAGCGCGGCGACCGTGCGCTTGTACTTCTCATCGTAGCCTTGAACAAAATTGTTGATGAATTTCTCCCGATCCGCCTGGGAGCCTTCCGAGATCAGCGTGATGAACACATTGACGGCGCGCGTCACGGTTTCCGCCCACCCACGCTCGAAATCCTCGATCACACCCACGAAGCGCTTCGCTGTTTTGTCGCCAATGGTTGCGGCCGCATCAGTCAGGTAGGGCCCGAGAATCAGATCCGCCGTCCGATCCTGATAACCGATGCGATACCCCTTATTGAACGCGTCCTTCAGATCGGAATGAATCCAGAAGAAGTCAAGATTGTTGGCGTCAATAAGGGAATCGACAAAGGGTCGATCAGAGACATCGTTGGCCGGATTCTTTCTATTCCAGTGACGCGTACCCCACCATTTTCCTGCTTCTTCGTAAGAGGCGGCATCGCGCTTGGTTAGTCGAAAGTAGTCACCCCCATCGCCACGCACATTGGTCTGATTGCAAGCCGAAAGAAACAAAGCCGAAAGAATGACCACGAGCAGCGTAGCCCACCGTTGGCGGAAATTTGGCACTCCCATTTGTATACTCCCCCTAGAAAACCCGTAAAGATTGAAGAACATGCATTGTTGATTCTTTCGTCCAGCATAAACGCCCCCCCCCCCCCACTTGTCAAGCAATTTGATTGAACGGAAGGAATCGCTCCAATACCGCCAATGCAGGACAAAACCCCCGCTCTGGGATAATCTGTTGCTTCAACCCTGAAAGAAAACACCATGCGCTTTGAAGGAACCACTACCTACGTCGCCACCCCCGACCTCATGCTCGCGGTCAATGCCGCGATCACCCTGCAGCGCCCGCTGCTGATCAAGGGCGAGCCCGGCACGGGCAAGACCATGCTGGCCGAGGAAGTCGCCGGCGCGCTGGGCGTGCCGCTGCTGCAGTGGCACATCAAGTCCACCACCAAGGCCCAGCAGGGTCTGTACGAGTACGACGCCGTGTCGCGCCTGCGCGACTCGCAGCTCGGCGACGAAAAGGTCAAGGACATATCCAACTACATCGTCAAGGGCGTGCTGTGGCAGGCCTTCGAGCAGGGCAAGCCCTCGGTGATCCTGATCGACGAAGTAGACAAGGCGGACATCGAGTTCCCCAACGACCTGCTGCGCGAACTCGACCGCATGGAGTTCCATGTTTACGAGACGCGGCAGACCGTGCGCGCCGCCGTGCGCCCCATCGTCATCATCACCTCGAACAACGAGAAGGAACTGCCCGACGCTTTCCTTCGCCGCTGCTTCTTCCACTACATCAAGTTCCCCGACAAGGAGACCATGGGGCGCATCGTCGACGTACATTTCCCCAACCTGAAGAAGGACTTGTTGCGCGAAGCCATGGAAGTCTTTTTCGAGCTGCGCGAAGTGCCCGGCATGAAGAAGAAGCCCTCGACCTCCGAGCTGATCGACTGGCTCAAGCTGCTGGTGGCCGAGGACATCCCGCCGGAAGCGCTGCATTCAAAGGACAAGAAGGCCGTGGTGCCGCCGCTGGCCGGCGCGCTGCTGAAGAACGAGCAGGATGTGCATCTGTTCGAGCGGCTGGTTTTCATGGCGCGGCACAACCGCTGATCTGCCGCCATCGCCGTCCCGCCAGCGCCGACTTTCCATGCTGATTGACTTCTTTCTCCACCTCAAGACAAAAAAACTGCCCGTTTCCACGCGCGAGTTCCTCACGCTGCTGGAAGCGCTGAAGGAGCATGTTGCGGGGAATTCGATCGACGACTTCTACTTCCTCGCCCGCACCTGCCTGGTCAAGGACGAAACCCACTACGACAAGTTCGACCGCGCCTTCGGCGAATACTTCAAGGGCGTGACGCAGATCCCCGGACTGGAGGCCGACATCCCCGAAGAGTGGCTGAAGATGATGATGAAGAAGCATCTGACACCCGAGGAAAAGGCCAAGCTGGAAAAGCTCGGCTGGGACAAGCTGATGGAGGAATTCAAGAAGCGCCTCGCCGAGCAGAAGGAGCGCCATGCCGGCGGCAGCAAGTGGATCGGCACCGGCGGCTCCTCGCCCTTCGGCCACGGCGGCTACCACCCCGAGGGCATTCGCGTCGGCGGCCCCTCGGCCGGTAACCGCACCGCCGTCAAGGTCTGGGAGAACCGCGAGTACCGCAACCTGGACGACACGGTCGAACTCGGCACGCGCAACATCAAGATCGCCCTGCGCCGCCTGCGCCGCTTCGCTCGCGAAGGCGCCGAGGACGAACTGGATCTCGACGGCACCATCACCGGCACGGCGAGGAACGCCGGCTGGCTCGACATCAGGATGCGCCCCGAGCGCCACAACAAGGTCAAGGTGCTGCTCTTCCTCGACATCGGCGGCTCGATGGACGACCACATCAAGGTCTGCGAGGAACTGTTCTCGGCGGCCAAGAGCGAGTTCAAGCACCTCGAATATTTCTACTTCCACAACTGCATCTACGACTACGTCTGGAAGGACAACCGGCGCCGCCATGGCGAGCGCTTCCCGCTGTGGGACGTGATGCACAAGTACGGCGAAGACTACAAGGTGGTGGTGGTCGGCGACGCCACCATGAGCCCCTACGAAATCCTGCAGCCCGGCGGCTCGGTCGAATACTCGAACGAGGAAGCCGGCGCGGTCTGGCTGCAGCGCATGCTCGATACCTGGCCGCGCGCGGTCTGGCTCAACCCCGAGCCGGAACGCCTGTGGGACTACCGCCACTCGATCGAATTGATCCGCACGATCTTCAACAGCCGCATGTTCCCGCTTACGCTGGCCGGCCTCGAACGCGCCATGCGCGAACTGAACAAGTAAGCCGCAATTCTTTTCAAGGAGGAAGCGCCATGGATGATCGTCGCCGTCTGCTCAAAGCCCTCGCCGCCGCCGGCCTGCTCGGCCCCGCCGGAATCTCCGGACTGGTCCGCGACGCCCTGGCCAAGGGCGAGGTGCCTATCCGGCCCGGCCTCAACCGGATCAAGGGCGAAGTCATCGTCAACCACCGGGTGGCCACCGAAGGCCAGCTGATCAAGCCCGGCGACACCATCGTCACCGGAAAGAACAGCGAAGCCATCTACGTCATCGGCCAGGACGCCTTCATGCAACGAGAACTCACCACGGTCGAGTTCGGCGCCAACGCCGTACAGAACCTGATGCGCGTCGTCACGGGCAAGATCCTCTCGGTGTTCGGCAAGGGCGCCAAGACCATACAGGTGTCGACGGCAACCATCGGCATCCGCGGCACCGGCTGCTACATCGAAGAAGAGAACCACGGCGCCAAGGCACGCACCTACTTCTGCCTGTGCTACGGCGACGTCGAACTGACGCCGACGGCGGCGCCGCAGGAAGCCGAGCGCTACGCTACCCGCCACCACGACAAGCCGATGTACATCCACAACGACATGAAGATGGCGAAGATGATGGTGCCGGCCGCGGTGATCAACCACACCGACGCCGAACTCGAACTGCTGGAAGGCCTGGTCGGCCGCGTGACGCCGAACTGGGGATCGGCGCCGCGCTACTGAAGCGCCGCTTGCGGCCGCCACCGACGGGCGGCCTGAGGATTACTCCGGATCAACCATCGGCGGCGCAACCTTGATCACTTCCGCGATGGTCGTCAGCCCCGCCGCCACCTTCTTCGCGCCGGCGATGCGCAGCGGCTTCATGCCCTCGCGCATGGCCTGCTCGCGCAGCCTGGAAAGCTCCGGGCCGTGCACCACCTGCCTGCGGATCTCCGTCGACATCGGCATGATCTCGTAGATGCCGACGCGGCCCTTGAAGCCGGTCATGCGGCAGTCGAGGCAACCGACCGGATGGTAGAGCTGCGCCGGCTTGCTGGATTTCCATGGCGCCACCAGCGCATTCCAGGCCGCCTCGTCTTCCGCGCGCAGGCCGCCGGGCTGCTTGCAGGCCGGACACAGGGTGCGGATCAGGCGCTGCGCCATGACGCCGATCACCGTCGCCGAGAGCAGGTAGGGCGGCACGCCGAGCTCGACCAGCCGCGTCATCGCCGACGGCGCGTCGTTGGTGTGCAGGGTCGACAGCACCAGGTGACCGGTCAGCGCGGCCTGGATCGCCATGTCGGCGGTTTCGATATCGCGTATCTCGCCGACCATGATGATGTCGGGATCCTGCCGCATCAGGGCGCGGATGCCTTCGGCGAAGCCGATGCCGATCTCGGGCTGGATCTGTATCTGGTTGAAGGACGCCTCGACCATCTCGATCGGGTCTTCCAGGGTGCACACATTCACCTGCGGCGTCGCCAATTGCTTGAGCGTCGAGTACAGCGTCACGGTCTTGCCGCTGCCGGTCGGTCCGGTCACCAGGATGATGCCGTTGGGCTGGGAAGCCATGCCGTTCCACATCGCCAGTTCGTCGCTGGCGAAGCCGAGCTCGGAAAAGTCACGGACCAGCACTTCCGGGTCGAAGATCCGCATCACCAGCTTTTCGCCAAAGGCGGTCGGCACCGTCGCCAGGCGCAGCTCGACCTCCTGGCCATCGGCGGTGCGCGTCTTGATGCGCCCGTCCTGCGGCCGGCGCTTCTCCACCACGTCCATGCGGCCGAGTACCTTGATGCGGCTGGTCATGGCGTTGAGCACCGCCTTCGGAATCTGGTATACCTGATGCAGCACGCCGTCGATGCGGAAGCGCACGATGCCGAGGTCGCGCCGCGGCTCGACGTGGATGTCCGAGGCGCGCTGCTCGAAGGCGTACTGCCAGAGCCAATCGACGATGGTGACGATGTGCGAATCGTTGGCGTCGAACTGCTTGTTGCTCTTGCCCATCTCCACCAGCTGCTCGAAATTCGACGCGCCGCCGGCGACATCGCCCTTGCTCATCGCACCCTTGATCGAGCGGGCGAGGTTGTAGAACTCCACCAGGTAGCGCGTGATGTCTTCCGGGTTGGCGATGACGCGCCGGATGTCCTTGCGCAGGATCGGCAGCATCTCCGCTTCCCAGGCGCGCTGGAAAGGCTCCGCGGTGGCGATCACCACCTCGTTCGACCGGACGTCCACCGGCAGGATGCGGAAGCGCGTCGCGTAGATGTTGCTCATCACCTCGGTCACGGCCGAAAAGTTGATCTTCAGCGGATCGACGTGCAGGTAGCCCAGTCCCGACCATTTCGCCAGCCACTGGGTCAGGGTGTCGATGTCGAGCACCGGATGCGGCGGCAGCAGCGATTTCCAGCGCTGCTCGGCGATCACGATCAGGGGATGCGCGTCGCCCTTGTAGTAACGCCGCTCCTGCTTGAAGGTGGCCGCCGCGTCCGCCGCGACCAGGCCGTCGGCGACGAGCGCATCGACCACTTCGGGAAGGGTCAGGCGGTGCTCAATGGGCTCTACCTTGTTCATGGAATAAAGTCGGCGCTGGCGATACGGCGAACTATAGCCGACAACCCGGCCGGGCCTCAATGCGGGAGTATTATTCCGCCATCGATCTCACCCGCTATCCGGAGCCCGAACCAAGATGATGCGACTGCTGACCCTCGCCGCAGCTGCCCTGTTTTCGCTGCCCGCCGTGGCCGAGACCGCGGCCGACGACTGCGCCCGAGCGCGCGATCCGGGACGCTGCGAGGCGCGCCAGGCGGCGCTCAAGGCCTGCAGCGACAAACGCGGCAGCGAAAAGCGCGCCTGCCTCGACGCCAGCATGCCGCCGGTCGACTGCAGCAAGTCGCGCGAACCGGCCAAATGCGAAGCCGCGCAGAAAGCCAAGGATCTCTGCAAGGGCAAGACCGGCAAGCAACTCAAGCAATGCCTGCGCGAAGAACAACCACGCAAGAAGAAGCCGCGCAAACCCCGTCCCGGGACATGACGGGCCGGCCCCCGCGGGAGTGCGGCGCTGCATGCTGAGCATCGCCGGGCTTTCCAAGCGCCACCCCCATGCCCCGCGACCGGTGTTCAGCGGCCTGGGCCTTTCCGTCGCCACCGGCGAGATCGTCGCCCTCACCGGCGAATCCGGCGTCGGCAAGAGTACCCTGCTCAACTGCATCGCCGGGCTGGAACCGGCGGATGCGGGCACCATCATGGTCGGCCGCGAAGCGACGGACATCCTGCGCCTCGACGAAGCGGAGCGCGCGGCCCTGCGGGCGCGCAGCATCGGTTTCGTGTTCCAGGCCTTCCACGTGCTGCCCACGCTTTCGGTGGCGCAGAACATCGCCGTGCCGCTGCTGTTGTCCGGCGTCGCCGCCCATGACCATGCCGCGCGCATCGAAGCGCTGCTGGCCCGGGTCGGCCTTGCCGGCTTCGGACCGCGCTGGCCGGCCTCCCTGTCGGGCGGCGAACTGCAACGGGTAGCGATCGCCCGCGCGCTGGTGCATGGCCCGACGCTGATCCTCGCCGACGAACCCACCGGCAACCTCGATCCGCGCACCGCCGACGAGGTGCTGGCCCTGCTGCTCGAACGCGTGCGCGAGGAAGGTGCAAGCGCGCTGATCGTCACCCACTCGCAGCACGTCGCGCAGTGCTGCGACCGCATCCTGACGCTGACACCGGACGGACTGGAATGAGATTGCTAAAGCCATTGGTCCGCGGATTTCGCAGATTCACGCAGATCATCAAGACGAACCGGAGCAAGTACCCGACATCTGCCCGGTGCGGCTGGCACCCTCTCGAAATAGCTGTTCAATCTGCGCCAATCTGCGAAATCTGCGAAATCTGCGGATTGAACTTGACTTCACCATGAGCAGCCTGACGTGGCGGCTTTCCTGGTGGCTGATCCGCGCCCAGTTCATGACGCGGCGCACGGCGACCGCGCTGTCGATGCTGGCCATCGCGCTGGGCGTCTCGCTGGGTTATGCCATCCACCTGATCAACGACGCCGCACTCGCCGATTTCTCGCAGGCCATGAAAAGCGTGCAGGGCGAACCCGACGCGGTACTCGCGCCGCGTGACAGCTCCGGCCACGTGCCGCTGGCGCTGGTGGACGCGCTGGCGCGCGACGAGGCCGTCGCCCTCGCCGTGCCTGTGATCGAAACCCGGGTGCGCCTCGACAACACCGCGACCACGGTGCGCCTGATCGGCCTCGACGCGTTCAGCGCCGCCCTGCTGATGCCGAACCTGATGCCGCGCCAAGGCGGCGCGGATGGTGGCACGACAAGCATCTTCGAGGACGGCGTGTATGCCTCGCCGGCCTTGCTGGCGCGGCTGAATACGAAAGTCGGCGCCCCACAGGGACTTCCGTCGGTCGCCGGCATCACGGCGACGCGCGGCGAAGCGCGCTGGACCACGCCTATCCGCGGCGACCTGCCCGCCGTGCGCGACGACGAGCTGCTGCTGGTGGCCGACATCGCCTGGGTGCAGGCTCACTTCGGGCCGCGCGAGGGTGTCGGCGAAGTGCGCCTGCGGCTGGCCCCCGGCGTAAGCCCGGCGGCCTGGATCGCGACCTGGTCGGCACGCCTGCCGCCCGGGCTCGGCCTGCGCGCGGCGGACGACAACCTGGCGCGGATGTCCAACGTCTCGCGCGCCTATCGCGTGAACCTCAACGTGCTGGCCATGGTCGCCCTGCTCACCGGCGCCTTCCTGGTGTTCGCCACCCAGCTCACCGCCGTGGCGCAGCGCTCGACGCAGTTCGCGCTGCTCGGCGTGCTCGGCCTGCCGCCGCGCATGCGCCTCGCGCAGGTGCTGGTCGAGGGCCTTGCCATCGGCATTCCCGGCGCCGCCGCCGGCCTCGGTCTCGGCTACGGGCTGGCCGTTCTGTTCACGCGCCTGCTGGGCGGCGACCTCGGCGGCGGCTTCTTCGCCGCCAGCTCGCCAGTGGTGGTGCCGGAGCTTGCGCCGGCGGCGGTATTCTTTGTCGCCGGTTGCGGCGCCAGCCTGATGGGCGCGCTGTATCCGGCCTGGCTCAATCGCATTCAGCCGCTGGCTCCGGCGCTGAAGGCCGGCTTCGCCCAGCAGGCGCCTTCCACGCTGTCCGCGTCGCGGCACGCCAAGCGGATTGCGCTGGCGCTGGTCGCCTTGGCGGCGGTGGCGCTGACGCGCCTGCCGGCGATCGACGACCTGCCGCTGGCCGGCTACACGGCCATCGCGCTGGTGCTGGTGCTGGGCATCGCCGCCGCCCCGGCGGCGACGCGCCTGGTATTCGGTGGGCTGGAACGGCTAAGGCTGTCAGCGCCGTTGCGCATCGCGGTGCAGAACATCCTGCAGGCGCCACTGATGGCGCAGGTCGCCGCCAGCGGCCTGATCGTCAGCTTCGCCCTGACGGTGAGCATGGTGACCATGGTGTCGAGCTTTCGCACCGCGCTCGACCAGTGGCTGGACGACGTGTTGCCGGCGCCGATGTACATGCGCAGCAAGGGCGTGCCGCTGCCGGCCGACATGCTCGCCGAACTGGAGCGGCCGCAGTCGCCTTTCGTCCGGGTCGAACGCATGGCCACCGTCATGCTGACGCTCGATCCGCGCCGCCCCCCGGTGGCGCTGCTGGTGCGCGAACTCGACCGCGCCGATCCCGCCGCGCGGCTGCCCTTCACCGGCGCGGTGCTCGCCGCGCCGCCGGGGCGCATCACGGCCTGGATCAGCGAACCGCTGCAGGAGCTGCATGGCCTGGTGCCGGGCCAGACGCTGCACCTGCCGCTGCTCGGGCGCGAGGTGGAAGTCTTCGTCGGCGGCGTGTGGCGCGACTACGCGCGGCAGTTCGGCGCCGTGGTGATCGCCGCAGCGGACTACCGCGCCCTTGGTGGCAGCGTCGCGGCCACCGACCTCGCCTTGTGGCCGCGCCCGGGCCAGGAAGACGCCGCCGGCCGCTGGATGCGCGCGCAGGCCAAACACCACGGCATCGAAGGCGTCGGCAGCGGCGAGATCCGCGAACTGAGCTTGTCCATCTTCGACAAGAGCTTCGCCGTCACCTACGCGCTGGAAGCCGCCGCCATGCTGATCGGCCTCTTCGGCCTCGCCGTGACGCTGGCCGCCAGCGTCTGGCTGCGCGCGCGCGAACTGGCGACGCTGTCCGCGCTCGGCTTCGACCGCGCGATGCTCGGCCGCGCCATTGTCTTCGAGGGCGCACTTATCGCCGTGATCGGACTGGCGCTGGGACTCGCCTGCGGCGTCGCGGTGGGCGCCATCCTCACCCACGTCGTCAATCCGCAAGCCTTCCACTGGCGCATGCCCTTGCAGGTTCCCTGGGCCCAGGTGCTGCTCGGCGCTGCGCTGACCCTGTTTGCGGGCATGGGTGCCAGCCGCTTCGCCGCGCGCCAGGCGACGCGCCTGCCGGCGGCGCAAGTCCTCGCCAGCGCCCAGTAGACGGCCGCCATGCAACGCCGCAGCTTCCTGCTCACCCCCTTGCTGCTGCCCGCGCTGGCCACCGCCCGCGATGCGCCGCGCCATGCGGTGGCAAGCCGCGCCACGCGACTTTCCTTCCCGCGCGACCACGGCGCGCATCCGGAGTTCCGCACCGAGTGGTGGTACGTCACCGGCGCGCTGGACGTGCCGGGCGGCGGCATGGGCTTCCAGCTCACCTTCTTCCGCAGCCGTCCGGGCATCGCGGAAGAACTCGACTCGCCCATCGCCGCCAGCCAGATCCTGTTCGCCCATGCCGCGCTGACCCGGCCCGGCCAGCGCCTGCTGCATGCCGAACGCGCCGCGCGCGCGAATCTCGGTGCGGGATTCTCCACCACCGACTGCGACGTGCATGTCGGCGCCTGGTCGATGCGGCGCGGCGGCGCCGGCGCCGACGAGCAGTTCCGGCTCGTGGCGCATGACGCCGCCTTTGCCTTCGACCTGCGCCTGACGCCGACCCAGCCGCTGCTGCTGCAGGGCGAACACGGTTGGTCGCAGAAGGGACCGCGTCCCGAACTCGCCAGCCATTACGTGAGCTGGCCGCAACTGCGCGTCGGCGGCAGGCTCGTCGTCGAAGGCAAGACGCAGGAGGCCACGGGCCGCGCCTGGTTCGACCACGAATGGTCGAGCGAGGTGCTGGCCGCGGGCGCCGTCGGCTGGGACTGGATCGGCATCAACCTCGACGACGGCGGTGCGCTGATGGCCTTCCGCATCCGCGACGCGGGCGGCAACACGCTCTACGCCCACGCCAGCCTGCGCGACGCCGACGGCCGCCTGACGCGCTTCGGCGCCGGCGAGGTGGCCTTCACGCCGATCCGCCGCTGGACCTCGCCGCGCAACGGCGCGCAGTACCCGGTGCAGATGGAAATCCGCGTCGGCCCGCAGCGCATCGAAACCACGCCGGTGGCCGATGACCAGGAAATATCCGCGCGGCGCCCGCTCCCGGTCAGCTACTGGGAGGGACTGGTGGCGATTCGCGGTACCCTTGCCGGTCGCGGCTACCTCGAACTCACGGGCTATGCCGGCGCATTGCGCCTGTAGGGGCACACTGTTTTGGTCCGTTCGCGTTGAGCCTGTCGAAACGCAAGCCAGTCAAATCGAGGGCTTCGACCGTTCGAGATGCTCACGGCTCAGCCCGAACGGTAGATACTTGTTCCGCGTTTGCTTAGGAAAATTCCACACCATGATCGACGGCATACGCAATTTCTTCAACCAGGTGATCGCCCCCGCTGCGGCCGGCTCGGGCGCCGATTCGCAACACGCGTTGCATGTCGCCACTGCCGCGCTGCTGCTGGAAATGATGCGCATGGACGCCTCCATCACCGCCGCCGAAACCGCATCCGTGACGCGCTCGCTGCAACGCCGGTTCGGGCTCGAGGCGGCGCAGGTCGATACGCTGATGGCGCTGGCCGCCGAGGAGGCCCGCCTGGCCACCGACTACTTCCAGTTCACCTCGCTGATCAACAAGAACTTCAGCGCCGAACAGAAAGTGCAGGTGATCGAATACCTGTGGCAGGTCGCCTACGCCGACGGCCACCTCGACGCCCACGAACAGCACTTCATGCGCAAGATCGCCGACCTGCTCTACGTCCCGCACGCCGACTACGTGGGCGCCAAGCAGCGGGCGCGCGACGCGCATTCGCCGACCTAGCCCCGCGGCGGGCCGGCGCGGAAGCCGGCCCGCCGCGTCAATCGGGAACCTTAGTCGCGCAGGGCGCTGAAGACGAAGTCCTTGTCCTTCTGCGACACGTGGCAGGCATGGCAGTCCGCCTGCGCCTTGGCGTCGAGGCTGCCCTTTTTCGTCTTCGGGTCGAACACCTGGTAGCCCCAGCCGTCGGTCGCCTTGAACATGGCGCTGTCCTTGGCCATCACCACCACCGCCTTGTGCGCGCCTTCCGACACCGCGTTGTCCTTGTCCACCGCCTCGAACAGGTCGAAGGTGATCACCGAACCGTTGGCGAACTTGCCCGCCTTGAAGCCGGCCATGGCCTTGGCGTTGCCGTAGATGTGGTGCATGCCGCCAACGGCGCCATAAAGCGGGTGCCCCTTGTTGATGATCATCGACTTGACGTGCTTGCCGTCACGGAATTTTTCGGGGTAGGCCACGTCGGCGGCGATGGCGGAAACGGACGCCGCGGCGACGGCGACGGCGAGTACGGTCTGCTTGAACATTGGGTTCTCCTGATCTGGTTGAGGTAAGGACCGGGCCGAAATCGCTGCGGCAAGATTGGTTTCGACTCGATACCGAATACAGTATCGACTCGATACCTGCATTTGTCAAGAAGGTTTCGTTCCGATACCATGTCGCCATGAACACGCAAGGCCTTCACTCGCTGCTGGCATGCCTGTCCCGCGCGCTGCAGAGCGAACAGCGGAGGCAGGCGGTCGCCGCCGGACTGCCGGCGGTGCAATGGACCATCCTCCATTACCTGCGCCAGGCCAACCGCTACAGCAATACGCCGCAGGCACTCGGCGAATATCTGGGACTGACCAAGGGCACGGTTTCGCAAAGCCTCAAGCGACTCGAAGAGCGTGGCTGGGTCAGGCGTGCGGCGGATGCCCAGGACGGGCGCGTGCTGCGCCTGGCGCTGACGCGCAACGGACTGCGGCAACTCGACGACAGCATCGACGCCGAATGGCGGGCCGCCGCCGCCGCGCTACCGGCGGCGCAGCGCGACGCCGCCGAGGCGGCACTGACGCAACTGCTTGCCGGATGGCAACAGTCGCGCGGCGGCAGGACCTTCGGCGCCTGCCACGGTTGCCGGCATTTCCAGAACGGGGCCGGCGATGCCGGACATCGTTGCGGCCTCACGGGTGAAGCCTTGTCGGCCGAGGACAGTCAGCTGATCTGTCGCGAGCACGCGTAGGGGCGCGCCGACGGATTGTGGCGCCTTGCCGGCGTCTATCCGCCGTGTCGCCAGCGCCGACTTTTGAAGCGCTCCGACGCCGACGTTCCCGCGCGGCAACACTGAAAGGCGCGGCGGGAGGAATATATCCCGCGAGAGTTCGCATTACCCGGGTAAGCCCTGCCCCACCCTTGCCCCCGGAGATCACCCATGAGAAGAATTCTGTCCGCCGTCGCCTCCGCCTGGGCGCCTTTTCCGCCTTCGTCGCCGCGCAGATGCCTACGGCAAGGATGCGTCCTTCGCCAGAAATGCCTCGGCGGCCACACCCCGGTGAAGAACTGCGACCGGGCATTCACGCATCCGGTCGAGCTGCCGCAAAACTAGGCAACTTCCTTGCGCGCGGCGCCGACATCGACTTCGGCGGCGCGCTTCATCTCGCCTGAATCGAACATGCCTGGATCGTCGACGTAGGCGTTGCACCAGGCGATGGTGTCGCTGCCCCAGAAGTTCTCGCCGCGCACGGCCAGCGTCGGCACGCCGAATACGCCCCGCGCCGCGGCGACGCCGAGCCGGGCGCAGAACTCCGGCCATTCCGCGGCGACGTCGCGCCCTTCGCCGAAGACGAAATCGAAGGCGGCATCGACCGCCGCGCGCGGGCTGCCCAGCGCCACCGGCAGGCGCAGCGCGTGCAGCGGGTTGTAGGGATGGCGCGGCGGCATGCGGAACGGGATGCCATGCTGCGCCGCCGCCCACACGCAGCTGCGATAGGTATGCAGGCGCTTGGGCACGATCTCGGCCGGGCCCTTGTTCTCCCAGTGCTTGAGCAGGCCGGCGAACAGCACCGGCACCAGCTCGATGTCGAGCGCCGGATGCAGTTCGCCGAAGCGCTTGAGGTGCAGGTAAAGGATGATGACGCTTTGGTAATCGTCGTTTCACGAGCGCCCGGCATCGCGAAACCGGACGGCGAACTCGGATCATGCTGCCCAGGAATCACAACGGCCTATGCCGGTGAATGATGCTTGAGCCACTCGCGCAAGGCGGCATCCACGCGGGTTTGCCAGCCATCGCCACTTTCGCGAAACTGGTCAACCACTTCTCGCGACAAGCGGATGGTGATGCGCTCCTTGGTCGGTGCTTTCTGCGGGCCGCGCACGCCGAGCTTCTTCTTGAGGGATGACGGCAACACCTCGGCAGCCGGCCGGAACTTCGCCATATCGTCGGCGGACAGTTCGCGAACCTCGCCGTCGGCGTCAATCAAGGGCTTGCGGCTTGCCATATCTCCTTGCCTCTCTGGTATCTGCCTTGCGGAAGCTGATTACCCGAATTCCGGAATCGGTTTCCGTAAAGCACAGCACATGCAACCGGCGGTCCAGGTAGCACAGCGCGATGTAACGAGCTTCGCCACATGCCTTTCAGGTATCAGTAAGGACCAGCGCAGTATTGAAATCGACTTCGGCCGCGCGCTCGAACGAGAGCCGACGTTCCCTGCTGTTTCTCTCGTTCTTGATCGGGTCGAAGTCAACTTTCACGCGCCAGCGTGTATGTACAAACAAGTGGTGCGTCAAGGTTTATTCTATGCACAACAATGCTGCGCTTTCGGTGGAGTCGAATCAAAGTCACTTTCCCGTCCCAAGGAACCTGCCTCGATTACTCGTGCCTGGATCAAAAGTGGTCGATCCGCCGTGCGGTCAGCGCCGACTTTCGGGAATTCATCGAAGGGCAGAAAGGGAAATGATGCCCCTATTGACTGAAATCACCCGCACTACGCGGCTTGCAATAGAAACTCGACTTTCACCGCCTCATACGGGAAAACGACCTGACCGTCCTCCGTCTTGCCAAGCACTCCCGCGTTGAGCAGCGCAGTGACGTCACTGTGCACGGCTTTTACGTCGCGTTCAGCGCGACGTGCGGCTTCGCGGATGGACACCGGCCCTGCCCCGCAAAGCACCTTGAGCAGTTCCCAGCGTTTTTCGGTCAACACCTTCCACAGCAACTCGGGAGTGGCAAAGCTGATACGCGCAGTCTTCTGGGCTTTTCCTGTCTTCCAGGCCTGCGCAAAATCAGCCATGGAGTCGACAGGGGGTCGCACATCAAGAGTTACTGTTTTCATGGTTCCACCTCGCAATATCTTTCTGGAAGTCGGTAATCAATTGATCTGGCGTAGTAAAAGCGTAGCCACCTTCCTTTTTACCGAAATGCCGGTGATCGCCCTTCCCCGCTTCGTTGTCGTAGCGCAGGACGCATTCACCACGTACGACATAGGCCAGCCGGTACTTGAACTCGTGTGCCGACCCTTTGAGAGGACTCGGAAGGCGCCACAGCACCAATTCCGCGAACGCAGACCCTGAGTAGACGATGCGAGTGCTGACAAGCTGAACGGCTTTCATGTTGGAGATAGTGCCAACATGTGCGGATGTTGTCAATCAGTCCAACGCTCAAGCGCGGCGACGAGGGCCGAATTCCATTTGAGCCCGACCCCTTATCACTCAGCGCTATTGAAGGTGGTGATCTGATCGATACCGACGCTGGCACCGAAAATACGGGAAAATGCGCTGGATAGATGTCCACCAAGGCTATGACCGTTTACCTCTACATGAGAAACACCAGCCAGTTCGCCCGTGCCCTGGACAGCTCCTGCGGATTCAAAATAGATGCCATTGAATCCGGACGCCAGGCGGATTTGCGGCACATACAGATTGCTGGACGTAGTGACACGCAGCCACCAATTCACCATATCTACATATTGGGCACGCGGCGCACCCGCGGCAGTGAGGTCGATGTCGGAGAGCAGATCGACGATACCGGCCGTGCCGCGCATCGAGACATAAACTCTGCTGGCATAAGGTGTATCAACATTGCCTTTCCAGACCGTAGCGTCGAAGCCGGAGCCTGTGGTCGACTCAATATGGGACGCAACCGAAAAGTTCGCTGCGATAAAGGTGGCTTGGGGCTGGGTCATGCGAGCGGCGAGCTTTGCCGCAAGGTCTGGGTCTTGATTTACAAGCTGCGTCACATAAGCCGCATCCGCAAGCAGAGCATTGATATAGGTGTCGTTGATGGTCGTCATGATCTTTCTCCTGTAGTTATTTGATCAACGTGATTCCGTAAGTCCCTGCAATTTCCTGTGGTGTTATAGATGGATAACAGGCAGATGGACTAAAGGTGATGGGGTCATTCGTTTCCGAAACGCCCAGCAGCCGGATAAACCAGCCGCCCTTCGCTAAGTACCACTCGTTACTCGCAATCTCTTCGTTTGTCACCACGTCCCGATAGCTCTTGTGCGAGTGAAAGATCGCAATTGCATTTCCCGGCAGCACCTCATTCAACGGTTCGAACACAACTCTTACTTTCCGGCCCTTAGCCTTCTCCGCATCAATTCGAAGGACAGCGTTTTGCCGACACAATGCCCGGAACTGGTACCCGCCGACGATCTCGTCGACCACGGGCAGAACGATCATCAGAACGAAGGCCAAGGCGCCGAGCCCTAATCCCAAAATTCGGGATTGCACAAGGCGCGTGACTCGCTTCGCCATAAGGAACGCCACGGCGCCCCAGGCGGCTATCACACCAAAGAAGAAGAGTCCGCTCATGCCGCCATCCTCCCCCGGAAGTCGACCGCCGTATCGCCAGAGCCGACTCTTACTGGCGACCGTGCATTAACCCCGCATTGCACGGAGGCCGAGTAACGGCCGACGAACTGGGCGTAACTCAAGGTCTCGCCGCCGACCTCGATGCGCTCGATGGCGCCGCCCATGCCGTCGATGATCGCGACGCGGTCGGCTGCGCCGTAGTCGATCACCAGAATGTCACCATTGGCGACATTGACGTTGATCTGGGCCGGGGCAATGCCGTCCAGGCGCAGGGTGTCCCTGCCGCCGCTGTCCTCGATGGCTTCGATTTCACCGTTGGGCCCGGCGCCGCCATCGCCGGCGGCGAGGATGTAGGTGTCGTCGCCGATCCCGCCGAGGAGGTTGTCCGCGCCGGTTCCGCCGCTCAGGGTGTCGTTGCCGGCGTCGCCGGCGAGGTTGTCGGTGCCGGCGCCGCCGCGCAGGATATCGTTGCCGCGGCCGCCGTAGAGGCTGTCCTTGCCGTCGCCGCCGTCGAGCAGGTCATTGCCGTGGTACTGCGCAGCCAGCGGCGCGTCGGCGGTGTCATCTCCCGCCAGGACATCGTCGCCCGCGCCGCCATGGAGGGTGTCGTTGCCACCGCCGCCGATCAGTTCGTCGTTGCCATCCTCCCCATCCAGATAGTCGGCGCCGTGGAAAGCCCCGGCGAGTTTCTGGCTGTCGTAGTCGCCTTCGAGATGGTCATTGCCGGCGCCGCCGAACAGTTCATCATTGCCGCCCTGGCCCCAGAGCCTGTCGTTGTCATCTTCGCCGTCGAGATAGTCGGCACCGTGATACTGGCCGGGGGTGACGGTGTCATCGCCGGCGATTTCGTCGTTGCCGGCGCCGCCGAAGAGGTCGTCGGCGCCACCGTTGCCGCTGAGTTTGTCGGCGCCGTCGCCGCCGTCAAGGTAGTCGGCGCCGTGGAAAGCGCCGGCGAGGCCACCAGGGGTGCCGTCGTCGATTTCGTCACCGCTGAGAACGTCGTTGCCGTCGCCGCCTTCGACGATGTCATTGCCCGCCTCGCCAAACAGCACGTCGTGGTCCGCGCCGCCATCGAGGACATCGTTGCCGCCACCGGCAAATATCCAGTCATTGCCGTCGCCTCCATAGAGTATGTCGGCGCCGGCCGGGGTGGCGTCGCCGCTGTAGGTGAGTTCGCCGCCGTAGCTGTGCCGGTAACGGGTGATGCCACCTTCCTGGGCCGTGTCGCGGGTCAGCGCCCAGTCGCGTCCGTTGCCGGCGATGTCGCGGTCGCCGAGCAGGTCGTCGTCTCCCGCGCCGCCCAGGACGATGTCGCTCCCCGATC
>NZ_JAFLDR010000047.1 GCF_017302275.1 Sulfuritalea sp.
ATCTGAGCGAACTGCACACGACCGCACGCAACAAACTCAAGAGCGCTCAAAAGCGCCCCTCGATCATCGCCGCTTGCTGGATGCAGGCTACCTTGTGGTGATGTCATGAATTACGGAAGTCTCAATAGCCGGCGAAAAAAGCGGCCGTCGTCGGATAACGCGCCCGGACGTCCCCCGGCGAACCTTGCTCGCTCGGCGAAGCAGAGGGGACGGCAAACCGTAGCACGTGCCGAAGCGCGGGAAAAACAAACTTGAAACGAATTTTCTATCGCTTGCCGCTAACAACAATTACATGCGGGACGGCATAAAAACATCAATCGGTCGATTCGAAAGATAAGAGGCAATCAAATCTTCAACGACGTCGTAAGACGCGTTTATGTCTTGGAACTGGTCGGCAAACGCCTTCCATGGATCGGCAAGAACTCCAGCCTTGATCATTGCGAGAAAGTCGTCTTTGAAATTAGCAAGCGTATTGTCGGCGACGCGCAGGCGTTCATAAATTACGTGAAGGCAATTCCGCTGCAAAGGAGAAAGATGTTCATAGACCGCTTTAATTAATTCGTCGTACCCCAGTGAAATGATTGGAACCGACAACCCAGGTAAGAGAACCCTCTTCCCAAGATTCCCAATGATCTGGGACACAATTTCTTTCTTTTGCGGAATCTGCCGCTGAATGGATTCCAGCTCTTTCTGAATTGTTCTCTTCAAACGAAACACCCGCAATCTCTCGCGTATATATCGCGAGCCTTCGCCAAGCATAAATCCAAGGAAGACGGCGGCAAGTGTCCACGGCGGTTGAACCCTAATGAGGTCTTCGATACTCATGGTTTTACGAGCAGCTCAGTGATCTTTTCGAAGGTGGAGCGGAGAGTAACCGCGACAAAGCTTCGTCTGTCTTTGAGCGTGCCACGGAAACAGGTAAAGAGATCGCTAGGAGGCAAGTTGGCAGCAATCTCTTCCTTATTGCTCTCATTGATCGCGGCAGTCACGACATACGCTATCGGAGAGACCATGGCCGCGCTTCCCACAAGCAAGCTCGCATCTGAAAGCCGTTGAAATCTCTCTCGTATGTCTCCTGTAATTCGTTGCCTATCCTCGTGCGAATCCAGCTCTTCGATCGTTGTAAGCGTCTTCGGAAGCCGGATTGTCTTGTTTAGGAAGTTGCCATCGTGGGTTAGATCGCCATTTGACAGATAAGTCCAGATATCCTTCTTTAGATCACCTTCGCACACCAATACGGGACCTACTACTTTGTGCGTTATTCC
This sequence comes from Sulfuritalea sp., assembly GCF_017302275.1. Classification (GTDB taxonomy): domain Bacteria; phylum Pseudomonadota; class Gammaproteobacteria; order Burkholderiales; family Rhodocyclaceae; genus Sulfuritalea. Next base: position 1,266 of record NZ_JAFLDR010000047.1, read on the forward strand.
CAATAGAAATCCCATATAACCAGTCTCCGAAAAAGTCGCGATTAACCTGCCAACTTGTGAAATAGGACTTGGTCATGCTACCCGGCAAGCCTAGGTGTGTCGAGTGAAGAACTGCGCGGGTCGTTGAGGCGATTTTCATTCCCCTCTGACCCGCCGAGCGAGGGAGACTCGCCGGGGGAAGTCCGGTCGCGTTGCCCGACGACGTCCGTTTTTTGGCCGGCTAGTTTAGCGACCGGCCCGGCGGGCCTTCCGCAGCGAGGGGTGAGCGCGGGGTTTCGCAAGGCCAATTTTTTGGCCTTGCGCCGCGCGAACGGGCGAGACTCTGGCGAGCCCTCCGCCATCTGGCCGGGGAGGCGGGGCGCGTTTCTTTGGGTGCTTTCTTGCCGCGCAGCAAGAAAGTACCTCGCCCGCCGGGGCGAGTCCCGGCGCGGGCTTGTAGGCGAAGTGGAAAAGTCGGCGCTGGTGATACGGCGAGTAAGGGGCATTTCTGGATTCCCGCGTTCGCGGGAATGACGGAGCGTGGTTCGACAGGCTCACCACGAACGGCAAAGGCTCACCGTGAATGGCTCAAAGCTCATGGCGAACGGTCAGCGCGTCAGCGCATTCCGGGAAGCATTCCCTTCATCCCCCGCATCATTTTCGCCATCCCGCCTTTCGAGAACTGCTTCATCATCTTCTGCGTCTGCTCGAACTGGTTCAGCAGGCGATTGACTTCCTGCACCGAAACTCCCGCGCCAGTGGCGATGCGGCGCTTGCGGTTGGCCTTGATGATCTCGGGTTTGCTGCGCTCCCCCGGCGTCATCGAGTTGATGATGCCTTCGAGGCGGCGCACGGCCTTGTCTTCCATGCCGCCGCCGGCCTTCTGCGCCAGGGCGCCGAACTGCGCCGGCAGCTTGTCTAGCATCGCGGCCATGCCGCCCATGTTCTTCATCTGGCCGATCTGTTCCTTGAAGTCGTGCAGGTCGAAGCCCTTGCCCGACTTCATCTTCTTGACGAATTCCTGCGCCTTTTCCTGGTCGACGCCGCGCTGCGCCTCTTCGACCAGGCCGAGGATGTCGCCCATCCCGAGGATGCGCGAGGCCATGCGCTCGGGGTGGAACTCCTCGAGGCCCGTCAGCTTTTCGCCGACGCCGGCGAACTTGATCGGCTTGCCGGTGACATGGCGCACCGAGAGCGCCGCGCCGCCGCGCGAATCGCCATCGAGCTTGGTCAGGATCACGCCGGTCAGTGGCAGGGCCTCGTTGAAGGCCTTCGCCGTATTCACCGCGTCCTGGCCGAGCATGGCATCGACCACGAACAGGGTTTCGATCGGTTTCAGCAGCGCGTGCAGGTCCTTGATCTCGGCCATCATCGCTGCGTCGATGGCCAGCCGCCCGGCGGTGTCGACGAAGATCACGTCGTAGTAATGCCGCTTGGCGTGATCGAGCGCGGCGGCGGCGATGTCGGCCGGCTTCTGCTCGCCGGTCGAGGGGAAGAAATCGATCCCGGCCTGGGCCGAAACGGCTTTCAGCTGCTCGATGGCGGCGGGGCGGTAGACGTCGCAACTTACCGTGAGCACCTTTTTCTTCTGCCGCTCCTTGAGCCATTTGCCTAGCTTGGCGGTGGTGGTGGTCTTGCCCGCACCCTGCAGGCCGGACATCAGGATCACGGCCGGCGGCTGGGTGGCGAGGTTGAGCCCCGAGCTGGCGCCGCCCATCAATTCGGTCAGTTCGCGATGGACGACCCCGACAAGCGCCTGACCAGGCGTCAGCGAGCCGATGACTTCCTGGCCCAGCGCCTTTTCCTTGACGCGGGCGGTGAAGTCCTTGACCACGGGCAGTGCCACGTCGGCTTCGAGCAGGGCCATGCGCACTTCGCGCAGCATGTCCGAGATGTTGTCGTCGGTGAGGCGGGCCTGGCCGCGCAGGTTCTTGACGACGCGGCCGAGGCGCTGGGTGAGGTTGTCTAGCATGAATGAATGGGGGTCGGGGCTGAAAGGGGGAGGGGGCTTGGTGTAGACTTCGCCGATGCCCCCAATCTTAATGCATCTACTGGCCGCAGCCCTCTACGCCGGCCTGGCGGCACATCTGTGGCGCAGCCGCTGGCGCGGCCCGGTGCTCGACCAGCCGGCAGGCGGCCTCGGCTTCGGCGAACGCGCACTGCTGCTGGTGGCGCTGGTCGCGCACGGAGTCAGCCTGCGCATGGCGATATTCGACGGCGAGACCATGCGCTTCGGCTTCGCCATCGCGCTTTCCGTGATGCTGTGGCTGGCGATCGCGCTGTTCTGGATCGAAAGTTTTTACGCCCGCATGGAAGGCCTGCAGATGCTCGGACTGCCCGCCGCTGCGTTGGCCGCCTTGCTGCCGGCGCTTTTTTCCGAGGCGCATGTGCTGAACAACGCCGGCTCGATGGCCTTCCGCCTGCATTTCCTGATGGCGATGCTGGCCTACAGCCTGTTCACCCTGGCGGCGCTGCATGCGCTGCTCATGGCGACCGCCGAAAAAGGCCTGCATCGCGGCCGCATCTCGCCGCTGCTGGCCGGCCTGCCGCCGCTGCTGACCATGGAAGCGCTGCTGTTCCGCCTGATCCACGTCGCCTTCGTGCTGCTCACGCTGACCTTGATTTCGGGCGTGTTCTTCTCCGAGACCCTGTTCGGCAAGGCCCTGAGTTTCAACCACAAGACCGTCTTCGCCTTCCTTTCCTGGATCATCTTTGCGGCCCTGCTGACGGGTCGCCACCTGCGCGGCTGGCGCGGACGGGTGGCGTTGCGCTGGACCCTGGCCGGCTTCACCGCGCTGCTCCTGGCCTATGTTGGCAGCCGTTTCGTAGTTGAGGTCATCCTCGGCCGCTGATGGACGGGATTCCCTTGTCCGCGCAGTTCGCTGCGCTGGCGGTGCTGCTTGGATGTTCCGCCTTCTTCTCGATTACCGAAACGGCGATGATGGCGGCGAACCGCCATCGCCTGCGCCACCTCGCGGGCCAGGGGGATCGTGGCGCCAAACTGGCGCTCGACCTGCTGGGGCGCACCGACAAGATGCTGGGCGTGATCCTGCTCGGCAACAACCTGATCAACGCCGCTGCGGCAACGCTGGTGTCGGTCATCACCATCGAGCTCTTCGGCGAGGAAAAGTGGGCGCTCTCGATAGGCACGCTGCTGGTCACCTTCGCCATCCTGGTATTCGCCGAGATTACGCCCAAGATCCTCGGTGCCACCCATGCCGACCGGCTGGCGCGGGTCCTGGCCTACGTGATCGGGCCCCTGCTGCGCGCTGCCTACCCCGTGGTCTGGTTCGTCAACCTGTTCGTCGACGCCCTGCTCTGGCTGTTGCGCCTCAAGCCGAAGGGGAACGCCGAGAGCTCGCGGCTCAGCGTCGAGGAATTGCGGTCGCTGGTGCTGGAGTCAGGCAACTTCATCCCGCAGCAGCACCGCGCCATCCTGCTCAACCTGTTCGAACTCGAGCAGCTGACGGTCGCCGACATCATGATCCCGCGCGGCGAGATCGAGGCGATCGACATAGGCGCGCCGATCGAAGACATCAAGGCGCAACTGGCGACCAGTTTCCACACCCGGGTGGCGGTTTACGAGAACGATCCGGCCAACATAGTCGGCGTGCTGCCTCAACGGCGCCTGCTGGCCGAGGCCTTTGCCGGCAAAGTCGAACAGGCGACGCTGCGCGAGCGGATGTCGGAACCCTATTTCATACCGGCCGCGACGCCGATCTATACCCAGTTGCAGTTCTTCCGCGACAACCGCCAGCGCATGGGCCTGGTGGTCGACGAATACGGCGAGATCGAGGGCCTGGTGACACTGGAAGACATCATCGAGGAACTGGTCGGCAAATTCACCACGCGCCAGTCGGATGTCGGCAGTTCGCTGTCCTGGAACGAGGACGGGGTAGTGCTGGTCGATGGCGCCGCGACCCTGCGCGAACTCAACCGCATGCTCGCGCTGGACTTGCCGCTGGACGGTCCGCGCACGCTAAACGGCCTGATCGTCGAACACCTGCAGGACATCCCCGAAGTGGGCGTCGGCGTTCGTGTCGGCAACGTGGCGATGGAGATCGTACAAACACAGGACCGAAAGATCAAAATGGTACGTCTTCACCGCCCCGCCGTAGAGTGATACTCTCGGCATAGGCAGGGCGTCCCCGGAAGGGTTGCCTTTATGCCCAAAGGGCGGTATCCCCTGGGACGGGGCTAGAATGCGATGAATTCAAGCGGGAGAAGCCGATGGCCACAGCAGGCAAGGCAGAGAAGAAGGACGGCCCAAAGGAACTGAATTTTTCCTGGGAGGGCAAGAACAAGCAGGGCAAGGTGGTTCGTGGCGAGATCAAGGCGGCCAGCGAAGCCGTCGCAAGCGCCGGCCTGCGCCGCCAGGGCATCACGGTCACCAAGCTCAAGAAGCAGAAATCGTCCAGCGCCAAGGTTTCCGACAAGGACATCACGCTGTTTTCACGCCAGCTCGCGACCATGGTCAAGTCCGGCGTTCCGCTACTGCAATCCTTCGACATCGTGGGCAAGGGCACCAACAACCCCGGCCTCGCCAAGTTGCTGTTCGACATCAAGTCCGACGTGGAAACGGGTTCCAACCTCGCGACGGCCTTCCGCAAGTATCCCCAGTATTTCGACGCGCTGTTCTGCAACCTGGTCGAAGCCGGCGAGCAGGCCGGCATCCTCGACACCCTGCTCGACCGCCTGGCGACCTACAAGGAAAAGATCCAGGCCATCAAATCCAAGATCAAGGGCGCGCTGTTCTACCCGATCTCCATCCTGATCGTCGCCTTCGTCATCACCGCGGTGATCATGATTTTCGTGGTTCCCGCGTTCAAGGGCGTGTTTGCCAGTTTCGGTGGCGAACTCCCGGCACCCACCCTGGTCGTGATCGCGATTTCCGATTACTTCGTGGCGAACTGGTACATAATTTTTGGCGCCATCTACGCCGCCATCTATGGCGCAGCGCAAGCGTTCAAACGTTCGCGGGCGGTACAGATTGCCGCCGACCGGTATTTCCTGAAGGTTCCCGTGTTCGGCGACCTGATCCGCAAGTCCTCCATTGCGCGCTGGACAAGAACGCTGTCCACGATGTTCGCCGCCGGCGTGCCGTTGGTCGATGCGCTGGATTCGGTCGGCGGCGCCGCCGGCAATTACGTCTACACCCTGGCAACGCTGAAGATCCAAAGTGAAGTGGCGACCGGCTCAAGCCTGACAGTGGCGATGGAAAACTCCGGGGTCTTTCCGCCCATGGTGACCCAGATGGTGGCGATCGGCGAGGAATCCGGCCAGCTCGATTCGATGCTGGGCAAAACCGCCGACTTCTTCGAGGCCGAGGTCGATGAAGCTGTCGAGACCTTGTCGAGCCTGATGGAACCGATCATCATGGTCTTCCTCGGTGGCCTGATCGGCGGCCTGGTGGTCGCCATGTACCTGCCGATCTTCAAACTCGGTTCGGTGGTCGGCTGATCCGACCAGCGGGTAGCGCGGATGATCGCACTGTTCGCCGATCCGGCGGTGTTCGCCCTCGCCGCCGGAGTGTTCGGCCTGATGGTCGGAAGTTTTCTCAATGTGGTCATCCATCGCCTGCCGATCATGATGCAGCGCGATTGGGCAGCCCAATGCGCGGAACTCAACAACACGCCCATTCCCCCGGCTGAGCCGCTGTCCCTGGCGAGGCCGCGTTCGCGCTGCCCCAAGTGCGGGCACATGATCAGCGCGCTGGAGAACCTGCCCATCCTCAGCTGGATCATCCTGCGCGGCAAGTGCAAGGCTTGCGCTGCCCCGATATCGCCTCGCTATCCGCTGACCGAGGCCGCGACCGGTTTGCTGTTCGCCTTCGCCGCCTGGCATTTCGGCTTTTCCCTCGCCGGCCTCGGCGCGCTGGTGCTGATCGGCGGCTTGATCGCCCTGACCGGGATCGACTTCGACACCCAGTTGCTGCCCGACGACATCACTTTGCCCATGCTGTGGCTCGGCCTGGCGCTGAACCTGTTCAATGCCTACACCGACCTGAAGAGCGCCGTCATCGGAGCCATGATGGGTTACCTGGTGTTGTGGAGCGTGTACTGGGGATTCAAGCTGATAACCGGCAAGGAAGGAATGGGCTACGGCGACTTCAAGCTGCTGGCGGCGCTTGGCGCCTGGCTGGGCTGGCAGATGCTGCCCATGGTCATCCTGCTTTCGTCCCTGGTCGGGGCGGCCGTCGGCATCAGCCTGATGGTTTTTGCCCGCCACGGCCGCGGCGTGCCGATTCCTTTCGGCCCCTACCTCGCCAGCGCCGGAGTGATCGCCTTGATCTGGGGAAAACCGCTGACCCGCGCCTACCTTGGAGTCGGCCTTTAGGCACTTGCCGGTAGCACAATGCACTTGAAATCGCGCGACGCAGCCTGATTTGCCCGAATATGGAGTGATGGGCCGAGGCCGGTGCGGCAAGGCCTTCAGCTATAATTCCCCCTTTGCCAGCTTGCCGGAGAATGCCATGCCGATCTACGCTTATCGCTGCACCGAATGCGGCTTTGAGAAAGATGTCATGCGGAAAGTCAGCGATCCGCTGCTGACCACCTGCCCCGAATGCAACACCGAGAATTTTTCCAAGCAGCTGACCGCACCGGGATTCCAGCTCAAGGGTAGCGGCTGGTACGCCACCGATTTCAAGGGCGGCGGCGGCTGCAAGGCGGCCGACGCGAAGAGCGACAACCCGCCGCCATGCCAGGGTGGAACGGGTAGCTGCGCCGCCAACAGTTGAAAACATCGGCATTGAAAAAGTACTTCATCACGGGGCTGCTGATCTGGGTTCCGCTGGCGATTACCGCCTGGGTGTTGTCGCTGATCGTCCGCTCGATGGACCAGTCCTTGCTGCTGCTGCCGCAGGCGATCCATCCCGAACACCTGCTGGGCATGTACATCCCCGGCCTGGGAGCGCTGCTGACCCTGCTGGTGGTATTCCTCACGGGCCTGGTGACCACCAACATCGTCGGCCAGAAACTGGTGCGCTTCTGGGAGGGGGCGCTGGCCCGCATCCCGGTGGTGAAGTCGATCTACTACAGCGTCAAACAGGTCAGCGACACGCTGTTTTCGGGCAGCGGCGTGGCCTTCCGCAAGGTGTTGCTGGTCCGCTACCCGCATCCCGAGGCCTGGTCGGTCGCTTTCCAGACCGGGCACCCGGCGCGTGACGTGGCCGACATGCTGCCCGATGAACATGTCGGCGTATTCATTCCGACCACGCCCAGTCCGGTCAATGGCTTTTTCTTCTTCGTCAAGCGCAAGGACGTCATCGAGCTGGACATGAACGTCGACGAAGCCCTCAAGTACATCGTATCCATGGGTGTCGTCGCCCCGCCCATGAGGAATCCTGCCGGGCGCGCGCAAAACCAGTAAGGCCCCGTAGCGGGCAATCACGGAACGAGAATCCTATGCGTACTCACTATTGCGGCGAGGTGAATGCCTCCCATGTCGACCAGATCGTCAGCCTTTGCGGCTGGAGCCACCGCCGCCGCGACCATGGCGGAGTGATCTTCATCGATCTGCGCGATCGCGAAGGCCTGGCCCAGGTGGTTTGCGATCCGGATCGCCCAGCGATGTTCAAGGTCGCCGAGGACGTGCGCAATGAATACGTGCTGAAGGTGACCGGCAAGGTGCGCCGCCGCCCGGCCGGCACCGAGAACGCCAACCTGGCCTCGGGCGAGATCGAGATCCTCTGCCATGAACTCGAAGTGCTCAACGCCGCCGTGACGCCGCCCTTCCAGCTCGACGAGGACAACCTCTCCGAGAACGTGCGCCTGACCCATCGCGTGATCGACCTGCGCCGGCCGCAGATGCAGAAGAACCTGATGCTGCGCTACAAGGTGGCGATGGCCTTCCGCCGCTTCCTCGACGGCAAGGGCTTCATCGACATCGAGACGCCGATGCTGACCAAGAGCACGCCGGAGGGCGCCCGCGACTACCTGGTGCCGTCGCGCGTCCATCCGGGCCAGTTCTTCGCCCTGCCGCAGTCGCCGCAGTTGTTCAAGCAGTTGCTGATGGTCGCCGGTTTCGACCGCTACTACCAGATCACCAAGTGCTTCCGCGACGAGGACCTGCGCGCCGACCGCCAGCCGGAATTCACCCAGGTCGATATCGAAACCTCCTTCCTGACCGAGGAGCAGATCACCGCGCTGATGGAGGAAATGATCCGCAGCGTGTTCAATACCGCGCTCGGCGTCGACCTGCCCAATCCCTTCCCGCGCATGACATACGCCGAGGCCATGGGCCGCTACGGTTCGGACAAGCCTGACCTGCGCGTGACGCTGGAACTGACCGAGGTCACCGATGCCGTGGCCGACGTCGCCTTCAAGGTATTCAGCGGTCCGGCGACGTCCGGCGGCCGCGTCGCGGCGCTGCGCATCCCCGGCGGCGCCAGCCTTACGCGCGGCGAAATCGACGGTTACACCGAGTTCGTCAAGATCTACGGCGCCCGCGGCCTGGCCTATATCAAGGTCAACGATGCATCGAAGTTGAGCGAGGAGGGCCTGCAGTCGCCCATCGTCAAGAACCTGCACGAGGCCGCGCTGAAGACCATCATCGAGCGCACCGGTGCCCAGTCCGGCGACCTGATCTTCTTCGGCGCCGACAAGACCAAGGTGGTCAACGACGCGCTCGGCGCCCTGCGCAGCAAGATCGGCCATGAAAAGGGCTACGTCAACGGCAAGGCCTGGGAGCCGCTCTGGGTGGTCGATTTCCCGATGTTCGAATACGACGAGGAAAACAAGCGCTGGTCGGCCTGCCACCATCCCTTCACCAGTCCCAAGGACGGCCACGAGGTCCTGATGGCGACCGATCCCGGCAAGTGCCTGGCCAAGGCCTACGACCTGGCGCTCAATGGCTGGGAAATGGGAGGCGGCTCGGTGCGTATCCATCGCGCCGACGTACAGGAAAAAGTCTTCCAGGCGCTGGGCATCGGCCCCGAAGAACAACAGGCCAAGTTCGGCTTCCTGCTCGACGCGCTGAAGTATGGCGCGCCGCCCCACGGCGGCCTGGCCTTCGGCCTCGACCGCATCGTCACCATGATGGCCGGCGCCGAGTCGATCCGCGACGTGATCGCCTTCCCCAAGACCCAGCGCGCACAATGCCTGCTGACCGATGCACCGTCCGATGTCGACGAGAAGCAGTTGCGCGAACTCCATATCCGGCTGCGGCAGAAGGTCGAGACCCAGGTCGACCTAACGAAATCCTGAACATGCGCAATCTGTTCTGCGCACTGGTCGGGGTCGCGCTGTTCGGCACTGCCCTGGCGCGGGACAATCGCATCGGTACAACGCCGGTGGCGGCTTTGCCCGCCGAGGCACGCGAAACCCTGAAGCTGATCGACGCCGGCGGCCCATTTCCCTATCGCCGCGACGGCATCACCTTCCAGAATCGCGAACGTCGCCTGCCCGAGCAGCCGCGCGGCTACTACCGCGAATACACGGTACCGACGCCTGGCAGCCGGGATCGCGGCGCGCGGCGCATCGTCACCGGCGACAAGCCGCCCGTGGTGTTCTACTACACTGCCGATCACTACCAGAGCTTCCGCCGGATAGAACGATGAGCATTGCCCACTACGAAAGCTTGTTCGCCGATGCCGCCGCCGCGGGCGTACACCATCTGCCGCACGGCCCTCGCGACAAATTGCTGGCCGGGGCCGCGGCCGCCGGTTGCCTGGTCCTGCATGTCGAATTGGCGGCAGCGCGCAACAAGGGCGAAATGCTGGATGCCGTGGCCAGGGGGCTGCGTTTCCCGCAGTGGTTCGGCCACAATTGGGATGCGCTGGCCGACAGCCTGCTGGACATGGGTTGGCTGCCGGCGTCCGGCTACGTGGTCATCCTCGACCATTGCGACGGCATCCACGGCCGCGCCGAGGCCGACTTCGTCGCGCTGATGCAGGTATTCCAGGAAGCCGCCGATACCTGGCGCGAGGATGGCGTGCCGTTCTGGTGCCTGGTCGACATGCAGGCCGACGGCATCGCCTGGTTGCCGACGGTGGCCCAAGGCGACTAGCGGGTCGCGATGCCCTACAAGACGCCGGTTTCGGTGCTGGTGGTAATCCACACGCCGGCGCTGGACGTGTTGCTGCTGGAACGTGCACGCCACCCCGGCTTCTGGCAGTCGGTCACCGGCAGCCGGGAAGACGGCGAGGCGCTGATCGAAACCGCGCGACGCGAAGTGCGTGAAGAAACCGGAATCGATGTTGCCATGGGTGGAATCGTCGATTGGCACACGTCCAACCGCTACCAGATCTTTGCCGAATGGCGCCATCGCTATGCCCCCGGCGTCACCGAGAACACGGAGCACGTGTTCAGCCTCTGCCTGCCGGAACCCGTGGCCGTGACCGTCGCGCCGGACGAGCATCTCGCCTGGCGCTGGCTGCCCTGGCAGGAGGCGGCCGCTGCCTGCTTCTCCTGGAGCAACCGCGACGCCATTCTCGAACTGCCGCGACGGCTCGCCCGCGACATGCCGGAACCCCTCCACGGCAAGCCTTGAAATTCCCCTTGCGGCGCCTATCTGATGGTTGAGGCTCCCTCGATGATGGAAGCCACCTACCTGATAGAAAGGAGAATGAAATGAGCAACCTCATCCGTCGCGATCCCCTTGATGACTTTTTCCGTGGCTTCTTCGTTCGTCCCGTCGATTTCGCTGGCGAAAAGGAAGCGCCGGTGGTGAAGATCGATGTCAAGGAGCAGGAAAAGAACTATGTGGTCCATGCCGAGGTGCCGGGCGTGAAGAAGGAAGACATCCACGTCGCGATTGACGGCGCAGTCGTATCGATCAGCGCCGAACGGCGCGAAGAAAAGGATGTCAGGGACGGTGAGCGCGTGCTGCGTTCCGAGCGTTATGTCGGCAAGGTTTCGCGCAGCTTCCAGTTGGCGCAGGAGATCGACGAGGCGCAGGTAACGGCGAAATACACGGATGGCGTTCTGGAACTGGTGCTGCCGAAGAAAGCCGCAACCCAGGCGCGCCGCATCACCATCCAGTAGGCTTCGCTTTCCCGCCGGCCGCCGCGAAAAGTCGGCGCCGGCGGCACGGCGTCCTTACCCACCGCGCGGAGGCGGGGCCGTGTTCCGGGGATTTGTCGGGCCGGTGCATTCCGGCGTGCTGTGTTTTTGTTTTGCCGCCGTTAGAATGGGCGAAGTTACCACTCGCACTCGCCCGAATCCATGAAGGAAAAGCTCGCTCCCTCCGCGAAGGCCGGCGTTCTGGCCGAAGCCCTGCCCTACATCAAGCGCTTTCACGGCAGGACCATCGTCGTCAAGTACGGCGGCAACGCCATGACCGACGAGCACCTGAAGCAATGCTTCGCGCGCGACGTGGTGCTGCTCAAGCTGGTGGGCATGAACCCCGTGGTGGTGCATGGTGGTGGCCCGCAGATCGAAAATCTGCTGGCGCGCGTCGGCAAGAAGGGCGAATTCGTCCAGGGCATGCGCGTCACCGATGCGGAGACCATGGACCTGGTCGAAATGGTGCTCGGCGGCCAGGTCAACAAGGACATCGTCAACCTGATCAACCAGCACGGCGGCAAGGCCGTGGGCCTCACCGGCAAGGACGGCAACTTCATCCGCGCCAAGAAGCTGATGATGGAAAACAAGGATGCTCCGGGCGACCTGATCGACATCGGCCAGGTCGGCGACATCATTTCCATCGATCCCAGCTTGATCGCCCTGCTCGATACCGGCGCCTTCATTCCGGTCATCGCGCCGATCGGCGTCGGCAGCGAAGGGGAAACCTACAACATCAATGCCGACGTCGTCGCCGGCAAGATTGCCGAAGTGCTGAAAGCCGAAAAGCTGGTGCTACTGACCAATACGCCGGGCGTTCTCGATCAGTCCGGCAAGCTGATCACCGGCATCACGCCGAAGCAGATCGATGACATGGTGGCCGACGGCACGCTGTCGGGCGGCATGCTGCCCAAGATCAGTTCGGCGCTGGATGCGGCAAGGAGCGGCGTGAAGGGCGTGCATATCATCGACGGCCGCGTCGAACACGCCCTGCTGCTGGAAATCCTGACTGACGAAGGCGTCGGCACCTTGATCAAGTCGAAGTAACTGTTTACGCTCATCGCACACAGCAACGCCCGCCGCGGATGAAACACGCGAAAAGCGAATTATTCGCCCGCCCCCCTTCCCCCCTCACGGGGGGTTACTTGTCGGCGCGCTGCGCGCATTTATTGCAAGGGCTCCGAAACGGAGTTTCCCGCTAACCACCTAACAACGGACCCGCCATGAACGAAGCCCGCGCCGCCAAGCTTGGTGAAAAGAAGCTGCTGATCCTGCAGACCATCGCCGAAATGCTGGAGCGCCCGGCGGCGGACAAGGTCACCACCGCCTTGCTGGCAAAGCAGCTTCAGGTGTCGGAAGCCGCGCTCTATCGTCATTTCGCCAGCAAGGCGCAGATGTATGAAGGCCTGATCGAATTCATCGAGACCGGCGTCTTTTCAGTCATCGGCCAAATCGAGGCCGCCGAGGAAGCCGGGCTCAAGCAGGCCGAGGCGATCGTCGCTTCACTGCTGCGCTTCGCGCAGAAGAATCGCGGCCTGACGCGGGTTCTGGTGGGCGACGCGCTGGTGCATGAAAACCCGCGGCTGCAGGCCCGGATCAACCAGCTGCTGGACCGCATCGAGGCGACACTCAAGCAGTGCCTCAAGGTCGCTGCCGCGCAAGGCGCGCTGGCCGCCGATCACGATTTCGGCGCCCACGCCGACCTGCTGGTCTGCCATGTTCTCGGCCGCTGGCAACGTTTCGTCAAGAGCGGCTTCAAGGACGATCCGCTGGTGAAATGGCCGGCGCAATGGCCGCTACTGGCCAGGTAACTGCCGTGTTGCCGGCGCCGACTGTTTGATCAGGTTTTAAGCAGGGTCGCCGCCTCGAGTGCAAAGTAGGTCAGGATGCCATCGCAGCCGGCGCGCTTGAAGGACAGCAGCGCCTCCATCATCACCGCGTCGTGCGCCAGCCAGCCGTTCTGTGCCGCCGCCTTCAGCATCGCGTACTCGCCGCTGACCTGGTAGGCATAGGTCGGCACGCCGAATTCGTCCTTCACGCGGCGCACGATGTCCAAGTAGGGCATGCCCGGCTTGACCATGACCATGTCGGCGCCCTCGTCGATATCGAGCGCCACTTCGCGCAGGGCTTCGTCGCTATTGCCCGGATCCATCTGGTAGGTGTATTTGTTGCCCTTGCCCAGATTGCCGGCCGACCCCACGGCGTCGCGGAAGGGCCCGTAGAAGGCCGACGCGTACTTCGCCGAATAGGCCAGGATGCGGGTATGGATCAGCTTGTGCGCATCCAGCGCGCCGCGGATGCGACCGATGCGACCATCCATCATGTCCGAGGGCGCCACCACGTCGGCGCCGGCCTGGGCATGACACAGGGCCTGCTTCGCCAGCGCCTCCAGCGTCTCGTCGTTCATTACGTAGCCGCGCGGATCGGCCGGATCGATCAGGCCGTCCTGGCCATGGCTGGTATAGGGGTCTAGCGCCACGTCGGTGATCACGCCGAGTTCGGGGAACTCCTTCTTCAGGCGGGCGACCACGGTGGGCACCAGTCCCGCCGGATTCCATGCCTCTTCGGCGCCCGGAGTTTTCTTTCCATCCACCACGGGGAACAACGCGAGCGCGGGCACACCGAGCCTCATGGCCCTTTCGGCAACCGGGAGGAGGCGGTCAAGCGACATGCGCTCGACGCCAGGCATCGATCCCACGGGTTCGATGCGCCCGCTGCCTTCCAGCACGAAAACCGGGTAGATAAGATCGTCAGCCGTAAGTGTGTGCTCACGCATCAAGCGCCTTGAAAATTCGTCCCTACGCATGCGGCGCATCCGCGTCCCCGGAAATACACCTTTTGTAATCATTGATTTAGCCCCAAAGAAATTTTCAGATTTACTTGAACTTTAACGTAGTTGGTCTATCATAGGTTACAGATGGTAGCGAACGCATGTTCGTGCCGTCTCCCGCTTCACCTCCCTGAGCGGGACCTTGATTTTTCAAGGTGTTCAGCCCTCGACCTTCCCCCTTTGGTCGAGGGCTTTTATTTTGGCGCAGCCAAAATAAAAGCCCTGCGGGCGAATTGGATGGCTATCCCCCCAGCCCCCTTTCCAGGAAAGGGGGTGACTAAATTGGCTGACTGCGTCAGCTAATTGATGGAACGGCCCCGTCGCCACTCAACCAACTTCCGATGACCTTTTCCGCATCTTCCATGCCCGTCTTTTTCAGGCTGGAGAACATCTGCACCGTGATCTGCGCGCCGAACTCGGCCAGTGCGGCGCGGGTTTCGCGCAGGGTCTTGGTTTGCTCCTGACGCGTCAGTTTGTCCGACTTGGTCAGCAGGCAATGGATGGGGCGACCGGTGGGGCCGAACCAGCCGATCATTTTCCAGTCAAGGTCGGTCAGGGGGCGGCGCGAATCCATGATCAGGACCAGCCCGGCCAGATTCGAGCGACGGGTCAGGTAGTGCTCCAGCAAGCCCTGCCACTGCAAGCGCACGGCGAGGGGCACCTGGGCAAAGCCGTATCCTGGCAAGTCCACCAGCGCGGCCCCGTTTCGCATGCGAAACAGGTTGATCAATTGCGTTCGCCCCGGTGTTTTGGAAACAAAGGCGAGCCGGGTATGCCCAGCCAGCGTATTGATCGCGCTGGATTTTCCGGAATTCGAGCGACCGGCGAAGGCGATCTCGGCGCCCGCCGGCGGCGGCAGGCCGTTGGGCTGCGCGACGGAAATTTCGAAGACGGCGTTGCGGAACAGTGACATGGGGCGTTACATCGGAGAGACGCCGCCATGGCAGGCTGACGTGGAAAATTCGGACAGGCTCGGCTAGAATAGCAGGTTTACGATTTCCGATTCCCGGCAAAATCCAGGAGTTTTCCATGAAGCGTTCCCTGCTTGCCCTGCTGTGCGCGATGACCGCAATCGGTGCCCAAGCCGCCGATGCGACCAAGGCAGCCCCCAAAGGCGACGCCAGCCGCGGCCAGGCGATCGCCACCACCGTCTGCGCGGCCTGCCATGGCGCCGATGGCAACAGCCAACTGCCTGTCAATCCGAAACTTGCGGGTCAGCATCCCGAGTATCTGTTGAAGCAGATGAAGAATTTCAAGGCGGCCGATGGCAAGCCGGCCGAGCGCAGCAACGCCATCATGGGCGGCATGATCGCCGCCTTCGACGACGGCCAGATGCGCGACCTCGCGGCCTTTTTCGCGGCGCAGACCCAGACCGGCGAATCCGCCAAGAATCGCGAAACCATAGAGCTCGGACAGAAGCTGTATCGCAGCGGCGACCTGGCCAAGGGACTGCCGGCCTGTGCCGCCTGCCACGGCCCGGCTGGTGCCGGCATGCCCGCCCAGTTTCCGCGCATCGGCGGCCAGTTCGCCGAATACACGGAAGCGCAACTGAAGAGCTTCCGTGACGGTGTCCGCGCCAACGACCCGAACAAGATGATGCGCATGGTCGCGCTCAAGATGACCGATGTGGAAATCAAGGCAGTCTCGGACTACGTCGCCGGCCTGCGCTAGCCAGTACCTGCTTCGATTCAGGGCGGTCCGGGTTGTTCGGACCGCCCTTTGTCTTTCTGCGGTCCCTGTCGTCCGGCAGAGAAACTAGGCCGCCTTGCGGCGAAAGATCACCGGAAATTCCTGGTTCAGGTAGGCGGCATACTCGCGGTCACCGCCCAGCACGTGGCGCAGGAACCAGTCCTCGAAGAATCCGACCAGGAATGCCTCCGATGGTGCGCGCTCGAGCTTTTCCTCGAGTTCCGCCATCAGGTCGACGATTCGCCCATGCGAATCGCGATGCCCCTTCAGCCCCGGATAGCGGGTTACTTCGAGCAGGGACTCTTCGACAGCGAGGTGGAACTTCATGCTTTCCGCCAGCTGCGACAGAAGGAAGTTCAGGACATGCCAGGGGTCCCGCTTGGCGATCGAATTTTCGATCGCCAGCAGGCGCTCGAAAATCTTCCGGTGCTGGTTGTCGATCGCCTCGATGCCGATGGCAAAACTGTTGTCCCATTTCACAATGCACTCCCTCTCGCCGCCAACGCAAATTCTAGCGGGTATGCCCGCTGGCGGGTTGCGGCGACAATCGCCCGCCGCTGACGCGTTTGATACCTGCGAGGTCGCGGTGTTGTTCGATGGCCGTCAGGCCCGCCCGCCCCAGCAGATCCTGCACGGCCGGGGCCTGGTCATGGCCGTGTTCCAACCAGAGCTGTCCGCCGGGTGCGAGATGCGCCGGTGAGCCGGCGATGATGCGTCGCAGGTCGTCGAGGCCGTCCGTTCCGCTCGCCAGAGCCGTTGCCGGCTCGTGACGCAGGTCGCCAGCGGCGAGATGCGGATCGGCTGCGGCAACGTAAGGCGGATTGGCGACGATCAGGTCGAATTCTTCTTCGCCCAGGGCGTCGAACCAGTCGCTTTGCACGCAGCGCAGGCGCGCGGAAAGGCGGTCCGCGTTGCGGCGCGCCACGGCCAACGCGGCGGCCGAGGCATCGACCGCCGTCACCCGTGCCTGCGGCAACTCCAGCGCCAGGCTTATCGCGATGCAGCCGCTACCGGTACCCAGGTCCAGAACCCTGGCCGTCTCCCCAGCGCCGACTTTTGCCAGCGCAATGTCGACCAGCAGTTCGGTCTCCGGGCGCGGGATCAACACGGCGGGCGACACCTCGAAATCGCGCCCGAAGAACTCGCGCCGGCCAACCAGATAGGCGACCGGCTCGCCGCCTGCCCGTCGAGCAACGAGCGAGGCGAAGGCGCGCAGGTCGTCCTCGTCGAGCACCTGCTCGCCGTGAGCCAGCAGCCAGGCGGCCGACTGGCACAGGACGTGCCCGAGCAGCAGGCGCGCCTCGCTTGCCGGCAGCTTGCGGCGCGCTGCCTCCAGCACGCCGGCAACGGTGTTCATTCGGCGAGCGCCGCAAGCAACTCGGCCTGGTGTTCCGCGGTCAGGGCGCCGACCAGTTCGTCAAGCTCGCCGTCCATGATGGCGTCGATCTTGTACAGCGTCAGGTTGATGCGATGGTCCGTGATCCGGCCCTGGGGAAAATTGTAGGTGCGGATGCGTTCCGAGCGGTCGCCGGAACCGATCAGGCTCTTGCGCTGCGA
This sequence comes from Sulfuritalea sp., assembly GCF_017302275.1. Lineage (GTDB taxonomy): Bacteria > Pseudomonadota > Gammaproteobacteria > Burkholderiales > Rhodocyclaceae > Sulfuritalea. The sequence goes on from NZ_JAFLDR010000047.1 coordinate 18,324, forward strand.
GGCGATCTGCCGTTGCTGCTGGCGCTGCTTGGCGTCGTTGATTCGCGCCGCGAGCACCGACATCGCCTGAGCCTTGTTGCGATGCTGCGAGCGGTCGTCCTGGCATTCGACGACGATGCCCGTCGGAATGTGGGTGATGCGCACCGCAGAGTCGGTCTTGTTGATGTGTTGGCCGCCGGCGCCGGAAGCGCGGAAGGTGTCGATGCGCAAGTCGGCGGGGTTGATGTCGATGTCGACCAGTTCGTCGGCTTCCGACATCACCGCCACCGTGCAGGCCGAGGTATGGATGCGGCCCTGGGTCTCGGTCACCGGCACGCGCTGCACGCGATGGCCGCCGGATTCGAACTTGAGCTTCGAATAGGCGCCGTTGCCTTCGATGCGGGCGATGATTTCGCGGAAGCCGCCGAGGTCGGATTCGCTGCGCGAAACAATCTCGACCTTCCAGCGCTGGCGCTCGGCGTAGCGGCTGTACATGCGGAACAGGTCGGCGGCGAACAGCGCCGATTCATCGCCGCCGGTGCCGGCGCGGATTTCGAGGAACAGATTCCTGTCGTCGTTGGGATCCTTCGGCAGCAAGGCGCGCTGCAGTTCGACCTCGAGCCGGGCCATTTCGGCACTGGCCGCCTCCTGCTCGGCCTGCGCCAGTTCCTTCATTTCAGGATCGGCCAGCATCTCGCCTGCACTCGAAAAGTCGGCGCTGGCGACACGGTAGGCATGGAACAGCTCGACCACCGGCAGGATGTCGGAACGCTCGCGGGTCAGCTTGCGATAGCCGTCCATGTCCCGCGCCGCGTGCTCGCCACCGAGCAGGCCGTCGATTTCGGCCAGGCGCTCGGCGAGGTGCTCGAGTTTGTCGTAAATGCTTTTCTTCATCATGGGTCAGGATGCCGGGGACGGCGCCGCGCGGGCGATGAGGTGGATGCTGTGGCGTACATCCGCCGCGAGCAGCAGTTCGGTCTGGGCCGCCGCCAGGGTGATCCGCGCATCGAAACGCAGCAGGCCTCCGTCATCGACCTGCAATATGCCGCCGTCGATCAGGTTGCGCACCACGTTGGCGAACAGCAGCTTTTCCGAGAACTCGGCGGAGTTGAATTCGTAGAGCATGGCCAGCCGCTGCGCCAGCAAATGGGCATCCTCCTCCAGCCGGGCGCGGGTGAGCTGGCCGCTGCCGTAATGCTGCAGCAGCGCCAGGGTAAGGAATTGGCGTTCCAGGGTGGGGCGCAGGATCTCGCCCAGTTGCTGCAGCTGCGGACTGGCCTCGCTGTTGGGCGGCGGTGCGCGCAGGCTGTCGCCGTCGCCATCCTGGATCAGGCCGCGTTGCGCCAGGGCCGACTCGGTGAGGTCGATTACCGCATCGAGTTCCTCGGTCGGCCAGGGCAGGAACAGTTCGGCGCGCAACAGGCCGTAGATGCCGCGGATGGCTTCCCTTGCCCGCTGTCGCGACAGTTGCCGGTTGTGGCTGACCAGGCACGCCAGCAGCGCGGGCAGGGCAAGCAGGTGCAGGATGTTGTTGCGGAAATAGGCGAGCAGCGCCGCCTGCTGTTCGTCGGCGCGGATCATGTCGCCCAGCGGATGCGGATGGCACTGCACCAAGTCGAGCCGGCGCACATAGGCTATCACCTCGTCCGGCGGCAGGTCGCAACGAACGATGGTCCCGGCCCAGGATGTCTGCGCCAGCAGGTGCTGGCAGTGGCCGATCTGCTTTTGCAACAGCCGCAAGTCGGCGGCATGCTTGGGCGTCGATAGCAGCGTCGCGGCGACCAGGTTGACCGGATTAACCACCGCCAGCGAATTGATCCGCCGCGCCAGTTCCATCGCGGTGGCATCCACGGCACCGCGCAGCCAGGGCGCCTGTGCATCGAAGGGCAGCTCGCGCCAGTCCGGTTGCTGGGCATCGAGGAATTCCGCCAGCGCCAGCGGCGGGCCGAAATTGACATGGACCTTGCCGAAGTTCTGCTTCAGCAGCCGCGCGGCGCGCACCAGGTCGAACAAGGATTCGGACTTCTTGGGGCGGCCGTGGAGTTCCGCCAGGTAGCTATTGCCCTCCATCAGCTTCTCGTAGCCGACATAGACCGGGACGAACACCAGCGGCCGCGCATGGCTGCGCACGAAACTCTGGACGGTCATGGCGAGGATCCCGGCCTTGGGGGCCAGTGTGCGCCCACCGCGGCTGCGGCCGCCCTCGATGAAGTATTCCATCGGAAAGCCGCGCTCGATCATCAGGTGCACATACTCCTGGAACACCGTCGCATACAGCGGTTCGCCCTTGATCTTGCGGCGCAGGAAGAAGGCCCCCGAGCGGCGCAGGATCGAGCCCACCAGCGGCAGGTTCAGGTTGGCGCCGGCCGCGATGTGGGGCACCATCAAACCGCGATTGAAAATGATGTAGGAGAGCAGCAAGTAATCGGCATGGCTGCGATGGCAGGGCACGTAGATGATGCCGTGGCCCGGTGCCACGTTGGTCACCCGCTCGAAATTGTGCACCTCGATGCCGTTGTAGATCTTGTTCCAGACCCAGGTCAGGAACAGGGCGAAGGCCTTCACTACGGCATAGCTGTAGTCCGAAGCGATTTCGATCGCAAACTCGCGCGCCGTTTTTTTTGCGGCGACCAGGGAAATCGACCTGGCTTCAGCCTCGGCGGCAATCGCCTTGTGCACCGAAGGCGTGTTCAAAAGAGTTTGCAACTGGGTATGGCGGTGGGACAGGTCGGGGCCGATCGCCATTTCGCGCTGGCGCCGGAAATGCACGCGCAGGATGCGTCCCAGTTTGCGCACCGCGTGAGCTTCGTCGATGCCATCGCTCAGAAATTCGCGCAGGGAAATCGGCGCGTTGAAGCGCAGCATCGTATGGCGCCCGTGGATCAGCATCGCCAGCAGGTGGCGCAGGGTACTGACCTGCTGCCAGGATTCGGCGAGCAGGGCCTTCAGTACCGACTCCTGCTTGCCGGGCTCTCGTCCCCAGAGTATGGTGACCGGGACCAGCTGCACGTCGAAGCGGGTATCGGTGAAGGCGGCCCTGACCATGGCCTTGAGCATCGGCGCCGCGCTGACGCGCGGATTGGGCACCAGGCGGCCGCGTTCGTTGTGCGAGAGGAAGAAAAACGAACGCTGCGATGTGTAGGCCTCGTCCCGCATCGGGTGCAAGGCGCGCGGCAGGCCCAGTTGGCCGCACTCGTGGTCAAGCACCAGCAGGTTGGAAAGATGGCGCTCATCGAGCACGTAGCAGACCGGCAGGTCAGGCTTCAAGCCGAGCGCTTCCGGGGATTCCGGAAACACCTGGGTGCGCGTCCCGAGGTAGAGGATCCGGCGCAGGACGCCCAGCATCCAGCCGGTCAGGTCGAATAGGGGCGGCCTGCTCACGGGCGGTCGGTCTGGTCCGCCACACGGGCGCCGGTCGGTCGATGCGTGGCCACGCACCTACTCCCCGGAGTTAAGGCGATAGATGCGCGCGATGAGTTCGGAGACCTCCGCCCGCTCCGAACCCTCGGCCTGGTTCAGGGCATGCGTCGGCCCGTGCAGCAGTTTGTTGGTCAGCCCGTGCGACAGCGCATCCAGCACCCTGGTCGGATCCTCGCCGCGCGCCAGCAGCTTGAGCGCATGCTCCACCTCATGGCGGCGGGTGCGCTCGCCGGCATCGCGCAGCGCACGTATGGTCGGCACGGTCTCCCGCGATTCCATCCATTGCAGGAATCCGGACACGCGGTCGGTGATGATCGCCTCGGCTTCGACCACGGCCGCCTGCCGCGATTCGAGGCCGGATTCGACGATCTGGCCGAGGTCGTCCAGCGTGTAGAGGAATACGTCGTCCAGCCGGCCGACCTCTTCCTCGATGTCGCGCGGCACCGCCAGATCGACCATCACCATCGGCTTGTGCCGGCGCGCCTTGAGCGCGCGCTCCACCAGCCCGAGGCCGACGATCGGCAGGGAGCTCGCGGTGCAGGACACCACGACGTCGTAATCGGCGAGGCGCTCGCCAAGCTGATCCAGGCGCATGGCATCGCCGGCGAAACGCGCCGCGAGGTCGGCGCCGCGTTCCAGCGTGCGATTGGCGATGGTAAGGCGCGCGGGTTTCTGCGCGGCGAAATGCGCGGCGCAAAGTTCGATCATCTCCCCGGCACCGATGAAGAGCACCTTCTGCGCCGCCAGGCTGTCGAAGATTCGCGCCGACAGATGCACCGCGGCCGCAGCCATCGATACCGTGTTGGCGCCGATCGCCGTGGTCGAACGAACTTCCTTGGCCACGGCAAAGGTTTTCTGGAACAACTTGCCGAGCAGGGTTCCCATGGTCCCGGCTTCCTCGGCGACGCGCGCGGCCTGCTTCATCTGGCCGAGGATCTGCGGCTCGCCCAGCACCATCGAATCGAGTCCGGCGGCGACGCGGAACATGTGGCGCACCGCATCCCGCTGCGGGTGACGGTAGAGATAGGGATGGATCTTCTGTGGCGGCAGCGAGTGATATTCGGCCAGCCAGTCGGCGGCAACGTCGGGGTTCTCCGCCGCGCAGTAGAGCTCCGTGCGGTTGCAGGTCGACAGGATGGCCGCCTCGCGCACCTGTTTCACCCGCAACAGGTCATGCAAAGCCTGGCCCATGCGCGACGGGTCGAACGCCACCCGCTCGCGAACCGAGAGCGGGGCCGTATGGTGGTTGATTCCCAGGGCGAATAGCTGCACGTGGATATGACCTTGAATCGCTGCAAAAAATCCTGCAGGGCGTATTAGAAACCGATCGGCCCCAAACGACAAGGAGGCCGCACGCGAAGCGGAGCCCCCCGAAGCCGTGATTATCCCACTTGGTGATGCCGTCTGCCGCCTCGCGTGACCGGCATACTCCCGGCCAAGGGGCAGGCAGCGCAAGGCCCGGCACCGCGTGGCATGCCTCCCCGGCCAGTGCGGGATGCGGCCCAAACAGGTAAAATTCCGCGTTTTCGTGCCGTCCGGCAATCAACCGGCCCGCAGCGCTTGGCAGCGCGCCGTATCGCCAGCGCCGACTTCTGGAGAATTTCAGTGCAACTTGTTTGTCTCGACCTCGAAGGCGTGCTCGTTCCGGAAATCTGGATCGAGTTTTCCAGGCGCACCGGCATCCCGGAGCTTTCCCGCACCACGCGCGACGAACCGGACTACGACAAGCTGATGAAGTACCGGCTGGACCTGTTGAAGAAGAACCGCCTCGGCCTGCCCGACATCCAGAAGGTGATTTCCGACATGGGGCCGATGGACGGCGCCCGCGACTTCCTCGACGCCCTGCGCCGCGATTTCCAGGTCATCATCCTGTCCGACACCTTCTACGAGTTCGCCATGCCGCTGATGGCGCAACTGAACATGCCCGTGCTGTTCTGCCACAAGCTGGAAGCCGACGCAGCCGGCTTCGTGGTGAATTACCACCTGCGCATGCCGAACCAGAAAATGGAGTCGGTCCGGCGTTTCAAGGAACTCAACTTCAAGGTCATCGCCGGCGGCGACTCCTACAACGACACGGCGATGCTGGCCGAGGCCCACGCCGGCATCCTGTTCCATCCGCCGCAGAACGTGATCGACGAATTTCCGCAGTTTCCGGTGACCATGAACTACACGGAATTCCGCGCCGAGATCGACAAGGCTTCGGCGAGAATCTGAGATGCATCGGGAAAGGTTCTACACCCTCTCCGCCTCGTGCCCCGACCAGGTCGGCATCATCGCGCGCGTCACCGGCTTCATCGCCGAGCACGGCGGCTGGATCCTCGAATCGCGCTTTCACGCCGATGACGCCCTTGCCGCCGGGCCGCCCCAAGGCGAGGGCCGCCAGCAAACCGGAGCCGGCAATGCCGGCGAACGACCGTCACCCCCTTCCCCGGGAAGGGGGCGGGGCGATGGTTCCGATTGCGCGCGCTACTTCATGCGCATCGAGGTCAAGGCCGACTCCCTGCCCTTCCACCTCGCCGAGTTCCGCCGCCGCTTCGAGCCGCTCGCGGACGCGCTGCGCATGGACTGGCGCATCAACGACTCCGCAGTGAAGAAGCGCGTCGTGGTGCTGGTCTCGAAGCAGGAACATTGCCTCTACGACCTGCTGGCGCGCTGGCAGTCGAAGGAACTCGACATCGAGATCGCCTGCGTGATCTCGAACCACGACACCTTCAAAGGCTTCGTCGAATGGCACGGCATTCCGTTCCACCACGTGCCGGTGCCGGCCGACAACAAGGCCGCCGCCTACGCCGAGGTGCAACGGCTGTTCGAGGAAGTGCATGGCGACACCATGGTGCTCGCCCGTTACATGCAGATCCTCTCGCCGGAACTGTGCGCCGCGTATCCGGGCCGCATCCTCAACATCCACCACAGCTTCCTGCCCTCCTTCGTCGGCGCCAGGCCCTACCACCAGGCCTACACCCGAGGCGTAAAGCTGATCGGCGCGACCTGCCACTACGTCACCGCCGAGCTCGACCAGGGCCCGATCATCGAGCAGGACGTGATCCGCATCGACCACTCGGATTCGGTCGAGGACATGGTGCGTTACGGCAAGGACATCGAGAAGACGGTGCTGGCGCGCGGCCTGCGCTACCACCTCGAGGACCGCGTGCTGGTCCATGGCAACAAGACCGTGGTGTTCAGGTAAAGGTCAAACAATGAAAGCGTTCGCACTTGGCGTGATCGGCGTGCTCCTCGGTGGCCAGGTGCTGGCCGCCGACAACCGCCAGCTCGCCCCCCTGCCCCCCGCCGCGCAGGAAGCCCTGCGCGAGGAAATGCTGGGCAACCTGCTCGCCATCAACGAAGTCCTGACGCTGATGGCGGCCGGCAAGCTGAAGGAAGCCGGCGAGGTCGCGGAAAAGTCACTCGGGCAATCTGCGATGGGCAAGCATCGCGGCAAACCGCTCGATGCACGCCCGGGGGCGCACATGCCGCAGGACATGCATCAGATCGGCATCGACGGCCACCGCGCCGCCAGCGAGTTCGCCCGCGCGGCGGCCGGCGGCGACCGCGAACAAGCGCTGGCGCTGCTTCCCGGCCTTACCGGCGCCTGCGTCGCCTGCCACTACTCCTGGCGCACGCGCTGAGTCAGCGCGCGGCCGGGTTGACCCGGCGCAACAGCAACCAGAGTCCGACCAGAACCATCGGCAGGCTCAGCCACTGCCCCATGCTGACGGTATAGGACCAGCCGAAGATGCCGTGGTCCGGCTCGCGGAAGTACTCGGCGGCGAAACGCAGCACGCCGTAGCCGACGAGGAAGGCGCCGGCCACCGCGCCCACCGCGCGCTGCCGCGCCGAATACAGCCAGAGGATGACGAACAGCAGCAAGCCCTCGCCCGCCGCCTGGTAAAGCGGCGACGGATGGCGCGGCAGGCTGTCCACCTGCGGAAACACCATGGCCCAGGGCAGCGCCGGGTCCGCCACGCGGCCCCACAGTTCGCCGTTGATGAAATTGCCGATGCGTCCCGCCATGAGCCCCAGCGGCACCAGCGGCGCGATGAAGTCGATCACCGAGAGGAAGGACCGGCCGTTCTTGCGGCCCCACAGCGCCATCGCCAGCAGCACGCCCAGCAGGCCGCCGTGAAAGGCCATGCCGCCTTTCCAGACGGCGGGAATTTCCAGCGGGCGCGCCAGGTAATAGCCCGGTTCGTAGAACAGCACCTGCCCCAGGCGGCCGCCAATGACCACGCCAAGCACGCCGTAGAACAACAGGTCGTCGATGTCGGTCGCCTTCATCGCATGCCAGGGCTGCGCCGCCGCCCGGCGCTTGCCCAGCCAGAGAAAGGCGAGAAAACCGGCAAGGTACATCAGGCCGTACCAGCGCACGGCCAGCGGGCCGATGGAAATCGCGATGGGGTCGAACTGGGGATGGATCAGCATGGCGGATCAGGCTCCGTGGCACTTCTTGTATTTCTTGCCGCTGCCACAGGGGCAGGGCTCGTTGCGCCCGACTTTGGGGCCCTGGCGAACCGGAACCGGCATCGGCGCCGGTTTGCGCGCGGTCGGCGGCTTGTCGTGGAACCCCGCCCACCAGCCGATCTCCGCCTTCACACTGTGCACATAGCCCCTGCCGCGCCCGAGCTGCTCGTCGCGGCAGGTTTCATAGGGGCGCGGGATATTCTCCTCAACCCAGGGCAGGTCGGCGATCGTCGAATCGAGCAGTCCGTCCGCGTACCAGCCTCGAATGCGTTCCAGCATCTCCACCGCGCCGAGGTCGACGGCAACCGACGCCACCGAGTCGAGCATTTCGAATTTATTGGATTCGTTCCCGGGTTGGCGCAGGCGCGTCGCTTCGGCGTCGCCCAGGCGCATCAGATAGGCGATCAATTCATCGCGCGAGGCATCGCCCTCGAATACCCGCACCATGATCGCGTCCAGCGCCGCGTGCCGAGCCCAATGCGCGGCGGCGCGGTCCTCGACCAGCCCTCGCAGCAGGCTCAAGTCGCCGTCACAAACCGAGGCCAGGCAGCGTCCGTAGGATTCGGTCACCGTGTCGCCCAGCAACTGCTCGACGACATCCTCCGAGTGATGCCCGAGCCGCGCCAGCGGCGCATACGCCGTCGTCTCGCGCCAGGTGGCCAGCAGGTGCATGGCGTAGAGGTGAAGCACGTAGTCGGGATTGGCGCCCTCTTCCGGATGATCCGCCAGCCGCGCGATCGACTCCACCAGGAAGGGTGCCACGTCGGTGCGATGCTCATCGGCAAAGGCGATCGCCGCCTCGGGGAAGGGTTGCGAGAAATACTCGATCTGCGCGCGCAGCGTGCTCCAGGCGTCGGACATGGTTATAACGGCGAAGGAAAAGTCCGAAGGATACAGGCTCAGGAGTCGGCGCCGGCGCTACGGCCTCCCGCCTGTTCCGGCGGCGGCGAGTTCGGCCTGATTTCCCGCGGATCGGGCACCACCACAAGGCCGCCACGAAATAACGGTCCTTGCGCGCCACCACTGCCGGCCGTGTGCGACCGCCGCCGCAATCCCGCCAGCGACATCGCGGCAACATGCAGACCGGTTTCCGCGCGCCCATTGATCCAGGCCAGCACCCTGGCCTCCGGCGCCTTGCTGGTGAATTCCGACCGAACGCAGGTGTCGGGCAGATGCTTCACCAATCGGGTGCCCGCACCGTTTCAGTGGAACGGGAAAGCCCGGCGCTTCGCCGCGCGGCGCGCCGTTCAACACAGCGAGCAAGGATGGTCCGGCCGACAGGCGCCGGTATTCCGGCGCGGCGATCACCACCACCGCCGCGCCACGATGCGTGACGAGCCGCGCCCCTTCCGCGAGCACGCGATCCACCAGCTCGCCGAAGCGGCTCCTGGCTTCCCGCAATTGCCATGTATGCGTGATGCTCTCGTTGCCGATGGACCAGTCTGTCCGGCCGACCCACATGCTGCACTGCGCGTCGAATGTCACCAAGCCGAATGTCGCCAGCGCGCCGGCGCGATGCCTCCGGAGTCGGTGCCGGCGCGACGGCGTGTCGGGAATTGCGGAACTGACGCTAGGCAGCGCCCCGGACTGCCCGGCATCCACGGCATCCGGAATGTCACCATCAATGAGTACTTATCGGCCTGAGCAGACAGTGGCATTGGTCGCGCCAAAACCAATCGCAAACGTCCGCTAATCAAAACTAGAAATTAGTGCTCTTGGGACAAACTGGGCGCTGGCCAATACGGACAGCGCTGGCCTTTGACATATGAGCCGGCGGCAGCCGGATGGACCCAGTCTCTTCCCTATTGCGTTTGGTCGAATTACCAATGTTGCTAGGCCGCTACCGCCACCGTTTTCAGATTTGCGCGACTGTACTGGTGGACGGCATAGCGTCCCAAGTGCGTCCTGCAAAGACACGACCATTCTCCTTTTTTGACCGCCTCTTGCCGTCCGCGCCCCATCCACCCCATTGCTTGAAGAAAAAGGCGGAACCTTGGGCTTCACAAGCTTCCTTAATGTTGGCTACCCACATTGGATCCATCGGGCGGGCCTTCGGCCCCGATTCGCCTCCGACTATGACCCAATGAATGTGCTGTAAATCAATCTCGCCAAGATCGTCCAGAAGAGGCTCAACGGACAGAAATCGAATCGCTGCAGGAATGGCGCGCAAATCATCGATGCGCGGCAAGCCATGTCTTCGGTCTTCTACCGATACGCCGAGCCAAACATTGCCATGGACTCTTCGTCCCTTGTTTGCAAAATACCTACGCATCCGGCTCGAACGCTTTGTGAGAATTTGATAGGTGTGTTGCGGCGTGGAGCCGATCACTTCGAATACACGGTCAAGAAACGAGAAGGGGATGTCCTCATGAAACAGATCGCTCATCGAGTTGACGAAATACACCGTTGGCTTTTTTCGAGCCAGCGGCTCGACTAGGCGCTCTGGCAGCAGACTCAAGGCAAAGCCGTTCTCATAACCGCGAACACCCATAGCCTTCAGTCGTCGAGCCATTGTTTCCGCATAGCAATGCTTACACCCTGGTGAAACCTTTGTGCACCCCGTGGTGGGATTCCAAGTCTGTTCGGTCCATTCGATCGATGTAGTGGTGGTCATCTTGTTTTCCTTAGCCGTTCCGCCTTATCGAAATAGACAAAGTGCTTTTTCCGGCTTCCGCGAGCATCGATATTTTCCACTTTTCCGGCGGCTTGAAGTCGGCCAAATGCCTGCTGAAAGTCCGAAATCTGCCAACCCTGGCTTTCAAGCATGTCAGCAAGCACAGCTTCGTCGAATGCTCTGGCTTCCGTATCGAGCAATTTCAGCCAGTAATCCTCGACTATGTCCAATCCGACACGACCATCGTCAATTTGTTCCGCTTCTTGCTCCGGTGCGAAAAGCCCGCCCTGCCCGGACTTCTCGCGAGCTGTTTGTATGCGGACAACACGCTGGATGAAGTCGACCTTCTCGGACTGCTCAGCGAAAACGACAATCCCTTTGGGATGGCGGGTGACATAGACCATGTGGTATTTGGTTCTGTCCTTATCCTTGTCCTTCACAATTGCATGGTATGCACGGGGTTTCTCTCGCCCCTCAGTTCCAGCCGCAGCCTTTAAGCACTCTCGATAACGGTTTACAACCCAGGCTGCGCGATCCTTCGGCAACCGCGCAGCTAGTGTTTGTCGATCAGATTCGTCCAACTTACCCAACATGTCCGTGACCTGGTTGTTCAAGCTTGGTAGATCAATGAATCGATTAAAAAAGTCGTACATGAAATTAATCAGCAGTTCCGAACGGGGCCGCGCAGCCAGTTTGCGCAGTTTCGGAATGGTCACGTCCTTCCATCCCTTAGGGTCGATGAAAAAGAACGCGAACCCATTGCCGCACAGGCGCAGTATGTCGTCCTGCAATTCAGAATAGTCGCCGTAGAGCGCATGACATTCGATGCTTGGTGGCGCGTTGGTCGTTAAGTAACTCGCGAGGCGTTGGTAGCGACGCTCTGCCTTCTCGACATAAATAGCGCGCAACTTCAGGCTCGGAATACTGTAGGGCGGCGCAGCGAGGGTATCTTGAACTCCCTTAAGGATGCCAAGGGAAATGGCGATGGAAGTTCCGTCCAGTGATTCATCTTCGGATCCCCAAGGACCGGCGAAGCAATCTACATAGGTAATTTCGCGGGTACCGCTCGTACCGACTATGAGCAGGAGCTTCTGCAGGTAGCCTTTCAGCAGCTCATGCTTGATGAGGGAATGCTCACGGCCTCGATAGGTGTGATCGATTTCCATGGAGTGTCGTAGCCGTGGCAGATTGCGTTAAGTGTGCCCCTGACGTTTGCCGGCATAGTGGGGAAAACCTAGTGATTTAAATACCAATTCCATTTTTGCTGGTTTGTTATCAAGGTGCTGACTGCTGCCCTGCCTAACAACCTGATACGGCTTATTGAGACTTCCGTAATTCATGACATCACCACAAGGTAGCCTGCATCCAGCAAGCGGCGATGATCGAGGGGCGCTTTTGAGCGCTCTTGAGTTTGTTGCGTGCGGTCGTGTGCAGTTCGCTCAGAT